>JAZLKG010000108.1:0-142621 GCA_045597465.1 Bacteroidales bacterium | reverse complement strand
AGCGACTCGCTCTGCAATAACGTCACAGGCCTCTGCTACAATGGCAGCAACCTGGTGGCCGGAGCCAAAAACTGCCTGGTGGGCATCGACAACAATGGCAAGGCCCGCATGCTGGCACATACACAGTTCTCCGTATACGGTGTCAGGAGCCTCGACAACGGATGCTACCTGGTTTCCGATTTCGTGGGCAACATACATTATCTGTCGGCATCAGGATCGAGGGTGATATACAAGAAGACCGCCGACGCCAACAGCGCCGATTTCGAGTACATACCCGAGCAGAGGATGATATACCTGCCCACCTACAACAAAAACAGCCTGGTGCTTTTCCAGGTGAGCGACAGCTTGTAATCCGCAAAAAAAAAAGCATACAATATGGCAAGGCTTTTACTATCAATATTCTGGATGCTCGCCATGGCCCCCATGCTGTCGGCCCAGGCGCCCAATATAGCTTTCGAGACCTTGGAGCACGATTTTGGTCAGATAGCCGAGCTCGGAGGCCCCGTGAGCTTCCGTTTCGTGTACGTCAACAAGGGCGCAAGGCCGTTGCTGATACATCAGGTGGAGGCCACATGCGGCTGCACATCGCCAGCCTGGAGCATGGAGCCCGTGGCCCCGGGGCAAAAGGGTTTTGTGGATGTGACTTTCGATCCCAGGGAGCGCACCGGCAGTTTCTCCAAGAGGGTGATAGTAAAGAGCAACGCCGCCGATGCCGAGGTGGTGCTCATGATAAAGGGGGCTGTGGTGCAGAGGGAGACTCCACTCACCGCCGAATATCCCTACGCCATGTACGACCTCAGGCTCAAGACCCCTACCATAAAGATAGGCAGTGTGAGGCCCGGCGCATCGGTGCAGGCCGACATAGAGGTGATAAACCCGTCGCGGGCCAATCTGCTTATAGAGCCTGATACCGACAGCCTGCCTCCGGGCCTTGCCATAGAGCCGATACCCGCCGTGCTGGCCCCGGGACAGAAGGGCGTGATAAGGGCACGGTTCAACGCATCCGGATATGGCGCCATGGGATTTGTAAAGGCCGAGGTGCCTATACTCATCAATACCTACCGGTATCATCTTCATCTCAGGGGCTTTGTCGCCGAATAGGCCGACACCTTATATATAATACCACCAAGCGCATGGAATACTATTATTACATACTTGTGCCGCTCATAAGCGCGCTCATAGGCTACATTACCAATGTGGTGGCCATCAAGATGACCTTCTATCCTCTGGAATACAAGGGCATAAGGCCATTCCTGGGATGGCAGGGCATAATACCGTCCAAGGCCGGCAAGATGGCCGAGATAGCCACAAGCCTGCTTACGCGCAGCCTTTTCCGCCCCAGGGAAGTATTTGCCCGGCTGGACATAGCCGAGGTGGTGTGCCTTGTGAACACCGATTTCTGCACTATGGCCAACAACATTGTGGCCCAGGTGCTCGACAGCCGCTTGCCCCTTTCCACAACGATACTGGGCCGCAATGTGCGTCCCATGGTGGCCAACGCCGTCACACAGGCCCTGCCCGAGGTGGTGACCAATTCCATGCGGCGCATCCAGCAGAATATCGACCAGGTATTGGACCTCAAGAGCCTGGCCGTAAAGATAATGAGCGAGGACAAGGCCCTCATCAACAGGATATTCCTGGACCTGGGTGGCACGCAGTTCAGGTTTATAGAGACATCGGGCCTATGGCTGGGATTCATATTCGGCATGGGCCAGATAGTCACCATGATGTATTTCAACCACTGGATAGCCTACGTGCTGTACGGCATATTCATAGGATATATCACCAATTATGTGGCCATCAAGATGATATTCCATCCGGTAGAGCCTGTGAAACTGGGTCCGTTTACCATCTGGGGGCTTTTCCTGCGCAACCAGAGGGCCGAGAGCTTCAAGTACGCCGAGATAATAGCCGGACGCATCATCACCTCCGAAAACCTTTTCGCCAACATATTCCGCGGCCCCGGCAACGGCATCACCCGCGATATCATGCGCGCCGAGGTGTCCAATGTGGTGGACAGGGTGGTGGAGCAGCTGCCGGCATACATAAAGCTGGTGCTTACCAACCAGAAGATACAGGAGCTGAAGTCGGTAACACTCTTCAACCTGATGCACGAACTGCCCCTGCACATAGGCGTGATATATCCCTACGCCGACCAGGCCATGGATATCCGCAACTCGATAGGGGAGAAGATGTCCAAGCTGCCTCCCCGCGAGTTCATAGATTTCCTGAGGCCCGCCTTCCAGGAAGACGAGTGGAAGCTGGTGGCCGTGGGCTCGGTCTTGGGCGGTGTGGCAGGCCTGCTGCAGAGCCTTATGGGCTGATGCCGCTTTCCTGCCCTGATGCTGCTGTAATAACGAATACCTCAAATATACCACGATGCAAAATATTTTGAACCAACTATGCAAAACCCTGTCGGCGGCCCCCCGTTTCGTGAAAGACGGCAGGCTGCAGAAAAACAAGGTGATGGAGAGCGCCCACAATATGGACGGCGCCCTGCTGCAGCTTCTTGCCGGCAATGAGGAGATCCGGGAATGTTTCTTCAAGCAGGCGGGCGGCTGCCTGGTTTTCGACAAGGTTATGTTTCAGCAATATGTGGCCAGTGCCCAGTTTCTGCCCGATTCATATACGGCATACCGCAACAAGATCGGCCTGTATAGCGGCGGCCGCTATCTCCACGAGGTTGGTGAGGTGGTTTTGGCATGGCCATACAAGGACTGCGTGCTGGAGGGCGGCCAGAGCCGCGACAGCCAGACCCGCCGCGAGGTGTTCTACAATCAGGTATTGGCACCGGAACAGATACACAGGATGCTGGAGCCCAAAGTGTTCCGCAATTTCAGGAGATATACCGCCAGCGGATGCTCCGGGGCTGAATCCATTGGCCCCGCCGACAACTATATAATAAAGGGCAACAACCTCATAGCCCTGCACTCTCTCATGGAGATGCCTTGGGCAAGGGGCCAGGTAAAGTGCATCTTCGTGGACCCGCCATACAATACCGAAAACGACACATTCAACTACAACGACTCTTTCAGCCACAGCACATGGCTCACATTCATGAAAAACCGCGTGCAGGCTGCCATGGAGCTGCTGAGCGACGATGGACTCTTCTGGACATCACTCTCTGACCACGAGGCACATTATTACAAGGTGATGATGGACGAGGTGTTTGGCCGCGAAAACTTTGTGGCAGACATTATATGGAATTCCACCAAGTCGGTCACCAACACCGCCGTGATATCAGGAGCCCACACCCACATACTGCTATACGCCAAAAACGCCGCACTGCTCAAGGAAAACCGTGCCAGCTTCCGCCTGGAGGCCCGCAGCGACAAGTTCAGCAACCCCGACAACGATCCCCGCGGCAAATGGGTGGCCGACCCGTTCCAGGTGGGAGGCGAGCGCCCAAACCAGATGTACACCATTGTGAACCCCAAGACCGGTGTGGAATACCGTCCGCTGCCGGGCAACAGCTGGAAAAACGAGAAAAAGGTTTTCGACAAGCTCATGGCCGATGGCAGGATAGTATTCGGAACCACGGGAGATTCAGGGCCTCAGCGCAAGAGATTCTGGTACGAGGCCAAGGAACGCGGCGAGGTGCCCACCACTCTATGGAAGGACCTGCCAACCACCACCAACGGCACCGCCCACCTCAAGGAGCTGTTTGGCGACAGGGTGTTCAGCAATCCCAAGCCCGAGGGCCTGATAGAGCGCATCCTGCAGCTGTCCACCAAGGAGGGCGACCTGGTGCTCGACTTCTGCCTGGGCAGCGGGACCACATGCACTGCCGCCCACAAGATGCACCGCAGGTATATAGGCATAGAGCAGATGGACTATATTGAGACCATTCCACTGGAGCGCCTCCAGAAGGTGATGCAGGGCGAACAGGGCGGAATATCCAAGAGTTGCGGATGGACCGGCGGCGGCTCGCTTGTATACATGGAGCTGATGGACGATGCCATGGAGCTGATGGACAGCATTGCCAGGGCTGATGAGGCCCAGCTGTCCAGATTGTTCAGCCAAATGGCCAACAGCACAAGCATCAGCTACAACATAGACCTCCACGATCCTGATGCCTTCCACAGCCTGGATATCCATGAGCGCAGGCAGCTGCTTATGGACTGCGTAAACAAAAACCACCTCTATGTGGCATTGTCGGATATCGACAACGGCGACTATCACGTGGCCCCTGCCGATAGGGAACTCACTCTAAAACTCTACAGCAATGAACACCAGCTTCTCTAAACAACTGCGCAAGGGCGACGATTCTGCCAAGGAGCTTATAGTAGAGACTCTCTCTGGCCACCTTACCGGTGGTTTCGACCTCGACAGCGTGTATTGCGTGAATGGCACCTATTATGTGCTGGAGTTCCTGAAATGCGACACCGTGCGCCCAAACGACAGCCATCCCAGAAGGTATTGGAGCAAAAACAGGCAGAAATTCATAGCCCTCTGGAATATCACCCAGCGCCTGCAGGGCACATTGTTCCTTATCAACTACGAGGACAGCCGGCAGCAATTCAAGGTCATGAAAGTGTTGTCGGTGACGGATGACGACATCTCCACCAAGGACTGGCTGATGGATTTCGACAAGTTCAAGCAATTTTTCATAAAACTAAACAACGCCGCACTTCAGCAATGATACTCAGCGATATACTGGAATCTGCCATCAGCAGCGGGGGCGGCAGTTTCCTTACATACGACATTCCCGGATATGTGGAATCCAATCTCAGGGAGGATTTCCCGGTAAGACCCTATCAGCGCGAGGCTTTCGCCAGGTTTGTGTATTTCTGGCAGTATCAGGCCTCGCTGGATTCTGCATGCCCGGCTCATCTGCTCATGCACATGGCCACGGGCAGCGGCAAGACCCTCATCATGGCCGGCCTGATGCTCTATCTATATGGCCAGGGCTACAGAAATTTCCTGTTTTTTGTAAACAGCACCAACATAATAGAGAAAACCAAGGACAATTTCCTGAATGTAAGGTCGTCAAAATATCTATTCGCCCGTAGGATTGATGTGGACGGCCAGCGGGTCCCAATACGCGAGGTGGATAATTTCCAAAACTCGGATCCACGTGCCATCAATGTGTGTTTCAGTACTGTGCAGGGCCTGCACCAGAGCATTGCGTCTCCGCGCGAAAACGGAATCACATTGGATGATTTCGGCGACACGCCATTGGTGATGATAGCCGACGAGGCACACCACATAAATGCCGACACCAAGCATGGCCGGTCTCAGCATAGCGGAGATGATGCCGGAAGCTGGGAGTCCACTGTGGCGCGCATCCACCGATCCAACAGCCGCAACGTGCTTCTGGAATTTACCGCAACCGCCGACCTCGCCAATGGCGCCATCATGGAAAAGTATTCCGACAAGATACTCTTCAACTATCCATTGAGCAGATTCCGCGCCGACGGATATTCCAAGGATGTGGTGGCCATGCAGTCGTCATTGCCGGATTTCGAAAGGACAGTGCAGGCCATGCTTGTAAGCCAGTATAGAAAGCGGCTGTTCCAGGAATGCGGGCTTCAGGTAAAGCCTGTGATACTTTTGAAGTCGAGGACAATAAAGGAGAGCCGCGATTTCCAGGAGTCGTTCAACCGTGGGCTCGCGGACCTGATGCCTGATACCATCCTGCGCATCAGGCATCAGTCGGCGGAAACCATTGTGGCAAGGTTTTTCGAATATTGCGATGCCCATTCCATATCGCCCGAAAGACTTTGCGACGAGCTCAGAATAGATTTCTCCGCTCCAATGCAGATTTCTGTGAACTCCCGCGAGGATTCCGAGCAGAAGCAGATAGCCATCAACACGCTGGAATCCAGCACCAATCCATACCGTGCCGTGTTTGCTGTCGACAAGCTGAACGAGGGCTGGGACGTGCTGAATCTCTTCGACATTGTGCGCCTGTACGACACACGCGACACCCGCGGCGGCAAACCCGGAAAGACAACCATGCAGGAGGCTCAGCTTATTGGCCGAGGCGCCAGATACTGCCCCTTCGATGACGGAGGAGGCAACTCAAGGTATGTGCGCAAATATGATTCCACCCCCGGCTGCGAGATGCGTATATGCGAGCAGCTGTATTACCACGCATCCTACAATCCCGCGTATATCCGCGACCTGGACGCCGCCATGGTGGAAGTGGGTATCAGGGCTTCGGCAAACGAGGCTCCTGTGTCCCGCAGGCGTAATGCCGGCAGCGTGCGCAAGGCGCCGTCAGCCCCGGTGTTCGGCCGAGTGGTAAGGGTGAGCCTTACCCATTTGAGCGTGGAGCAGTCCATGCGTGCCGGAGGGGGAGAGGCATCAGGGAGCTGTGCCGGCACCGTGGACAGGATCCGGCTGCATGATCTGGGCGAGGCTGTTGTCCGCGAGGCCATCGACCGTATGGAATGCTGCCGTTTCGACAATTTGAGGAAGCGCCTGCCGCATCTCGGCTCATACACCGAGTTCGTTAGCTCTCCCGGATATCTTGGCGGCGTGGTGGTGGAGATAGTGCATCAGGCCTCACTGCCGTGTCCGCTTCCGGCAGGGCAGAGGCTTGCCATAGCCATGGATGCCCTGCGCCAGATAATGAAATAACCCATAGCGCGCTGCCCGGCCTGTATGCCCGGCAATGTGCTATGGGTTATTGTATGTTGTATTTGTCTTTGCGGCGGTTACAGGGCCTCAGTGATTTTTTTTCTGAGGTTTTCGACGGCCTTGCATACCTGCACCATGTCGTCGTCAGATACGGTCACCACTGTGGACATGTCGCCGTTTTCTCCAGCCACCTGCTCCACGTTTACGGCCTGGAATGCCTTGTTGAGTTCCTTGAATGCAGATACAAGCTTTACGTAGTCGAGCTCGTTGCCCATGAAGTGTATCAGCACCGGTATCAGCTCGTCGAGCACCACCTTCTGGCTTGCGATATGGTCGCGCATGCGCTTGTTGCTTTTCTTCAGGTATACCTCGCATGCCAGATACAGGCTCTCGGTCCATACACCGGTTACGAGCAGCGCGCTTATGTTGGCGCGTCCGTTTTCCCTCAGGTGCTGGTCCATGTTCCAGTAGCTCATGGTAGAGAGGGTCATCAGCGAGTCTATGTTGTTGGATGCTGCCGCGCGCTTCAGCACTGCGAAGTCGAAAAACTGGCCCAGCTTAAGCTGCTCGGTGAGTTTCCTTATCGATACCAGGTAGTTGATTACCTCTCCGGTCTTCTTGTATACATTCAGGTATCCAAGGTCGGCGCAGTACACGCCCAGTCCCAGAGCCTGCTTGTATACGGTCTCGAAGTTGTCGGCCTGTCCCGATTCGAACAGCAGCGATTCGCTGTAGGGCACCTTCATGTCCTCTATTATGGCCGATATCTCCACCGGAGCCGGGAAACTCTGTATCATCTCTCCGAAATCTGTGGTCTCCTCCCTGGTGTATTTTTCCATGAAGTCTTTGGTGAGGCCATACGACTCCAGGTCTATCGGAGTGTCGGTCACGGCGTCCTTGTCGTATTCCAGCTGGCTGTCGTCGGTCTGCTGTGTGTTGCTGCCCGAGCCTCCGCATCCTGATGCTGCCATGGCTACTGCCACACAGCCCATTATTATCAGTTTTTTCATATTGTCGGATATTGTGTAGGTGAAAGAATTATAATTGGCAAAGTTACAAAAAAAACTCGGACTTTGGCAATATTAGCCCCATTTTTTTTGTGCCTTATCTTTCCCAGGCTTTTACACCGTATTCTATCCTGCCTGTGCTCACGCTCTGATAGTCCCACTGCCACGACTGCGGCTCGCGTATTTCCTCCTTGGGTATGTATACTATCGAGTGGTCGTACATCTGGAGGCCGTCGGCATTGTATACCCTCTTGCTGATGGGCGATACTATGCAGCTCTTGCCCTTGGGCAGCATGTTTACATGGTATCTGTGCACGAAAGTCTCGAGCTGATGCTCGGCTATGTCGTCTATCAGCTTCATCCTTACAAGGTGCTGTATGATGGGTTTCGACAGGAATGCCAGTGTGTTTACCGATATCACCATGCTGTAGTCGCCCAGCCTGTCGCACATGTTGCCCGTGCTGTAGTTTGGCGAGCTCATCAGCAGCTCCACTGCAAAATCCTTGTACCTGTTGATGCTGTTGGCGGTCTCTATGGCTATCTTGGTGATATCCTCGGTGATGAATTCCACATTGTGGAACTCCGCCATCTTGCGCTGTACCTTGGCCGGATGGGCAATGTCCATGAGATACACCTTGCGGAACATCCTGCTCAGCTCCAGCACCGGCACATCGAAGCAGAATCCGCTTCCCAAAACCACGCAGCTCTCGCGCTCCTGGCTCCTGTTGGCGCACTCCACTATGTAGCGCCGGGTGTTGGATATGTGGGTGCTCCACGACTTTATCTCCGATATGTAGTCGTAGAAGTAGTTCATCTGCGCTATGTCGTAGTTGAGCTCCTTGGCGGCAGCCCTCAGCTGCCGGGCCTGCAGCGCCTGAGCGTCGAGTTTCCTGTTTCCGAAAGGCCACATGTCCTGATCCTCCTATTTGTTGATGGAATCCACGAAATCTCTTGTGGTGCAGTATCTTGCACCCAGCGACTGCGCCTTCAGCAGCACGCCCTCGGCGGCATCGGCAAAACCTGCCACTGGCTGCATGGCGTCGCCCAGTATCCATACCTTGCTCATCATGCCGGGATTGTGCTCCATCATCTGCGCTATGGTGTTCTTCACGCAGTGGCTCTTGGCCTCGCCGGCTATCAGTATGCGGTCGTAGCTGTCGAGCTCGGCCTCCAGTTCCATGTTGTACATTGTGGATGGCACCTCAGGGTCCTGCACCTCGGCGGCAAAAGCCCCGTAATGCTCGGTGTATGGGTAGTAACCCTTGCGCACGATGCGGAAATGCCTGTCGCTGTCGGCGGTCCAGTTCATCACGGCGGTCATGATTCCGCTCTCTATGTCGGCACCCCACGACCCCGATATGCAGTGCATGGGCCATACGGTGTGCTGCTTGCCGGCCTGCTCCAGTTTCCTCAGGTAGCTGATGCTTGCGTCCTTGCCGCCTCCCACGGCTATGTACTTGCCGCTCTCCACGTCGCTTGCGGATATCGCCGCAAATGCATCCACCATGCCGCCATCGGCCTTGGCCCAGTATCTTGGATGTGCTATGTCGTTGGGCAGGTGGTCGTCGGCGGTCATTATTATGGAGCTGATGCCGGCGCCAGCCTCGTCCACCATGTCGGCAAGGCGTGCCATGTCCTGCTCGGCGCCGGGAACATACAGGCTGCCGTTGGGGTCGCAGAAATCGTTCTGCGGGTCAATGATAAATAGTACTGTGTTCATTTTCCTTTGCGTGTGTATTTTTTACAAAATTACAAAACATAATCAAACTGCAAAATATTTTTTGTCTTTTTTTTAATATTCTTAATGATTATTGTAAGTCATTTTTTATATATTTGCTCCATGATAATAAACCCGGATACTCGCGGGGAAAATGCAAGCAATCATGAAACAGAGAACGTTTAAGGAAAAAATGACCATCATCCACGCCTGGAACAAGCGTACCGGATTGTATGGCTTTGTGGGCAGCATCACTCTCAAGCTCTTGCTGATACTTGTCGCCATAGCCCTGCTGATATGGGCATTGGACTATTTCTTCGACCTCCGCGGCATGGTGGACCGTCTCTCGGAGCTCGGCGTGGCAGGTGTGTTGCCTATATTCTATATAAGCGAGAGCCTTCTGGGCTGGATACCGCCCGACCTCTTCATCACATGGAGCGATCAGTTCAACGCTCCGTTTCTGTGGCTCACCATACTCGGCACCATATCCTACCTGGGCGGCGTAAACGCCTATTTCCTTGGCAAGCTGGCCTACAGGTATCCGAAATTCCGCAGCTGGCTCGAAAAGAAAAACGAGATATTCTTTGTCCGCATCCGCAAGTGGGGCGGCCTTGTGATAATATTTGCCGCGCTTTTTCCCCTGCCATACGCCACCACAGCCACTGTGGCCGGCATGGTGAAGTTCCCGTTCAAGCATTTCATGCTCTACGGTCTTACCCGCTATTTGAGATTCTATATATACGGATTTGGCATTTTTGCTGCTATGGATACCATTTTGTAATGGCGAATATGCATAAAAATAAAGTTATATAAAATACTTCGCAATTCGTATTTTTTTATTATTTTTACGCTGTTGTATCACCATTTTTTATCAAATGCGGTTCTTAAGGCGTATATTGTTGATATATAGTATATTGTTGTGCTTCAGCACATGGCTCTCTGCCCAAAACAAGGCAGAGCAGGACCGCGTATCCAAACTTCAGAGCCAGCTGAAGGTGCTCAACGAGGCTGCCCAGGTAAAGACCCTGTGCGACATAGCCGAGATATACAACGCCTCCAACCCCGACAAGAGCCTCCAGAATATTGCGCAGGCCGAGAAAATCCTGAAAAAGATTCCAAACGACGTGCTCTCAAGGGCTTTGGTGTATGGCGGATACGGCAGCGCATACTATTGCAAGAAAAACTACAAGAAGGCGGCCCAGAATTTTGAAAACGAGGCCGAAGTGGCAGCCAAGTCGGGTCTGCCCAGGATTCAGGAAAAGGCGCTCTACAATGCCGGAATTGCCTATCACGCCAGCAAAAACTACGACATGGCCATGGCCACATTCAACAAAAGTCTCGACCTGGCCAAGAAACTGGGCGACAACTCATTCGTGATCAACAACTACTATGCCCTATATGAGTCGGCATCAGCGGTAAGATATTTCAAGTCGGCCAACGAATACTATATCCAGTACATAAACGCCCTTACAGGAAACTCATCGAAACTGAGGCGCAAGCTTGGCGTGCTGAATTCATCATACACGGGCGAGCAGAGACTCAGGGTGCTCAGCTATGCCGAGCTTCAGAGCGTTGACGCAAGATATGTGGCCATGGATTCGGCCCTCAGCGAACAGCAGCAGCACTATCTGCAGCTGGAGCAGGAGAGTGAGCGCAAAATTCAGGACCTGAACCGCAAGGCCGCCCTCCAGGGCATGGAGCTGCTCCACCACAAGGAGGAGAACAACCTTAACCAGCAGCTTATTACAAAGCAGAAACAGGCAATCACCGCCTTTATTATAATATGTGTATTGGTATTGGCCGGCACGGTACTCCTCTTCTTCATGTTCAGCAAGATAAAGAAATACAACAAGACCCTCGAGAACCAGAAATTCGAGATAGAGGAGCAGAAAAACCTTATACAGATAAAGAACGACCAGATAACAGACTCCATCAACTATGCCCGCAAGATACAGGACTCCATCCTGGTGCCTGAGAGCAAGATTCGCAAGTATGTGCCCGACATGTTCATATACTACAAGCCCAAGGACATAGTGAGCGGCGATTTCTACTGGTTTTCAAAATACGAGAGCAAATATGTGATTACAGCCATCGACTGCACGGGCCACGGTGTGCCCGGCGCATTCCTCTCCATGATTGGCAACACCCTGCTGCACGAGATAGTGAACATAAAGCACGTATTCAAACCCGACCAGATTCTTGCGATGCTCCATACCGGCATCATGCTGGCCCTCAACCAGGACAGCGAGGAGGCTACCAGCGAGGACGGCATGGACATGAGCCTGTGCACTGTGGATGCCAAGCTTAACCGTTTCCAG
The DNA here is from genome assembly GCA_045597465.1 of Bacteroidales bacterium. Lineage (GTDB taxonomy): Bacteria > Bacteroidota > Bacteroidia > Bacteroidales > UBA3824 > UBA3824. Next base: position 130,994 of record JAZLKG010000108.1, on the reverse strand, counting down.
TTTGCTGGCGCCAAAAACAGTCTCTATGTGGTGCAGGGCGACAAGCTGAAGATACTGAAGGCCAATTACTACTCTATAGGCGGACGTCCTCTGCGTCCGGATATGAAAGTGCAGTTCACTTGCTACGATTTCATGTATGACGACAGTACATCAATATACATGTTTTCGGACGGATACCTCGACCAGTTTGGCGGAGATACTGGAGAAAAATTCAATACCCAGCGTTTCAAGGATATGATACTGGAAAACCGCGAGATGTCGATGGAGGAGCAGAAAACACTGTTTACCAGCACAATGGACCAGTGGAAGGGTGGACGTCAGCAGATAGACGATTTTCTGGTGATGGGCATCAAGCTGGCCTGCATCAACAGGCGCGAGGAGCAGCTTCAGGCCTTGCCGGAATAGCACCGCAGCAATGAATGCTGCATCAGCTACATTCCGTGCTTGATATCGAACATGAATGTGGTGATGCCCTCGCAGCATGTGGCCGACAGCTTGGAATCCAGGGCTTTCAGCAGCGAGTGGCAAAGGTTGAGGCCTATGCTCGTGCCTTTCTCGTTGGCAGTGCCGTACGACGATTCCACCTCCAGCGCATTGTTTATTCTATAAAGTTTCTGCTCGGGGATGGGCTCTCCGGTGTTGGATACCGATATGCGTATGGAGCCATTGCCCTGTATCTGGGATTCTATTATCACCACGCCACCTTTTATGCAGAATTTAAGCGCGTTGGAGGTCAGGTTCCTCACCACCGTGCTTATCTTGTATTCGTCGGAATACACCATTGTGTTGGGCGGAATGCTGTTGTGGAGTGTAATGTCCTTGCGCAGCGCCTGTGCCGCCGACAGCTTTGTTATCGAGTCTATGGTCTTGTTGAGGTCGAATTCCGATATTTCCATCTTCTGTCTTCCGGTCTGAGAGTTGGAATAGTCCAGAAGGTTCATCAGCAGGTCGTATCCCTCTGCGGCGCTTCGTTTTATAATGTCGGAAAACTCGCATGCCTCCTCATAGTTGCCCTGTTTGAGATTGATGCAGAGCAGCTCGCTGAATCCTATTATGCCGTTGAACGGGTTTTTGAGGTCGTGGCCTATTATCCTGATAATCCTGTTTTTGCTGTTGATCTCTTCCTTCAGCTCGGCCTGAGTCTTCTTGAGCTCGGTAATGTCGGTAATGTATCCCAGGGTTCTTATGTTGTGGCCCTGCTTGTCCTTCATTATTGTGCCGGCTACCTCGATGTCCACTGGCTTGCCGTCGTTTTTGCGGATGATGGTTGCGTCTATCACGTAGTCGTCGTTGCCCACCATTACTGTGTTTCTCATGAAGTAGGCCACCCTCTGTCGGTCCGCTTCCACTATGGCGTTCATGAAATCGCTGTACCTGAACATGTTTTTGTAGTCCCAGCCAAAGATGTCGGCTGTGCGCTTGCTCAGCATGAAGGTGTCGGACACAATGTCGTAATCGTAGAAACTGCCGTAGTTGAACAGCATGTGGGCGTCGTAGTGGATCTCGCATTTCTCCTCCTGTCTCACGTATTTGTAGCACCACGACAGGTATTTGTTGCCCAGGGCGCATATCTCGCGGCATGCTATCTCTATCTGGCTGATGGGGACAATGGGGGCCGTGCATGAGCTTTGCTGGGCATCCTCCTGTGATGTGAAGAACATTCCCATAAGGATATAAGCTATGCAGTTGCCATTTAGATATACTGGAATCTCCATCAGGAGGCGTCCGTCGCCTATGCGCTGTAGTGTGCAGTTTGGGCTCGGGTTGTTCATTTTCTCGATGGCCGACGCCGCTATCAGTGTGTAGAAGTGGTTGCTTCTGTGGTTTTGGAAAAACTTGGACCTCTTGCCGAATGGGGTCTTGGCTATGGCCACTATCTCGATATCCAGCATCTTCGACATAATGCTTATCTCGTTCGATGTGCTTACGAACTTCAGGAACATCTCGCTCATGGCCACGATTGAAACCTCGCTCGAGGTGTTGTCGTAGCGTATGCAGCCCCATCCGTTAATGGCGTTTTCTGAGTTGATGTCCTTCATATAGTGTGTCGTGATTATGTGCGGGTCCCGCAAAAAGTTTGGGTACAAGATACGCAGTTTTTTTCAATTAATGAAATTTTAACGACCAATATTGAAAAAAAAATTTCTTAAAAATGCCAAAAATATTTATTTTCTTTATATAAAAATGGTATATTTGCAATGTGAAATAGTTTGCACTTGATAAGTACACTATTATAGATATCAAACATAAAATAATTTCCAAAATGCAGAAGATTGACAATTACAACTTCAAGGGCAAGAAGGTTATCGTACGTGTTGACTTTAACGTGCCTTTGAACAAGGAGACCGGTGAGGTTTCAGATGATACCCGTATCCGTGGCGCATTGCCTACCATCAAGAAGATCATCGAGGATGGTGGCTGTGCAATCCTTATGTCTCACATGGGTAAGCCAAAGAACGTAAACCCACAGGAGGGTGATGCAAAGTTCTCTCTCAAGCAGATTATCCCTGCTATCGAGAAGTATACAAAGGAGTTTGGCGTTCCTACAATCGCTTTCGCTGAGGATTGCGCCAATGCAGATGCTGCTGCCAGCGCTCTCAAGGCTGGTCAGATTCTCCTCCTCCAGAACCTCCGCTACTACGCTGCCGAGGAAGGCAAGCCAAGAGGCATCGAGAAGGATGATCCTAAGTTCGACGAGGCCAAGAAGGCTATGAAGGCCGAGCAGGCTGCTTTCGCTAAGAAGCTCGCTTCTTACGCCGAGGTTTACGTAAACGACGCTTTCGGTACAGCTCACAGAAAGCACGCTTCCACAGCTGTTATCGCTGACGAGTTTGCTGAGGACAAGAAGATGTTCGGTTTCCTCATCAACAAGGAGCTCACAGCTATGGACAAGGTTCTCAACGAGGCTCAGAAGCCTTTCACCGCTATCATGGGTGGTGCCAAGGTATCTGACAAGATCGCTATCATCACAAACCTCCTCGAGCGTGTGGACAACCTCATCATCGGTGGCGGTATGACATACACATTCATCAAGGCTATGGGCGGCAACATCGGTAACTCTCTCTGCGAGGCCGACAAGCTCGATCTCGCCAAGGAGATCCTCGAGAAGGCCAAGGCCAAGGGTGTAAACGTACTCCTCCCAACCGACGCTGTAAACGCCGACAAGTTCGACAAGGATGCCAACACATGCACTTCCAAGGTTAATGAGACTCCTGACGGCTGGATGGGTCTCGATATCGCCGAGGAGTCTATCAAGACATTCTCTGAGGTTATCGCTTCTTCCAAGACTGTAATCTGGAATGGTCCTATGGGCGTATTCGAGATGGACAAGTTCGCCAAGGGTACTTCTGCCGTAGCTCAGGCCGTTGCCAAGGCTACTCAGGAGAACGGCGCTTTCACTCTCATCGGTGGTGGCGACTCTGTAGCTGCTATCAACAAGAACAAGCTCGCCGACAAGGTATCTTACGTATCTACAGGTGGTGGCGCTATGCTCGAGTACATGGAGGGCAAGCAGCTCCCAGGTATCGTGGCTATCCGTGGCTAATTTGATTGCCATATAGACACCGTATAAAAAAACTGAGCCCCGCGCAGATTTGATTGCGCGGGGCTCTTTGTTTTTTGGTGTGTGTTTATGTATCTGATAAATTGTGCCGGCAGGACATCATGCTACTGCGCGAAGTTGCGGTCCAGGTAATTCTGGAACTTCTCCTTGTACTGCTCGCTGATTGGAATGAATGTATCCCCGTCGAATACGATGCGGGCACGCTCTATGATGTTTATCTTGTCGAGATTCACGATGTATGAGCGGTGGATGCGCATGAATCTGTCTTTGGGCAGATAATTCTCCACAGCCTTTATGGTGAGAAGGCTCATGATAGGACGGCTGTCCTCGATGTGGAATCTCACATACTCGCGCATGCTCTCCACATACTTTATCTGGTCGAGGTTTATCTTCATTACCTTGTACTCGCTCTTTATGAAAATAAACCTGTTGTTGCCGACAAAGCTGGACGACCTGGCCTGTCCCAAGGCTACAGCATCGCGTTTCTTGCAATAGCTGCTTGCCTTTTCTATTGCCTTGCAGAACTCATCGTGTGAGTAGGGTTTCAGCAGATAGTCCACACAGCCGGCCTTGTAGGCGTCGTAGGCCTTGTCGGTGCTACCTGATACTATCACTACGGCAGGGGCGTTCATCAGCGATTTCATCAGTTCGATTCCGTTCATGACAGGCATCTCAGCCTCCACGAACACAAGGTCTACCGCGTTCTTGGCGTCCTGAAGATACATTTCTGCCTCTTGAGTATTCTCAAATTTTGCCAGTAATTGGAGATTCGCATCCTTCTCGATGTAGGTGCATATCTGCTTGAGTGACTTGGCGTCATTGTCAATTGCTATACATCTCATAATAATAATGTTTTTTTTGTCCTGACAGGCAGGGCAAATTGTTTTAATGTGTGAGTGTTATTGTGTGTCTGTTTTTTCAGACTTCTGCTTTCCTTTGTCCTTCTTTTTTGGTGCCGGTATGGTGTATTTGTAGTTCAGGGCAAATATGTGCTTGTTGATGTCAATCTTGTTTTTGCCCCTGTTGAACTTCTCCTCCAGCATGTATTCCAATCCAATGGTATTGCGCTTGTCAAGTTTTTTTTTGATACCCACGGTATATCTGTCCTTGTCCACAAGTTTCCGCGATATGTTGTAGAAAAACTCGTAGCTGATGTATGGTGTCAGCTTTATGGCCTTTATCTTGGCTGATGCTCCGAACTTGGTCCTCATGTACTGAAGGTTGCCGCCGTCGTCGTCGCTGTCGTCGGTGTAGTTGCAGTATTTGCCGCGCACCTCCAGTTTCAGTATCGACGGGCTTATGCTGGCCTGCAGCATTGCTCCGAATCTTCCGTTCCAGTTGGTGCCCTTTTCGTTCTTGTGCTCGTAGTCGGCGCGGTATTCCACACCCACCGATACATACTTGATAGGTGTGTATTCTATGCTCGGTGTCATCAGTATCTCCTGGGTGCCCTTGTCGTGGCAGAAGCGGCCCTCCACATCCAGGCTTGCCGACAGCTGCTTCATGAATTCCTTCTCGATGCCGGCGCCTAAATATATCAGCGACCTGTTCTCCGATGTCTGCGCCATCAGTTGCCTGCCTGCCAATGTAGCAAATGCCATCAGCAGCATTAGTGCTGTAAGTTTTCTCATTTTGTTTCTTCCGCCTTGGCTGCTGTTTGTATTGCGTTTTCCTTTTTGTCGTAGTATACTCGTATGAGAGCTGTGTCCTTCAGGAAATCCACCTTTACTATGTCTATTCTCTTTATCTTGAGGCCTGTGCGTTTCTCCACATCCTCCTTCAGCACATTGCGGTCCTGAATCTTGATGTTCTCGATGCGCTCATATATCACCTCCAGATGGCCCTCGCCGCGTATCAGGAACTTCTCCAAGAGATACACGCACAGGAGTATGGCGCCATTTGTGAGAGCCAGCTCGGCAAAACTTACCTTCTTGTTGGCCAGAGCGTTTACCACTGCAATGCCTATCACCACAAAGAGATAAGTCATCTCGCGGATGGGAACAGGGTCGGTTCGGTATTTCAGGATGCCGAACACGGCAAAAAGTCCAAGGGCGAAGCCCAGCTCTATCTTTACACCTTCCAGCAGGTAGCATAGAAGGAATATCGCTGTACCAAGCGCAAAGTAGGTGAATACAAATTCCTTGCGGCCTGTGCCCTTGTCGTAGATAAGCTTTATCAGTACAAAGAGCACCAATACATTGAATGTGAGACGGAAAAGCAGTTTCCCGAAATCATTGTAGTCAATGAGGTTGAAGTTGAAGATCTTGATGTCCTCAGCTGTCTGTAATAAAATATCAAGCATTTTTTAGTTTTATTTAAAAATTGTTTTATTAAGTTCTTCATCCATCAGGGCGCCTTGCAGCGCTTTCTGTATTTTCCTTATCCTTTCCTTGAAGAGGTTGTGCTTGATGCCTTCCTGCATGCTGAGCACACGGCCTATACAGTATTTGCTGAATCCTGATTGTTTCACCTTGTTGTCGGCAAGCACTTTCTGCAGGGGTGATTTGTCGGCTCCCTGCTCGTGTTTCAGCTCCACCATGGAGAATCCGTTGGTCTCGATGTTGCTGTCCAGGTCCCTGAATCCCAGCTCGCAGTCTATCGTGCAGCGCTCTCCCATGTCCTTGCGCACCAGGGTGATGCGGTGGAAATGGTTCTGTATCACTGGTTTCAGTATGGCGGGATCGTATGGTATCTGCTTGCTTAGGAAATCGTATTCCTCGGGGAAAATCTCGTAGAGGCTTGTGGTTATCTCTATTCGTTTTTTCTTGGTCTTGCCCTTGTTGTTTTTGTGCTTCACCTCCAGGAATACATTTCCAGTATCCTTGTAGGTTCGCTTGCGTACCTTGTAGCGGTCCAGCTTGCCATTGTGATGCGATGTAAAGAACTTGTTGTCGGGCGTGTCGAAATACACCGTCTCGTATTCCATGTATCTCAGCCCTTTTATCTCCACAATAAAATAGTCGTTCACGATATTTGGGAGTACGGCGCTAAACAATGTGTCCGTCCTTATTGGGAACTTGGTATCCACCCTGTTCATGAAGTTGGCCTTGCCGATGTCGTTGAGTCCTATTGCTGTGAATTGTTGCAGAATGCTTTTGTCCATTGGTTATTACTTGAAATCCTTTTTCCAGTAATTCCCCACTGCTTTTCACCAATTATGACTATGGTAATGTTAAAAGGTTTAAAAAACAGTGGAGATTTTTTTAAGTTTTTTAATATTTTGCCAACCGAATTAGAATCTTGGCCCTCCATTGTGAACTGTGGCTGTTATTTTACCCTGGACGAGGCTGATGCTTGCGGTGTTTCCTGTTGCCTTTGTGGCAGGATAGTAGAATCCCGTGCCCTTGGTGTGCTCGGTGCCTGATACTGCGGCATCAGTACTGTAGGTATACTGGCCTGTGCCCAGCTCTGGAGCCGATACAGTGATTACATCATAGGCCTGAGGCACTTTCCAGGCCATTATGTTTTTGCCGTCGGGGTCGTTTATGGCCAGATACTTGCCGGCCTGGCCGCTGGCGCTGGCAAAGAATGCGGTCTGCGATGCCTTGGGTGCCGATGCCATTCCCATGCTGCCCGCCGCAATCACCACGCCGCCGCTGATGGTGGGCTCGTAGCCGTCACCCGCATCTATGGCCTCGTTCATCCTGCCGTTCTGGCTTACGAGTACTGTGCCGTTGGTTATTATGAGTTCTCCGTTGCTGTCTATGCCGTCGCCTGTGGAGGTCACCATTATGAAGCCGCCGTTTATGTACAGGCCTGTCTGCTGCGATGTAGGGTTGCCTGTAGGACCTCCCATTGGGGGGCGTCCGCCAAATCCTCCGCCATTGGGCTGGCTGTTGCCGCCCTCGCTGGCGTTGATGGCGTCGTCCATGGAGTTGATAAGCAGAGTGCCGCCGTTGATGGTTATCTTGACGCCCTGCACACCCTCATAGCATTTGGTAATGTCTATGTAGCCTCCGTTGATGGTTACATTGCCCATGCGCTTGTTGCTCTCGGTCTTCTTCACAGTAATGCCGTGTCCGCTGCCGCTCTCTTCGCCGTTCTTTACGGCTGTGGGGCTCAGGGTCATTGTGCCGCCGTCAATGGTTATGTTGCCTATGGCGCAAATGCACTTGTCGGACTTCTGGATATCCAGGGTGCCGTCCTTTATCACTATGTGGGCGCCCGATGATATTCCGTCGTCGGCCGACTGCAGGCTAATCTTGCCGCCCAGTATGTTTATGGACCCCTCGGCGTGTATGGCGTCCTTGCCGCTGTCGGTGGTGGCTGGCTGTGTGGACCTCAGGTTCATGTTGCCGCCGCTTATGTACACGAAACCCTTGTTCTCCTTGGTGGAGGTGGTTTTCAGCGCGTGCTGATACGCGGTTATGTTTATGTTGCCGTCCTCTATCTTTATGAAGTCCTTGGCCTGTATGCCGTCGTTTTGCTCCGACGATATCACATAGTTGCCTGATTTTATTATTATGCCGTCAGAGGTCTTTATGGCGTGGTTTTTGGCGCTCGATACTTCCAGCTTGCCGGTTTTGCCGCTTTCTGCCGACAGGTATATGCTCTGGCTGCTCTGTATGGCTGCCGAAGTGTCGGCTGTGGTTGTGGATCTCAGTTTGTTTGTGGTGCCGTCTTTCAGCAGTATCGACACCTTGGGGCATGTCTTTATCTTGAGCGCGGCTCCTGTGGTGGAGGTGTAGTCGGCGCCGTTCAGTATCAGTTTTACTATTCCCTTGTCCTCCTTGTCCAGGTCTATGGTAAGCCTGCCGTCGCTTAGGGAGCCCTCTATTATGTAGCATCCGCTCTTGGTGATCTTGGCCTCGGATCCTGATGCCTCGGATCCACTGCCCTCCACGCTTACGGAGGCTTTGTTGCCCACAATCTTGTTCTTGGTGTTCAGGTCGAATACATAGTCGTCGGGGGATTCCTCTATGGTGGCCTCTATTACATTGTCGAGGTTTTCCTCGCTGTTGTTCACCTTGTTTTCGGTCTCTTGTCCGGCATTGGGGTCGTAGGACTCTTCGTTGTCCTCAAACGCCTTCTTGCATCCGGTAGCCGAGGCGCCAAGCAGCAGAGCCAGCATGGCCGCTGTCAAAAATCTGGTTTTCATAAAGCTTTAATTTTATGTAATTGTTGTCTACGATATTCTGATATGTTGTTTTTCTAACCGCAAAGATACTATGACTTGTCCAATTATGATAATTTATTTTGTTAAAAATAATTATCTGGTCAATAATAATAGTGTATGATTGCGTGCTTGATTATTTATTGTTAATTTTGCGGTGTTAAAATCTAAATGAAACAAAGAAATGAGTACTGGAATCATCGTAACCATCATAGTGTTGTATTTTGCAATGCTCTTAGCTATCAGCTATATAACCACCAAGCAGAAAAACGACAGCAAGTCCTTCTTTACCGGCGGGCGCAAGAGTCCGTGGTATGTGGTGGCCATAGCCATGGTGGGTACTTCCATATCGGGAGTAACATTCATAAGTGTGCCCGGCATGGTGGGCGCCTCGCAGTTTGGCTATCTGCAGATGGCATTGGGATTTGTGGCCGGATACTTCGCCATAGCATACGTGCTGCTGCCATTGTATTACAAGCTGAACCTCAGCAGCATATACACCTATCTGGACCAGCGCTTCGGCAACAGCAGCTACAAGGTGGGCGCGGCGTTTTTCCTGATAAGCAAGTTCCTTGGATGCGGAGTGCGCATGTATCTTACAGCCATAGTATTGCAGCTGATAGTATTCGACGGCATGGGTGTGCCATTCTGGCTGAATGTGGCGGTTACCATGCTGGTGGTATGGCTCTATACATATAGGGGAGGAGTGAAGACCCTGGTGTGGGTGGATATGATACAGACCCTCTCGCTGATACTCGCTGTGGTGATATGTATATGGTGCATCATGCAGAATCTGGGATTGGATTTCTCTGGCATGGTAAGCACCGTGGCAGACAGCGGAATGTCCAGGATATGGTATTTCGACGATGTGAACGACCGCCAGTATTTCTTCAAGCAGTTTTTCGCCGGAATGTTCACCACCATAGCCATGACCGGCCTCGACCAGGACATGATGCAGAAAAACCTGAGCTGCAAGAATCTGAAGGATGCGCAGAAAAATGTTATCAGCTACGGCTTCAGTTTCCTGCCTGTCAATCTCTTGTTCCTTGTATTGGGAGTGCTGCTCTATAAATACGCCGCCGAATACGGCATGTATGTGGACGGACAGCTGCTGAATGTGGAGGGCAGCCCCATAAAGCCGGACGAGCTCTTCCCTCACCTGGCCACTGGCCACCTGCCCGATGGCAGCCAGATTATCTCTGTATGGGTGGCGGTGTTTTTTGTAATAGGCCTTATATCAGCCGCATTCTCGTCGGCAGGCTCGGCCATTACGGCTCTTACCACCTCATTCACCATAGATATCCTGAGGGTGGACAAGAAGGGCGACGAGGCCCTGCTCTCGCGCACCCGCAAGATAGTCCATGTCTGCAACGCCTTGGTGATGGGCCTGCTGATATACTCTTTCAGCGTGATAGGCAACACGAGCGTGATAGACGCCGTATACGTGGTGGCCAGCTACACATACGGCCCCCTGCTTGGCCTTTACTTCTTTGGATTGTATACCAAGCGCGTGGTCCGTGATGGATGGGTGCCCGCCATCTGCATCTTGTCGCCAGTCATCTGCCTGATACTCAGTCTCAACAGCGAGGCGTGGCTGGGTGGCTACAAGATGGGCTACGAGCTGTTGCTCTATAATGGCGGCATTACAGCCCTTGGTCTTTGGCTTGCGTCGTCATCTGCCTCCTCAGAGCCAGCTCCTCGGCCCTGAAACTGTCTTTGGCCCTGTTGAATTCCGCCAGCCTGGCAGGAGTGAGGTTGCTGTCGGAGTTTTTGCCCCAGCGGCGGCAGAAGTACAGCACATCGTATATCCTCGAAACCTTGCATTGCCGGCTCAGGCGGAGGCATAGGTCATAGTCCTCGCCGTAGCTTACGTTCTTGAAAGGGTTTCTCCTGGCAAGCTCGGTCAGGTAGCATCTTGGCGCTCCGAATCCGTTTACCCTCAGGGCGTTGTTGACACCGTTTTGCTGGGTATACTCGCGGTGGTCTATAATAATGTCGTTCAGCGGGTTCAGGGTTATGTCGGTGAGCCGGTAGCTTCCTATCAGCAGCCCGCAACGCTCCCTGCGGAATGTGTCCACTATGGCCTGCAGGGTGTGTTCCGATGAATATACGTCGTCGCTGTCCAGCTGTACGGCTATGGCTCCGCATTCGGGGCTGCCGATGCCAACGTTCCAGCATCCGCCAATGCCGAGTCCTGGCTCTGTGGTCTCTATCACATGCAGATTGGGATATTCTTTCTCGCATTGGCTCAGTATGTCCCTGGTGGCTTGCTGGCTCTGATTGTCAACCACTATTACATTGTATTCGAAGTCAGTGGCCTGGGTGGCTGCCGACCTTATGGCATCGGCTATAACCTCGGGCCTGTCCTTTACAGGTATTATCACCGACGCTGTTACCGGATAGCGGCTCATCATGGAATCCATGTCAGCCACACCTTCCAATACCGGGGCTATGTATCCTCCGGTCTGTTTCAGGTATTTTGTGAATACCCTCTCGGCCTCTGCCTGATAATCGCGGTTGCGAGGGTCACAGTAGGCAAAATGCTGGGCTTCGAAATCGTTGCCGGGATTCGATGGAGTGGTGTATAATGGTTTCTCGCTTCTTTGTATTTTGCCCAGGGTGCTCAGCATCAGCCTCAGGTCATAGATACCGCAGTGCACGGTGTCGGCATACATCAATTCCGCGGCCTGGCGCGCCATGGCGTTGTTGATTATGACAACGTCTCCAAAATCGAAATCGTCTCTCACTGACCCGTCATTGTATATGGCGGGGCTGTGGTACAATAGGGCTGTGCCGCTGTCCGCTTCTATGTTGTCCCATATTATGTCGGCGTCGTTCAGGACGATTGCCGTATGCTGCGCGCTGCTCCCTTTTATAAGCTTTATTATCGAATCTCCATGTTTGGGATTGAAAACGTCAGCATTGGGATACTTGTTCAATATGTTGGCGCAAGTATTTGAGAGTGCTATGCTTATATCCATTCTTTATGTTTTTTTAATAATGTTTCCGCTGCAAGGTAATAAAAAAAATCAAAAAAAATGTTATTTTGTTTGGATAGTGCACAATTTTTGCATAATTTAGTGCTGTAATAACAACATTATTTTCTAATATTAATTTTACAAATATGGCAACAGTAACACTTCCTCCCAAGTCGAGAATAGAGTGGACTCAGCTGATAAATGGAGAGATAGACCATAAGTTCAAGAATTATGTGCTTCAGATAAGGATTTATCAGATGCGCAAGGATATTGCAATGGGCAGGCTTACATTGCAGACAGCGGTAGATCAGCTCTATGAGATATGCTGCAAATATTCCTTGGCTGTGCAGACAGATTGCAAGGAGATTTTCAAGACTTGGTAGTTGCTGGTCTTTATCAGAAACTGTATTGAAAGATAATACAATTATGTAATGATTGGATTATTGGTTTATTATATTGCGCCCGGCAAGTCCGGGCGTTTTTTTTGTGCCGTGGCTGTACCCAACGAAAAAAGCCCCAGGATAAAAAGTCCATGGGGCTGAAAAAAATAGAGGGATATAAATAAAGAGAATTACATATACAATTTGTTGGGATGTCTGTCCCTATTGAGCCAGGTCCACCTCCAGAGTAACCACAGTCTTGTTGAGCAGCTGATATCCTATCTCTCCGAATGTGTATACTCCATTGTAGTCCACATGCTGATACTCGAAATCTCCCAGCAGGAAATACGAAGTGCATGAGAAACATGCCATTACGTCGGTCTTCTTTTTCAGATTGTCGTTGAACGCCCTTAGGTAATTGTTGTTGGGTTTTACAAGACGGTACTCATCGCTGTCGTATGCCGGCGAGAAAAACGATACCTCGCCTTTCTCAAGGTCCACGCTCTTGATGTCGCGGTTTACCAAAGCGCCGTTCTGCGATGTTATCAGCTGTGGATAGTGGCCCAGTCTGTTGTTTACATTCTCCAGATATTCAGCAATGTTGCCAGGCTTGCCATCTATCAGGCAGTCGCTCTGAGTGAAGGAAGTCTTGGGGAATTTCAGCGCCGGTGTGTCGAAATCTATGGTGTCGAAATTCATGATCTCGGCCCTTACCCTCAGCCTGTCATTCACCTTTACATACATGACGGCGGCCTTGTCGCTTATAAGCTTGGGGTCGGTGCCTATCACCACTTTGGGAGTCACCTTGCCGTAGTCCTCGAACAGGCAGCTTGATACGTATCCCACCACAGGATTGTCGTATATATTGTCGAATTCCAGCGAATTGTTGCTGAATGCGTAGTATACCTGAGACTCCAAAGGGAGAATCACGAATATGAAGCCGTTGGTGTATGTGTTGTTTTTGGCGATATCCTTTATTTCCTTGTCGTCGAGCGCCACTATCTTCACCTCCTCGGCTATCAGCGAGAAATCCTCCACGTATATCTTGTTGTCGCACACCTTGCCCACCTCGTCCATGAAGTACGGGGTCATGCCGGCTATCCAATTGCCTTTGGGTAGGTTCTCGAGCATTTTCTCACTGCCAGACAGGTGCATGGTGCGTCCCTGCTTGATAAACTCGATTACTTCTTCCTTGGTATAAAGCTTGTTTTTCATAGATGTCTTGTTTTTGCTCAGTATCGATAATGCAAATCTAATAAATATTTTATCAAATTGTTAAATTTTTGCTGTTTTTTTTGAAATTTTTTTGGTATGGAAATTGCATTTTCAAAATTCTTTTTCTCTTTCCCAAAATTGTTTAGCAAAATTCATCTTTTTTCAACGAAAAGTATTTATATTTGTGTCTTATAATGGAGAACATTTTGGACACGCTGATATCAGCGCACGATACATACAAGGAACTTGGCCTCAATGGCCGCAGATACACACTCAGCGAGCTGTATTCCGTGCAGCAGCGCCATCTGGGAGGTGTGGTGTTCGGCAATTACGCCTCTGCCAGGACAGTGCAGGATCTGGCAGTAAACGCCCTGGTGTGCGGCCACGGCCCCACAAGGGTATTGGCATGGAGCCAGATGCACGGCAACGAGCCAATCTCGACTCTCGCACTGGCCGATGTGATGAATTTCCTGGAAGGCGGCAGCCCAATGGCCCGCGCCATTCTGGAAAAACTTACAATAGTGGTGATACCCCTGCTGAATCCCGAGGGCCATCTCGCATGCAACAGGCGCAACTCGATGGGCATCGACATCAACCGCGACGCCATAGACCTGGCATCGCCCGAGGCGGCTTTCCTCATGGATATGCACTCGGCCCTGATGCCGCATTACGGACTCAATCTCCACGACCAGGAGCTATACCACATTACAGAGCCCTCGCGCAAGCAGACCTTGGTGGCCTTGCTGGCTCCGGAGTGCGACCAGGCCAAGACAGTGACCGGCGCAAGGTACAAGGCAATGTCCGTGGCGGGATATGTGGCCCAAATGCTCTCGCAGTCCAGCGTGGCCTCAGGCAGGATTGCCAAGTATCAGGACTCGTACACACCCACGGCTTTCGGCGACACTTTCATGAGCAAGGGCACGGCATCGGTGCTCATAGAGGCAGGATCGGTGCCGCTGGACCACGAGAGGCATCAGGCCCGGCAGATGGTATACGCTTCCATAGCAATGGCCCTGTATGCCATGTGTGGACAGGACAGCCCCGCCCAGTCGGTGGAGGCTTACAACCTGCTGCCCATCAACATATACAACACCATGTACGACCTGATACTGCGCGGCGTGGAGGTGAGCGCTCCGGGCCGCAGATACAAGGTGGATGTGGCCGTCAGGAGGGCAAAGACCTCGTGCAACGACGAGGACTTCACCGACGACATTACAGATTTCAGGGTGGCCAATATCGGAAACCTGAGCGCGTTCACCGCCTTGGTGGATATCGATCTGGGCGGATGCTCCCTGCATGGCGATTACAGGCAGCTGTATATCGGGCGCAAAGCCGATTTCTGCATAGACTTCAATGGCCACACTATTAATATTAGTGATTTTTATAAATTTGTGTAACCTATGGACAACAACAAGAACGTGAAGCCGGCCGAGCCCATCGACGAGGAGCATCGCCGAGTGCTGATAGGTAATTTCTTCAAGATAAATCATGTGGAACTGCCCTCGTTTACCCGCGGCAGGATTCTGCTTACATATATATTCGTGTTCCTGGGGTTCCTGCTGATGCTGTACCTGAAGAGCGCGGTGCCCACACTGATATTCTGCTCGGCGTGTTTCGTGTTTGCCTTCTGGCAGTTCTACCTGTTCATAAAGCCATATTTCCAGGAGAGAAGGCTTTTCGCCAAGCGTCCTACAGCCGACGACATGTGCTCATGGCTGGTGAAAGACCTCAAGGAGGTGGTGAAGCCCAAGGCCATACAGGCCCTCAGCCTGAACATGAGCGACGTAAGGCCCGAGAACTTCATAATAATACCTATTCCGATATACTGGTCGGCTCCGGGTGTAAGCCCCGACGAGGTGCTGCGCTCGCCGCTGCCCGACGGCACATACATTTACTCCATGTGGAGGGTGCAGGTGATAGTGCTTACCAAGCATTACATAAGCCTCTTCAAGTGCAACTACAGCTGGCCCGCCAACGCGATGAGCGGCATCAGCACCAACGAGTTCTATTTCCAGGATATAACATCCATCCGCAACGACCTCAGGGAGATAGAGTTCAGTTTCGTGGACAATCCAGAGCAGCCCATAGGCGCCGGCAAGGTGTTCTGCGTGACCAATTTCTCGGGCGAGTACCTTACAGTGATCAACAACATTCCGGCTCTGGCGGCGCCCAAAAACGTGTCGGTAAACCTGGAGTACATTGTGTCGCTGCTCAGGATGGTAATCCGCAACCGCAGGTTCGGCATCACCCACGAGGAGGTTACCAAGGAGGAGGCCGGCATGGCTGAACCTGAAAATGACAGCAACGACAGCGATGAGACACGCGAGACCATCAATTCTATTCAGGGGCAATACGCCGACCAAGGTCATGTGCAGCAGGCCTCGCAGTTTGACGACACTCCTGCATCAAGCTTCGACGACGGCTCCATAGACCTGACTGACGTGGCCACTCCTAAATAGCACGTCCTGCTTTATTTTCTGAATGGGAAAAACATTATTACAAATATAGGGAGATTTGCTTATGAAGAACTTTTGCTTTTTTATCTGCTGCCTGATGCTGCCGTGCCTGGCCTGGGCCCAGGACGAGATAGGCGACTTCGACGACGAGTACGTGAAGCCTCCCAGCCAGGTGTCCGACTCCATCATCGTGGCATTCCAGAAGGATTTCAGCAATGCCAAGTGCGAGTTTATCCAGCTTATGGAGGGCGACGACGTCGATGTGAGGTATCAGCACTATATCAACGACAGCGGCCAGCTGGTATCGGACTCGCTATACTGCGATACCGACGGCAACTACAAGTACTGCCGGATCTCTGTGATGGGCGATCTGGTGATGGCCGAGTATTTCTCGGGCATATACAGCGACCTCCAGATGGAGGACCAGTGGACTTATTATTACAACAAGGGCAGGCTGATACAGACTATCAACCTGCACAGCAGGATAAGCCTCGACATGGTGGACGATTATGGCCAATACGAGTATCTGGAGGAGAAGAGGGTGATCTTCGACCCCGTGAGCAAGTATCCGCTATACATTACCCGCGAGGGCGAGGGCTATTCCTCGAAATTCAGCATCAACGATGTGCCTTTCGAGCAGCTCGACGTGCGCCGCCTTATATACGACAAGTACATGTTTGAGACCGTGGGCAGCAAGATCCTGAATCACGATATGGATATTTAGTAGTTTAATATCAGCTATATATAATACAACAAATGGAAGTAAAACCATACGCCGACAGCTCCAAGACCAAGCGCGAGCAGGTGGAGGAGATGTTCGACAACATTGCACCAAAATACGATTTCCTGAACCACTCGCTTACAGTGGGCATCGACAAGATATGGCGCCGCAAGGCTATAAAGCTGGCCAACGAGCATGCGCCGGCCTCCATACTGGATATCGCGGCAGGCACAGGAGATTTCTCCATACTGGAGGCCAAGCGCACCAACGCCGCCATTACGGCCATAGACATATCGCAGAACATGCTCAACATTGCCATAGAGAAGGCCAGGAAGGAGAATCTCCAGGACAGGATTACATTCATGAAGGCCGACTCGCTGGACATGCCTTTTGGCGACAACACTTTCGATTCTGTGACTGTGGGATTTGGCGTCAGGAATTTCGTGGACATATCCAAAGGCCTCTCGGAGATATACCGCGTGCTGAAACCCGGCGGACGTCTGGTGGTACTGGAGCTCAGCGAGCCCCAAAATCCCGTGGTGAAGGCCTGCTACAGTTTCTATTTCCACAGGGTGCTTCCGTTTTTCGGGCGTCTTGTGTCAAAGGACAAGGAGGCCTACACCTATCTGCCCAACAGCGTCGACAATTTCCCCTACGGGCAGCGTTTCATAGATGTCATGAAATCGTGCGGATATCAGAACACCATGCTCAAATGGCTTACAATGGGCATATCGGCTATTTATGTGGGCGAGAAAGCATAGCCCACCCTACAGCCTGATGCCGGCTACTATCTGGTCGTCTATCTGGTTTACTTTCACATTCCAATCCTCCATGTTGGTCCATTGGTGGAAAACTGCCGCTATGGTGCTTTCCTGTATGTGCGATGGCAGGTCATAAATGCCCGAGAACAGCTCGTAGAGTCTCCTGGTGCCAAACTTGGTGTGGCTGTCGAGTCCGCCAAACTGGTCCGACAGTCCGTCGCTGAACAGGTATATCATGTCGCCGGGCTCGTAGTCCACTATGTTGGTGGCGAATTTGCCGCGGTCCAGCACATTATAGCCTATGCACATGCGCGTGGGCTTGAATTCCGTAACCTCGCCGTCGCTTACAAGAATAAGCGGGCGGTTGGCTCCCGAGTATTGTATCCTGTGCCTGATGCTGTCTATCCTTATCATCACCAGGTCTATCGAATCGTTTATCTGATTGTTGCCGCCCAGCATCAGGTTGGTGAATCTCTCTTTCAGCGTGTCGAGAATATGGCCCGTCTGTGTTCCGGTGGCCGCTAGGTTGATCTCGGACGATATGTCGTTCATTATGGATATTCCCAGCATGCTCAGGAATGCGCCCGGCACTCCGTGGCCCGTTGCGTCGGCCACTATCAGGTATGTGTATGGTCCGGCCTTGCGCAGCCAGTAGAAGTCGCCTGATACCTGGGCCACTGGTTTCCAGTATATGAAGAAGTCCTTCAGGTATTCCCTGAGGCTTTCTGGTGAGGCCATCAGCGCGTCCTGTATCGATTTGGCCAGCCTTATGGCGTCGTATTGTCTTTTCCTGAATATGGAGGCTATCTTGGCCTGCTCGCCCAGGGTGTGGCATTGCTTGCGTATCTTGGCGGTCTGCTCCTCTATGGTGTCGTGTATCTGTTGAAGTTGCGCGTTCTGCTCCTCTATCTCGCTCTTGGCGTCTTGCAGCTTGTTGTTTATGCGCTTCAGAATCAGGCTGTCCAGTATCATCAGCACCACTATGGCCATTACTATCAGCGCGTTTACCTTCAGTATGTTGTTGCGTGTCTGCAGGTGCTCGTTCTTTATCCTGAATTCGGTGTCGCGGAGGTTTCTTTTCCTCTCGTATTCCTCCATTATCTTGTTGTACTGTATCAGGGCCTGATACCTGTGCGATTGGTTGGCATTCTCGGTGTTGAATGTCTTGTAGCTGAGTTTCTGGCTTTTCTCGAAATATTCCAATGCCTTCTTGTAGTCGCCGGACAGCTTGTAGTATCTGTATTTTATGGGATATAGAATGTCCAGATGTTGGTTGCTGATATCGCGCTCGTTGATTCTGGAAAGCAGTTTGCCAGCCTCGCGCATTTGACCGAGTCCCAATAGCGCGTCGGCCTCGTTTATCTGGAAATATGCGTCCATGTTCTCGTTGGCTTCCTGCGATTCGTTTATTGCCTTGCGGCAAAGCTCCAGCGCGTCGGTCAGGTAGCGTGCGGTGCTGTCGCTCTCTGCGCTGTAAGCCTTCGATATCAGTATCCTTATCACAATGAGCCTCATTGTGGATTTGTGCTTGGGCAACAAGCTGTCTGTCATTGGCTTTTGCTCCCTTACCATCGCCAGCGCGGTGTCTAGGTCAGCGATTGCCTTGGTGTGCTCGTATTCGTTTTGCTTGCAGTAGGCCATGCAGTAGTGGGTGAATACGTGGAACGGGGTGTTGCCGGCATGGCAGAACAGGCTGTCGGACTGCCTGTAGTAACCGAATGCAGTGTTGTAGGCTCCTATGCTCTTGTAGTTGTCGGCCAGCAGCAGCAATACATTGGCCAGGCGCGCGCTGTCGCCAGCCTGCAGGCAGCGGTTTTGGGCTCTCTGGAGGAATTCCATCGATTTGTCGAGCTCGCCGGTGTTGGTGAACAGCCAGCTGATGCTCATCATATCCTCTATCACAGCGCCTTGGTCGCCTATGGAGTCGTGGTATTGAAGGTTGTGGAAGTTTTCCCTGAATTGGCTGGAGTAAGCGGTGTCGACGGGCGATGGCTGTCCCATGGCGGCTATGTGCCATAGCGCCAGAAGCATGGTTGATACCGTTATTACCCACTTGCTTGCCTTCATGGATTACTTTTTCTGATGATGGTGTTCTTTTATTCTACAGCAAATATAATTCTTTTTTTGTATTTCTTAATGTTTTTTATGATAAAATCTGTGTATCTTTGCGGAGTTATTCACCAAACAAGTACAAATCAATTATGAAACTTAAGTTTTTTGCTTTTATATTTTTGTCGGTGCTCGTCATGGCATCGTCGTGCAAGAAGGAGTCAGAGCTCGAGAAAGACAAGAATGATATCAAGGCATACCTCCAGGCCAATGGAATAGAGGCCCAGATGAAACAGAATGTTTACTACGTGGTAATGGAGGAGGGTACAGGACTGCTGTGCGAGCCCGGCGATGTCGTGGCCTGCAAATACACTTCATGGCCTATCGACGATCCTGACAAGGTGATAGAGACCACCGGCGACAGGCGCGCCCTGGAAGTATCGCTGCCATCAGTGGTGCCCAACAGCAGCTATGGCAACATGGCTGGCCTGCAGATAGCCCTGGTGGGAATGCGCGAGGGCGGCAGGCTGATGTGCTATGTGCCTGCTTCGCTGGCATACAAGGCAAGCGATGTGGATGGCCAGGCTTTCGGCAATATCAGGCTGGAGGTGGAGCTGTGCAAGGTTCACAAGGAGTAATGATTTTTTTATAACGGAGTATATTGCTGATGAAGAAGAAAGTAGTGATAGGTCTTTCGGGAGGCGTGGACAGCGCGGTGGCCGCATATCTGCTGAAGCAGCAGGGCTATGATGTGCATGCCCTTTTTATGATCAACTGGAAAAACTCGTCGGTCACGCTCTCGGGCGAATGCACCTGGGAGGAGGACCAGATGGTGGCCCGCATGGTGGCCCGGCAGCTCGACATTCCTCTACATGTGGTGGACAGCAGCGAGCGCTATATGAGCCATGTGGTCGACTACATGTTTGATGAGTATGCCAAGGGCCGTACTCCAAACCCCGATGTGCTATGCAACAGGGAGATAAAGTTCGAGATTTTCAGCCAGCATGCCCGGGAGCTTGGCGCCGACTATGTGGCCACGGGGCATTATTGCAGGAAGGAGATGTATCAGGCCCCCGATGGCAATACATACGCCCGCCTGCTGGCCGGCACCGATCCCAACAAGGACCAGAGCTACTTCCTCTGTCAGATGAGCCAGCATCAGCTCCGCAATGTGTTGTTCCCTGTGGGCGATATCATAAAGCCCGAGGTGCGCCGCATAGCCGCCGAGCTTAATCTGGCATGCGCCAGGCGCAAGGATTCGCAGGGTATATGTTTTGTGGGAAAGGTGGATCTGCCCGTGTTCCTGCAGCAGAAGCTCAAGAGCGTGGAGGGCAACATTGTGGAGATGACTACCGACGCTTTTGTGTACCGGCGCCGCCACGACGCCCCCGGTGACTACCGCGCCCTGTCTAAGCCGTATGTGTATACCGAGGATGATGGTTTCGTGATAGGAAAGCATATCGGTGCACAGTATTACACCGTAGGGCAGCGCAAGGGACTCAATATCGGAGGCCACAAAAACTCAACATACGTATTGGCCACCAACATAGATACCAACACTATTTACATAGGAGAGGGCGACGATCATGTGGGCCTGTTCCGCAAGGCCTTGTTTATCCATGCTGACGAGATTCACTCCGTGCGTCCCGACCTGGCGCTCAATGTGGGCGACCGCAGGCGCTGCATGGTGCGCATAAGATACCGTCAGCCGCTTCAGGCCGCCGAGCTCATACGCGAGCCCGAGGGCATGTACATTCTGTTCGATGAGGCCCAGAAGAGCGTTACCCCGGGACAGTTCGCCGCATGGTATTATGGCGACGAGCTTGTGGGAAGCGGCCCCATAGCCGAATAGGACTGCTCCGCGGCAATCCCCGTTATTTCCTGCTCATCTTGAACAGGAATTCCTTTTCCTCCTTGGTGAGGTTGTTGTAGCCCGTTTTCGATATCTTGTCGAGTATCTCATCGATGCGCTGCTGGTCGGCGGCCTTCTGCTGGTTGAAATCCCCGTCGCTCATGTTTCTGGCGCTGTTGCTGCCTGCATGCTCGGTAAATTCGGTGTTGATATACGATATATGCATCTTGGTTTTGGGTCTGGAGGCCTGGCTGCCAAATGGCCACCACGATACTATCTTGTCTATTATATTGTTCAGCCATGCTGTAATGTCCTTGCCCTTGCGCATCATGAGCGCGAACGCGAGGCCTACGAGGGCGCCTCCTATATGGGCTATGTGTCCGCCGGAGTTGCTGCTCATTATCTGCATCAGGTCGAATACCACATACAGTATTCCAAGCCATTTCAGGCTAAGCGGTATTATGCCGAATATCCTTATCTCCATGTTTGGACGGGCCACGCATATTGCTATTACAATGGCCGTTACGGCAGCCGAGGCGCCCACGCAGGTGCTTATGGCCCTTACGGCGTGGAATACTGGAAACACATTGTAGAAAAACAGAAACAGCAGCGCACCTCCCAGTCCGCCCAGCAGGTAGAGTCCGAATGCCTGCTTGTGGTTGAATTGCTCGGTGAAAATCCTGCCCATGAAATAGAGCCACAGCATGTTTCCGAGTATGTGCCAGAAGCTCATGTGCACAAACATGTATGTGAATGGAGTCCACAGCCTCAGCAGCAGCCTCTTGGGCTCGGCAGGCAATGCCAGGTAGCTGTTGGAGAATATGTCGAACAAGGCATCGTACTGCATCAGGAACATCACAATCCTGATGGCCGACAACACCAGATACACCGCTATGTTTATCACCAGCAGCTTGTTTATCATCGATTCCTTGTAGAAAGCCTTTATGTCCATAATATCAGTTTTTTATATTTTTAGTTGAATATTTCGTTGTGGGGGTTCTTTTTCCACCAGAGCATCAGCAACAGGCCAAACAGCATGCCTCCCAGATGAGCGTAGTGGGCCACGTGGTCCCACTGGAAGCCCTGTACTCCGAAAAACAGCTCTATGAGTCCGTATATCATCACAAAATACTTGGCCGGTATGTCTATCGGCAGAAACAGTATCCTGAGTTTCAGGTCGGGGAACATCATTCCGAAAGCCAGCAGCAGTCCAAACACCGCTCCCGAGGCGCCCACCATGGGACTCCAGAACATGGGCTTGTTCATCAGGTCCTGTATCTGGCTAAACGACTCGTCTATCACCTGCTGGCTGTCTACCTGGCCGTTTCGCCAGGCTTCGGCTATGTCTGAAACCACCTCGGCATTCAAAAACTCGCATGTAAGCGGCAGAGCGTCCAGTGTGTCGGGTGTGGGATTGCTGAAATACTCGTTTACAGCGTTCAGGAATGGCGACATGTCAAGGCCTGTGGCCACCATGTTCACTATGGCGGCGCCCACTCCGGTTGCCAGGTAGTAAAACGCGAACCTCTTGGTGCCCCATATATTCTCTATCACGCTGCCGAACTGCACAAGCGCAAACATGTTGAAAAATATGTGCATGATTCCGCCGTGCATGAACATGTAGGTGATAAACTGCAGGGGCTTGAAAAATGGTGACTTTATATAGTAGAGCGCCAGATATTCTCCCAGCCGTATATCCATTCCGTTTAGCACGAATTCCAGGGCAAACAGTATTATGTTGGCCCATAGTATGTATTTTACTCCAGTGCTGATCCTAAGCATATATTATATATAGTGTGTGTTTAGTTGAACCGCTTTTCTATCTCTTCCAGCGATACTATCACCACGGCTGTATTGCCGTCGGGCGAGTAGTTGGGGGCCGATGTGGCAAACAGCGCGTCGGTAAGCTCGCGCATCTCCATAGGCTCCAGGCTCCGGCCCGATACTATGGCCTCGCTTCTGGCTATCTGCTTGGCCAGTACGTCCCTCATCGATGATGATATGTTGCCGTGCTCGTTTTTGTAGCTGTCAATGATGCCCATCAATACGTCTATGGCCTTGTTTTGCTCCAGGTATGGTGGTATGCCCGTCAGCATGACCTTGCCCTGGTCGGTGAATTCCAGCTCGTATCCCACCGACATCAGCTCGTCTCTTGTGTCGTATGCCATGGCCATGGAGTTGGGGTCCAGGTCCAGCTCCTGGGCATACAGCAGCCTCTGTACCGTGTCGGAGTTTATGTCCACGCTGTTCAGGTATCTCTCGTAGAGCACTCTGTAGTGGGCCCTGTGCTGGTCTATTATCATGAGCCCGCTCTTGGCGGGCGATACTATGTACTTGTTTTTTATCTGTATCAGCTTGCTCTCGGCCTGCTGCGGGTCCTGCATCTGCATGGCAGTCTGAGTATCGGGCTGCGGGACGCTGCGGGGTGCGTAAGTTTCAGGACTGTAGGCGCTGTGGTCATACAGACTTTCCCAGTTGTCGAGGTTGTGGCGTTGCTGGGGTGGCTGATACGTGTTCCTGATGCCTGCGTTGCTGCTGTGGCGCGTTGCTGGCGCAGGCTTCTCGGTGCTTACGAATGGGTTGTAGAATGGGTCGTATGATATCTGAGGCTCGCTGGGTATGGGCTCGGTCTTTGGGAAATACGGAATCTCTCCGGCCTCCTGATTGTCGAAATCTATGGCTGGGGCCACGTTGCACTTGCTCAGGGTCTCTCTGATGCCTGCCTGGAGCAGACGGAACACATCGGGCCCGTTCTCGAAGTTTATTTCTGTCTTGGTGGGGTGCACATTCACGTCTATGGTCCTGGGGTCCACCTCCATGTAGAGGAAATACGGCGGAATGCAGTCGGGGAGGGTAAGCTTGTCGTAGGCCAGGGTTACGGCCTTGTTGAAGTACTGGCTCTTCATGAACCTGTTGTTCACAAAGAAATACTGCTTGTCGTTCTTGCGCTTGCTGTTGCCCGGCTTGCCTGTAAAACCGGTTATCCTCACTATCGAGGTGTCGATGTCCACAGGTATCAGCTCCGAGTTCAGGCTCTTGCCGAACACACCTATGATCCTCTGCTTTAGGCTGGCCTTGGGCAGCGAGTATATCATGGCGTCGTTGTGGTAGAGGGCAAACTCTATGTCGGGGTGGGTGAGCACTATCCTCTGAAACTCGGTGATAATGTGCTGAAGCTCTGTGCTGTTGGCCTTCAGGAACTTGCGGCGTGCGGGGACGTTGTAAAACAGCGATTTTACGGCGAAATTGGTTCCCGGGCTCATGCTGCATGCGCTCTGGCTTACAAACTCCGATCCGTTGATTATGATGTCGGTGCCCACGGTGTCCTCGGGGCGGCGTGTCTTCAGCTCCACCTCGGCCACGGCGGCTATGGAGGCCAGGGCCTCGCCCCTGAATCCCTTGGTGTAGATGCAGAACAGGTCGTCGGTCTTGTATATCTTGCTTGTGGCATGGCGCTCGAAACTCATGCGGGCATCGGTAACGCTCATACCACACCCATTGTCAATCACCTGGACAAGGGTGCGCCCCGCGTCCTTGATGTTGACTGTAATCTTGGTGGCGCCGGCATCCACAGAATTCTCCACCAGCTCTTTTATCACTGATGCGGGCCGCTGGATTACCTCTCCGGCAGCTATCTGGTTGGCAAGCGCGTCCGACATCAGCCTAATAACGTCAGCCATAATGCAATCAATAGTTCAACGTTTCAACACTTCAATCACTTCAGTTACTTCAATCACTTAGAAGAATCCAAAGTATCTGTTTCCGAAATACACAATCAGGCCCAGGCATACCGCCAGGATAAGCACGCGGCGGTTGCTGTTCCTAAGCTCATCGTGCTTGCGCTCATACATGCGCTTGAATGTGCCGTGCTGCAATATGCGCACGTCCTCGGCGTCCTCCTTGCCAAGCTCCTTGCGGATTTCGGCGCGGCGGCGCTCAAAGTCCTCCTTGTTCTCATCGTAGAACAGGGGGCGATACTCGAATCTATGTATCTTGCTCTCAGGAAAAAATCTTGGTAATCCCATATTGTGTCAAATTTTTATTTGTTATCTTTGCAAAGGTAATTATTTTTGCTGATATTTTCATCATTAAAAAAACAAAAAAAATGCTTGCCTTCGATAATAATATTGGATTGTACAAGTTTCAGATATTGCAGCGCTATCCCGGGGTGCTCAATTTCGTGACCACGCGCCACCGCCCCGACGGCACAGGCAGCGGTTTCAATATCGGTTTCAGCGGCGGTCCCGAGTCAGAGTCGCTGGCAAACCGCCATCTGCTGGCATCTGCCACCAATATAGCGCCCAAGGATTTCGTATTCATGAACCAGGTGCATGGCGATAATCATTTCGAGGTGTCGGCTGATACTGCCGGTATGGGTTTTGACTCCAAGGAGTGCGCCGTACAGGGCACCGACATCCTGATTACCAACGTCAGGGGCAAATGCCTTGTGGCACGCTCTGCCGATTGCATCCCCGTGTTGCTATATTCGCCCGACAGCCATAGCGTGGCCGCCATCCACTCGGGACGCGAGGGCACTTTCCTCGGCGCGGCGGCCAAGGCGGCAAGGCTTTTGCACGATAATTACGGGGCTTGCTATGCCTCCATGGTGGCCTGCATAGGTCCGGGTATCAATGGCGACTGCTACGAGGTGGATCTGGACTGCGCTGCCAAGTTCCTAAATGACAGCCGTTTCGCTCCCGATACCATTGAGCTGAGAAACGGCAAGGCGTATCTGGACCTCAAGAAAATGATTTTTTATGATTTATTAACATCCGGACTTGTTGCAAACAACATCGAAATTAGTGATATTTGCACTAAATGCTGCGCCCGCGATTTCTTCTCTGCCAGAAGGGGCGAGACCCAGCGTTTTTGCGCAGGCATCAGTCTGATATAGTTTTTTTTATTTGTAAACCAATTATTGAACCATGGCAAATACTAAATTCACTTTGATATTGCTCTCTGTATGCGCTCTGCTTTTGGCATCGTGTGGCAAGGGCATCAAGCCGAGGCCCCTGGCTGCCAACTCGTCGGGCCCCGTCAAGGAGACTATGGCAGCATCAGCCCCGGAAACCAAACCGGCTTCCACGCCCATAGAGGATTTCGACCTCAGATTCTGGGATTCGCTGGACAACAAGGTTTTCCCCGATCCCCATCTTGAGGTGGATTCCGCAATGAGGCCCCATAGATACGCAACCTCGGCCCATGCTGCCAATCCCAGGCATCAGCAGCACGCACGCAGCCGCATGCACGCCGCCTACAGGCTTGGCATTGCTTTCGCATCCAGCGACCCGGATCAGGTGGCGCAGCGCCTCAGACTCGTGAGGATGACAATTCCATCGGTAGTATCGGACGACACCGCATCAGTGACCGCGCCCGATGTGGATTCGTTGTTCAGAATCTGTGTGCAGAGGGCTGATGCCGACAATGAGCACGGTATGGCCGCTGTGATGGTCTCGGGTTACTATTTCGGCAATCTGTGCAAGATTCTCCAGAACGTGAATCCTGACACTCAGCTGCCCGACGAGAAAACCGTGGAATCGGCCATTTCGCGTATCGACAACCTGAAGAAATACCTGAACCTGGCTCTTACCTCCGAGAAGGACGTGAATACAACAATGCTTCTGCAGGATATCCAGGCCAGGGCCGACAGCATCACAAAGGCTTACGGCAAGCTGCCATTCGCTTCTGAACAGAAATTCAAGCAACTTATAGGCGACATTGGTGATGTCGACCAATGTTTCGAATAATTTTCATTATATGTTTCATCCTAAATTTGACTGATATGGAAAACAACAATAGCATACCTACAGTGGAGCGCTACAACAGGCGCACACTCACCAGAATACTCACCGAACTCTTCAAGAACAATCCAATGCGCGATTATTCTACCGACGAACTGGTGGAGACCCTCCAGATAAAGGACGACGGATCGCGCCAGATCCTCGATCTCGTGATAAAGGACCTGATGGATACCAACCGCATCAACAAAAATTCCTATGGCGACTACCACGCCCAGATAAAGACCGGAGTTATTATTGGCACCATCGACCTCAGCAAGAAGGGAATGGCTTTCGTGACTCCCGATGAGAGCGATATTGAGATAGCCATATCTCAGGAGCATCTCCGCAACGCCCTTCACGGCGACAAGGTGGAGGTTTCGCTCTTTGCCGCCTCGGCCGACGGCCGTCAGGAGGGTGAGGTGATCCGCATCGTAAAGCGCGCCCGCACCACATTTGTGGGCACCATAGAGAAATCGAAGAACTTCGCATTCCTTGTGCCAAACCACAAGACAATGCCTTACGACATCTTTATCCCCCTCAGCAAGATGATGAAGGCCCAGCCCGGCGACAAGGCCGTGGCCAAGATCACCGAGTGGCCCGAGGGCGCCAAGAATCCTATCGGCGAGATTGTGGAGGTTTTGGGCTCCACCGGCGACAACGAGACCGAGATGCACGCCATCCTGGCCGAGTTTAATCTCCCATACGCCTTCCCGAAGGAGGTGGAGGAGGAGGCCGCATCGCTCGACGCCGGCATCACTCCCGAGGAGGTGGCCAAGCGCCGCGACCTCCGCGACATACTCACCTTCACCATCGACCCAGCCGACGCCAAGGACTTCGACGATGCCATCTCTTACCGTGTGCTCCCCAACGGAAACTACGAGATTGGCGTCCACATTGCCGACGTGTCACATTATATTATAGACGGCACCCGCCTCGACGAGGAGGCTCAGGCCCGCGCCACCAGCGTTTACCTCGTTGACCGCGTGGTTCCAATGCTTCCTGAGGCTCTCTGCAACGGCATTTGCTCTCTCCGTCAGGACGAGGACAAGCTCACATTCTCTGCCGTATTCGAGCTGAACGAGAATGCCGAGATTCAGAGCGAGTGGTTCGGCAAGACCGTAATCCGTAGCAACCGCCGTTTTGCCTACGAGGAGGCCCAGCAGGTGATAGAGACCGGCGAGGGCGATTGCAAGGAGGCCATCCTGAAGGCCTGGGACCTTGCCAGCAAGCTCCGCGACGCACGTTTCAAGGCTGGTTCCATCTCGTTCGACAAGGCCGAGATAAAGTTCGACATCGATGAGAACGGCAAGCCGCTCCGCGTATACTTCAAGGAGACCAAGGAGGCCAACTGGCTTGTGGAGGAGTTCATGCTCCTGGCCAACAAGAGGGTAGCCACTTTCATAGGCGCCAAGAAAGACAAGCGCCACCCTGCCAAGACTTTCGTTTACCGTATCCATGACGAGCCCGATCTGGAGAAGCTCTCCTCTTTCCAGAAGTTTATCGGCAAGTTCGGATACTCCATCAATATGAGCAACGAGCAGCTCATCGCCAAGACCCTCAACGAGGTGCTCACCAAGGTGAAGGGCCGCGACGAGCAGGAGGTGGTCTCATCTCTCGCCGTCCGCTCCATGGCCAAGGCTGTGTATTCCACCGACAATATCGGTCACTATGGTTTGGCGTTCCCATACTACACCCACTTTACATCGCCTATCCGCCGCTATCCCGATCTGATGGTTCACCGTCTGCTCTTCAGCTACCTCAACGGCGAGAAGTCAGCTGATAAGAATTATTACGAGAAGCTCTGCAAACACTGCAGCGACCGTGAGTATCTGGCAGTACAGGCCGAGCGCGCCTCCGACAAGTACAAGGAGGTGGAGTTTATGCGTGACCACCTCGGCGAGGTGTTCCCTGCCGTAATCTCCGGCATCACAGAGTGGGGCGTATATGCCGAGCTTGAGGAAAACAAGATTGAGGGCATGATTCCAATGCGTGACCTCGACGACGATTTCTACATGTTCGACGAGGAAAACTACTGCCTGATTGGTCACTACACCAAGCGCAAGTTCCAGCTCGGCGACAAGATCCAGATAAAGATTGCCCGTGCCAACCTTGAGCGCAAGCAGCTTGATTTCGTTCTCGCCACTTCCGACAAGTACATCGAGACCGATCCCGACAAGGCCGACGCCATCGACAAGCGCAACGGCGGCGGATCGTCCAAGTCCGGCGGTCGTGGCGGACGCGGCCCCAAGAGCGAGGGCAAGCGTGGCGGCGACAAGTCGTCATCAAAGCGCTCCGGCAAGAAATCCGGCAGCAAGCGTTCCGGCAAAAAACGCAAATAATTCGTAGAGACACGGCCGCGCCACGTCCCGTACATACAGATACAATTATCGCCCGGTGCTTTTCTTTCCAAAAGCACCGTGCGATTTTTTGTTTTTTGAGACTTAAAAAAAATTTTGTCTTGTCATTTTTTTTTTGAACTTTGTTGCGAAAAATTTACAAATTCAACCCAATAAATTTTATATATGAAAATCAAGTATTTTTCTTTTGCATTGCTTATGGCAATGGGAGGGTTGTCGTTCCAGTCGTGCGGCGATGACGACAATCCTGTAGTGGAGAATCCTACACCAGAGAATCCTGACAATCCAAGTAATCAGGATAACCCAGGTAATCAGGAAAATCCAGGTAATCAGGACAATCCCGGTAATCAGGAGAATCCCGGTAGCGAGGACAAGCCTGTTGTGGTTCCTGATGCTTCTGTTGATATGTCTTCCAGCGAGATTGCCGAGCGTCTGTACGACAAGGTGGAAAAGACCATCGCAGTATCAGAATTGTCCATCTCGTCAGTAAACGGCGGTACAATCAAGGTATCAGGCATCACCAACGACAATGTGGCCGAGGTTGGCTATAAGCTTTTTGAAGCCGAATTGAAGGAAGACCTTGTTGTTGTGCTTGATGGCGGAGCCAGTTTCACCAAGATTCCTGACAACGCATTCAACAACGAAGCTCCAAAGACACTTTCTAAATCCAAATGGGGTTACGACCTTACATTTGTGATTCCTGAGACTGTGAAGGAAGTGGGTGAGAACGCTTTCCTCGGTTTCCGTGGATCGATTGTGTTTATGGGAGAGCCTCCTACTTTTGGCAAAAACGCATTCTATTGCTGGGCCGATGATGAGGATCACTATATTATGTGTGATTTCTATGTACGCCGCCAATACATAGACCAGTTCAAGAAAGACCACGTAAGAATAGATAGCTATGAGGAGAAGGGTCAGACATATTACGAATCAAGCCCATGGGTTTATGGTATTGTGGACCGTAAGGTATCAAAGACCATAGAGTCAGCTGACTTTGATGCTCTTCTGCGTTCAATCCATGAGTGCGATGAGACCACCATCACCATCAACGGCATCAACAACGACAACTTTATGGTATGGGCCGATGCTATGGAGAAATTTGTAATGGAAGACGAGTGCAGGGAAGATGCTATTTGTGCAAATATCAACCTGATACTCAATTCTGATGGAACACTTGCCGGAGGCTTGGGTTCAATTTTCGATTATATTTCTCTCAAGTCTCTGGTTCTTCCCGAAGGCCTCCTTGCTTTCGACATGTATTGTTTCGAGAACCTCTTCTGTGATGAACTCACTATACCAAAGTCGATTCAACAATCTGGAGAGAGGATATTTGCGCACTCTAGTATCGCTAATAAGCTCATAATCAAGACTGAGTGTATCTTAGATCTAGAATATCTTAATTCAAAGACACTTGTAGTCTATGTTCCAGAATCTGTTTTGAGCACTTATCAGTCAGAGTATCCAAATTTGTATTTCAAGGCTATCGGCAAGGAGGATGTAAAGAAAGACAATCCCGACGGCTCAATAGAGGGTCTTGATAGATGGGGTTCTATTTACTAATTTATTTAATTGGAAATTATGAAAAATAATATATTGATTTCAGCTTTGGCGCTTGGTGTTATGGTAATATCATCGTGCGCCAACGAAGGCATCATAAACGAGATGTCCATCGGTGGCAATACTGTAAGCTTTACAGCCGGTACACAGTCTGATTTGTCAAAAACGGTGATGACAGATGACTGCAAGATTATCTTTGCCGGCGGCGAGTCTATCGCCATTGTATCAGACAACGGAACCTTGTTTTCGGCAAGCAATAGCTCATCAACCTCAAGTGCATTGGCGGTTTTCAATGCCCAAGTCGACAAGTCAGTCATAGACGCATCTTCTTCTTTTGTGGCTATGTATCCTGACGGAGTTTACAATGACGGATATCAGATGGAGCTCCCTGCCATACAGACCGCAACTCCAAACTCCTTCGATCCCAAGGCTAATCTCCTTGTTGCCAATACCACAAGAGACCGTATGCATTTCTATTTCAAGAATGTATGCTCTTATATAGAGGTTGATCTTCCCTTGGAGACTGAGTCTGTTACAGTATGTTCCAAATCTCCATTGGCCGGTACCATAAAGGTGGATGCCGAAGGTAATATTACTGATACTCTCAACGCCAGCAATACTGTTACACTCCGTGGCGACCTCAAGCCTGGCAAATATTGCATTGCAGTTTTGCCCGGCTACAAGGATAGTTTAGTTGTGAACTCAGGCAACGGCCATCTTTCAAATGTGAGTACAGAGTGTTATTATATGAGTAGGGGAGGAATATATAGCGCTGACTTCGAGGAAAAGGGTGATGGACCATCACCATCACCATGGCATCCTGAGCATCCTGAGGTTCAGCTTCTCTCCCCAGCCGATATTTATTATTACGTTAACTCAAGCGATGAGGATACAGTAACTCTCAATATGCCTTTGGAGACTTACGACCATACCGATGTGATGCTTGAGATTGCTAAAATTACTGATAAGAAGGTTAAGCTCGTTATTCCTGAGGGAGTTGAGATACTGGTTTTGGATAGTGATAAGTTGCCAAGGGATGAGGAAGGAAATCCTATTTTCCCTAATCCTCATGCCTTGGCAGATGTTGTTATTCCTGATGGTGTTACACTTATTGGATCGTTTGCCTTTGCTCACTGCATCAGCCTTACCAACCTTTCGATACCAAGTAGTTGTAAATCTATTGATAATTTAGCATTCAATTTTTGCAACGGTCTTACAGAACTTACAATTCCAAATGGTGTTGAAAAAATTGGAAATAATTCATTCGCCTTTTGTTATCGAATTAAAAATGTTATTATTCCTGAGAGTGTGACAGAGATTGGAGACGGTGCTTTTCAAGGTTGCGAAGGCATTACTGATATCATAATTCCTGAGAGTGTTGATATGATTTCATATAGCGCTTTCCAAGGTTGTAGAAAACTTGTAAGCGTTACAATTAATTCGGATTTTACAATGATTGATAGTGATGCATTTGCCTGGTGCGTCAACCTCCAGACCATCTACTGCACACAGGCTGTTTACGACAAATACCACAAAACATTTCCTCAGATGGTGGTAGAAGGTGTTGACAACTCATACACCCAGATTACATTCCAGAAGCAGTATGGAGCAATGAACTTCACTCCAGAGGATGACTACGAGTCGGTAGTTTTCGAGTTTGATGAGCAGCCATACGAAGTTCAGGTTACCATCACTTCCGATCTCTTTGAGAAGGAGGAGAGCTGGGGTGATGCTTACTATGCGGCTTATTTCCCTGCTCAATACTATTTGAATGGCAATACCATCCGACTGAATCTAAATGATGTATTCTATGATAATTTTGCCGGTCTGGTTAATGATAGAGGCGAAACAGCTTCCAAAATCACCACAATAGCTATTCAGAATGCCGCCGATGGCGAGAATGTCGTTTACCTCAAGAGTGTTACTTTCGTTAAGAATGATGGCTCAACGGTTGTTCTCAAAAACTCCGAGGATGGCTTCGATTTTGAGATGGAGGTGATTAAGTAAATTTTGATTTCCATTTACGACAACTTTTATACAATCATCGCCCGTTGCTTTTCAATCATCGAAAGCAGCGGGCGATTTTTGGTTTACAAATCTCCCAATTCGTCAAAGACAAAATCATCAGCCGATTCTTGTGATGTATGCTTAAGAAACATACAATAATAAATGGGCATATAGAGGATTTTATCTTTCTCGAATACTTTTCCTGAATTGCTGAATACAATAGCACGAGGAATATTGTATGATTCGTTGCTCACAAAACGGTCGAGTGCGGAATGTACGGTGTAGTCTTTCCCTGATTTTATCTCCAACGGCAAAGCCGCAAGATTTTCATAGTCATCTATCAGGAAATCCACCTCGCCCTGTTTTTTGTTGTCGTAATAATACAAATGGAATCCATGGGCATTAAGTTCCTGAGCCACTACAGATTCGTAAACAGTGCCAAGATTTATGCTGCGGATGTCTTGCATTATAGCATTGGCATTGTTTCCGTAAAGGATATTTGTGAGTATTCCCACGTCGTTGAGATAGAATTTCAAGAAATTTTTTATCTCTGATTCCTTGAGCGGAAACTTTGGATTGCTTATGGAATTCACTTCCAATGCGACGCCCGAGGCGCTAAGATACTCAAATTCATCAATATAATCTGAATAATCCTTGCCTTTCTTTTCTTCAATACTCTTGTACACCACACGCTTTTTCTTGTTTTCAAGATTGCTTGGTATCAAATCATAGACACGCCGTATCTTGAGTTTTCGCTCGGTGTCATATTGCGAGGCATCAATTTTATAAAGCTCATAAATCTGATTCTGTACTTCTCTAACTCTTTGCAAGTGTCTGTCGCTCAAAAACATATTGACTGACTCGGGCATTCCTCCCACCAACAGGTAATATTGGAAACGCTTCATGATATTCTCGTGGAGCGCATCGTGCAAAGATTCGTGATTTACAAAGTGCTGATGCATACTTTCAATAACCTCTTCTCCGCAATTGACAGCCCACAGGAATTCCTCAAAATCAAGGGGATACATTTTTTTTACTGTTACACTTCCTATAGGCACAGATGGGGTCTCGGCCAAGGCGATTCCAAGCTGAGAGCCACTGGCTATAAAACGGAAACGTTTCTCCTGGTTTAGGAACTTCAACATTGTCAGTAACTTGGGATAGCACTGGATCTCGTCAAGGAATACCAATGTGTCCTTGAAACTGCCAAGTTTGTTTTTAGCAAACATTGCAAGCTGTATATACAAATCCTGACACGTATTTACTCCGTCGAAAACACGTGGGCCTTCGATGTCTTCTTTCAAATTGATTTCAACAAAATTCTTGAACAATTTGGATCCAACATATCTGATGATATACGATTTGCCAATCTGACGGGCCCCGTCAACAAGTAAAATTTTGTTGGGCTGGTCCTTTAGAAACGACTCTAAAACAGGTGTAAATTTTCGTCTAAGCATATTAGTTGATATTTCTGCGCTAAATTACTAATAATTTTGGACTTATAAAAACATTTGTCACTTTTTCTGAAAAATACAAGCTGTTTTTGTCACTTTTTCCGAAAATTTCTGTCACTTTTTCCGAAAAAAATTGGCTTGTTTTTGTCACTTTTTCCGAAATAATGATGGATTCCTTATTATTTTCAAGATCCATTCCATCCGCGTTATCTGTGTTCTATTTTTTTTAACATTATTTAACTTTTATCCCAAATTCCCTTCTTTAATATCCTGTAAAGCCGATTTTGAGTTATAAAAATATAAACTATTGCATAAAAACCGTATAAGAAATTATCTGATAAATGAAATAATTAAAGAATAATTTGCAAAATATAAAAATATGTTGTATCTTTGTGTCATCAAAATAATCAATGATGATTTTGATGATGAATCTTTGAATGACAGATGATAAATAAATAAGCGGCCACACGGCTGGGGAGTCAGTCAGGTCCGCAATCCGGTTAGATATGGAAACCGGACAGGTATTAGGAAATGCGGCGTTACGAAGCCGGAACATTGGTAGTCGCATTTTCCTTCTACTTAACAAAAAAAGCAAAGCAGTTAAGTCTGTTTTGCTAAGTAGAAGAAACTTTTTTTTATAATTATTCTGTGAAAGGGTCCTTGGAGTGCTCCGGAGTTTATCTCCCGAGCCCCGGACCTATTTTTTTTTGTATATGACTTTCTGATAAACCGCAATTGTTAACCATTAATTAATATGATTTTTCCACCTATTCTTTATTTTTTTAGATAGTTTTGCACTGATATTTTTTTTATTGTTTAATTATCAAATAATAACATTGTAGTGAATAACAACATTTCTTTGCAGGCTAATCTCGCTAAGTACGAGGCTGCCGAAATCGAATTCGTGGTAGTAGACAATGCAGATGTTATCTGCACATCCAATGGCTTTGGTGACTCAAACGCCTCAGATGATGGCATTCTGTCTGAGTAACAGAGACTTGTCTCATTGTTTATTAACCATAAATCAGTAATCACTAAATCAGATGAAAAGAGTATTTTTACCATGTATGGCTATTGCTGTGTGCATTGCCGCATGTTCCGAGAATCCTCAGATTGTAAGCGCCGGCGCCATTGCGGATGAGGCTCCTGTAGTGGAGGCGCCTGCAAATATGGTGGAGATTTCTATTGCAGCAGGCATCAGCAACGAAAACGACGACAACCAGCCATTGTCGAAAACCAAGTTTGAGGACCTTGCAAGCTTCAACTACATGTTCGATGGCAATGAGGAAATATCAGTTTCCTCTGCCAGCACTCCTTATGTGAGGATGAGCAACACCTCAGGGGAGGGCAAGACTGCCGTTTTCAATGGTTCTGTGCCGGAGGATATGCTGTCTGACACAAAGTTCTGGTCGGTAATGCCATATTCGGCATTTGTGAATGAGGCCAAGGATGGTCAGGTGTGCATCAACATACCTGCCAATCAGAAGGCCGTAAAGGATGCTTTCGATCCTGATGCCAACGTTATGGTGGCATCCAGTGACGATATCAACGATCTTTCCTACAAATCGGCCGTTACATTCCTCCGCATCATAAACCCCAAGGGTTACAACTTCAAGAGCATTACGCTAAAGGGCAGAAACCATGATAATGATAGGAATATGGCGGGAGAGTTATGGGTTGATCCATCTATTGGCTGAGCCAAGGCTTTTGGAAGCGATATGTTTAACGAGGTTACAATATCTGGCGATATCACAGAGGGAACATATATAATGGCCTTCCGTCCCATGGTGATGGGCAAAGGCTTTACTCTTACCGCTGTTGACGCAGAGGACTATAGATATGAGTATGTTTACTCGGGGGACCACACTTATTATCGTAATCATATAGTAGGCATCAAGCCTGTCTGGAAGAAAATGGGCAAGGCCAACAAGATTGTTTCTTTCAAGAAGGACGGCAAGACCTACGAGATAGAGATGGTTCATGTGGAGGCAGGTAATTCATTCTACATGGGAGCTTCTTCATCTGATTTCAAGGATCTCTCGAATACTGATAAAAGTAAGTACCCTGCCCATCAGGTTAAGGTAGGCTCTTTCTACATGGCCAAGTTCGAGTTGTCGCAGGCTTTGTGGTATGCCGTTATGGGTGATGATGACGATCCTCTTGCCATGTATCCCGCTCTTAAAAACGACAGGTATCCTATGATTTACCTTAGCTACAATAAGGTTGTTGCCTTTATTGCAAAGCTTAATTCCATTACAGGGCTCCAGTTCCGCATGCCTACCGAGGCTGAGTGGGAATATGCTGCAAGAGGCGGAGTTTTGAATAAAGCTGAAGCCGGTAATAATTACTATTACAGTGGTGACTATAACATTAATGATGTAGGCTATTGCAATAGTAATTCAAACAACAAATTCTATCCTTGTGGCTCCAAGAGTCCAAACGACCTAGGCATATACGATATGTCGGGCAATGTTTCGGAATTCTGTTCCGACTGGTATGGTGATTATCCAACTAGTGGGCTTTCGTTGTCTCCCACTGGACCTGCAACAGGAACTTCCCGT
This sequence comes from Bacteroidales bacterium, assembly GCA_045597465.1. Classification (GTDB taxonomy): domain Bacteria; phylum Bacteroidota; class Bacteroidia; order Bacteroidales; family UBA3824; genus UBA3824. The sequence continues at coordinate 94,191 of JAZLKG010000108.1, read as the reverse complement.
GTAATCCGTGGTGGCAGTTATAATAGTGATGCTGAAGATTGCAGGGTTTTTGTACGTTCAAGTGTAGATCCTGACAGAGCGTTCCCTCTTTACGGATGCCGCTTGGCTCTTACCGAATAGCAGGTCTTGGGTTTAGGAGATAAAACTTGGCCACGTATTCGATACTAAGCCACAGATAATAAATACAAAAACGGCGATACACAATTCTAAGTGTGTCGCCGTTTTTTTTGTTGTGTCACACTTCATTTTTCAAATTCTGAATCCTTAGTTTTAATTTCCTTATTATCAGTATCTTGAAAAATATTTTTCAAAAAAGTGGGAAAAAGTGGGGCTAAGTGGTGGATTTTCCAAAAATATTGTCTAATTTTGGAACGCATTTTAAGATGAACTATTATGTGTATTTTTACTGGAGATTTTCAAATAAAACTTGACTCAAAGGGTCGCTTCCAGTTCCCGTCTGCCTTTGTGGAGCAGATAGGAGCAGGGGAGGAGGCATCTGCCCGTACCTTTGTGCTCAAGAAGGATCTCTACGAGAAATGCCTAACGATTTACACCTTGAACAGCTGGCAGTCTCGTGTGGAGGCTGTGAAGGCTCACCTCAACCCCTTCAACCGTCAGCACAACGCCTTCCTCCGCGAATTCTTCAAGGACACAGCCGAGGTGGAGCTGGATGCAAGCAACAGATTGCTGGTTCCGAAGCGCCTGTTGCTCCAGACGGAGCTGAAGACAGATATCTTTGTTCTCGGCCTCGACGACAAGATCGAGGTCTGGGACACAGATATTTACAATGCAAGCCGTCCATCGGCCGAGGATTTCGCGCAGATGGCGGCGGATTTCTTAGGTAATATTAATATTTAATTCCTTAGGATATTATGGAATGTTTCTATCATAAGCCGGTGATGCTGGATGAATGTCTCGAGGGATTGAATATCAATCCTTCGGGTGTGTATGCCGATGTCACATTTGGCGGAGGCGGCCACTCCAAGGCCATACTCGACCGTCTGGACGACGACGGCAGGCTTTTCGTCTTCGATCAGGATGCCGATGCCATGGACAATGTGCCCGACGACCCCAGGATTGTCTTCTTCAGAAGCAACTTCAGATACTTCGCCCAGTTCCTGAGGCTGGCAGGATATCCCAAGATAGACGGCGTGTTGGCCGACCTCGGCGTATCGAGCCATCATTTCGACGATGCGCAGCGCGGATTCTCCTTCAGGTTCGATGTGCCTCTGGACATGAGGATGAACCAGGCCGCCAAGTTCTCGGCCCGAGAGCTGGTCAATACATATTCTGCCGAGCAGCTCAAGCGAGTTTTCCTGGAATACGGCGAGATAAAGAACGCATGGCACCTGGCCCAGAACATTGTGGCCTTCCGTGCGCAGAAGCCCATAGTTACCGTCAGCGACCTGATATCCGCGGCCGGCAAGTGTGTGACCCTGCATCAGGAAAACAAGTACCTGGCCACCATGTTCCAGGCTCTCCGCATCGAGGTAAACGGCGAGATAGAGGTTCTACACGAATTCCTCAGGGCCACAACAGGGGCCATAAGGGAGGGCGGACGCCTCGTGATAATGACATACCATTCCCTGGAGGACCGTCCGGTAAAGAATTTCATCAAGGCCGGCAACCTGGAAGGCAAGGAAGAGAAGGATTTCTACGGCAACGTGATAGCTCCGTTCCAGGCAGTAAACCGCAAGGTGATAACCCCAAGCGACGAGGAGCTGGAGCAGAACTCACGCAGCCGCAGCGCAAAGCTAAGGATAGCCGAGCGCACAATGTACAATTACGATTAGTTGGTTTAGTTTAAGACTTTTTGATACAGATGACAGAAGACGACGAGATTTTTGATAGGGATGACAACCACAGCAATTTGATGGAAAATGAAGATGATGACTCTCTAAATGGTGCCTACGACCGAGTGTCGGGCAGCGGCGAGATGCCATCGCTGGAGGATTTCCTGGGACGCGACTTCAACGACCCTTCCGGCGAGACCTCGGAATACAGCGACGGCATTGGCGACGAGTATGGCGATCTCAGGATATCTGACGACGTGCTCGACGAGCCCGACGACTCCAGCTCGGCATTGTCCGGCGATGACGACAGCGATTCGGAGACTCTTACTCCAATGTCGATACTCAACGGCAAGTTTTTCAAGACCAAGGGCTTTATCCAGAATATTCCATTCGTTTTGGTGATGGGTGTCATTGGCATGGTGTATATAGCCAACCGCAATTTCTCGGAATATCAGATAGGCCGTTGCATCAAGCTGCAGAAAGAGGTAAGGGACCTCAGGGCCGAATCAATAACAATTGCTGGCCAGCTTATGGATATCAGCAAGGAGACCGAGGTGGCCAAGCGAGTGGAAGAGCGAAGGATAGGCATCCACGAGCAGAACACACCGCCATTGTATTTCATAATAGACAAATACGAGGCTCCTGACTCCCTCAGGAAGAAGGATCCGGCTCCCAAGCGCGACTATATCAACGATTTCAACGATTTCGAGGACGACTTTAAGGAGATGAACTGAAAATGGAGAACGAAAAAATAGGTAAAAGCGTAGTTGCCTGGCTCTTTGGAGTGCTTGTGATAGTAGGACTCCTGTGCGCCTTGGTGGTAGGCAAGGTGATATACCTGCAGAGCACCACCGACTGGCAAAACAACATAGCGACCATAAAGCAGGTGGACGTGGAGCCATTCCGCGGAGATATCTGCGCCTACGACGGCAGGGTGCTGGCCACCTCTATGCCGTCGTACTCCGTGTACTGGGACCTCACTGTAAAGGGCCTGACAGACTCGGCATTCTACGGCAACCTCGATTCGCTGTCGGCATGCATGAGCCGTTGTTTCCAGGACACCACCAAGGAGGGCTATATCCGCCGTTTCTCCGAGGCATACAAGGCCGGACTCAAATATTACTGCGTAAAGAAGGACATTACGCTGTCGCAGCTGAAATCGATGCGAAACTTCCCCATCTTCAAGCATGGAAGATACAAGTCTGGTTTCATATCTGAGCAGCGCTACAAGCGAGAGCAGCCCCACAAGTCGCTGGCATCGCGCACAATAGGCAGCATCAACGAGGGCAGCACCAACAAGATGAACGGAATGGAGGCCGCCTTCGACGACAAGCTGTCGGGTATCAAGGGTATCAAGCTCATGAAAAAACTGTCGTCGGGTGATATGTATCCCGTAAGCCCATACGGCGACATCCACGACGAGGATCCCGTGGACGGTCTCGATGTAATCTCCACTCTGGATGTAAACCTCCAGGACATTGTGGAGAAATCACTGAAGGCCCAGCTCATGAGGAGCGAGGCCCAGTTTGGCACCGTGGTCGTAATGGAGGTGAAGACTGGCAAGATAAGGGCCATATCGAACCTCGACATCATCAGGGACACCGTAAACAACAAGATTTCATACGCCGAGCAGTTCAACCACGCCGTGGTTACACAGATAGAGCCGGGCTCCACCATGAAACTGGCCTCAGTGATAGCCTGCATGGAAGAGGCCAAGGTAAGCATGATGGATACCGTGGATGCCGGCAACGGTGTGTTCGAGCTCCACGATATCGTAATCAACGACGGCGACCACCCCTTCAAGGGCAAATACACCATAAAGGAGGGTTTCGAGAAATCCTCGAATGTGATAATATCCAAGCTGGCCTACTATACATTCAAGGACAAGGAGGATATGTTTGTAAACCGTCTCTGCAAGCTCGGGCTCAACAAGCCATCGGGCATCGACCTTGTGGGCGAGACATCGCCAAACATAAAGTCGCCGGGCAATCCTCACTGGTCGGGAGTGTCGCTGGCCCAGATGTCTTACGGATACGAGCTTACACTTACACCGCTCCAGATACTCACATTCTACAACGCCATAGCCAACAACGGCAAATGGGTGCGTCCCCATCTGCTGGAGGGCGTAAGGTCCCATGGACAAGTGGTTGAGACTGTGGAGACCGTCGAGACAGAGAAGCCGATATGCAGCGTGGAGAGCCTCGAGATGGCCCAGGCTCTGCTGCGCGGAGTGGTGGAGAACGGCACTGCGCAGAATATAAAGAACCCCCACTACAGCATTGCCGGCAAAACCGGCACGGCTCAGATAGCAAAGGGACGCTCGGGATACCAATCCGACGGCAAGAAGATATACACGGCGTCGTTTGTGGGATATTTCCCCGCCGACAACCCCAAGTACTCGTGCATAGTGGCGATATCGAACCCGAGCAAGGGCTCCATCTACGGTAGCTCTGTGGCATGCCCTGTATTCAAGGTGATATCCGACAAGCTGTATTCCCAGGACCGCGAGCTCCACTCGGGCAAGAACTTCAACCTTCTGGCACAGACCGACAACAGCGACAAGGTTCCAGCCATCAAGTCGGGCGACATGGCCGTGGTGGACAGGCTTTGCTCCACATTCAACGTCCCCATGTCCAACATGGAAAACTGCGTTACGCCATACGTTTACGTATCGTCGCAGGACGGCAAGGCCAGGCTCGACCCCATGAGCTTCAACCCCAACACCGTGCCCGACGTCATTGGAATGGGTCTCAGCGACGCAATGCTCATACTCAGGCAGCGCGGCTACAAGGTGGGGGTATCAGGACGCGGAGTGGTGAAGAAACAGTCGGTGGACCCGGGCAAGACTGCCGCCAAGGGCACCAAGATAAACATTGAATTAGGATAGACAATCACAAAAAAACAGACTACAATATGAGACTTTCCGATATAATAGAGCGTATCGACGCGCAGCAGACCGTGGGAAGCATGGATGTCGAGATCTCCGACATCACATCAGACTCCAGGACAGTGGGTCCCTCCATACTCTTTGTGGCCGTGCGCGGCACCAAGGTAGATGGCCATACTTTCATAGCCGACGTGGTGGCCAGGGGAGTGGCAGCCGTGGTGTGCGACCACATACCCGAGGACGTCACTGCCGGCAACGTGTCGTTTGTGGTGGTGCCTGATACCTCCGATTCTATTGGAAAACTCGCATCAGCATTCTTCGGATACCCGTCGGAGAAACTCACACTGGCCGGTGTGACGGGCACCAACGGCAAGACAACAACCGCCACCCTGCTCTACAAGCTGTTCAAGAGCCTCGGTTACAAGGCCGGACTGCTGTCGACTGTGGAAAACTACGTCGACGAGACCGTATATCCGGCCAAGCAGACCACACCCGACCCCATCACCATAAACAGGCTGATGGCCCAGATGGTGCAGGCCGGATGCCAATACTGCTTCATGGAGGTAAGCTCCCATTCCATCGTGCAGAAGAGGATATCGGGACTCAAGTTTGCCCTCGGAATATTCTCCAACATCACCCTCGACCACCTCGACTACCACAAGACATTCCAGGAATACATCAGGGCCAAGAAGATGTTTTTCGACAACCTGCCCGCCGATGCCATGTCGCTGGTAAACGCCGACGACAAAAACGGCCGTGTGATGGTCCAGAACAGCAAATCCACTGTAAAGACCTACGGACTGCGCGGATTCAACGACTTCAATGCCAGCATACTGGAATGCAGCCTGGAGGGCATGCTGCTCAATATCTGCGGCAAGGAGATGTGGACATTCCTGCCGGGAAAATTCAACGCCTACAACATACTGGCCGTATACAGCTCCGCGGTGTTGCTTGGCCAGGAGCCTGAGCAGGTGCTCACTCAGATAAGCGCGCTCCACTCGGTGCGCGGCAGGTTCGACACCGTAAACCTGGCCGGCAAGTCGGCCATAGTGGACTACGCCCACACTCCCGACGCGCTCGAGAACGTGATCTCTACCATCAACCAGATACGTCAGGACATGGGACGCCCGTCATCACTCATCACCCTGTGCGGATGCGGAGGCGACCGCGACAGGAGCAAGCGCCCCATAATGGCGCAGATAGCTGTGAAACTCTCCGACAAGGTGATCCTGACATCCGACAATCCCCGCACCGAGGACCCCGAGGCCATACTCGACGAGATGATGGCGGGCCTCAGGCCGGAAGACATGGCCAAGACACTCCGCATAGCCGACCGCAAATCCGCCATACAGACTGCTTGCATGATAGCCCAGCCAGGCGACATCATACTCATAGCCGGCAAGGGCCACGAGGACTATCAGGACGTAATGGGCGTGAAACACCATTTCGACGACAAGGAAATTGTTACACAGCAGCTTAGCCTGCAGGTTCCCAAATAATCACCATAACATCACCAACCATACAAAATGCTATACTATTTATTCGACTATCTGCAGCAATACGACTTTCCGGGCGCAAGGCTTTTCAGCTACATATCGTTCCGGTCGGCCATGGCTGTCATTATATCGCTGATAGTCACAATGACATTCGGCAAGTTCATGATACGTTTCCTGCGCGCCCGCCAGATAGGGGAGAGTGTGCGCACACTCTATCTCGACGGCCAGAACCAGAAAGCAGGAACCCCCACCATGGGAGGCCTCATAATAATAGCCTCGATACTGATACCCGTGCTGCTGTTGTGCAAGCTCGGCAACATATATGTGCTGCTGCTGATATTCACAACAATCTGGCTGGGCTTCCTCGGATTCATGGACGACTACATAAAGGTCTTCAAGAAAAACAAGGACGGCCTCAGCAGCAGGAAAAAACTGGCCGGTCAGATATTCCTGGGCATAGTGATAGGCCTGTCGATATATCTGAGCCCCGATATCGTGGTGCGCGAAAACGTAAGAGTGGACGCCACCAATGTATCTGAGATGCTGGATTCCGACCAGGCCCCTCAGGAGGTTACAGGCATCAGGACCAACGATGTAAAATCGCTGAAGACCACAGTGCCGTTCCTCAAAAACAACGAGTTCGACTACGCCAAAGTGCTGTGGTTTCTCGATCCCGACAAATACGGATGGGCCATCGGCATAATATTCATACTGGTGGTTACATTCATAATAACAGCCGTGAGCAACGGCGCCAACATCACCGACGGCCTCGATGGCCTGGCGGCGGGCACATCGGCTGTGTCGGCCACCACTCTCCTGATATTCGCATACGTGTCGGGCAATGTGATATTCTCGCAGTACCTCAACATCATGTACATACCCGGAGTGGGCGAGCTGGTGGTGTTCTCATCGGCATTCATCGGCGCCACTTTCGGATTCCTGTGGTTCAACGCATATCCGGCCCAGATATTCATGGGCGATACCGGCAGCCTCACCATAGGAGGAATCATAGCCGTGTTGGCCGTGCTGGTGCGCAAGGAGCTCCTGATACCCATATTCTGCGGAATATTCGTGGTGGAAAACCTCAGCGTGATACTCCAGGTATGGTGGTTCAAGCGCACATACAAGAAATACGGCCAGGGACTACACCTGTTCCTGATGGCGCCGCTCCATCACCACTATCAGAAAAAGGGAATGCCCGAGGCCAAGATAGTAACACGTTTCATCATCGTGGCCCTGATACTTGCAGTAGTATCGGTGCTCACACTCAAGATAAGATAACATACACATACACAGAAAAATGAGCAAGCTTGTAATATTGGGAGCCGCCGAGAGTGGCATAGGAGCCGCGGTGCTCGGCAAGAAAAAAGGTTATGAGGTTTTTGTATCCGACTATGGCAAGATAAAGGACAGCTATAGGTCGGTTCTCGATATGCGTGGGCTCGATTACGAGCAGGGCGGGCATACCGAGTCCAGGATTCTGGACGCCGATGTCATAGTGAAATCGCCGGGCATCCGCAACGACGCGCCCATAGTGGCCAAAGCCATAGCCAAGGGCATCCCAGTACTCTCCGAGATAGAGTTCGCATGCAAGTTCACCAATGCCAGATACGTCTGCATAACAGGCAGCAACGGCAAAACCACAACCACCGAGCTTACATACAAGATACTCCGCGACGCCGGATTCAATGTGGGGCTGGGCGGCAACATAGGCAAGAGCTTTGCCCTCCAGGTGGCAGAAGACAACTTCGACTACTATGTATTGGAGCTGTCAAGTTTCCAGCTCGACAATATGTACAACTTCAGGGCTGACGTGGCCGTGCTCATGAACATCACGCCCGACCATCTCGACCGCTATGAATACAAGATGCAGAACTATGCCGATTCCAAGTTCCGCATAATTCAAAACCAGACCCCTGACGACGCCTTTATATACTACGCCGAAGACCCCGTAACCATGGAGCAGATGGCAGGCAGGCAGTTCGTGCAGAAGCTGATGCCTTTCTCTCTTGCCGGAGCCCCCAAGACCGGAGCCTACTATCCCGAAGGCGGCAATCTCCTGGCAACCATCGGTGGCGCCGCAACAGAGATTCAGACCAGGGATTTCAAGCTCATGGGACGCCACAACAGGTGCAACATCATGGCCGCCACACTGGCCGCCATGCATCTTGGAATACCCGCCGACCAGATCAAGAAGAGCATCGACTCTTTCATGCCGCTGGAGCACAGGGTGGAGCCATGCGGAGTGGTGGACGGTGTGTCGTGGGTAAACGACAGCAAGGGCACCAATGTGGATTCGGTATGGTATGCCCTCGATACAGTGGGCGGCAGCGTGGTGCTGATACTTGGCGGAGTCGACAAGGGCAACGACTACTCTCAGCTCTATCCGCTGGTAGAGAAAAAAGTAAAGGCCATAGTGGCCATGGGCATCGACAACGCGCCCATCCACAAAGCTTTCGACAATATGGTGAAGGTGGTGGACGTGCGAAGCATGGCCGAGTGCATATCTGTATGCCGCAGCATGGCTGTGTCGGGTGACACGGTGCTGCTGTCGCCGGCATGCGCCAGCTTCGACCTGTTCTCCTGCTACGAGGACAGGGGCGACCAGTTCCGCGCAGCAGTAAAGGCCATGATGGAAAACAAGTGGTATCAGCACCAAAAGAAAATGAATGAATATGGAAGATAATACAGAAAATATAGTGGCCGACACCAGCCAGGAAAAGAGCATGTGGAGCCGTGTGTTCAAGGGCGACCCCATTATCTGGACCGTGGTGGGGCTCCTCATGTTTCTGGGCATACTGGAAGTATACAGCGCCACATCCATGCTGGCCTGGAAAGAGCAGCACGGCAATACCGCCCACTACCTGCTCCGCCACCTCATGTTTGTGTTCGCAGGTATAGCCGTCATGATATTTTTCAGCAGGCTTTCATACAAGTCGCTCTTCAAGGTGTCGAACCTGGCATTGTGGGCGTCGGTGGCTCTGCTCGTACTTACATTCTTCATGGGTACCTCCACCAACGACGCGCGCCGCTGGTTTACCATACCCCTCATAGGCATATCGTTCCAAACCAGCGACCTGGCCAAGCTTACGCTCATGATATACATAGCCAATGTGCTATCCACATGCGACAACACTCTGGAATCCAAGAAACTGGCATTCCGCAAGTGCCTTGTGGCCATATTGGCGGTATGTGTGCTGATACTGCCGTCCAACCTGTCCACGGCACTGCTGATAGGCGGCACCAGTGTAATAGTAATGCTGGTGGGACAGATACCCGTGAAATGGATAGGCGTTATGGTGGGAGGCCTGCTGCTGGCCGGAATCCTGGCCATAGGAGTATTCAAGCTGGCCGGAGTCCATACCCGTGTGGAGACCTGGGTCACCCGTATAGTGACCTACTCGTCGAGCGATGCCGACAAGTCGGGCGCCGACTATCAGAACGAGCAGTCCAAGCTGGCCCTCTCCAGAGGCGGCATATTGGGACAGGGCATCGGCAAGAGCGTGCAGCGCAACGCCATACCGCATCCATATTCCGATTTCATATACGCCATTGTGGTGGAAGAGACCGGATGGTTTGGTGCATTTGGCGTCGTGATATGCTACATGATATTCTTCTACCGGTGTGTGAGGATAGTAAAGACCACCGAGCGGACGTTCCCAGCCTTTGTGGTAGTGGGGCTGTGCCTCAATATCGTGCTCCAGGCAGTATCGCACCTCCTGGTGGTGGCAGGCGTGGTGCCCGTGACGGGACAGCCGCTGCCATTCGTTAGCATGGGTGGTACATCATTGATATTCAATTCCATATCGCTGGGCATCATCCTCAATATATCCCGCTATGCCGGCAAGAAGGAGACCGTGACCGAGATAGAGGAGAATACCGAGCAGGAGGAGATACAGGACTTCCCATTCATAGCCGGATAGGCTGTGGTGGGCTGTCGTATTATATACAGGAACAAGGAATTTGTAAAATTCTCAGCAATATATGAAAGTATTAATAGGAGGAGGCGGCACAGGCGGACACGTGTTCCCGGCCATAGCCATAGCCCAGGCTCTCAGGAAGAAGCAGCCTGATATCGACATACTCTTTGTGGGCGCGCAAGACAAGATAGAGATGGAGAAGGTGCCCGCGGCCGGATTCAGGATAATAGGATTGCCTGCAGCCGGATTCCAGCGCAAGAACATCTTCCGCAATATCACTCTGCCCTTCAAGCTGCTCAAGTGCATGATAAAGGCCCGCGGCATCATCAAGGATTTCCGCCCCGACATAGCAGTGGGAGTGGGCGGATACGCCAGCGGACCCATATTGCGCGCCGCAGCCAAGCAGGGGGTGCCCATAGTGTTGCAGGAGCAAAACTCCCATGCCGGAGTCACCAACCAGATACTCTCAAAGAAGGCGTCACGCATTTTCACCGCCTACGACGGCATGGAAAAGTATTTCGACGCCTCCAAGATCAAGTTTACAGGGAATCCGGTGAGGTCCGACATTGCCGACAACAAGTCCACCCGCGACGAAGCCCTCAGGGAATTCGGCCTTGGTCCCGACAAGCCGGTGCTACTCTCTGTAGGAGGCAGCCTGGGCGCCGGCACCATCAACAAGAGTATCATGGCCCATCTCGACGAGTTCAGGGAGGCGGGCATACAGATAATATGGCAGACTGGCAAGTTTTATTATGACGACATCATGCGCAGGTTCGATGCCGGACGCTATCCCGACATCCACCCCATGGCCTTCGTGAAACGCATGGACCTGGCCTACAAGGCCGCCGATGTGGTTGTAAGCCGCTCGGGGGCATTGTCGGTATCGGAGCTGTGCCTGGCCAAGAAACCCGTCATATTTGTGCCATCGCCCAATGTGGCCGAAGACCACCAGACCAAAAACGCCATGGCCCTCGTAAACAAGGACGCTGCCGCGATGCTGCCCGATGCCGAGGCCGAGGTGAGATTCTTCCAGGAAGTCTCGTCGCTATGCTCGGATTCTGTGAAAAGAGCAAAGTTTTCGGATAATATTGCAAAACTCGCTGTAAAAAATTCAGCAGATTTGATAGCCGACGAGATTATTGGAATGGTAAAATGAAAAAAAATTAATTTTTATTTTACAAAAATGATTTATATTTAAAAAATTATTCGTATTTTTACGCTGAAAAATTTTGTACTGATATGAAAGACACAAGAATTTATATAATGCTGGTATTGTCGCTGGCATTCTCAGTGGTTTTCCAAAGCTGCGGAACCTCCATTGGCGAGTCTATCACGCTTACCAAATCCAAGATAGAGAGCCGCCTCGCTTTCCAGGGCGAGTTGCTGATGGACAACATGATAGATGCCTACAGGCAGTTGCAGGATATCCAGTTCGATGGCGAGTTCGACGGCGCCGTGGCCGGAGTATTGTCCGAGAGCGGCAATACATACCAGCCCAGGCAGCTGATGGACGTCCAGATGCGTGACAAGCTCCGCGTGCTGTATCTCTACAAGCAGGCGCTTCACGAGTATGCCCTCTTGTCGGACGAGGGATTCACCGGCAAGCAGGCCGCCTTTGCCAGCTGCGCCAAGTCTATAGTGGAGGCTTTCGAAAATATGAAAGACACCGCCGCTTACAAGAAGGTTTCCCTGCTGCTCCCAATCATCAAGTCATCGAGATACAACGAGAACTTGGTGGCCGGTTGCCTTGCCAACGGACTTGGTGAGATGTGGAACCGCGATGTGGACAGCTGGCATGTCGCTGTCAACGAGTCGTTTGTGGATTTCCAGAACTTTGTGTCTGCCATCCCTGACAATGCATTCAACGAGGACAAGCTGCTAAAGTACGTGTATCAGCCATACGAGGGCAAGCACAACCTGTCAGAGATATACAAGCTGAATCTCATAAAGAGCCGCCGCAATGTCCTCAATGGATTCGAGCAGCGTATCGACAACATGACCTCTGCCCTTCAGTATCTGGGTCTGGCCATCACAGAGCTTCAGAAAAACAGTTTCGACAAGGACGTGGTTATCAACTACGCCAACAGAATACAGGTGATGCTTAATGACGACAGCCTCCACCATACCGAAGAGTAGCAGGTTTCCATTTATTATTTGCAAGATGAATTTTTTCGACAATATAGACAACGTTTATTTCCTTGGCATAGGCGGCATAGGCATGAGCGCCCTGGCAAGGTATTTCAACTCGTTGGGCAAGAGCGTAAGCGGATACGACCTTACCAGGTCCGATCTTACCGAGAGGCTCGCTGGCGAGGGCATCCAGATATCGTATACCGACAGCGTGGATTCGATACCGGAGGCCGTCAGAAACCATCTCGACAAGACCCTGGTGATATACACACCCGCCGTGCCTGTCACCAACGAGATTTTCGTGTATTTGTCGAAATCCAATACAGAGATGCACAAGAGGGCCCGTGTGCTGGGCATGATAGCCGACAACTACAGCACCATAGCAGTATCGGGCACCCATGGCAAGACCACCAACTCATGTGTGCTGGCCAATATACTCAGCTGCGCGGGCAAGGACAATTTCGCATTCCTGGGCGGCATTTCCAGAAACATTGACAGCAACCTCATGATGCCAAAGGCCAGGGAGCGTTTCGAAAGCCGCGAGACCTGGCTTGTGGCCGAGGCCGACGAGTTTGACAGGTCGTTCCTATGGCTGCATCCCAAGATTACAATAGTGACTTATGTGGATGCCGACCATCTCGACATCTACAAGGACCGCAACGATATAATACAGACTTTCAACAAGTTTGTGGGGCAGAACGACCCAGATGGCGTTGTAATATTAAATAAGGTGGTGGATCCGCTGGTGAAGGTGGATGGTTGCCGCATGGTTACATATTCCGATTCCGACGCATCAGCCGATTTCTACGCCAGCAACATCAGGCTCGCAAACGGAGTTTACACCATCGACGCTGTAACTCCCGAAGGCGTTATCAGCGATATAACCATCGGCGCCAAGGGCCGTGTAAATGTGGAAAACACCATGGCGTGTGTGGCAGCGGCAGTTTGCGCAGGTATCAGCCACAGCCATATCCGCGAGGGCATAGCCACATTCAGGGGTGTGCGCCGCCGTCTGGAGTTCCACGTGCAGAAACCCGCGTGCACATATATTGACGACTATGCGCACCACCCGAGGGAGCTGATGGCCACCATAAAATCGGTGCGCGAGTTATTCCCCGGCAAGAAGATCACGGGTATTTTCCAGCCCCACCTCTACACCCGCACCAGGGATTTCGCCGAAGGGTTCGCCGAGAGCCTGGATCTCCTGGACAGCCTGATACTCATGGATATATATCCAGCCAGGGAAAAACCCATCCCCGGCGTGGATTCGCAAATGATAGCGGGCCTGATGCGCAACAAAAACGTTGTGCTGATGAGCGACCACAAGCAGATTGTGGACAAGGTGTTGGCCGACAAGGCCGAGGTTTTGTTAACTTTGGGTGCCGGAAGCGTCGACAAGCTGATAGCACCATTAACGGAGGCGCTGGATGAAGAAAATTAGCAACAGAAGCATTGGCAAGATAGTTTTCGCGACTGTATTGTTGGTGGTGATTTATTTGTCGCTAAACAAGTTCCACGATACAGTGTGCGAGGGTATAGATATCTGCATACAGGATTCGGCCCAGCTGAACTTCGTGAATAAGAACGATGTGCTGGACATGATACACCAGGGAGGCAAAAACATAGCCGGCTACAAGATGGACAATGTGGATGTCTACGAGCTTACCCAAAAGGTGAAGCAGAATCCTTATGTGAGGAATGTGTCGATATACAAGACAGTATCAGGAAGACTGAAGGTGGATGTAAGGCAGCGCAAACCCATACTGCTGGTGATGGGCAACAAGCAGGACTACTATATCGACGAGGACGGCTGTGTGTTTCCGGCCAGCGACAAGTATCCGGCCCGCACCCTGGTGGTGACCGGCTGTATCCAGGATATGTTCGATTTTACGGAGCGTCCGTATTATCAGATATATAATAAAGGCGAGGAGATGGAGCCCAGCATGACTCTGGACCTCTTTAAGCTGGGACGGCTGATAATGGCCGATGATTTCTGGCGCGACCAGGTGGCGCAGATATATGTCACTACCTTGAATGAATACGAGCTGGTGCCTATGGCGGGTCGTCACATTTTGGCCCTGGGCTCCATCGACGAATACGACAGGAAAATGTATATTCTAAAACAGTTTTATCTGAAAGGACTCAATAAAACCGGTTGGAATAGATATAGCCTGATATCTGTCAAGTACAACGGACAGATTGTGTGCAAACGAAACAAAGACAAGATTTCATAATAAAGAGTAATTCATTATGTCCAAAACTCAAAACGTAGCAGCGATAGATATCGGAACAAGCAAGATTGTGGCTATCGTTGGAAATAAGGATGAACTGGGAAAAATAAAGATCCTGGGTTATGGCGAGGCTCCGTCCAAAGGAGTTGTTCGCGGCACAGTACAGGACGTCGCTGATGTGGCCTCGGCCATCAAGGAGGCTGTCAGAAAGTGTCAGGAGATGTCGGGTGTGCATTTCCGGCAGGTGTTTGTGGGTATTTCGGGACTCAACATACGCACTGCCGTGTCGTCGCATACCAAGTTTATTGCCAGCAATGTAATATCTCAGGCCGATGTGGATCAGCTTACCAACGAGGTATATGGCCTCAGCATGGAGCAGGGCGAGGAGATTATCCATGTGATCCCTCAGTCGTATACCGTCGACAACGGGAACGTGGGCCTGTCGCCTGTGGGTTTCACCGGCAACAAGCTCAAGGGCAGTTTCTATGTTGTGTTTGGCAATGCAACAACCAACCGCATCGTGAAGCAGGCTGTGCTCAACGCCAATCTCAGTGTTATGAAATTCATATACCAGCCCATAGCGTCGGCCGAGGCCGTGCTGTCGGCTGAGGACAAGGCAAATGGAGTGCTGGTGGCTGATATCGGAGCCGGCACCACCAATGTTGCTATATATAAGAACAAGGAACTGAGGGCATCAGCTACATTGCCATTGGGCGGCAATGCCATCACCAATGACATAAAGAGCGCATGCTCTTCCATTATATGGCGTCAGGCCGAGGCCCTGAAGAAGGAGCACGCGTCGGCCCTGTCGCAGCAGTCCGATGCCAAAAAGATCATATCTGTGAAGGGCCTGGGCGGACGCAGCGGAAGCGAGGTCTCTGTGCTCGACCTTTCGTACATCACCAATGCGCGCATGGACGAGATCCTCTCCGGTGTGGCTTTCGTGATGCAGCAGTCGGGATATGCCGATGTGATAGAGGATGTGGTGCTTACAGGCGGCGGCGCCAAGCTCACCAACATCAACCAGCTGGTGAAGTACCGTCTGGGGCGCGCTGTAAGGATAGGCCATCCCCGTGACCTGTCGATGGATGGCAAATATCTGGCAGGGGAGGAATACTCTGCCATTGTGGGCATGTTGATCAAGGGTTTCGAATATGTAGAGCAGGTAATGGAGAGACAGAGCGACATGGCCAAGCAGTCTGGCAGCAAGGGTGCTGACGGCTCGCAGCAGAAGACGGACAAATCTGAGGCGGGCAAATCCGAAAAGAAGAAGGAGGGTGGTTTCTTCTCTAAACTCAAGAACTTCGCAAACTCTTTCTTTGAGGATCCAGAAGACCACACTATGTAAAATTACTTATCTTTATTATCTAATCTAACACTTACTTTTATTTAACTGGTTTCAATTATGCATGATAATATCGACACAACCCTCCCTGCTGATCAGCTTATAGATTTCGGCTGCGATGTCAGGACTAATATAATAAAGGTGCTTGGCGTGGGCGGAGGCGGCGGCAATGCCGTAAACCACATGTTCAAGTACGGAATCAAGGATGTGGATTTTATAGTGGCCAACACAGACAACCAGGCCCTGGAGATAAGCGAGGTGCCTGTGAAGATACGTCTTGGCCAGACCCTTACCGAGGGTTTGGGCGCGGGCAACAATCCTGAGCGTGGCCGCAACGCCGCTCTCGAGAGCCACAACGAGCTTTGCCAGGCGCTGGGTATTCCCCCAGACGGCAACATAACAGGTCCGCTGCCCACCAAGATGCTCTTCGTTACAGCTGGTATGGGAGGAGGCACGGGTACAGGCGCCGCTCCTGTAATCACCAAGATTGCCAAGGATGCCGGCATTCTTACAGTGGCCATCGTTACACTGCCTTTCCGTTTCGAGGGTCCCAAGCGTGTGAACCAGGCCATCGAGGGTCTCAAGGACCTGGCCGAAAATGTGGATTCCCTGCTGGTGGTGGACAACGAGCTGGTGCTCAAGCACTATGGCGAGGAGGCTGTCGACGATGCTTTCGCGGCCGCCGACGATGTGCTCACCAAGGCTGCCAAGGGTATCGCTGAGATTATCACCACCCGTGGACATGTAAACGTCGATTTCGCAGATGTTAATACTGTGCTCAAGGATTCAGGCATAGCCCTCATGGGTACAGGATACGGCGAGGGCGAGAACCGCGCCATCAAGTGCATAGAGGCTGCCCTCAATTCACCTCTGCTCAGCAACAACAACATCACCGGAGCCAAAAACATGCTCATAAACGTGATGTCGAGCAAGGACCACAAGCTTACAATGAACGAGCTCAACCGTATCAACAGGTATGTGCAGAAGGCTGCTGGAAAACGCGCCGACCTCATCTGGGGTAAGTCGGAGGACAACACCCTGGGCGACCGCCTCAGCGTTACTCTCGTGGTATCAGGTTTCAAGTCTTCCAAGATTGTGAATCCTTTCGATGACGACAACTCGGATTTCTTTGAGGACGACGACAGCCTTGGCCAGATAATATTTACCGACGATGGCCAGGCCGATGTCGAAAGCAAGGACGACAGTGATGAAAAGGAGGAAGAACCAGCCTCGGAGCCTCAGACCGATAATGCCGTATCAGCCGAAACTGCCGAGATTGCAGGCGACAATGCCGAAAACGACCATAAGTCGGGTGACGAGGTAGACCTGGGCGATATCGACCAATCCATGTATGATGACGAAAGCATGCAGGGCGACGATGCCGACGACGACAAGGTGGTGGAGCCTTCCAGCAATTTCAAGCCTTTCGATTTGTCTACCGTTACCAATATGGATTCTTTTGAGCGTATTCCTGCATATCAGCGAAAGGGTTTGCAGCTGAATATCAACAACTATGATCCAAAATACAAGCGTATTCCTCTCTCAGAGGTGTAGACTTTGTGATGGTTTGGCATTTTTATTGCAGTGTCAAAATGTTGACTAACACATTATAATTGTTCAGATATGGCACAGGAACTCACCAATAATCTTTTCGATATCGCTTTCCAACTCTTCAACAGGGTGGGAGAGCGCGATTTCGAGTATGTGTACAAGGGATATTTCGACCATGATATCACAAAGAAGATCCTATTTCTGGCAGATTCCAGCATAGGAAGGCTCACTGGTTTCTCGCAGGCTACCCTGCAGAAACGTATCTACTATATCATGGTGGAGGGCTTGCAGAATATCACCCATCATCAGGACGAGGTGGCCAACGAGCCCAGTTTCGACAAGTATCCGCCTGTGTTCGCAATACAGAAGTATGGTGACAGGTACTATATATCGACAGGCAATATAATTGCAAATCCAAACATCGACCCGCTTAAGGAGAAGCTGGAGCGCATCAACTCTATGGATCAGGAGGAGCTCAAGAAGTTTCACCGCGATATGCTGCGCAACGGTTCCATCTCCGACAAGGGCGGCGCCGGCCTCGGCCTTATAGAGATGTCCAGAAAGTCGGGCAACAAGCTCCTTTACAGTTTTGTGAATCTCGACGAGACATACTCCTATTTCTATATGCAGACTCTGATACCTACCGATGCCAATTTCGGTGTTGCCGATATGGACAACGGCCAGGCGTTCAGCTCGTTGGAGAATGTGAAGACTCTGCACGCCCACATGAACAAGGAGAACCTCTCGCTTATGTTCAACGGTTTCTTCAACCAGGAGAACCTTCTGAGTCTGCTGGCCATCATCAAGAGCCGTCCAAACCTGCCGCTCACCACTATCAAGATATCCAATGTGATGGTGGAGATGATTCAGAATATCATAAAGCACGGATCCAAGGTCACCGAGGATCAGGTTGGCGTTCCTGGCGTGTTCTTCCTGGGACAGACCGGCGACGAGACCCTGCTCACTGCGGCCAACCTTGTGCCTGCCGCAGCGGCCGACGGCATTTCCAAAAACATTGACTATCTCAACGGGCTGGACCGTGAGCAGGTTTCCGATCTCTACGATCAGATCTTGCTCGATTTCGCAGCCGAGACTTCGGCCAAGAAAACCGGACTCGGGTTCTCCGACCTCAGGATCAAGAGCGACCGTCCTCTCAAGTATCAGTTCCGCCCATACGCAGACGAGCGCAAGTTCTATATTTTGCAAACTTCTATCAAAACCAAGAAAAAAGAGTAAGAGAAATGGAAAAACTATTTATAGAAGAGACAGAGGATACTCCAGAGGTAACCTTGGACCCCGAGGAGGGTATATTCAAGATTTCCAAGATATCGGTGCCCGAAAACGCACTCGGTTTCTACCAGCCTATTCTGGAATGGATGAAGGAATATGCCGAGAATCCTAATGTGCAGACCGTTTTCGATTTCGATCTGGAATACGTAAACACAGCTTCCAGCAAGCAGGTTATCCAGGTGATTCTCTTGCTCCAGAAGGTTTCCGAGAAGGGCGACGTAAGGGTGGTATGGCACTACGAATCTATCGACGAGGATATGAAGGCCTTGGGCCTGAGATACAAGAAACTTGTTACAATACCTTTCGACGTTGTGGAGGTAGAGGATTAAGATTTTTAGTTTGTTACTTTATATACAAAGAGAGAGGGGCTTCCGGCAAACCGGAAGCCCCTCTCTTGCGTTATCTTACCTGTCCAATATTACATTCCAAATGCGTAGAACGATTTGCGGCCATTGGGGTATATGCCTTCTATGTATATTCCCTCGTTGCGGCCCACGTTCTTTATTGTAGTGCTTATCTCCGATGGCTCCGATATCGGGGTGTTGTTTATCTTGGTGATAATGAAGCCCTTCCTTACACCAGCGCTTAGGAATTTTCCTGATTCTATTTCCTTTACAGATACTCCATTGCTGATATTCAGCTCCTTCATTACTTTCTTGTCGGCCTTCTCGAATGTGGCGCCATAGAGTTCCAGGGTCTTGGTTGGTGCATTGGGATTCATGTTGTTGTCCATGTCCTTGAATGTAACTTCGGTTACTCTTCGGTTGCCGTTGTGCACAAACTCTACGCTGGCCTTGTCGCCGGGGCGGAATGTTGAAACCACCTCCTGAAGCTCGGGACATGTCTTGGTGGCCTTGCCGTTTATCGAGAGGATTATGTCGCCCTCCTTCAGGCCGGCATCGTCGGCGGCGGTGTTTTCCATCACACCTTTTATCATTACTCCGTCCATGCTGCCCAGGTTGTTTTCCCTGGCCTCCTCGGATGTCACGTCAGCAATGCTGATGCCTATGATTGCACGCTGTACCTTGCCGTATTCCTTCAGGTCGGCAATCACCTTCTTCACAATGGTGGTGGGCACGGCAAAGGCGTAACCTGTAAAACTGCCGGTCTGCGATGCTATGGCGGTATTGATACCCACAAGCTCGCCGTTGGTGTTTACAAGCGCTCCTCCTGAGTTGCCTGGGTTTACAGCGGCATCAGTCTGTATAAAAGACTCTATTGCGCCCTTCCTGGAATCCAGTATGTTTATGTTTCTTGCCTTGGCGCTTACGATTCCTGAGGTTACGGTAGATGTAAGGTTGAATGGATTGCCTATCGCCAGCACCCATTCTCCCACCTTGAGGTTGTCACTGCTGCCGAAAGGTATCGCCTTCAGCGATTCGGCCTCTATCTTCAGCAGGGCCAGGTCGGTGGAGGGGTCGCGGCCTATCAGCGTGGCCTCGTAGCTGCGGCGGTCGTTTAGCACCACCTCTATCTCTGTGGAGTTTTCTATTACGTGGTTGTTGGTTACTATGTATCCGTCGCTGCTGATGATTACTCCCGAGCCTGATGCCTGCGCGCTGTTGTTTGGCCTGCTTGGCATTCCGAAGAAGTATTGGAAAAACGGGTCGTCGTAGCCATTGTCCTGATAGTACTTGGTCTTTACATGCACCACGCCGTCGATGCATTTCTCGGCTGCTGTGGTAAACTCTGTAGGTGTGGCCGATGAGAAATACGATGGCATGGAAGCCAGATGTATCTCGTTGTTGGCAGGCGCCTCTGATGCTGGGGTGTTGTTATTGGAGTCGCATACCGAGTGCGACAAAGCGTAGCCGGCAAATCCTCCGGCCAGGCCGAGCACGAATACCAGTGCACCGGTCTTCAATGTGTCTGATGCGTTCATCTTTTGTCCGATTTTGTTTGTGGTTAATGAATGTTTTGTTCAACGCCACAAATGTAGACACAGTTTTCCTCAAAAAAAAATTACTTAACACGGATTAACAAACTTTGAACCTAGTTAATTAATCCGTGCTAAAATTAGATAAAATTAATGAAAAACCTGTTTACTACTCGTTTTCCGTAGTGGAGAACTCTCTCTTGAGAATCTGGTCCAGTGTGTGGTTTTTCTGCGCTGTCACTTGGTCCAGATAGTTCATGCTGCTGTTTTCCTTGCCTGTGGCCGCCGTAGCCTGTGTGTCGGTACATGCCGATGTAGCCGCAGCAGCCGCGGCAAGCATCAGTACTGCCATTGTAAGCCTTATCGAGCGTTTCATGGTCGTTGGGGTGTTAGTGGTTTTTATAAACTAAAGTATGTATAAATATTTGTAGAAAATAATGTGCATTCAAAATTGTTTTATTTTCTGGCGTAAATGTAATTATTATAATTATAGATTACAAATTTTTCGGGCACTTTTTTTGCTTTATATATTTTTTTTCAGATTGCAACTGCCTGTGCAACTATCAAAAATGGGTTACCCCATCAAATATTTATCAATTTTTTGTTAACTATTTGGTAGTTACTAATAAAATACCTACTTTTGTGGCATAAATCTAAAATTGGATAATAACGAATATTCTAATACTTAAATGAAAGGATTCAAGATTATTGTTTTGGCAAAGCAGGTGCCTGACACACGCAACGTGGGCAAGGACGCCATGACTGCCGAGGGTACAGTAAACCGTGCTGCATTACCCGCCGTCTTCAATCCAGAAGACCTTAACGCCCTGGAGCAGGCTCTCAGACTCAAGGAGCAGTTCCCAGGATCAACAATCTCGGTTGTAACAATGGGCTTGCCCAAGGCTGCCGAGGTTATCCGCGAGGCCCTCTACAGAGGCGCCGACGAGGGCTATGTAGTAACCGACCGCACTCTTGGTGGTGCTGATACTTTGGCTACATCATACACACTTTCTCAGGCCGTAAAGAAAATCGGTGATTTCGACATCATTCTCGGTGGACGTCAGGCTATCGATGGCGATACCGCTCAGGTAGGTCCTCAGATTGCCGAGAAGCTTGGTCTTACACAGGTAACTTACGCCGAGGAGATTCTCTCTGTAGATCCAGAGAAGAGAAAGATCGTTATCAAGCGTCACATCGATGGCGGCGTGGAGACCGTAGAGGGTCCTTTGCCATTGGTAGTTACAGTAAACGGAAGCGCAGCTCCTTGCCGTCCCCGCAACTGCAAGCGTGTATGCAAATACAAGAGGGCTACAATCCCCGCAGAGCGCGCCGGCGAGAATGCCGAGGCTCTCAACGCTTTGGTGGCAGAGCGTCCATACCTCAACATCACTCAGTGGGGTGCCGCCGATATCGAGTGCGATCCAAAGCAGATAGGTAAGGCTGGATCTCCTACCAACGTGAAGGCCGTTAAGAATATCGTATTCATGGCTAAGGAGAGCAAGACTCTCACAAGCTCTGACGAGGATATCAACAATTTGGTTGTAGAACTTATTAACGATAAGATTATTGGATAATGAATAACGTATTTGTATATTGCGAAATTGAGGGCACCCAGGTAAAGGACGTTGCCCTTGAGCTCCTCACAAAAGGACGTAAACTTGCCAATACTCTTGGCGTAAAGTTGGAGGCTATCATCGCCGGTTCGGGTCTCGACGGCGTTGAAAACCAGGTAATGAAGTTTGGCGTAGATAAGGTGCACATCTTTGATGCCGAGGGCCTGTTCCCTTACACATCTAATCCTCACACAGCTTTGGTTGTAAACCTCTTCAAGGAGGAGCAGCCTCAGATCTGTTTGATGGGTGCCACCGTTATCGGCCGCGACCTCGGTCCTCGCGTTTCATCTGCTCTCTTCAGCGGTCTTACTGCCGACTGTACCGAGCTCGAGATCGACGACTTCGAGATGAACGTGAAGAACGCCGACGGCACAATGGAGAAGAAACTCTTCAAGGATCAGCTCATGCAGATCCGTCCTGCATTTGGCGGCAATATCGTTGCCACCATCGTAAACCCAGAGCACAGACCTCAGATGGCTACTGTTCGCGAGGGCGTTATGAGCAAGGAGGTTCTCGACGAGAACTACAAGAGCGAGGTTGTACGTCACGACGTTGCTAAATATGTACCAGCTGCCGAGTACGTTGTAAAGGTTCTCGACCGTCACGTAGAGGCCGCCAAGCACAACCTCAAGGGCGCTCCTATCGTTGTAGCCGGTGGTTACGGCGTAGGCTCTAAGGAAGGCTTCGACAAGCTCTTCGAGCTCGCCAAGGTTCTCCACGCAGAGGTAGGCGCATCACGTGCCGCAGTTGACGCTGGTTGGGTAGACCACGACCGTCAGATTGGTCAGACTGGTGTTACAGTTCGTCCTAAGGTTTACATCGCCTGCGGTATCTCTGGCCAGATCCAGCACATCGCCGGTATGCAGGACAGCGGTATCATCATCTCTGTAAACAGCGACCCAGAGGCTCCTATCAACAAGATTGCCGACTACGTTATCAACGGCACTGTTGAGGAGGTTGTTCCAAAACTCATTAAGTATTACAAGCAAAACAGCAAATAATCATGGCAAACTACTATAGCGATCATCCAGAATTGGAATTCCACCTTCATCACCCATTGATGAAGCGCATTGTGGATCTTAAGGAACGTAACTACGAAGATAAGGACAAGTTTGAGGATGCACCTGTTGACTATGAGGATGCCATCGAGAACTACAAGCAGATTCTTGAGATTACAGGCGACGTTGCCGCCAATGTAATCGCCCCCAACTCTGAGGCTGTTGACCTCGAGGGACCACACTTGGAGAATGGCCGTATGATCTACGCGTCGAAGACTTACGAGAACCTCGACGTTACCCGCAAGGCTGGTCTCTACGGCGCCTCAATGCCTCGCCGTTTCGGTGGCTTGAATCTGCCTAACACCACATTCTCTATGCTCAGCGAGGTAATCTCAGCCGCTGATGCTGGTTTCCAGAATGTATGGAGCCTCCAGAGCTGTATCGACACTCTCTACGAGTTCGGCAGCGAGGAGCAGCGCGCAAAGTACATCCCACGCGTATCAGCCGGCGAGACTATGTCTATGGACCTCACCGAGCCTGATGCAGGTTCCGACCTCCAGCGCGTAATGCTCAAGGCTACTCAGGATCCTGACGGCACTTGGAGACTCAATGGCGTAAAGCGTTTCATCACCAACGGTGACTCTGATATCCACCTCGTACTCGCACGTAGCGAGGAGGGCACACACGACGGACGCGGTCTCTCAATGTTCATCTACGACAAGCGCGACGGCGGTGTTGACGTTCGCCACATCGAGCACAAGCTCGGTATCCACGGCTCTCCTACATGCGAGCTCACTTACAAGAACGCTAAGGCAGAGCTCTGCGGCGACCGCAAGCTTGGTCTTATCAAGTACGTGATGGCTCTTATGAACGGTGCCCGTCTCGGTATCGCAGCCCAGTCGGTAGGTGTTGAGCAGGAGGCTTACAACGAGGCTCTCGCTTACGCTAAGGACCGTGCACAGTTCAACAGCAAGATCATCAACTTCCCTGCTGTTTACGACATGCTTTCAAGAATGAAGGCTAAGCTCGATGCTGGTCGTTCACTTCTCTATATGACAGCACGTTACGTAGATATCTACAAGGCTCTTGAGGATATCCAGCGTGACCGCAAGCTTACTCCAGAGGAGCGCGCCGAGCTCAAGAAATACTCTAAACTCGCCGACGCCTTCACACCACTCGCAAAGGGTATGAACTCTGAGTACGCCAACCAGAACGCCTACGATGCAATCTCTGTACACGGCGGTTCGGGCTTCATCATGGAGTACAAGTGTCAGCGTCTCTACCGCGACGCACGTATCTTCTCTATCTACGAGGGTACCACACAGCTTCAGGTAGTTGCTGCCATCCGTTACATCATCAACGGTACTTACAACCAGGTACTTGCCGACATGCTCGCTCAGCCAGTTGCCGAGAACCTCCAGCCACTTCAGGCACGTGCCAAGGCTATGGCCGAGAAGCTCGCAGCCTGCATCGACAAGGTAAAGGCCCTCGAGAACCAGGAGGCTCAGGACTTCCTCGCACGCTCGCTCTACGACATCACCGGCAATACTGTAATGTCGCTCCTCATCCTCGACGACGCTACACGCAACGCCGAGCTCTTCGAGAAGAGCGCACGTGTTTACGTACCATACGCTGAGGCCGAGGTTGCACGCGCTGCCGCTTTCATCGAGAACTTCGATATCAACAACATCGAGAACTACCGCATGGCTTAATTTCCATTAATGTTTTTTCTCTGATAAACCTATATAAAGAGAGGCGACCTCAGCAAAATGAAGCCGCCTCTTTTTTATATTTTGGGAATTGATGCAATTTGAGCTGTTATTTCCAGAATACCAAACCAACAGCTGCTATCAGCAGAACAAAGGCCAAAATGTGGTTCCATTGAAGGTGGAGCGCTCCAAACAGCATTCCGCTTACTATGGTGAACACTATCAGCGAGAGCGCTTCCTGTATCACTTTCAGCTGAATAAGCGAGAACGGGCCGCCATTGTCCACAAAGCCTATTCTATTGGCCGGCACCTGGCAGCAATACTCAAACAGGGCTATGCCCCAGCTTATGAGTATCACCAGATACAGCGGCAGGTTGGAATACTTGGGTATCTGAGCCATCTTGAGGTGGCCATACCACGCAAGGGTCATGAATGTGTTGCTTATCACGAGCATCACAATGGAGATAATGCCTTTTTGTAACATCTTTTTTTTACAGAAATAATTAGGGTTTTACTATTTATATGTGTCATATTTTATGAGTCTAAATTACATATAATTCAGCAAAATGGTTTTAAAAATACATAAAATACTTTTTATATTTCTGTTAATTGCGCTTCTTGCGTCATGTGCTACCGACGATGAAGACATGGATATTCCTCAGTCTAACAACGAAATGGCATCGGGAGGCAAGCCAGTTTCCAGGGTGAATGGTATAGTTGTATCACAGCCCTGGTGGGTTTTCAGTCCTGATATTGCTGTGGATAGTATTCCAGAGACGGATACTTTGGCTGAGTTTCCAAGCCAGTCCAAGTTTTCTACCCGGGGAGCTAATTATGTGTTTGGGCTTCAGAGACTTGCCTATGACATAGTATTGTCGCTGCTTGATCTGCCATCCAGCTACGACAACAATTGGATGAGTTTCAATACCTCCAATTTAGGTACTTTTGTGTCTCTCGACGATTCCAGGCCCAAGCAGTGGCAGCTTGATTGTAGCGTTGAGTTTGATGGCAAAACATGGCCTTATCATTTGGTTGTAACCGATTTGCCTGATGCTAACCCCGACGGCCGCAACAACAAAGCCGTCGATTTTTACTATGACGACAATTTCGGCAGCGGAGTATTGTTTTTTGCTCCATCGCATCTAAATCCCGTAATGTATCCCGAGAAGATGATGGGCCGCGGCCTGCGTTGTTGCCTGCATTTCAGCAATAATGATGGCGTCCTTGAGAACACGCTCCTGGTCAGCAATTTTGCCGACAATGGCTCAGTATCAGCCCATGGCAATATTTATCTCTATTCCAAGAGGTATTCAAATTCTATCTTGCTGGCTTCCATTGTTGATATGCCGCATCTATGGTTTGGCAAAAAAGAGGATATTGGATATTCTGTGATGCTGATGGGAGGCATCGATTGCAATGGCGGCAATCTCGCCATGGTATCAGCTCTATGTCCCAACACCGTAACACAGAATTTGTCGGAATCTCTCATAAAAGAGTTTGGAGTGGAATCATCCATGAAGGGATACAACGGGCTTTGGAATACTGTGAGTGGGCAAGATACTCTCTATGAGTATCAGAGCCCAGCTTTCCTGAACGGTGGCAATTACATAGGCGCCGGACGCGAGGTTGAGGACCGTACCGCATACAGCAAGGCTCTCTCGGTGATGGAGGAGGCCAAGAAATTCGAGTATCAGGTCTCGCCATACAAAGTTTCGATACAGCAGATAGAAGAGGTGGAATGGTGAAAAAAATTCTCTGTTTTTGTATTCGATAACCGAATATTTGTGTTATATTTGCAACATTATGCGCTTCGCATGCGTTATAACGCTAAAAGATACTACATCATTAACAATATTAATAATTTGAAAGATGAAAAGACTATCAATTATTATTGCAGCCTTGTTGTGCCTAACCTTTCAGGTAAACGCACAGACAACGCCTGAGATGGTTAAGGTGGATGGCGGTACTTTCAAGATGGGTAATGCCGGAAAGGGAGATGCCGACGAGAAACCTGCACATGCTGTTACAGTAAATACCTTTTACATATCCAAATACGAGCTTACGGTAAAGGAGTACAAGCAGTTTATCAGTGATCAGTCGGTGACGGATTTCTCCACCAAGAGAGAGCATGTGATGCCTTCTGCCCCTGATACCACCTGGATGCGCGAGCATCCCGACACCAAGAAGTATTATCCTCTCCCCAGCGTGTCTTGGTGGGGTTGGCAAGACGACTTCCCTATGCACCATATCACATGGTATGATGCTGTCGCCTACTGCAACTGGCTGTCTGCCAAGGAAGGCCTTCAGAAGTGCTATTCGGAGGATGAGGACGGTGCCATTGTGCTGGATCTTGCCAAAAACGGATACCGTCTCCCTACCGAGGCTGAGTGGGAGTTTGCCGCAAGAGGCGGCAAGAGCTCCAAAAACACAACATATTCAGGCAGCGAGAGCCCTGAGACTGTGTGCTGGTATGATGACACATCGTTGCTGAAGGGCCCCCAGAAGGTTGGCTCCAAGTCCCCAAACGAGTTAGGCATCTATGATATGAGCGGTAATGTCTGGGAGTGGTGTTCCGACTATTATCAGAAGGATTTCTATTCCAAGTCGCCTGCTGCCAATCCCTTCAATTCCACAGTAACATCATACCGCGTCCTTAGAGGCGGATCTTGGCACTATCAGGTAGACCACGCGACTGTAACCTCGCGTGACGGTCCTGAGCCTGCCTTTACAAATTACAATTATGGCATGAGACTTGCAAGAAATGCGCAGTAGATAACCAATTCTTTTGTTTTATGAGACTATCCGGAATCTTAAGCAGGATAATGTCTGCTGTTTTTTTGCTGGCTATATCGTCAGCCAGCCTTATGGCCCAGATTACCAATCCCCCTGCCGTCGTTTTGGTAAAGGGTGGCACTTTCAATATGGGAAGCAAGGATGGATATTCCGACGAGGCTCCTGTCCACAAGGTAACCATCAGCGATTTCTATATTGGCAAGTATGAGGTAACAGTGGCTCAGTATCGTCAGTTTTGCAACGAGACTGGTCACCGAATGCCCAATTCGCCCAAGGATGAATGGTATGAGGAGCACGACAAGGCTGTAAAATGGCAGTGGAACGATACTTATCCCATTGTGAATGTAAACTACAACGACGCTGTAGCATATTGCGCCTGGCTGTCGGAAAAAACCGGCGAAACATACACTCTGCCAACCGAGGCTCAGTGGGAATATGCAGCGCGTGGTGGTCAGCAGACTCATGGCTACAAGTTTTCCGGATCCAACAATATCGACGAGGTGGCCTGGTACGACGAGAACACACGCGAGAAAGGCGTACGCTCTGTGGGACGACTGAAGGCCAACGAGCTTGGCATCTTCGATATGAGCGGCAATGCCTGGGAATGGTGCAAGGATTTCTGGGGCAATTATTCCGACAAGGCCCAGAAAGACCCGACAGGTCCAAAATCTGGCACATGGCGTGTCATTAGGGGAGGTGCCTGGTACAATGTGGACGACATGTCGCGCATTACATCGCGCGATGGCCCTCTGCCAACATTCACCAACTTCTACTATGGTTTCCGTGTGGCCAAGTCAGTAAAGAAATAACAGATTAATCATGATTTATAAGAATATCGTAAGAACAATCGCAATAGCAGCCTTCCTGTTGTTGGCTGTGGCTGATAATGTGGCGCACGCCCAGTTGAAGACGCGTGTGTACCTTTCGCCGCGGCTCAAGATTGGCTGGACTTTCTATTCCGGTTTCAATTACGGTATCGAGATGAATATCGGTCTCTTCAATCTGAAGTCGGAGAAGCCGGAGATTAATGTGAGTCTTGCGCCTCAGTACATGCTTGTAAATTACAAGGGCAATGTCCACAGCCTGATATCGGTGAATGCTGTGCTGGAATCCGATTATTACCGTCTGATGCTTGGAATGGGAGAGGCCCTTACCAAGTGGGGTTTCAACAACCGAAACTCCAACAAGGCTTTCGGATATCACGTGGGCTTGGCTTTGTCGACTTCCAGCAAATTCACTCCATGGGTTGAGGGCAGCGGCTTTATCCTTAAAAACGGTTACTGGGAATTTTATGGAAGGCCTTATTACCTTTCGGCTTCCACATTCTTCCGCCCCGAACCCTATGTTTTGTATGAGACCAATTGATGGTTGCGTTCGTATTTTAGTTTCAGATATAACAGAAAATCCGGTGATGCCAAAGGCGTCGCCGGATTTTCTGTTTGTCTAATATCTCTTTGTCTTGTTTATCTCCATTACCTCTCTCAGGTGGTTTATGATGAATTCCTGAGCATCCCTGCCGTATACCACTTTGGTCATGATGTTGCCGTTGGATACGAATTCCTTTATCATGATGCCAAGGGCGTTGCCTTCTGCAGTCGGTATTACCTTGCGCCTCTCGCGCTGTATGTATCCGTAGGCAGTAAGCACCTCTATGGCGCTTATTCCCTTAAGTTTCCTCATCCTCGACGACTGTCTTATAGCATTCAGCCTGTTGCATATATCCGCCATCGTGATTGGCTCGTCGGAATATTCGAATCTCTGTGAGTCTTTGGTGCTAATGTCGTATTCGTCGAGAGTGTCCTCAGCCTTTGCCCTTGGGCTGTTCATGTATCCGTCCTCGTATTTGCGTATCTCGTCCTGAAGGTAGTCGCTCAGGAAATCCAGCTGACGCGATACCTTGTATTCGTATATCACCTCCTTGGTGCTTATCGATTTGCCGCTTACGGGGTTTATGCCGTCTATCAGCTTGTCTATGTAGTCCTTGGTGGTCTTCAGTTCTTTCAGGAGTTCTTCAGGATCGAGATTTTTCATTTTGGTATATTTTTTATATTGCTTTTCAAACTTTTACAAAAGTAGATATTATTTTTTAATATACCAAACAATCTTTATTTTTTATCTAATATATTGTATATTTTTTTATTTCCTGTTACTTAATATCGATTTTCCCGAGATTTTCTGCTGTTATGCTTACCTGATTCATGATGCTTGTAATGTTGCTTCGAGATATTTTCTCGTAGTCGCATACTCTTGAGCATGGTATCAGCCCCGCCATGTCGGCGAATCCCGGCGATACCAGTATCCTGGTGTCCTCTTCGCCGGAATATTCCTCCGGGCGGTGTTTCTCTCTTGGGAATATCACGATTCTGTATGTGCCGTTGTTGTATACAGAGCCTATGTTGGCTTCGGGCTCAGGGTTGCCGTATATCCGGCTTATCTCTTGCAGTATGTGGTCCATCTTCCGGGCGGCGGTATCAGCCTCTTGCTCCTCTATCAGGATCATGCCCCTTGTGGTGTCATGTATCAGGCTTGTGCCGTTGTGGCTTTGTGTGGTGTAATGGTCTCTGATGCTTTCGAATTCTCGGAACACTGGCAGGTCGTCAGCCATTCCTGCTTGCATGTGGCTGTGGAACGGGGCTGATGCGCCGGATTTGGGACTGTTGTAGAACACGCACATTCCGGGCATGCTGGCTGCAAGCATCAGCATCCTGGCGGACTGGCCTTTTACCGATTGCGGGATATGCCTGTGGCTTATGATGGTGAGGTGGTTCCTTAGTATCGGGAAAGGGTTCACGCTTATGAAGTATTGTCCGTCGTATTCTTTTTTTATCTGATACCCGGGCATGTTGGGCTTGCACAGGAAACAGCGGCTCTCGTCCAGCGGCTTGTTGATATTGGCCGTGGATGATATTATTCTGGCGGGATTCAGCTGGAGTGTGTAGCTGAATCCCGGATATTGGATTGTCCTCGTCTTGCTTTGTGCGAGTGAGCCGAATCTCTGGCTGAATATCTCGCTGCATTGCAGCTGTTCCCTGTATAGCGATATGCCTATGTTGGTATCCATGGTTTGTCAGTAGTCTAATTCCACAACGGTGATTCCCGCTCCTCCCAGGTCAACGCGCTCGTCGTGGGATGTCCTTACGATGGGCTGAGTTCTCAGGTAGTCGCGGATCATCGATTTCAGCGCTCCGGTGCCGGTTCCGTGCAGTATCTTTATCTCACGGTGTCCTGTGGTGAGTGCTTCGTCAATGTATTTGGCAACCTTGTTTACTGCCTCGTCGCCTCGCATGCCCCTTACGTCGAGTCCGTAGAGGAATCCTCCGCTTTTTTTCTCGGTCTGTATGTTTACGCTTACCACCTGTTTCTTGGGTTCTTCTTTCTTTTCCGGCGATGGCTTGTCCTTGCTCAGCCGGTCCATGTTTACGAAAGTCTGCATCAGCCCCATCTGTAACAGTGCCTTGCCGTCTTTTATCTCGAGCACCAGGGCGGTTGATGTGCCGCCGTCTATGTTGACCTTGTCGCCCGGCTGTATTGGTTTCTGTGCCGGAGGAGTCATCTTTTCCTTCAGCTCCTGTTTCTCTTTCAGTTTTTTGGCCTTGCGTTCGGCCTTTTCCTGCTGCTTGCGGCGTATGCGCTCCATCATCTCGTCTATCTTGGAGTCCTCGGCCTCCAGTTCCTGCATGGCCTCTTCCTTGAATGTTTCCAGTTCCTTGCGGATTTCACGGGTCTGGGTTTTCTCGGCCTGGGCGTTCTTTATCTCCAGAATGGTGCGCTCTATCATCCGGTTAGATTCCTTGAGAATCTCCTCGAATTTTATTTTGTATGCCCTGAGAAGGTTTTTGCGCTCGCTCAGTGTGTATTCGGTTTCTGTTCTGTATTTCTCTTCCTGGGTTTCCAGGGTTTTCTCGCGGTTGCTGGCGTTGGCCAGGGCTATTGAGAGTTTCCTTTTCTCCTCTTCCAGCTCCTGCATGCGTCTCTCGTAGTCTATGTGGTCGCGTCCGGCTATTTGCTCGGCCATCTCCAGGAGCGATTCCTGTATGCCCATTCTCCTTGCTGTCTCGAATGCGAATGAGTTGCCTATCTTGCCTATCTCGAGTCTGAAAAGCGGTTTCATGTTGGTGTTGTCGTACATCATGGCTCCGTTTATCAGGCCGTCGGTAACAGTGGCGTAGTTTTTCAGGTTGGTGTAGTGGGTGGTTATTATGCCCTTCACCTTTCTTTTGTTCAGTGTGTCAAGTATGGCTTCGGCAATGGCTCCGCCCAGTATGGGTTCGGTTCCCGTGCCGAACTCGTCTATCAGTATCAGCGAGTTTTTGCTGGCATTGTCCAGGAACTTTTTCATGTTGCTGAGATGGCTGCTGTAGGTCGACAGGTCGTTTTCTATGCTCTGCTCGTCCCCAATATCTATGAAAATGTCCTTGAATATGCCGAGTCTGGAGTTTTCGCTTACCGGAGTCATCAGTCCGCACTGGTGCATGTATTGTATTATTCCCACGCTTTTCAGGCATACTGATTTTCCTCCTGCGTTGGGTCCGGATATCATTATTATGCGGTTCTGATGCGTGATCTCAATGTCGAGTGGAACGGTTTTCTTGCCCTCGGATTTCAGAGTGGCTTCCAGTATAGGGTGTCTTGCCATCCTCATGTCGCATATTGGCTCGTCGGCCATCTTGGGCATGCATGCATTCATGTCGATGGCCATCCTGGCCTTGGCTCTTGCGAAATCCAGCTCGGCCAGTATGTCGTTGCACATCATCAGGTCGGGTATGTATGGACGTATCTTGTCGGATGTCTCTATAAGTATGCGGGTTATTTCCCGTTTTTCCTGAAATGCAAGTTCCCTGATGGCGTTGTTGAGCTCTATGCTCTCCAGAGGCTCTATGAAGGAGGTTTTTCCTGATGCTGACTCGTCGCACACGATTCCCGATATCTTCCTCTTGCTGGATGCCTGCACGGGTATCAGCATCTTGCCGTCGCGAATGTTTATCTCGGCGTCGCTTTCGCACCATCCCTGTTGTTTGGCCGTGCGCATCAACCTGTGTACTACCGATGATATTGCTGATGCCTTGGTTCTCATCTCAGCCCTTATCCTGCGCAGCTCTGGAGATGCCTCGTCACGTATCTCGCCGTTGTCGTCCATCACTCGCTGCATGCATTGTATCAGTGGCTGCTCCACAAAGATATCAGCGCACAATGCCCTAAGGCTTGGAAACTCGTCGTCCTTGATGCGCTTGAAGAATTTTATGATGTTTTTCAGCGTGTCGCAGCTTTGTTTCAAGTCGTAGAGCTCTTGCTGTGTAAGGTATGTGTTTTCAATGGAGATTTTCTTGAGCCCGCGTCTGGTGTCCAGATAGTTGTCTTGCGGGAAATCTATGGAGAGCAGGCATATTTCCTTGAATTCGCTGGCCAGGCTCAGCTGCCTTTTTATCTCGTCCAGGTTGGTGGAGTATTCCATGGAATCCACCTTGCCTTCGCCCAGTCCGCCCATGCATTTGTCTTTCAGGATAGAGCGGATTTTCCCGAATCCTGTCTTGCTCTCAAAGTTTTTAGGATATATCATTTACTGTTTGTCGTCCTTGTTTTCGGCTTTGTTGTCGCCGTTGTCGTTTTTATCGCCCTTGTCTTTAGGGGCTGATGCCTCTTTCTTGGCCTCTTCCTTCTTCTTGTTTTTGTCGGCCTTGTATTTGGTCTTGAGGGCTAATATGCTTTTCTTGTAAATGTACACATCGCCCCAGTTGTCGGTGGATGCAACGTTCTCGGTATCCACCCACTCAAACATGCCCTCCAGCTCGTCGGGCCATTCGCCTTTCTTAAGCTTTTCTTTGTATTTGCAGAAGATGGCAAGCTCCTCGAAGTAGCCTTTCTGCTCGTAGGTTTTCCAGTTGTCGAGAACGAATTGCGGTCTCTTCTTGAGTTTTTTGTATTCTTTCTTGAAGAATTCCACCAGTTTCACCATCAGTGCTATGCCTCCTATTACGAGTACTAATGCTACCATGTAGCCAAGTCCCGATGAGAGGCCCTCTCTAAATGAATTTGCCATGTTGTCGTACGTTTATTTTTGGAACATTTTTTTTGATAGTGATGCAAAGTTATGCAATATTTTCCATACAAAAAAACGACTTCCCCTGCTTGGCAGTCTCTTGTCTCTTTCTTCAAATTCAATTATTTGCGTAATTGAGACAAAATAAATAACTGTAAATCAGCCGATACTTTATCGGCTTCCTTTTGGCGCATTGGCGGATAAAATTTAAATGTTAAAAAATATTAACGCAGGCATCCGTCTTTGTTACAAAATCGGATGCCTGCGTGGAGTGGCTCATAACCTGTATTAGAGATCGTTCAGGATGTCGCTGTTGTTGCCGTTTATGGCCTTTACCCTGTCTATGTAGGTAAGTTGAACCTCTTTCCCATAGTTGAGTACAATCGTTCCATTGTCGGCAATCCATACTCTGCTCATGCATACTCTGTATCCGTATTCTTCCTTCAGATACATTTCGGGGTATTCCTGATACGCGCCGTACTTTACGGTAAGCCACTTGCTTAGATTGTGGAAAATATCAGGAGATACGGACTGATACTCGTTGAACCTGACATCCACGTTTGCGATCAGGTCGTCTTTCTTGTTGGCCGCTCCATTCCATGAATTCAGGACTATTGTGCAGTAATATCCTCCAAAATAGCCTTTCATGCTGTTTTTGGTCACTTTCTTGAAACCTTTGGCCTCCATGGCAGTAGAGAATTCCTCCACAGTGCCGCTTATCGATGAGCCCATAAAGTTGAGATGCTGTGCCATCATAGTCCCTGATATCAGCATTATCAGCATCAGAATCGAAAATTTCTTCATCATAGTGTTATGCAATTTTGTTTTGTTGTTATGCTGGAAGTAGATGCAATCTGTGCGCCAAATTTTCTTGTATATAATATAAGGTGTGCTGTTTTTTTTGTTGACATATTTTTTTACCTTTTTCAGTAGATGTATGTTGTCTGTTATAAAATTAACAGAAAATTAATATTTGATATTATAGTGCTGATACACCGATAGTTATAAAAACTCTTATCTATTTATATATATAAGTGTGGAAAAATGTTTGAATAAATGTTTGGATATTAAATTAATAATTCTTAATTTTGTAGCTCAAAGTATTAATTAATTAAGTTCAAAGAAAAATGCCTACAATTCAACAGTTAGTTAGAAAAGGTAGAAAGACTATTACTGTAAAGAGTAAGTCTCCAGCATTAGATTCTTGCCCACAGAAGCGTGGCGTATGTACCCGTGTGTACACCACCACTCCAAAGAAGCCTAACTCGGCAATGCGCAAAGTTGCGAGAGTAAGACTTTCTAATTCCAAGGAGGTAAATGCTTACATCCCTGGTGAGGGCCACAACTTGCAGGAGCACTCAATCGTAATGGTAAGAGGCGGTCGTGTAAAGGACCTCCCTGGTGTACGTTATCACATCATCCGTGGTACTCTTGATACCGCTGGTGTTGCAAACCGTGGTCAGCAGAGATCTAAGTACGGTGCCAAGAAACCTAAAGCTAAAAAGTAATTTTAAAGTTCATTTAGTAAAATGAGAAAGAGCAAACCAAAAAAGAGAATGATTCTTCCCGATCCAGTTTACGGTGACACTCTCGTTACACGCTTCGTAAACGACATGATGATGGACGGCAAGAAGAGCATCGCTTTTAAGATTTTCTACAAGGCCATGGAGATTGTTGGATCCAAGACACAGGATTCTGGCAAGACCCCTACCGAGGTATGGAAGAAGGCTATGGAGAACATTACTCCAGACGTAGAGGTTAAGTCTCGTCGTATCGGTGGTGCCACATTCCAGGTTCCTACCGAGATCCGCGCTGACCGCAAGGAGTCTATCGGCGTAAAGAACCTCATCAAGTACGCACGCCTCCGTTCCGGCCACTCTATGGCAGAGAAGCTCGCAGCAGAGATTGTTGCAGCTTTCAACGAGGAAGGCGCTGCCTTCAAGAAGAAAGAGGATACTCACAGAATGGCAGAGGCCAACAAGGCTTTCGCTTTCTTCAGATTCTAAGACATTTTATTAAAACAGTACTTTAGCAGCAGACACTTTATTATGAACAACGAACTTGTAAACACGAGAAATATCGGAATTGCAGCACATATCGACGCCGGCAAGACAACTACTACCGAGCGCATACTGTATTATACCGGTGTTACCCACAGAATGGGCGAGGTTCATGACGGTGCTGCCACTATGGACTGGATGTCTCAGGAAAAGGAAAGGGGCATAACCATAACCTCGGCCGCCATTACTGCTTACTGGAACTACAACAACATCAAGCACACTATCAATATCATTGACACTCCAGGTCACGTGGATTTCACTGTTGAGGTGGAGAGGTCGATGAGGGTTTTGGATGGAGCTGTTGCTGTTTTCTGCGGAGTAGGTGGTGTGGAGCCTCAGTCCGAGACCGTTTGGCGTCAGGCTGAGAGATACAATGTACCAAGGATTGCTTTCGTCAACAAGATGGATAGAATTGGTGCCGATTTTTTCACCGTCGTTCAGGAAATTGAAGAGAAACTGGGTGCGAACCCGATTCCTGTTCAGATTCCGATTGGCGCGGAGGACAAGTTTGTCGGCATTATCGACCTCATCGAGATGAACGCCTATATTTGGAATGACAGCGACAACGGAATGACGTTTGAGAAAACCTCAATTCCTGATGAGCTTAGGGACCAGGCTTACGAATGGCGGGAGAAAATGCTTGAGAGTTGTGCCGATTTAGGTGATGACAATTTCCTGGAGAAGTATCTGGAAGACAGTTCTTCTATTACAGAGGAGGACATTAAAGCTGCCCTCCGAAATGCGACAATATCACTCAAGGCTGTACCTGTTCTTTGCGGCTCGTCGCTCAGAAACAAGGGTGTACAGAAATTACTTGATGCTATTGTGGCTTATTTGCCAAGTCCGGTTGATGTGGGTTCGGTAAAGGGACATGACCCATCGGATACCGAGGTCGAGATTCTTAGAAAACCCGATAACAAGGAGCCTTTCGCGGCTCTCGCTTTCAAGATTGCAGTTGATCCTTTCGTTGGACGCCTGGTATATATCAGAGTCTACTCCGGCACTCTAAAGGCCGGCGAGATGGTCTACAACGTGAGGACAGGCAAGAAGGAGAGGGTTATGAATCTGTACCGAATGAGCGCCAACAAGCAGCAGGCCCTCGACTATGTGGAGGCTGGAGATATCTGCGGCGCCTCTGGTTTCAAGGATATCCGCACAGGAGACTCTCTTACAGAGCAAAAGCATCCGGTAGCCTTTGAGTCGATACATTTCCCCGACCCAGTTATCGGTGTTGCAATTGAGCCTAAGACGCAGGCAGATCTTGACAAGATGGATGTGGCTCTTCAGAAACTTTCCGAAGAGGATCCTACTTTCAAGGTAGAGACCGACAACGAAACCGGTCAGACACTTATGAAAGGCATGGGCGAGCTTCATCTCGATATCCTTATTGACCGCATGAAACGCGAGTACAACATCGAGATTACACAGGGCAAGCCTCAGGTTACCTACAAGGAGATTATCACAAGAGGGGTGGAACACCAGGAGGTGTTCAAGAAACAGACCGGCGGCAAGGGTAAGTTTGCCGACATTACAGTTAGAATCTCACCTTCGGAGGAAGGTTCTACTGGTCTCACATTCAAAAACAGCATCAAGGGTGGAGTTATTCCCAAGGAATTCATTCCAGCCGTGCAGAAAGGCTTCGAGGAGGCCATGAACAACGGCCCTCTTGCTGGATTCAAGATGCAGAGCCTTACCGTTGAGCTTATCGACGGAACTTACCACAGTGTTGATTCAGACGCTCTGTCGTTCGAGATAGCTGCCAAGCAGGCTTTCAGGGCAGCATCGGAAAAGGCAAAAGCTATTCTTCTTGAACCTGTGATGGAATTGACGGTTGACACTCCTGACGAGTACATGGGAGATGTCATAGCAGACGTCAACAAGCGCAGGGGACAGGTGATAAGCACTGATTCGAAAGCCAAAATGAAGATTATCAAGTCATTGGTACCACTTGCAGAGACCTTTGGATATGTTACTGTTTTGCGCACATTAACATCCGGCAGGGCGATATCGTCGATGCAGTTTCACGACTACGAGGAAGTTCCAAGTCAAATTGCACAGGGTATCATCGACCAGATAAAAGGTAAAATAGTTTTTATTGACCAATTATAATTGAATTTATACCATGAGTCAAAAGATTCGCATCAAATTGAAATCTTACGATCACAACTTGGTGGATAACTCGGCTGAGAAGATCGTTAAGACTGTTAAGGCTTCTGGTGCAGTTGTTAGTGGCCCAATTCCATTGCCAACTCAGAACAGAATCTTTACAGTTAACAGATCTACCTTCGTTAACAAGAAGTCTAGAGAGCAGTTCCAGTTGTCTTCATACAAGAGACTGATTGACATCTACAGCTCAACACCAAAGACCATCGACGCTCTCATGAAGCTCGAGCTTCCAAGTGGTGTTAATGTAGAGATCAAGATCTGATCCAAGGTTTTAGTTTAGCAAACAAAGTATTTGTCAAATTGTTTTCCTCTTTCGGCCGAGCCCGATATGAAAACGAAAAATTCTATTAAAAATGTCAGGAATAATAGGAAAGAAAGTAGGCATGACCTCTGTCTTCAACGAGAACGGACAGAATGTTCCAGTTACCGTAATTGAGGCAGGTCCATGTGTCGTAACACAGATTAAGACAGCAGATGGCAAGGATGGCTACGATGCTATCCAGCTTTCGTTCGACGACAAGAAGGCCAAGAACACATCAAAGGCAGAGCTTAAGCACTTTGAGAAGGCCGGCACCACTCCAAAGGCCAAGGTTGTTGAGTTCAAGAACATCGAGCAGGAGGTTAAGTTGGGCGACGTTATCACAGTAGAATCTTTGAACGACGTTAAGTATGTAAATATTAGCGGCATTACCAAGGGTAAGGGCTACCAGGGCGTTGTAAAGCGTCATGGCTTCGGTGGTGTTGGTGATCAGACACACGGTCAGCACAACAGACTTAGAGCTCCCGGTGGATTGGGTGCTTCTTCATATCCATCAAGAGTATTCAAGGGTATGCGCATGGCTGGTCGTGATGGCGGCGACAAGGTTAAGGTTCGCAACCTCCAGGTCGTTAAGATCATCGCTGAGCACAACATTTTGTTAGTAAAGGGAGCAGTTCCTGGTCCTAAAGGTTCATATTTAATCATCGAAGACTAATAATGGAAATATCAGTATTTAACATAGAAGGCCAAGATACAGGCAAGAAGGTAGTTCTCAACGATTCTATCTTCGCTATCGAGGCTAATGATCACGCTATGTACTTGGACGTTAAGCGTTACTTAGCAGATCAGAGACAGGGCACAGCCAAGGCAAAAGAGAGAAGCGAGATGAGCGGTTCTACCCGCAAGCTCAAGAAGCAGAAGGGTACTGGTGGCGCACGTTGTGGTGATATCAACTCGCCAGTTATGGTAGGTGGCGCCAGGGCTTTTGGTCCTCGTCCACGCGACTACAGCTTCAAGCTCAACAAGAAGGTTAAGGTTCTGGCAAGAAAGTCTGCCCTTACATACAAGGCAAAGGACAACCAGATCATCGTTGTTGAGGACTTCAACTTCGAGGCTCCAAAAACCAAGAATTTTGTCGCTTTGAAAAATAATCTCAAAATCAGCTATAAAAAGTCTCTTTTGGTATTGTCGGCTGAAAATAAAAACATATATTTGTCCTCAAGAAATTTGGAGAAATCAAAAATTACAACTGCCTCTAAGTTAACAACTTACGAAGTACTCGATGCTCAGTCATTGGTGTTCACAGAAAGCGCAGTTGAGGCTTTGAACAAGATTTTCGAGAATAAGTAAACGTAAAAACGTAAGATAGATAATGGAAATCATATACAAACCCATTGTAACTGAGAAATTCAACGCTCTCGCAAGCAGAACAGTTAGAACTGGTAAGAAGGGTAACAAGGCCGGTCGTCCTGACACAAGAAAGGACAGGACTATCGCCCAGTTTGCATTTGTTTGCAACCCTAACGCCAACAAGATTCAGATCAAGCAGGCAGTTGAGGAGCTTTACAATGTTACTGTTGTAGCAGTAAACACAATGAACTACGCTGGTAAGGTAAAGGCCCGCATGACAAAGGCCGGCTACATCGTAGGTAAGACTAAGAAATTCAAGAAAGCAATTGTCACACTCAAGGATGGTGACTCAATTGATTTTTATAGCAACATTTAACCAAAATGGCAGTAAGAGTTTTTAAACCGACAACTCCGGGACAAAGAGGAAAGGTATTAGGCACCTTCGCTGAGATTACAGCTACAAAGCCTGAGAAATCACTGACTTTCGGTTATGCCAAGTCTGGTGGTCGTAACCACACCGGAAAGATGACAGTTCGTTACATCGGTGGTGGCCACAAGCAGAAATACAGAATCATCGATTTCTGGAGAGAGAAGGACGGCATTCCTGGCACAGTGAAGACTATCGAATACGATCCAAATCGTACAGCGCGCATCGCTTTGGTGTTCTACGCTGATGGTGAGAAGAGATACATCATCGCTCCTAATGGTATTGAGGTTGGACAGAAGATTCTGTCTGGCAAGGAGGCTGCTCCTGAGATAGGCAACGCACTCTTCCTTTCAGACATTCCTTTGGGAACTATCATCCACAACATCGAGCTCCGTCCAGGCGAGGGTGGTGTGCTTGCAAGAAGCGCTGGTTCTTACGCTCAGCTTACTGCTCGTGATGGTAAATATGCAGTTGTGAAACTTCCTTCAGGCGAAACAAGACTCATTCTCGTTACTTGCAAGGCTACTATCGGAAGTGTTTCCAATGGTGACCACGAGCTCGAGAAGAGCGGTAAGGCTGGTAGATCTCGTTGGATGGGCCGTCGTCCTCACAACAGAGGTGTTGTAATGAACCCTGTTGATCACCCAATGGGTGGTGGTGAAGGCCGCGCATCAGGAGGTCATCCAAGATCTCGCAAGGGTCTGCTTGCTAAGGGTTACAAGACCCGCAGACCTAAGAAACTTTCAAACAAGTTTATCATTGAAAGAAGAAAGAAGTAACAAATATTTAATGCATATTAATTATGAGTCGTTCAATTAAAAAAGGCCCTTTCATCGATTACAAACTCGAGAAGAAAGTTCTTGCCATGAATGAGTCTGGCAAGAAGTCGGTTATCAAATCGTGGGCAAGAGCCTCTATTATTTCTCCTGACTTTGTAGGTCACACAATTGCCCTGCACAACGGAAACAAGTTCATCCCTGTTTACGTTACAGAGAACATGGTAGGTCACAAGTTAGGTGAATTTGCACCGACCCGTATCTTTAGAGGTCACGGCGGTAAGAAGAAATAATTATTAGAGACCATTTAAATAACATATAGCAAAAATGGCTGAAGAAGTTAAGGTTAAAAGAACCAAGAAAAAAGTAAGAGCGGAAAGATTGAAAGAGCAGAAGAAGAACGTTGCTTTTGCTATTTTGAGAAACAATCCAACCTCTCCCAGAAAGATGCGTCTTGTAGCTGGTCTTATCAGAAACCAGAATGTTACAAAGGCATTGGATATTCTGCAGTACTCTCCACAGGAGGCAGCAATAAAGTTGAGAAAACTTTTGCTTTCTGCTGTAGCTAACTGGGGCAAGAAAAACGAGGGCGTTCGTT
This sequence comes from Bacteroidales bacterium, assembly GCA_045597465.1. Classification (GTDB taxonomy): domain Bacteria; phylum Bacteroidota; class Bacteroidia; order Bacteroidales; family UBA3824; genus UBA3824. The sequence goes on along the minus strand of JAZLKG010000108.1, from coordinate 52,886 downwards.
TCGAAGACGCCGATCTCATCGTGAAGGAAGTAAAGGTTGACGGTGCCAGAATGTTGAAGAGACTTTCTCCTGCACCTCAGGGTAGAGCTTACCGAATCAGAAAGAGATCAAATCATGTTACTATCGTATTAGGTAATAAAGAAAATTCAGAGAAATAATGGGACAAAAAACTAATCCAATTAGTAACCGACTCGGTATAATTAGAGGTTGGGACTCAGAGTGGTATGATATCAAGAACTACTCTGATAAGATAGTTGAGGACGACAAGATACGCAAGTATCTCAATGTCCGTCTCGCAAAGGCTAGCATTTCCAAGATAATAATCCAGAGAACTCTCAAGGTTATCACAGTTACTGTCAACACTGCCCGTCCAGGTATCATCATCGGAAAGGGCGGCCAGGAGGTAGACAAGATCAAGGAGGAGTTGAAGAACATTACAAAGAAGGATGTACAGATCAACATTCTCGAGATCAAACGTCAGGACCTTGACGCTGTTATAGTTGCAAACAACATCGCCCGCCAGATCGAGGGCAAGATTGCTTACAGACGCTGTATCAAGATGGCTGTCAGCAACACAATGAAGCAGGGTGCTGAGGGTATCAAGGTTGTTATTTCTGGCCGTCTCAATGGCGCAGAAATGGCTCGTACCGAGGCTTTCAAGGAAGGCAGAATTCCTTTGCACACTCTCAGAGCTGATATCGATTATTCGCTCGCAGTTGCTAATACCAAGGTTGGTTGCGTAGGTATCAAGGTATGGATTTGCAAGGGCGAGGTTTACGGCAAGAGAGATCTTACCAACAACGTTGCTGTCAAGTCTCAGAAGAAAGGCAATTTCAACAAGTCGAGAAGACAGAAGTAGTTTGTAATTTATTAAATTATTATAGAGAAAATGTTACAGCCAAAAAAGACTAAGTTCAGAAGAATGCAAAAGGGCCGTATGAGAGGTCTCGCCCAGAGAGGTCATGAGATCGCTTTCGGTACTTTCGCATTGAAGGCTTTGGAGAATTTCTGGATTACAGGACGTCAGATTGAAGCAGCTCGTCAGGCTATCTCACGTAAGATGCAGCGTGAGGGTCAGATCTGGATTAGAATCTTCCCTGATAAGCCTATCACTAAGAAGCCTGCTGAGGTTCGTATGGGTAAGGGTAAGGGTCAGCCTGAGTACTTCGTTGCACCTGTTACCCCAGGCAGAATCATGTTCGAGGCAGATGGCGTTCCATTCGAGATAGCCAAGGAGGCATTCCGTCTGGCAGCTCAGAAGCTCCCAATCAAAACTAAGTTCGTCGTAAGACGCGATTATGTGAACCCTTTAGATAACGCATAATGAAAAGTTCAGCACAGAATAAGGAAATCAAGGAATTGACTACCGCAGAGTTGGAGGAGAAGCTTGCTGCTGCTCGTCTTGAGTATACTAAGATGCAGATCAATCACGCAATCACTCCTCTCGAGAGTCCAATTCAGATACGCGACAAAAGAAAATACATTGCTAAGTTGATGACAGAGAAACGTAGCAGAATTAATAACGCTCAATAATTGATTCAGAATGGAAGAAGTTAAAGAAGGACTTGTTCGTAACTTTAGAAAGGAACGTATCGGTGTGGTAGTAAGCAACAAGATGGAGAAGTCTATCGTTGTAGAGGTTAACCGCAAGATGAAGCACCCTAAGTACGGCAAGTTTATCACTCGCACCAAGAAGTTCATCGCTCATGATGAGAAAAACGAGTGCAACATCGGTGACACAGTTCGCATCATGGAGACTCGTCCTATGAGCAAGCGCAAGAACTGGAGATTGGTAGAAATCGTTGAAAAAGCTAAATAGTTTTAATTTATTATGATACAGCAAGAATCAAGAATGACTGTAGCTGACAACAGCGGCGCAAAGGAAGTTCTGTGTATCCGTGTTCTCGGCGGTACAGGACGCAGATACGCCTCTGTTGGCGACAAGGTGGTCGTAACTGTTAAGAGCGCAATCCCTTCTGGTGATATCAAGAAGGGTACAGTATCAAAGGCAGTTGTCGTACGCACTAGCAAAGAAATCCGCAGAGCTGACGGTTCATACATCAGATTTGATGATAACGCCGTTGTCCTGCTTAACAATCAGGGAGAACTTAGAGGTACCCGTATCTTCGGACCTGTTGCACGCGAGCTTCGCGCCAACTACATGAAGATTGTTTCTCTGGCTCCAGAAGTGTTGTAATTCTAATTTAGTAGTTAAAGAACAAATGAAACTGCACATTAAAAAGGGAGACACAGTTGTTGTTAACTCTGGCGACTGCAAGGGTCAGAGAGGCAAAGTGCTTGAGGTTCTCGTAAAGAAAAATCGTGCTATTGTTGAGGGTGTCAACATGGTTTCTAAGGCAACCAAGCCTTCTGCCCAGAACACAGAAGGCGGCATCGTTAAGAAGGAGGCTCCTATCCACATCTCCAACTTGATGGTTATTTGCCCTGAAACTGACAAGCCAACCCGCATCGGCAGACGTGTAGAGGGTACTGGCAAGGATTCTAAGATAGTACGTTATTCAAAAAAATCTGAAACAAAAAAGGAGATAAAGTAAAATGCAATACGTACCATCTTTAAAGACAAAGTATAAGGCAGAGGTTGTTCCTGCTCTTATTAAGGAGTTCGGCTATAAGAGCATCATGCAGTGCCCAAAGTTGACCAAGATCATTATCAATCAGGGTATTGGCGACGCTACCGCCGACAAGAAGTTGGTAGACAACTCTTTGGCAGAGATTACTGCTATCGCAGGTCAGAAGCCAGTTGCTACTCTCTCTCGTAAGGATATTTCTAATTTCCGTTTGCGTAAGGGCATGCCTATCGGCGTTATGGTTACTCTCCGCCGCGACCGCATGTATGAGTTCCTTGAGAGACTTATTGCTATTTCGCTTCCACGTATCCGTGACTTCAACGGTATCAACGGCAAGTTTGATGGTAGAGGCAATTACACTCTTGGTGTAAAGGAGCAGATTATATTCCCTGAGATTGATATCGACAAGATTTCCAAGATCCAGGGTATGAACATCACATTTGTTACTACAGCCCAGACCGACGAGGAAGGTTTCAAATTATTGCAGAACTTTGGTTTACCATTCAAAAAGTAATAATCAAAATGGCAAAAGAATCAATGAAGGCGCGCGAGGTTAAGCGCGCAAAACTTATCGCTAAATACGCTGCCAAGAGGGCCGCTCTCAAGGAGGCTGGTGACTATGTAGCTTTGCAGAAGCTCCCTAGAAACTCTAATCCTATCAGACTTCACAACCGTTGTCAGCTCACTGGCCGTCCTAAGGGTTACATGAGACTTTTCGGTATCAGCCGTATACAGTTCCGTGAGATGGCCTCAAACGGTCTCTTGCCGGGCGTAAAGAAAGCAAGTTGGTAAAATTTTTTTAAGTTAAGATAAAATGACAGATACAATTGCAGATTTCTTGACCCGCATCAGAAACGGTGTTATGGCTAGACACAGAATCGTTGAGGTGCCTACAAACAAAGTTAAGAAAGAAATTACCAAGATCCTTTTCCAGAAGGGTTATATTCTCAGCTACAAGTTCGATGACGAGAACAGAGTCATCAAGATCGCTTTGAAGTACAATCCTGCTACAAAGCAGTCAGCTATTTCTTGTATCACAAGAGTATCTACTCCTGGTTTGCGCAAGTACGAAGGTTGCAAGGACCTGCCACGCGTTCTCAATGGCCTTGGCATTGCTATCGTTTCTACTTCTAAGGGTATTATGACTGACAAGGAGGCTAGACTCCAGAACGTTGGTGGTGAGGTAATTTGTTACGTTTATTAATCTTTTTTAGGTATATTAAAAATGTCAAGAATTGGTAAATTGCCCGTTCAGATTCCAGCTGGAGTACAGGTAACCGTAGACGACAAGGAGCATGTTGTAGTCGTTAAAGGCAAGCTTGGTGAATTGAGGCAGAAGGTAAATCCTAATATCCAGGTTAAGGTAGAGGACAACGCTCTCAAGTTGACTCGTCCAAACGACCAGAAGGAGAACAGATCTTTGCATGGTCTTTACAGAGCTCTCATTGCTAACATGGTAAAGGGCGTAAGCGAGGGATTTACAGTAAAGCAGGAAATGGTCGGCGTTGGTTACAGGGCTACTGCCCAGGGCCAGTTGCTCGATATTGCTGTTGGTTATTCACACAACATACTTATGGAGCTTCCAGAGGAGGTGAAAGTAAACGTTGTAACAGAAAAGCGTTCTAATCCTATTATTACCCTCACAAGCTGTGACAAGCAGCTTTTGGGTCAAGTTGCAGCTAAGATTCGTTCTTTCCGTGCTCCTGAACCTTACAAGGGCAAAGGTATTAAGTTCGTTGATGAGGTTATTCGCAGAAAGGCTGGTAAGACTGCTTCTTCTAAGTAATAACTTAGCTAAATTTTTAAACATTTTAAAAATTATTCAAAAATGGCTTTATCTAAGCAGGAAAGAAGACAAAGAATCAAGTACCGTATCCGCAAGAAGATCTTCGGCACTACAGAGCGCCCAAGACTTTGCGTATTCAGGAGCAACAAGAATATCTTTGTTCAGTTGATTGATGATGTTAAGCAGGTTACCGTTTGCGCTACATCTTCAAGAGTAAAGGATATCGCTGAGCAGAAGGTTAACAAGACTGAGCAGGCTGCCCTCGTTGGCAAGGCTATTGCCGCAAAGGCTACCGCTGCCGGTATCTCCAATGTTGTTTTCGATAGAAACGGATATCTTTATCACGGAAGAATTAAGTCTCTCGCCGAAGCTGCACGTGAAGGTGGTTTAATATTTTAGTAAATTATGTTATCACAAGGAATTAGAAAAGTAAAGCAAAGCGATCTTGAGCTCAAGGACAGACTTGTTGCTATCAATCGTGTTACAAAGGTCACCAAAGGTGGTCGTACATTCACTTTTGCTGCCATTGTAGTTGTTGGTAATGAGAATGGCGTTGTAGGCTACGGTCTTGGCAAGGCAAACGAAGTTCAGGCTGCTATCGCTAAGGGCGTTGAGGACGCTAAGAAGAATCTCATTAAGGTTCCTGTATATAAGGGTACTATTCCTCATGAGCAGAGTGCCAAGTTTGGCGGCGCAGATGTTTGGCTGAAGCCTGCATCAAGCGGTACCGGTGTTAAGGCCGGTGGTGCTATGCGTGCTGTTCTTGAGAGCGTTGGTGTTAAGGACGTTTTGGCTAAGTCGAAAGGTTCTTCTAACCCACACAACCTTGTAAAGGCTACTTTTAAGGCTCTCTCTATGATGCGCGATGCTTACACAGTATCTCAGTTCAGAGGAGTTGATATGAACACAGTTTTTAACGGCTAATATTTAAAACTGAAATGAAGATAAAAGTAACTCAAGTCCGCAGCAAAATCGGATGGCCTAAGGATCAGAAGCTTACTCTGGCTTCTCTTGGTCTCAAGAAGATTGGATACAGTGTCATTATCGAGAAGAACCCTTCCAACATGGGTCAGGTTCTCAAGGTTAGACATCTTGTAAAAGTTGAGGATATTAACGAATAATCTAAACAATTTTTAATTATGGACTTGTCACAATTAAGCCCTGCAAAGGGTTCTACTCATACCAAGAAGAGATTGGGTCGTGGCCAGGGTTCTGGCTGGGGCGGCACTTCTACTAGAGGTCACAAGGGTGCTAAATCGCGCTCAGGTTACTCTCACAAGGTAGGCTTTGAAGGTGGTCAGATGCCTCTTCAGAGACGCGTTCCTAAGTTCGGCTTCAACAATGTAAACAGAGTAGAATATAAAGTTGTTAACATTGCCGACTTAGAGAATATCGCTTCTAAGTTCAATGTTACTGAGATCAACCTCGAGGTTATCCGCAAGGCTGGTTTCGCTTCAAAGAACGATTTGGTTAAGATTCTGGGTAATGGCACTCTTACTAAGCAGCTCAATGTAACTGCTAATGCTTTCTCAAAGTCTGCCAAGGCAGCTATTGAAGCTTTGAACGGTACTGTTAATACTTTGTAAATTTCATTTTGAATGAAAAACTTTATTCAGACACTTAGAAACATATGGAGAATAGAAGATCTCCGAAATAGAATTCTCGCAACATTGGGACTTATTTTGGTTTACCGTGTTGGTGCACACATTGTGCTCCCTGGTATTGATCCTTCTAAGCTTTCCAATTTGACTGAGCAGACTAAGGATGGAATCATGTCTCTTCTCAATATGTTTTCTGGTGGCGCTTTTGCTAATGCCTCAATTTTTGCACTTGGTATAATGCCTTACATTACCGCATCTATCATAGTGCAAATATTGGGTATGGCGGTGCCTTATTTCCAGAGACTGCAGAGGGAGGGCGAGAGTGGTCGCCGTAAGATCAACCGTATTATTCGTTTGCTTACAGTGATTGTACTCTTTGTTCAAGCCCCTGGCTATTTGATGAATCTGCACTATCAACTCCCTGCAGACGCATTCTTGGCTGAGGGTTTCTGGGGCTTTACCTTGCCTTCTGTTCTCATCATGACTGCTGGAACTATGTTTATTATGTGGCTGGGTGAACGTATTACTGACAAAGGTATAGGAAACGGTATTTCCCTCATCATTATGATAGGTATTATCGCCCGACTTCCATTTGCGTTTGGTGCAGAGGTTGTTTCACGCGTTCAGGAAGTTGGTGGTGGTGGTTTTATTGCTCTCATCGTGGAACTCGTCATGTTGTTCCTGGTGTTTGTAGTTTCCATTCTTCTTGTACAGGGAACTCGCAAGATTCCTGTGCAGTATGCTAAGAGAATCATCGGCAACAAGCAGTATGGTGGTGTTCGTCAGTACATTCCTCTCAAGGTGAATGCTGCTGGTGTGATGCCTATCATTTTCGCCCAGGCCCTGATGTTTGTTCCTCTTATGTTTACCCATTTCAACACTGAGGCTACTTCTGGTATTGCTTCCGCCTTTGCTGATTATACTGGTTTCTGGTACAATTTTGTTTTCGCTCTGTTAGTTGTGATCTTCACATACTTCTACACTGCGATTACATTCAGCCCTCAGCAGATGGCAGATGATATGAAGAAACGCGGCGGTTATATTCCAGGTGTTAAGCCTGGCAAGAAGACTGTAGAGTTCCTCGATGACATTATGTCTCGTATTACTCTCCCAGGTTCTATATTCCTCGCCCTTATAGCTATACTTCCAGTGTTCGCCATCCTTTGTCATATCAACAATCAGTTCGCACAGTTCTATGGCGGTACCTCTCTGTTGATTATGGTTGGCGTTATTTTGGACACTTTGCAGCAGATTGAGAGTCATTTGTTGATGAGACATTATGACGGCCTCATGAAGTCAGGACGTATAAAGGGACGTACTGGATCCACAGCTGCATTATAGTTTTTAATATTCCAATTTCCATCCGTTTGCTCGGGTGGATTTTGCAAAGTTTATATTGGAAGGTATAATTTACAGATTGATTCTTCGGTTCAGCCTTTTTTTTGTTGGGCCGGAGAATTAGTTTGTATTTAATGTCTGCTTTGGCCTTCTGTCTTTTGGAGTAATGGCGGTCCGTTTCGATGTTTTTTTGCTAATATTTCTTAAAAATATTGAAATTACCTTCAAATAATTTTTGCAATTTCACAATATTGTATTAATTTTGGCGTCTGAAATATTTCACATGCCAATAAACTGTTTGTAACAAATTAGTTTTAGGTAGTATAATACATAGTAATTGTATGGCAAAACAAACTTCAATCGAAAAGGACGGTGTGATAACCGAGGCATTGTCGAACGCTATGTTCAGAGTAGAGCTTGACAATGGCCATCAGATTATTGCCCATATTTCTGGTAAGATGCGTCAGCATTATATCAGGATTCTCCCTGGCGACAAGGTTAAGGTTGAGATGTCTCCTTATGATCTTACCAAGGGACGCATATCTTTTAGATATAAATAAATAAATCTTATATAAAAATGAAAGTTAGAACATCTGTTAAAAAGAGATCTGCAGATTGCAAGGTTGTGAGAAGAAAAGGTAGAGTTTACATCATTTGTAAATCTAATCCTAAATTTAAGCAACGTCAAGGTTAATAATCATTTCGATTTTCGGTTTCGCGGAAGATTATAGTTTTTGCGGACTGAAAATGATCAAATTAAGTAAAATATATAACAATGGCAAGAATTGTTGGTGTAGATTTACCAAAGAACAAACGCGGTGAAATCGGTCTTACCTACATTTATGGTATTGGCCGTAGTCGTGCTAATCAGATTCTCTCTGAGGCTGGTATCGACAAAGACATTAAGGTACAGGACTGGAACGACGACCAGGTCGCCAAGATCCGCCAGATTATCAATGATAATTTCAAGGTGGAGGGTGAGCTCAAGTCTGAGATTACCATGAACATCAAGCGTCTTATGGACATTGGATGTTACAGAGGTATCCGTCACCGTCTTGGACTTCCTGTTAGAGGTCAGAAAACCAAAAACAATGCACGTACTCGCAAGGGTAAGAAGAAGACCGTTGCAAACAAGAAAAAAGCTACTAAGTAATAATTAGAAAATGGCACAAAAATCTAAAGTAACGAGAAAGAGAGTTGTTAAGGTAGATGTGATGGGCGAGGCTCATATTCACTCTTCTTTCAACAATATTATTATCTCTTTGACCAACGCTTCAGGTGAGGTTATTTCTTGGGCATCAGCCGGTAAGATGGGCTTCAAGGGCTCTAAGAAGAATACTCCCTATGCAGCGCAGCAGGCAGCAAACGAATGTTCAAAGACTGCCTATGATTTGGGACTCCGCAAGGTGAAGGTTTATGTTAAAGGCCCAGGTAATGGTCGTGAGGCTGCAATCCGCGCCATCCACACTTCTGGCGTAGAGGTTGTCGAGATTATCGACGTTACTCCTCTTCCTCACAATGGCTGCCGTCCAGCCAAGAAGAGAAGAGTTTAATTTATTAATCTTTTAAGTTTTAGTTTATAATTATGGCTAGATATACAGGTCCTAAATCAAAAATCGCCAGAAAGTTTGGCGAGCCTATCTTCGGTGCCGACAAGGTTCTCGACAAGAAGAACTATGCCCCTGGTCAGCATGGTCTTGCTGCCAAGCGTAAGAAGGTATCTGAGTATGGTGTTCAGCTTAAGGAAAAGCAGAAGGCAAAATATACATACGGTCTTCTCGAGCGTCAGTTCTCTAACCTTTTCAAGAAGGCTTCTAGAATGACTGGTGTTACTGGTGAGATTCTCATCCAGCTTCTCGAGCAGCGCCTCGACAATGTTGTTTACCGTCTTGGTATTGCTCCTACCCGTGCAGCCGCCCGTCAGCTTGTTTCTCACAAGCACATTGTGGTTAACGGTCAGGTTTGTGGTATTCCTTCGTACCACATCAAGGTTGGCGATATCATCGGTGTTCGCGAGAGATCTAAGGCTCTCGAGGTTATCACAAATTCTCTACAGGGTGCCAACAGATCTAAGTACTCTTGGCTTGAGTGGGACAACAACGCTATGGCTGGAAAGTTTATGAGCGTTCCTTCTCGTGAGGATGTACCTGAGAACATCAAGGAACAACTCATCGTCGAGCTCTATTCTAAATAATTTTTTATACGGTTTCACATGGTATTTTTTTCTATGTGTTGCCGTATATTTTTACCGGAAATTTATAAACAAAGATAATAAATGGCAATATTAGCTTTTCAAAAGCCCGACAAGGTAATTATGTTGGAGGCTGACGAAATGTACGGAAAATTCGAGTTTCGTCCTCTTGAACCCGGTTTTGGTATCACTATTGGCAATGCATTGAGGCGTATTCTCCTCTCTTCATTGGAAGGTTTTGCCATTACTTCTATACATATCGAGGGTGTTGATCATGAATTTTCAACAATTCCCGGTGTTATTGAGGATTTAACTGAGATAATCCTGAATATCAAAAAGATACGTTTCAAACAGATCGTTGACGGGCAGGATTTTGAAAAGGCTGTCATCACTATTAGCGGTCAGGATAAGTTCGTAGCGGCTGATATCGAGAAGTTCCTCACTAATTTCAAGGTGCTCAACCCAACCCAGTTGATTTGCAACATCGATCCTTCTATCAAGCTCTCGATGGAGATTACTATCAACAAGGGCCGTGGCTATGTGCCCGCCGATGAGAATAAGGTTGCCGACAGTGAGATTGGTATTATCGCCGTCGACTCTATCTACACTCCTATCAAGAACGTTAAATACGTTACCGAGAATTACCGTGTAGAGCAGAAGACCGACTATGAGAAACTCATCATCGAAGTTACCACCGATGGTTCCATTCATCCAAAGGAGGCTCTCAAAGAGGCTGCTAAGATTCTCATTCATCACTTCATGCTGTTCTCCGATGAGAAGATCACTCTCGATTCTACCGAGGAGACTGGTGATGAGCAGTTTGATGAGCAGGTGCTTCACATGCGTCAGCTCCTCAAGACCAAGCTTGTGGATCTTGACCTTTCTGTTAGAGCGCTCAATTGCTTGAAGGCTGCTGATGTGGAGACTCTTGCCGAACTCGTTGTATTCAACAAGAACGACTTATTAAAGTTCCGTAATTTCGGTAAAAAGTCGCTTACTGAGCTCGATGATCTGCTCGTTAACATGGATTTGAGTTTCGGTATGGATATTTCTAAATACAAACTTGATAAAGAATAACTTGAGCAGTGATGCTCTCAAATTTTTAAATTATAATGAGACATAGAGACAAAGTTAACCATTTGGGTAGAAAATACGGCCATAGAAAATCTATGCTGAAGAATATGGCCATCTCCCTGATCATGTCTGTCGTTAATTCTGAGGACGGCGACAAGAAGCAGGACAAGAATATCAACAAGAAGAAGTTCGTTGCTACTACTTTGGCCAAGGCCAAGGTGCTCCGCACTTTTATTGAGCCTATTCTTACCGCTTCCAAGGCTGACATCACTTTTGCTGAGTCTAAGGCTACCACCGATGAGGAGAAGGTTGCTTTCAAGATCAAGAGAATGGCTGCCCACAGACTCATTTTCTCTAAGCTCGCTGACAAGGAAGCTGTTAAGACTCTCTTCTCTGTTATCACTCCTAAGATTTACGACCGCGCAGGTGGTTACACCAGAATCCTTAAGACTGGTAGCAGACTTGGTGACAATGCCAAGACCTGTATCATTGAGCTCGTTGATTTCAATGAGAACTACAGCCAGGCAAAGAGCGCTGCCAAGCCAGCTGCTAAGACAACACGTCGTTCACGCAAGAAGAAAGCTACAGATGCTCCAGCAGCTGAGGCTTCTGAGAACAAGGCTGAATAATTGGGTTTACAATTCCAATTGAAATATTAGCTGGTGCGCATTGCGCACCAGCTATTTTTTTTTATTTCTTTTATTCTTTCCATATTTTTGGTAAAATTTTTGTTTTGTTAAACTTGAATTATCATTGGATTTCAAGTTTTTTTCTACTTTTGCATATCCAATTATTTTCTATCAACTGTCTTTCTGTGTTACTTAAAGCCAGTTTGTTTTTTTGTCTATATGAGAAGTTTTGTCTTTATATTTTCTATTTGGCTTTCCCTTGTCCTGGCTGGCTGCCGTGTAGGAATTGGGAATGATTCTCATGTGCAATCTGATTTTGTGCATGCCGATTCGTCTACCCTAAGCAATTATCTCAATCGTACCGATTCAGATTCTCTCCGTTTGCTCATTACTGGCTTTGCCAATGCGGTAAAGGACGCTGCCCTTTCCAACAAGTCTTTTGACGATCTTGTAAGGTCGTATCATATACTTTTCAATATCCATTTCGACCGTGGGGAAAATCAGATGGCCTATAATGTTATTGAGAGGGCTCTGTCGTATGAGGATTCCATTGACAATCCTTCCCTCAATGCCAGGTCGCATCATTTCCTTGGCAGGTATTTGGTACGTGCCCAAAACTATACCCTGGCATCTAAGAATTTGTCTGCCGCGCTTCATGCCTATGAGTCTTTGGCTGATACCAGCAATATTACAGCTGTATACCGCGATCTTGTAAGGTCTTACAATATCACTTACAACTATGACTCCGCTTTCGTATCGCTGAGCCGTTGTCTCCATCTGGATTCCCATCCCTACAATGCTCATGCAATGGCGGAAAACTATGCCCATTGGGGTAATATGTTTCTCTCGTCGTTCAAGTCCGATTTGGTGAATCTCAATCTTCCCCTTTTGGACTCCGCCCTTCATTATTTCAATGTTGCCGTCCAGCTCAACAATTCGCTGGATTTTTCCAACATCAATGTGGAAGAGATTGTGTCTTGTGGATATGCCGAGGCTTATTATTTCATATCTACCTATCGCAAGCATAGTCCTGAGGTCCACAAAGCTTATTCCGATAGCGCCCTCGATTATTTGTCGAAGGCACTCAAATTTGTAAGTGTTTCAAACGATTATAATGCGCGTTTCAAATACGACGTTGTTTCATTGCGCCTGATGATTAATAATGGAATGGACGACGAGGCTCAGCTTTTTGCCGACTCCATATACCGTGTGGCAGCGCGCGACACCAGTTATGTGTCACTTGCCATAGCTAACCGTGTTAGGTCGCTTATGTTGGAACGCGCTGGATCTTATTCCGAGGCCTTGAAGGCTTTGCGAAAGTCTGAAAGATATCTGTCCTCCTACGAGGCTCAGAACTCTTCCATCGTTTTGGCCACCACCATAGCGCGCAGCCAGGACGAGGGTAATCAGATGAAAGCCAAGGCTATTCAAATGTCATTGGAGGGAGAGGCCAGAGGCAGGAAAATGATGATTGTCTTCCTTTCTGTGGTTTTATTCCTTTTTGGTGTTATTGCTGCCATACTCTTTATTTATTACAGGCGTCAGCGCAATCTCAATGCAGAGATCAACGACATGAATGCCAAACTGGAGGTGGCCAACCAGGACCTCAACGAGCGTAACCGCGAGATTACCGACAGTATTACATACGCAAGCCTTATACAGACTGCCGCCATGCCTACCGAGGCCACTATCAAGAGTATATTTGGAGATTCTCTGATATTCCTGCGCCCCAGGGATATTGTCTCAGGTGATTTCTATTGGGCGCTCGAGACTGGACCCTACAAGCTTATTGCTTTGGGTGACTGTACCGGTCATGGTGTGCCGGGTGCTTTCCTCAGTATGCTGGGTATGAGTATTCTCGACTATACCACGCGTCATTTTGGCGAGGGGGAGGTGTCAGCTGGTTTGGTGCTCGACCGTATGAGGACATATTTCAAGCGCACGCTCAACCAAAATTCTTTCCGTCTCGACAAGACCCTCGACAGCATCGATCTTGGTCTCCTTGTGGTGGATTCCGGCAAACGCCAGCTTCATTATGCCGGAGCTTTCCGTCCCCTGTTGTATTTCCGGGACAATGAATTGCTGCGTATCAAGGCCGATCCTATGCCTATTGGCGTGTATCCTAAGGAGAAGGAGCATTTCACCAACCACGTGCTTGATATTTGCAAGGGGGATGTTTACTACCTTTTCTCCGATGGAGTGACCGACCAGTCCGGATACTTCGACAATACCAACAACGCTCATGTATATTCTTTCAAGCGTTTCCAGAGTCTGCTTCATGAAATATACACTCTGCATTTCGCACAGCAGAAGCGCCTGATACGCGACAACCTGAGGATATGGCGTACACCGAAGTCTCAGCAGCAGATCAAGTGCGAGCAGACCGATGACATATCTGTATTGGGTATTTCGGCCGATAATTTTATTAAAAACTGGGATTAGTTGCTGCCGATGAGTCTTATGAGGCCGAGGATTGCCTTCCAGTCAAGTATCAGGAACACTCCCACTGTAACCCAAGCTATGATGCCGGGCAGTTTGTCTTTCTGATTGAATCCGAGGTCCAGCGCTGTGCCCCACGATTTTTTCTTGCCCCAGTGCTTGCTCCAGATTTCTTTCCAGGTATGTTTTTTCTCGCTCAGCAGTCCGTCAGTCACCACATTCAGGCTGTAGAGCTCATCGAGCACCAGGTGGCACAGATAGCCCATGCTTACGGCAAACGCTATCACAAACTGCTCGCGGAGGCTCAGGTTTGTGGTTCCGGCTATGAAAAGGCTTATCAGGAATGTTGCAAGCCAGGCAGGCACCGAGTGGAATATGCCGCGGTGGTCGGTCCATTCCCTGAATTTCTCTTTCAGAAACTTCAGCACGAAGAAAAACGATGCCGACGGCACGAATATCTTGAGCGGCAGATTGGCTCCCGCCACATGCAGCCAGTATAGCGATATGGCCGCCATGAAATACGCGTATGTCGTGAATATTATCTTTAGCGGTATGCCCGAGTCCGAGTCGGTATCAGGCATGAAGGAGCCTATCACAGTTGCGAAGAATACAATCACCGCCATGTAGGCGTTGGGGATGAGGTTCCAGTTGTAGGATATCACTGCCACGGCAAATCCTGTGGCTGCGCCTACCGATACGTGTGTCTTGAAGTCTGCCATTTATTTCCTCTTGTTTTCTCTTTTATGTTTTCTCATCATCTTGTCGCGGAATTTCTCGTAGAAATACCATGCTGCCCAGGCCACCAGTGTGCCTTCCACTGCGCCCACCAACACATCGCCCAGATAGTGGCGTCCAAGGTAAATCCTTGAATACGACACCATTGTGGCTATTATGTATATGCCTGCGGTGAACCACTTGTTTTGGAACATCCGGCTTGTGAGAAACGCCAGTCCGAAAGATACCGCGGCATGGGCCGAGAAGAATCCGAACTTGCCTCCGCGGTCGCCGTTTACTATGTGCACCTGTTCCATGAGGTCGCTGTCCCAGCATGGGCGCAGTCTCTGCACCGTATGCTTGAAGAGGTTGCATATCTGGTCGGCACAGAGTATCATTACTGCCACAAAGAGCAGGAATATGATCGCCTCCTTGCTTTTCTTCTTCCAGAAGAGCCAGGCTATCATGATGGCGCCTGCTATGTGCCAGGTGTATTTGCTGGCAAAGAAAAAGAACGAGTCGAGTCCGTCGGTATAGAATCCGTTGAGCCAGAGAGTCACCTGCTCGTCTATTGCTACTATATCCATCTTGCTGAATGTTATTTGGTGAAACTCCTGCGCAGAAACTCGCTGCACGTGATGGCTGTGGCTGTCGATACGTTCAGCGATTCGGGGGCCATGTCGGGTGTGGCTCCCGTGGGTATGTAGAGTCTCTTGGTAATCATCTTCTCGGTTTCGGGAAGTATGCCATGTCCCTCGTTGCCCATTACTATTACGCCGTTGGGGCCAAGCGCCGCCTGGTAGATATTGTCGCCATTAAGGAATGTGCCGTATACCGGCATTCCCTGGCGGGCCATCTCGCCGAGTTTTCCGCATAGGTCGCAGTAGCATACCCTGACTCTGAATGCTGAGCCCATGCTTGCCTGTATCACCTTGGGGTTGTAGAGGTCCACACAGTCGCTGGATGCCAGTATAGTGTCTATGCCAAACCAGTTCGCTATCCTTATTATGGTGCCGAAATTGCCGGGATCCCTCACGCTGTCCATCGCCAGGTACAGTTTCCGCGGGTCGGTTTCGGGACTGCATGGGGCTGGTATCTCCACCTCTGCCACCACATTGCAGGCGGTCTGCATGGCGGATATCTTCCTTATCTCGTCGGGGCTTACGGAGGTTACCGTTGTGCCGCCAAAATGGTGGGCGCTCCCGGCTATCCAGTCGTCGGTGGCGAATATCTCGCGTATCTTCAAGTTGCTCCTCAGCAGCTCCGACACCACCTTGTGGCCCTCAGCCACGAAGGTACGGCTCTCGTTGCGGAATTTTTTTTGCTGAAGCGCGTTAATCTGTTTTATGCGATTTTTGCTAAGCATGGAATTATTTTATAACTTTGTGCGGAAAAATTTTCCGACTTCAAAAATAATAAAAAACTTTGAGAATATCTAATTTATACATACTTTTTGTTGCCGTTTTTATCATTATGGCAATATCCTGCGCCCCTATCGTAAAGGATGGCAGCCTATTGGTGTACAACGAGGTGGTCTGCGACAATTCTGATATCGACGTGGCCGACCCGCAGTCGTATCTTAGGCAGACTCCGGCCAAAACCATCATGGGGTTTCCACTCCATGCCAGGATATACAATGCTGTGTCGCCAGAGAAGGCCGATTCCATACGCCGGGCCCACGCCGTATACCTGGATTCCATCAACGCCATCAGGCATTTCGGGATCAAGAAGCTCAAGGGCCAGTATTATGACACTCTGCAGCACCTCAAGTTCCTCATCAACTATTACCACGACAAGCCGGAATATGCCAAGCTCGTGAAACACATGGCGGACGATACAGTGAAGTTTTTCCGCAAGTACCGCAAGTATCAGGCCCGGGATACTTTTTTCACCCCCAAGACCAAGAAATTCTCGTTCAGGCTCATGTGGCAGAATCTTGGCGAGAAGCCCGTGGTATACAACCCCAGGCAGAGCAAGGAGTCGGCCAACCAGATACGGCTCTACATGCGCACCAAGGGCTTTTATGAGTCGCAGGTGGAATATACCGAGCGCATAAAGCGCCACAAGGCGTGGGTGACGTATTCCATAAAGTCGGGCCAGCCGGTGCGCATAGGGACCGTGCAGTACAGGTCCGACGACGACAGCCTGATGCGCTACATTATCCAGGATACGGCCAGCTCGCTCCTGAAGCCGGGGGGCAATCTCGACATGGACATTCTGCAGGCCGAGAGGGGCCGTATCAGCGACCTGCTCAGAAACAACGGATACTACGGATTCCGCAAGGACTACATTGCCTACGAGGTGGATACAACGATGGGCGGCCACAGGGCTGATATCACGGTAGAGGTATTGCCCGTGGTGTTGGAAAACGGCCGCCAGACCAAGCACACTAAGTACTATGTGTCGAGGATTTTCGTATATCCAAACTACAATGTGGCGGAGGAGATGCGTGACCGCGACGCCTATTACGATTCCATGAGGTACGCCTATCTCGGCAGCCGCCGCAGGATGTCGATTCCCATCACCTTTGCCTACAGCCCTGATACTTTCCAGGTAAGGCCCAGGGTTATAGCCAAGGAGATTTACGTGAGGAGCGGACAGCCTTTCTGCCAGCAGTATGTCACTGATACTTACAAGCATCTGTCTGCATTCAATGTTTACAAGATGGTGGAGGTGAAGTTCGACGACCACACCATGAGCCGCGACTCGCTGAACTGCAACATATTCCTGACCACCAACAAACTTCAGGAATACGTGTTTGATATTGGCTCCACCAACTCGTCGGGCAACATTGGCGCCTCCTCGTCGCTCACATACCGTCACAAAAACATTTTCAACGGAGCCGAGACTTTTGACTTCAAGCTGTCGCTATCGCTGGAGAGCCAGAGCGACCTGGCCAACCGTATCAGGAAATTCAGCCTGAATACTCAGGAATACGGCCTCGAGTCCAGGATTTATTTCCCAAGGATGCTGATGCCGCGGCGTTTCCGTTCACTGGCCCGCAACACCACGCCGCGTACTTTCATACAGCTGTATTTCGACTACCGGCAGCGCCCCGACTATACCAGGACGGTGGCTACGGCAAATCTGTCGTATCAGTTTCAGTCCAGAAGGTTTTTCAACTATACCATTACCCCGGTGAGGCTGAGCTCCATACGGATATCGGATGCCGACAGCGTGTTCCTCGACTGGCTGGACAGGCTCTATATCAAGGATTCATATCAGGACCACTTTATACTCGGGTCGGGCCTGTCCATAGTGTTCAACAACCAGGTTCTGGGCCGCAGGATTTACAATTATGTGAAGCTCAATCTGTCCTGGGCCGGCAACTTGCTCAATCTGCTTAGCCATGCCACGCATCAGAAACTCAACGACCAGGGGGTATACTCGGCGCCGGTTATCAATACCACGTATGCGCAGTTTGTGAAAATGGATATCGACTACAGACATTATCTCAGGACCATAGGATCCAACATACTGGTATGGAGGCTCTTTGCCGGCATAGGCGTGCCATACGGCAATATCAGCAGCATGCCATTCTCCGAACAGTATTTCTCCGGAGGCGCCAACAGCCTCAGGGCCTGGCAGATACGAAGCGTGGGTCCCGGAAGCTTCCATGTCGGCACCGATGTCGGCATTACCACCAAGTATCCCAACCTGACATCCGACATGAAGCTGGAGGGAAACCTGGAATACAGGTTCAAGATTTTCTGGGTGGTGGAGGGCGCGTGGTTTTTCGATGCCGGCAATATCTGGTCCATCAACCGTGACGACAAGCGAGAGGGCGGACAGTTCGGTTTCAAGTCGTTCTACAAGGAGGTGGCCCTGGGTACCGGTCTTGGCCTGAGGCTCGATTTCGATTTCTTCCTTGTAAGGACCGATTTCGGACTCAAGCTCCGCGACCCATCGCAGCCCGAAGGCCACAGGTGGATACCGAACGACGACCATGGTTTCATCTTCAGGGGACACAACTGGGCCTTCAGCCTGGGTATCGGATACCCGTTCTGATTTTTTTTTGATTTGGTGGTTTTTGATTTTAAATTTATCTTTGCAGAGGATTAATGATTGATTGTTCTTGATGAGAGGCTGTCGATTATTAATTCTTAATTCATAATTAAACAAGATGTACGTAAAACCCAAGAAAAACCTTGGTCAGCACTTCCTGACCAGCGACAAGATAGCCTGCGCCATTGCCGACGCAGTGGATTATGTATCGCCAGACCCGGACAAGAAGGCCGGATGCATAGAGATTGGCCCGGGCACCGGCGTGCTCACCAAGTTTCTGATGAAAAACGGGAATATCGACCTCTCGGTCATCGAGATCGATCAGGAATCCGTTGAGTATCTCATGGTAAACTATCCTTCGCTATATAACGAGAACCGCATCGTGGGCGGCGATTTCCTACAGCTCGATCTCCACAAGACTTTCCCAAACGGATTCCCTATTGTTTGCGGGAATTTCCCTTACAATATATCGAGCCAGATCTTTTTCCGTGTATTGGACTATAAGGACGATGTCGACGAGGTGGTCTGCATGATTCAGCGCGAGGTGGCTGTCCGCATCGCCAACCACGAGGGCACCAAGGAATATGGAATCCTGAGCGTGTTCCTGCAGGCTTACTATGATATCGAGTATCTGTTCACCGTGGACGAGACCGTGTTCAATCCTCCTCCAAAGGTGAAGTCTGCCGTTATCCGTCTCAAGCGCAACAGCGTTAAAACCATTCCATGCAACGAGAAGCTTTTCCGCCGCATCGTAAAGGAGTCGTTCAACCTCCGCCGCAAGATGCTGCGCAACTCTCTGGCGGCCTACTTTACCGGAGCCTCCGACGAGGAGCGGTACCTCACGCTGCGCCCCGAGCAGCTGTCGGTGGATGAGTTTATAAAACTTGCCCAGATTATCGAGAAGAACAATCCAGGCAAGGCTCTGTAATACAGTTGTTACTTTTTTAGAAATTGTGCTTGGCCACCAGTACGCACCAGTAATACTTGTAAGGCGAATTGGGGTTGTAGCCCATGCCCACGCCTATGTCGGTGCAGTTGGCCCAGAAGTTGTCGATGCCCAGCAGGTGGATGCGGTGGCCCGCGCTCGAATTGTTGGCTCCCATGTCGTAGAGCAGGCATTTGATGGTCTCCTTGGCTGTCTTGGTGCCTCCGCAGATACTCTCGAAATTGTTGGCTGATTTGCTGCGCAGGAAATCAGGTATCAGGGTGTATCCAGCCTGGTTTATGAAATAGTTCATGCCGTATCCGTCGGGGTCCACGTGACCAAGATAGCCTCTGTCGGCCATGTCCTGGGCTTTTTTCTGGGCAGCGGCTGCCAGCTGGTTGTTCCAGTTGAGCTGAGGTCTGGCTGTTATTCCCGCCAGGCTGATGCCTATCTCGTTGGAGTATGCGGCCGGATTCTGTCGTATCTGGTTCAGGTAGCTGGCGGCAAGCTTCAGCTCGCTGGAGGTATTGTCGTTCGGCTTGTTGTCGTTCGGCTTGTTGTTGGGTTTGTTGTCGGCCTGTCCGTGTTTGGCCACTATTATGCACCAGTAGTATTTGTATGTGGAGTTGGGATTGTAATACACGGCCACTCCAATGTCTGTGCAGTCGCTGTAGAAATCGTCGATTCCGAGCAGCAGCCTGCGGTTTCCTGCCTGCTGGTTGGATGCGTTGCCGTCCTTGATGAGATATTTGGCAGCCTCGGCTCCGTCCTTGAATGTGGCGGTTATGCAGCCGAAATAGTTGGCGTCATTCTTGGCAAGGTAGTCGGCATTCAGCGAGTATCCGGCCTGATTGATATAGTAATTGATGCCATGGCCGTCGGGGTCTGTCTGGCCGAAATAGTTGCGTGTGGCCATGTCCTGGGCCTTTTTCTGGGCGGCCTGTGCCAGCTGGTTGTTCCATGCAAGCGGCGCCCTGGATTTTATGCCGCTCAGGTCGACTCCAGTCTGCGATGTGTATTGGCTGGGGTTTCTCCTCGCGTTGTTTATAAGGTCGAACGCCTTGCGGGCCTCGGCCTCCTGGTTGGGGTGCATGGCGTACTGAATGTCTGATATGTCCGCCGCTGATACCGCGCTCATGCACAGCATCAGCATCATTGCTACTACAAATGCTTTCTTCATTTTGCTTTTTTCTGATAGTTGTTAATGATATTTAGAGTTGGCGCAAAGTTAATCAAAAATTTCAAAAAGTTTGTCGGTTTGTTGCTGATATTTGCCCGAAATTTGTATATTTGTGGGAGTATTTTGTATGTTTTTTTTCAGCAATCACGTGTTATATACATTGGCTAATGGAAAAGAAGAGACGACCATTGCTTGGCAACCTTGTGCTTGCCATCATCCCTATAACAACCATTATGATAGTGGGTATTAATGTGGTGTTGTTCAAGGTGATACAGCATATCAACGAGAGCAATACATTGCAGACCTGCGAGGAGATAGTCGCCGACAACTGCGACAATATCTCCATCAGGATAAAATCTGTGGAGGATCAGATGGAGATGCTCTCCAGATATTGCACCCAGCAGGGGCTGGATTCCCGCGGATGCCTGGATGTGCTGCATGTGCTCGTGTCGGGCAGCGGTGGCACGTATCAGTACGCCGGATATACCGATTCCAAGGGCTTTATGTATTCCACCCTCACAGACAAGCCGGAGGATTTCAGCTCGCTGCGCAATATCGACGAGCTTATGGCCAGTACCAGCCATACCTACATCACCGACCTGAGGCCTTCCGTAAAGGATCCCCAGACATTGGTGGTGTATGTCACAGTGCCTCATAAAAACCACGCCGGCAAAACAGTAGGCCTGTTCACATTGGCTGTGGATTCGCAGAAAATAGAGGAACTGGTAGCCAACATCAAAGTATTGGGCATGGGCTCGGCGAATGTAGTAAGCGCCGACGAGACCCTGCTGCTGTTCTGCCGCGACAGGAAAGAGGCCGTGGGCAAGTTCCGTTTCACCGACAGCTGCCAGCTGCGCGATCTCGACATCATTGGCCGCAAGATAATGAGCGGCGTGGAGACCGGACACGCATCGGTCTTCGATACAGCCAACAACGACGAGGAATATCTCGTGGTATGGCGCAAGATCCCCGACACCAACTGGTATATCACAATGAATATCAGCTACAAGGACCTCGATATGGACCGTGCCAAGATGCGCGACGTATACCTGATAGCGGGCATCACGATATTCCTGCTCACATTCCTGTTGATATTTTTCGTTGTGAAAAAGTCGGTGGTGAACCCTATCAACAGGCTCAAGCTCGCGCTTCAGGAATTCTCCGAGGGCAAAATGTACAACGCCGCCAAGATAAGTTACGATGTAAACAACGAGATAGGCGACCTCTATGACAGCGTGGCCATAATGGCCAACAAGCTGATAGACACCACATCGTCGATACGCAGCCAGAGCGAGCTTATTGTGACCAACAGCCATGAGCTTAATACCGCGGCCGAGCATATTCTGGAGAGCATGGGCGACCAGGCATCGGCGGTGGAGGAGATCTCCACAACCATAGAGCAGATGTCCTCGTCGATAACGCAGACGGCCGGCAATGCCGAAAACACCAGGACCAATTCCGAGTCTATAGCCCGGGATATCAGCGAGGTGGCCGCCGCCAGCGACAAGACCCTCGAGAGCACGCGCATGATTATAGACAAGATAAAGGTGATAAACGAGATAGCCAAAAAGACCGACCTGCTGGCCATAAACGCCGCCGTGGAGGCTGCCAGGGCAGGGGAAAACGGACGTGGATTCTCCACTGTGGCCTCCGAAATAAAGAAACTGGCCGAGAGGTCGCGGATTGCCGCGCTCCAGATCGACGAGGCTTCCAACAAGACCCTCTCCATTACAGAGCAGAGCACACGCATGATAGAGCAGATAACGCCGCGCATCACCGACAATGCCCACAAGGTATCTGAGATAGCCATAGCGTGCACCGAGCAGAAAAACGGAGCCGAACAGATAAACAACGCCATACAGCAGCTGGCTGCCATATCGGTGGCCAACTCCACCGAGGCCGAGATGCTCGTGGCCAAGGCCGAGAATTTCGTGGGATATGCAGACGTCCTTACCGCCGACATGAGATTTTTCCGCACCACCGACGAGAAGGGTGACATGATAAGGGATATCACGGAGAAACTCAAATCACATTCCGACCAGATAGAGAGTCTCCGTCAGGGACTTGCGGACAGAGAGGCCCGCGATGCCGAAATGGCATCGATAATGGCCAGAGAGAAAAACAAGTCGGGCAACTCGGCGCCCGATATTCCAGAACAGAATTCTTAATACAAAGATATGGGTATGTTTTCAAGATTCAGTCAGAAATCCCAATCGGGTCCAAGCACCATCTGGCAGCGCTATACAAGATACATAGTGCCCGCCGTGATATTGCTTATTATCCTGATGGATGTTATTATATATAGTGTGGTGGCACGCAACTCCAAGGCCGCAATGACCGAGGACTGTTTCAGGACAGTGGACCTCCAGTGCCAGAATATCAACCAGATATTCACCAGGTACATTGCCGACATGGAGATAATGGCCAAGGAGTATCATGGCGATCCTGATGCCTTCGTGCAATATGCCGGAGATTTCACCCAGGGCCATATCAACCAGTATTCGTATGTGCGCCTTACCCTGCCGGACGGCAGCTCTTGGACATCCCTGGCCGGCAAGGACCCAAACGATGCCCGTTACCGCAAGCTATACAAGCAGATAATGGAGCAGGGCAAAAATCTGTCCATCAACAATGCCCATCCCACCGACCTGTGCGATGGCGAGGTGTTCAGCATATCAATACCCATCAAGAGAAATAATGCCAATGTAGCTATCCTGACAGCCGTCTTCCCGGCCGAGGTGATTGATTATTACCTGAGGCAGCGCATGAACGAGAGCCGCAGCGGATTTTTCGCACTGCTCGACGACAATCTGATGCTGCGCCTCTATCATGGAGAGATA
This sequence comes from Bacteroidales bacterium, assembly GCA_045597465.1. Classification (GTDB taxonomy): domain Bacteria; phylum Bacteroidota; class Bacteroidia; order Bacteroidales; family UBA3824; genus UBA3824. Next base: position 29,576 of record JAZLKG010000108.1, on the reverse strand, counting down.
AAGTCGAGCTCGCTCGAAAATCTCGTGAAGATGGGTTTCGAAGGTCTCGACAGAACCATTCTGAAAGGCATCTCCGACTACCAGGCCGGTAAGCACACATGCACCGGCAACTACAAGACCCCAGACAACTACACAATGGTGTGCCATTATCAGCCGATAGGAGACACCGGATGGTTCATCACACTTAACATGCCGCTGCTGATACTCAACATGGACATCATCGTTACCAGCGTGGCCCTGTCCATAACGGGAATACTCACCATATTGGTAGTATTGCTGATAATACGCATCATAACCAAGAGAGTGGTGATGGAGCCGCTGGAATCCATCAACAAGGTATCCAAGGATATCGCCAACGGCAAACTCTATTCCACGATATTGGACGCAAAACTATCTGACGACGAGCTGGGCGAGACACTCAGCAACATTGGACAGATGCAGCAGAAACTGCACTCCGTGGTGGAATCGCTCCGAAACTCCACCAATGTGATATCAGACTGCTCCAAGTCCATCAAGGACACTGTATCACATATCAACGAGAACGTGCAGGTGCAGTCGGCATCGGTGGACAACATCAAGGAATCCATCGACAACATGAACTCGCTTGTATTGCAGAATGCCGACCTGGCCGCCACCACAAAGGAATATTCCGACCAGATAGAGCAGGATATCGACATGATAACCAAGGCATCTGACAATACACGCGACACCCTCCAGAATGTTATCAGCAAGGTAAAGATAATAAACGAGATATCGTCGCGCACCGACCTCCTGGCTATAAACGCAGCTGTGGAAGCCGCCCGCGCGGGCGACAATGGAACCGGTTTCGCAGTGGTGGCCGCCGAGATCAGGAAACTGGCCGAGCGTTGCCAGAGAGCCTCTGTGGAGATCAACCAGCTCTCATCGGAGAGCTTGCTGGTTACCCAGCAGACAGCCGAGCTCGTGCAGGACACCATCCCAAAGGTCCGCGAGAACACCGAAAAGATATCCAGGATTTCGGCTTCCTGCAACGAGCAGCTCATGATGACACAGAATATCAGCCAGGCCATCAATCAGCTCGCCGACATTACAGCCAGCCATTCCAAGAGCAGCGACGATACCAAGGTATATACCCAGACCCTCTACAGCAATATGGAAAACCTGAACCAATACATGGATTTCTTCAGGCTGGATGGCACCGCCGAGCAACGGCGCATGGAGATAGCATCGGAAATCCAGCAGCATACCTCAGAGATCCTGAAACTGAAATCCAAGCTTCTGGAGGTGGCTGAGTCTGCCGACGACACCCCCGAGGCCGATGCGATATTCCATGAATCGGTAGACGGCATGGAGGCCGTTGACAGCGGGCAGGAAGCATCAGAGAAAACAGAATCCCCTGAGGCTGATGCTGCTGACGGCAACACCGGCTCCATTGATGCGGCTCCCATACATTTGTCAGGAGCTTCAGCCTTCAGGCCCAAGTCCAACACAGGGCTGGATAGCGAATATGAGTCTTTCTAATAAAAATCCTCTGCACGATGATTTTATCCGATATAAAAAACAGTTTCAGCCGGATGCCCAAAATGATATGGGGCAAGTACATGAGGCGCCTGCTGCCAACGGTGCTGGCCGTCATCATAATAATGGATGTACTGATATTCCTGGCTGTGAAGAGCACCAACGAGCGTAATACCGAACTTATGGCCGGACAGAGCATATCGCTGCAGGCCGAGGCCATCGACCAGCTGCTGAAAAGCTATTTCGTGGAGCTGGCCCTGATACGCCAGACTTACTATGCCGACAGTGATATCGACACTTTCATAAAGACTGCCAAGGACATGCTGTACTTCAGCAGCAACAAGTGGAGCTATGTGAGGGTTACATATCTGGATGGCAGGTCGTATACCACAGAGGAGGGCCTCAGCAAGATGGATGGCCGCAAGACACGTTTCTACAAGGCAATTGTGAACGACAACAAGCCATTCCACCTCCAGCGTCCATTCAAGAGCCATTTCAACAATCAGGACATCTGGTGCCTCACCATACCCGTCAGGGACATGCAGGGCGATATCATGTGCCTGATGTCGGCGGTGTTCCCAACCGACGAGATAGATGGGATGATGTACAAGCTGAAGGCCAATGGCGAAGGCTACAGCTCCATCACCGATGTGGATAATGTCTTCAGGATATATTCCGACACTTTGGTGGACGGCGCCAAGGAGCCTTGCATAAAGGAACTCTCGCTCCAGGAGATGATGTCCATGGGATACACCAGCCTCGACAAGCTTGTGGAGCAGGGCTGGCAGTCGCGCGGCTCCGTTCCATACGCATCGGGACATTATGAGACACCCGATGGCCACACGGTACAGTCGTATATGTGCGCCATAGGCGAGACCGACCTCGTGGTGTGCCTCAGTATCCCCATGGTGAGACTTCATTCCAATACCATTACCGTGGGATTGTTGCTGGCCCTTACTGCCATACTTACAGTTGTGATAATAGTAGTGGTGGTGCAGAAGGTCACCCAGAAGGTTGTAATAGAGCCAGTAAAAGCGCTCAACGGTTTCGCAGGCGATTTCAAGGAGGGCAGGCTATATTCCAGCGAGGCCATGAGCATAACCTCCGAGGATGAGTTCGGCATACTGAAAAACAATATCACCGCCATGCAGGAGCGCATGTTTACCGCCGTAAGCTCCATACGCGGCTATATCCATGAGATGGCCGCGGGAGTGGTGACACTGCGCGATGCGGTCGACAAGATTTCCTCTGATGCCCGCCGCCAGTCCAATGCCGTCCTTGACATTTCCATGTCCATGGATACCATATCCAAGTACGTACAGACCAACAACGAAAACACGGCGCAGACCAAGGAGATATCTGACCGGATATCAGAAGACATACAGTCGGTGACATCGGCCACCGGCGATACGGTGTCGTGCATCAAGAATGTGATATCCAAGGTGGAGGTAATCAACGAGATAACCTCGCGCACCGATCTCCTGGCCATCAACGCCGCTGTGGAGGCTGCCCGCGCCGGCGAGAACGGCAAGGGATTTGCCGTGGTGGCAGCCGAGATCCGCAACCTGGCCGAGCATTGCCAGGTGGCAAGCACAGAGATCAACGAGCTCTCTGCCGAATGTCTCAATATCACTCAGAGGTCGGCGGAACTCATCCACAACATGTCGCCACGCATCCAGCAGACTGCCGACAAGATTGCCGAGATTTCCCTATCGTGCTCCGAGCAGTTCAATCTGGCCCTCATGATCAGTCAGACCCTTGTGCAGCTGGTGGATATCACCAGCAACAACAGCCAGAGCGCTGACAACCTGAGCAACTACGCCACTCAGCTCAACGATATTTTCAGACGACTTAATGTGTCGGTGGAGTTTTTCAAGCTGAACGCGCGCGAGGCCCAGGGCAAGGATTTCATCATGAAGGAGATCTACAAGCACTCCCACGAGATAATGAAGCTGAAGACCGAGCTTATAGACATAATGACCTCATCATCCAGAGGCGGCGGAATGGAAGAATCAGCCCATGATGCCGGCATCGCCACTCAGCAGCAGGCTTCCGACGCCTTGAATTCCATATCAGGCAGCGACAGTGCCGGTGCAAAGTCAGACACTCCGCAACCTCAGGCTGAGGAAACTGCTGGTCCCGCCCCGATAAATCAGTCAAGAAAGCCTGGAGTCAGCATAGATTTGGACGATTTCGACTGATATTTGCCGGATTCCCCATACTTGACTTAACATTTACTTAACTAAATGTTTTTTAACAATAGCAGGCTACAGCATATTTGAATTAATAATTGTAAAAATCACAATCAAAATGTTTAACATTCTGGTTGTGATTTTTGCGTTAGTATCAGTTATAATTAAGGATTACTTAAATGCAAAAATTTTGCTGTCCCGCATATTCGCCATATCTTTGCAGTGTAATCAGAAGGAAAAACTGATACACAGAAAACAAATCTTTTAGAGGTTCTTTGAAATTCCCGAAACTGCAAAAGTAATTAGTTCATCAAAACAAAATCACTAACAAACACACCCCAATCAACATTATCCCTGTCGACGATATGCCGCTGCATGTCACGAGACTTGTATATATAAGCAAAGGCACTCCCCAACACACATAAGGAGTAGGACAAACGAAAACAATATAGTATTAATTTAAAAAAGAGAAACATTATGAAAAAGTTAGTAAAATACGCAATGGCTGCAGCAATGGTATTTGCCGCAAATATGATGAACAACACAAACGCTTTCGCAAGCTTGGCCAATATCGACACCCTCGACGATGGCGACAGACTTACTGCCGGCATTTCTCCTGATGGCGAGGACGAGGTAGAGGAAGACGCTACAATAGCTCTCGAGGACTGGATGTTCGAGGAGATCGTGGTAGAGGAGGAGAAGGCAATGGAGCTCGAGGCCTGGATGTTCGACAACATCGAGGTTGCAGAGGAAAGCCCAATAGCTCTCGAGGCCTGGATGTTCGATGAAATCGAGGTAGTAGAGGAGGAGCCTATGGCTCTCGAGGACTGGATGTTCGAGGAGATCGAGGTAGTAGAGGAGGAGCCTATCCAACTCGAAGACTGGATGTTCGAGACTCTTTAGTCATCACATTGTTCGTTACTGAATGCAGATAGACGGAAATTCAAAAGATTGTAAAAACATCTGGTTTCCAATTCCCTCTTGGAACCGGATGCTGCGGCGGTGAGGGAAATATCAGGAAATTCACTTTTTAACCGAAGTGAATTATTTTTTTTTATATACCTGTCAGTTATTTCTATTGTTTTATCCTTATCGAGTTTACAACATCTCCAGTATTGAGACTGAACACCACGTCCATTCCTTCCACCACTTTGCCGATAATTGTGGCAGCTCCGTCCATTACGGCGCTTGGATACAGCAGTATGTCCCACTTGGTGGCATACGATTCGCCCAGATCCGATGTGGCGAGCATCACGCTGCCCTCCTCCATATATGACATCGACAGCTCCGACGGCATCATTATAGACTGGTTTTCGTCGTATGGCGACTCCGAGCCCTCGCTCGATATGCGGTCTATGCGGTTGCTGTACAGATATGTATTGTCGAAATACTTGGATTCCGACAGCCTTAGGAATTTCGATACGGCGACAGGAGCGTTGTCGACGTCGGTGCGTATCACGAAACTGCCCTTGGTGGTAGATACCTCCACCAGGGTCTCGGGCCTTATGGATGATATATAGCTCCAGTTTATGGTGTCGTTGTAGCTGCACTGGGCGCTCATGTCCACTCCGGCCACAGATTTGAGAGCCTCCACCAAGTGTTTGTGGGTCTCTATGTCGCGCGGTATCTGGCACTTGTTGATGGCCTGGTTGATGAAGAATGTGTTGCTGAGATACTCGTTGAGCTCGTTGTGCCTGGTAAGGAACGATGCCGCTATGGCCACCATCTGCGCATTGCCGTTGGTGATAATGTTCTTTATCATCAGCGCAAAGTCCTTCTCTATATTCAGCTCCTCCTCCTTGAGTTTGGCAGACGCCAGCTTTTTGAATTCCGGCGATTCATACATGGCCACAAGAGTGCGGGCTCCCTCGGTGCGCACCATCTGGAGGTTGTGGTAGAATGTGTTGTTCTCCACAAACGATATGCAGTTGAGGTCGTATTGCAGGGCGCTCAGCAGGGCCGCTTTCTCGTATGGATTGGGTGTTATGTCGAATCCCGACATGATGCCGTCAGATATGGACTGCTTGTTGTTGGAGAATTTCAGGGCTGCGGCCAGCAGTCTTGTGCGGGGCTGCCAGCTCAGCTTGCTCTGCGATAGGTTCCAATATAGGGTAGAGTCGCCTGATATGCCGTTTTCCAGCAGATACTCGGCCGACTGCAACGCGATTTTCCCGTTGCCGCTGTTCAGCAGTCCCAATATTATATCCTTGCAGTCGTAATATGGATAGTTCTTCAGGGCTGATATCACATTCTGGGTAATCCTGATATCGTCCGACTGATTCTTTAGTATGTCTTTCAGGATATTGAAGGCTCTCTGGTTGTGGCATTTGCCCAGAGCCAGTATCAGGTTTGTCTTGTTGTTGATGAGGCTGGCGCCATCCAGCGCGGCGGCAAACTCATCGGTATACAGCGACAGCTCGGCATCGCATATTCCGAAATATTCGGCCGCGATGGCCCTCGCGCTCTCGTGGATGGTGGTGTCACAGATATATTCCACGGCCTTTTGCGAGGTGGAGACCGAAATCATTCCACGCCTGGCCATCCAGCACAGGGCCCTGCATTGGGCCGCCACCATTACGGCATTGGAATGCTCTATGTTCAGTTCCTCTATGTATTTCTGCGCCTTGGGGCCTCCGCATTTTGCCAGTGCCACCATGGCGGCAGCCTTCACCTCGTCGGGCTGCATTTCAAGACCGTCCTTCATTATTATGGCCTCGGCCTCGGGATGTCCTATCTCGCCCAGGGCAAACAGGGCTGCCGTCCTTACCTCCGTGGCCTGGTCGGTAACCAGGGGAGCCAGGGTATATATGGCCATGCTGTCGTGCAGGGCCGCCAGGGCCATGCACGACGCGGCACGGTAGGCCGGATATTGCGATTGGCAGTGTTTCACCAGGTCTACGCCGCGTCGCGACGCCCTCAGGTCAGATATCTGACGCAGTGTGGCATCGTTGTACAAGTTGCTTGCAGGCTCCTCTGTGTTGGCCTTGCCGCCGCAACCGCATAACATGAAAATTAGTGCGGCAAAAGCAGACGCTAATAAACCCTTCATAACTGATTATTATATTATATAAACTTACTTAATAGGGCTTACAATAAGCGTTCCAAAAAATCAATAATCAGCCAGCCTAAATTATCTGACCCTGATATCCAGCAACTTGCGTCCCTCTATTTCGGCCTCTAGATGGTCGCCTATCCTCAATGGCCCAACGCCCTCGGGTGTGCCTGTGAATATCAGGTCTCCCTGCTTCAGTGTAATGTATTGCGATATGTGCGACACTATCTCGTCTATGCCGAACACCATGTTGGCTGTATTGCCGCTCTGTGCCGTGGCACCATTTATCTTCAGTCCAAAGCTGAGGCTGCTGATATCGCCGATCTCGTTCTTGGACACAAAATCGCCCAATGGAGCCGAGGAATCGAACCCCTTGCTCAGAAACCATGGAAGGCCCTTGGCTCGGTATTCGTTTTGGAGGTCGCGCGCTGTGATATCCAGTCCCACAGTCACCTCGTCGTAATATCTGTTGGCGAACTTGGGGCTTACGGCCTTGCACATCTTGCCTATCTTTATCACAATCTCGGTCTCGTACTCTATCTGGCTCGAGAACTCCGGGATATAGAAATCGTAATGGTTTCTAAGCAGGGAAGTCTCAGGCTTCATGAAAAAAATCGGTTTGTCGCCGGGCTGCAGGTTTATCTCCTGGCCGTGCTTGCGGTAGTTGGCCGCTATGCAGAATATTTTCATCGATGTATTATAATAATGTGTGTATGTATTGCTTTGTTGGGGCGGGGGAGGGGGCTGATGCCTGCTTCCCAAATCTCCGCCACAAAATTAAAATATCTTAAAAAGAAAAAAAAATGTAATTTAATTTTAAAAAAAATAATTTGTTACGTTAAAATTTTCTATCTTTGGAACGTCAAAATGTAGCCCCTGCAAAAAAGTTTTGCCAGCTGCGCAATTTCGGTATATAACTTGCTATCATAAAGAGCAAGTTCATATGTAAAGAACGATATAAGGCATGAAAAAGATAACTTTATCACATTTCTTAGTAAAAAATTTCGATCTGAAACAGCAGGAGATTCCCATCTTCCTGATGCTGTTTCTGCATTCGTTTTTTCTGGGACTTGCCGGTGCGTTCTATTTCACCCCCGCCAACTCAGAGTTTATCCGAAATTTCGGAAGTGATTGGCTGCCATGGGCTTACATAGCATCAGGAGTGGGCGGATACCTTATGACTCAGATATATTCGTGGTTTCAGAAACGTATCGAGAGCCGTACTCTTTTTATGAGCGTGCTGATACTCATGACCCTCGTTACACTGGCCACGCCATTGACCCTGGGGCATCTCGACGAGAAATTCCAAAGCTTCTTTGTATTTATATGGGCATGGCCGTTCCTCTCCATGGTAGGAATAGAGACCGGCGCGCTCTCGCTCAAGTTCCTCAACCTGGTGCAGGTGAAGAGGATCTTCGCCCTGTTCAGTATAGGCGGAGTGCTGGCGGCCATGATGGGTTACCTCATAATACCCGCCCTCAACAAGGTCTTGCCTCATTCTTACTATCTCCTGTATATCAGCGCACTGGGATTCATCATAGGTATCATAACCCTGGTAGTGCTCTACCGCAACTATCCCGAGAAAACCCGTGAGGAGCGTGCCATGCTGGCCAAGCGCAAGCAGGAAGGCGAGACCCTCATGTCGCTGAAGCCCGTAAAGGACGGCACCAGCCTGGGCGAGCTGCTCAAGAACGACTATTTCAAGTACATATTCATTTGCGCCATACTGTCCATGACCATCATCTACGTCACCGACTTCTCCTTCCTTTCCACTGTTAGGATCCAGGTGGCGGAAAACGACAGGCCTCAGTTCCTTACCCTCGTGTATGGAGGTCTCAAGATAGGCGAGCTGCTTCTGTCGTTCTATTCGGCCAAGATACTCAGCAAATATGGAGTGAAACTCGGACTCATGATACTGCCGGTATGCATGGTGGTGGTGGCCATTTTGGCGGCCATGGTGGGTCTGTCGTCTGTATACAGCATTCTGTTCCTGATACTTATCACACTAAACAAGAGCCAGGAGCGTATACTGCGACGGGGCCTCGACGATCCCGCATTCAATATCCTGTATCAGCCCCTGCCCGACAACGAGAAGGTGTCCATACAGACCAAGGTGGGAGTTGTACAGCAGTTCTCGACAGGAATAGCCGGATTGCTGCTGCTGGCTGTGGGCACCATCATCGATTTCAGCAAGCCGGAGGAATTCAAGTACTTCATGCTCTTCTTCATACCTCTGCTGGCTGCATGGGTATGGAGCTCCAAGAAACTTTATGAGAGCTACAAGGCCACCATCAACAAGATTTCCAAGGACTTCAGCAAGGAAAGCAAGCGCGACACCAGCAAGAATCAGTATGGCGCCGAGCTTCTTAGGAAATACATAAAGGTATCCAACCCGAGGATTCAGAACATGGCTGTAACCATACTCTCCGAGACTGCCCCAAGGTCACTGGAGGGATATGCCGCCCAGCTTATAGAATCCAAGGACGAGATGGTGGAGAAGGCCGTGCTCCGCAATGTGGACCCCACATGGAGAAGGCGTATAGCCAGCTCATGCACCGCCGTTTTCAAGGACACCAAGAATCCCGAGATAAGGCTTCTTTCCGAGAGGGCCCAGAACTATCTCAACTATTCGGATATCGACAAGAATCCCCAGCCGGAAGAGATACAGCGTCTGGCCGAGAGCGATTTCGTATCCGACAAGATCAAGCTCGTGAAATACATGTTCAGCAACTCAAAGCTGCTCAACGAGGATATAATATCATCGCTGCTCGACAGCACCGACCGCAATGTGAAGGGCGCAGCCATCACTCTTGCGGGCCAGCTGCGCACACCCAGGATGATAAACAAGCTGATATCACTGCTGGAATCGTCGGAATATTACAACACTGCAGGCGTGGTGCTCCTGGATATGGGCGACAAGATTTTGCCAAACCTCAACCAGTATTTCGAGAAGACATCCAGCCCCGAGATCCTGCTGCGCATCATAGAGCTGTACGGCAAGTTCGGATCGGCTCCTGCGCGAGCTTACCTTATCAAGAACATCAACTATCCAAACCGCGATGTGCAGCTCGCCATCATTGACGCGCTGTATTTCTGCAAGTTCCAGGCCACCGACGAGAAGGATATCGCCACCATTAAGCAGAAGATAAGCGAGACTGTGGAGAATATCGTATGGATAATGTCGGCACTCAACGACATTGAGGACGAGAAAAACACCCTGAAACTTTTCCAGAGCCTCGATATCGAGCGTCAGAACAATATTGAGATCCTTTTCAACCTGCTCAGCATGCTGGAGGAGCCACGTCTGATAAACCTGATACAGAAGACCATCATCGGCAAAAACAACATTTTCGCCGTCGAGATTATCGACAACAACTTCCCTCAGGATATCAAGCAGATTATAAAACCATTGTTCGACGACCTGTCGTCGCTTCAGAAAATTAAGAAACTGTCCGATTTCTTCCCACAGGCAACATACACCTTTGAGGACAGGCTGAAGGAGATCCTGAAACGCGACTACTCGAAGCTGAACAGCTGGACAGTATCCAAGGCCCTGGAGCTGCTCGGCAAGCTCCATAAGAGCAAGGCCAACAACAGCTCTAAGCAAAGTTCCATCGACTACAAGGACCTTAAACTATGGATACGCAGCAACATAGAGGATGTGATGGCAAAGATACGAAGGTCGGAGATGCCCGACGAGATTTTCCTGTGCCTCTACCATACCGAGGAGATTATCTATTCCATGGCGGCCAAGATTATCTACGACGAGAATCCGCTGAAATGCTCCGACTATCTCAGCAACATGTCGGCAGACAAGCAGCATCTCTACTCTCAGCTGAAGGCCGAGGCTCCGCTGCTGTTCGACAGGATAAAGATCCTGAAAAAGCATCCTATGTTCTTCAACCTGCCTGAGCACCTGCTTTCCAAGATTGCGAAAAATGTCAGGGTCAAGAATATGGCCAAGGGCGACGAGATAAACCTGGAGGAGTCCACCGACGACATATTCATACTCCAGAAGGGGTCGCTGTGTGCCAAGGAGGCTTTCCAGAGCGATTTGATGTTCGACCACAACGAGGTGATTGTTATGGGCCTCAATCTGGACCAGGGATCAAAGGCGCTGGTGGCCAACACCGAATCTGTGGTGCTGGTTATCAACCGTTTCACGTATTTCAACACACTGGTGCGCGAGACAGAGATCATCCCATACATACTCGACGACAACAACCGCGCAATGCGGGTGCAGGAGGACAGTGTGGCTGAATAAGCTTATATTATATGAAACCACTATAGAGAATATTTACCCCGGATATCAGCGATGCTGTCCGGGGTTTAATGATTAAATATAATTGACACTATAATGAAGAAGTTTTTCCTTACCGTTTGGTTGTTGGCGTATGCCTTTTCCGGCATAGGCCAGACCCTGGAAGAATGCCAGCGCATGTTCGATGCTGGATACTGGCTGAAATCGCAGCAGGCACTCGAAAACCTGCTGAATAATACCGAAGAGGATTCATTCGATTATTACAAGGTGCTAAGTTTCTATGGAGAGGTGCTTTACCATCTCGACAACCGCACCCTGGCCGATTCGCTTATGAGGCTGGCATACAAGAAACTCTCGTCCAATACCCTGAGGGTGCTCAGCGACGGGTCCCAGGAGGCTATTACCAGATATTATACATATTCCGCAAAGGTGGGTTTCAAGGCGTGGGGTATCTCACAGCTCTACAAGGTGGACCTTACTGACGGCGACGGACTGGAGTCCGAGGTGGATATAGATGTGCAGAGCATCAGCAACCCACGCCTGCTCCAGCTGCTGGCCATCCGTAACATGAGGAAGGGGCTGGCTCCGCTGGCCAAAAAGAATCTCAACAAGGCCGATGCCATAGTAAGCGGACATTCAGATGAAGTGTCCAGACTCAGGATGATGATGCTCTGGACACAGTACTATTTCAATATCACCAACTATTCCAGGATGCTGAGCTACTGCAACGACGCCATAGAGCTTATGGAGCGCGAAAACCTTGCCGATGGCGTCTGCTATGCCGAGGCCCTGGTATATAAGGCCGTGGCCCTGTCGCAGCTCGGACTCCACAAGCAGAGCATCGACCTCCACAACAAATCTATTGACCTCTACGCCAATCTTCTGGGCACCAGCCATTCCCGTTATGCCTGGGCCCTGTATCACAAGGGACGCACTTTGGCTATAGTATGCGAGGTAAGCAAGATGCTCGAATGCGAGAAGGCTTCGGCTGATATTTACCGGCAGGCTCTTGGCGACCACAATCCCGACTATTCGGCCGCCCTCAACGAGGTGGCCTCGGCATATTCCATGCTCAACGATACTGCCAACGAGTTCAGGTACTACAACATGGCGCTGGAATCCAACAGAAAGTTTCTGGGCGAGGGTTCGCTCCATACTGGCAAACTGTATTACAATATGTCGCTGGCATACAGCAGGCGGGGCAATTACAGCCAGGCTCTCGAATATATAAAGAAAGCCAACAGGATAGCCACATCCCAGACTGGACTGAAATCTGTATTTACCGCCGACTGCCTTACCCAGAGGGCTTTCCTGAATTTCAAGAATGGCAAGGCAAAGTTGGCGAATGGCTTTCTACAGGGAGCCCTCAAGATTTATGAAGACGTTCTCGACAACAACAGCCCCAAGCTTGCCAATGCCTTTATGATTTTGGGACAGAGCATGTATCAGCAGTCCAAGTATCAGCAATCGGCCGACAACATAGCCAAGGCTGTGGATATATACCGCAACGACCTGGTGGAGAATTTCTCTTTTATGACATCGCAGCAGAGGTCGGCTTACTGGGAAAACTCAGCCGCCGATTTCGCGGCCATGTCGAGACTCTGCTGGACCGACGCCGAAAATCCAACCATTACCGGCACGGCATACAACTGCGAGCTTATCGCCAAGGGTATCATGCTGAGCTCTGAACTGGAGTTCTCGAACATAATAGCCAAGAGCAACGATCCCAAGCTTGTGGAATGTTATTCCACGCTTCAGGAAAACCGCCAGATAATAAACACCGAGCGTGGCCTGCCTGCATCGGAGAGGAGCGTGGACCTGGACATGCTCGAAAAATCAACCGACCAGATGGAACAGCAGCTTGTGGACCTCTGCAAGGAATACGGCGACCTCTCGCGTCCGATAAAGGTGACGTATCAGGACGTTTTGAAATCCTTGAAAAGCAATGATATAGCCATAGAATTCATGAAATGCGACATGGATACGGCCATAGTCTATGGCGCCCTGATACTGAAATATGGATGGGAGGCGCCCAGATTCGTGAGCCTGTTTACCGACAAGGAATATGAGGCCAATTTTGGATCCAGGATAAAACCTTATACCAACAACAAGCTCTACGAGATGGTGTGGAAGCCGATGCGCAAGTATTTCGACGACAATTCGGCTATCTATTTCGCGCCAACAGGCATTCTCTACAACACCGCCATAGAATACGCTCCAGTGGACACCGACAACGATCTTACGATAGGAGAGGAGTATCAGATATACAGGATATCGTCCACACGCGATATCGCCAGACACCGCGGTAGGACAGATTTCCATACCATAGCTGTCTATGGAGGAATATTGTATGATACCGATACCAGCACAATGCGCCAGGAGAGCGATATCTATTCCCACAGGTCCATTACCGACGAATACCTCCGTAACTATTTCTCGCGCAATGGCGGCATCAATGCCAACTACCTGCCGGGCACAGAGAAAGAGTCACAGGCAATTGTGGAATGTATGTCTGGGGCCAACTATGCCACCGAGTACTACACCCGCGACAAGGCCAACGAGGAATCGTTCAAGAGCCTGTCGGGTCGCAGTTTCGATGTGTTGCACATTGCCACACACGGATTTTTTGCCGAAAATGCAGGACGCAATGCCTCCTCCGACAACAGCCTCCTGTTCTCGGGGCTGCTGATGAGCGGATGCAACAATATCCTGAATGTGCCACAGGATATCGAGGATGGAATACTTACCGCCCGTGAGATTTCATATCTGGATTTCAGGAACACCGACATGGTGGTCTTGTCGGCCTGCGAGACCGCCCTCGGAAAAGTAACCGACGATGGCGTATATGGCCTTCAGAGGGGGTTCAAGAAGGCAGGTGTAAATACAATAGTAATGTCGCTCTGGCCTGTGAACGACTATGCCACACGTCTACTGATGACAAGCTTCTACAAGTATCTTGTGGAAGGACTCGGCAAGCGGGAGTCCTTCATGCAGGCACAGCGCGACCTCAGGTCGCATAATGGAGTAAACCCGTCACATTGGGCGGCATTCATCATGCTTGATGGCATTTAGGGATCAGAACATCTCGCAGAGCTTCACGTAAAGCATCTGGGTAGGCAGGCCCACCACATTGTAGTAGCTGCCCTCCATCCTTGATATGGCCGCCGCGCCTATCCACTCCTGGACGGCGTAGGCTCCGGCCTTGTCGAACGGCTTGTAGTTGTCCACGTAGAATTCTATCTCCTGGTCCTGAAGCTCGCGGAACCACACATCGGTGCGTGCGGTAAAGGATTCGGTTCTCTCTGCGGTCATTATGCACACTCCCGAAAACACCGAATGGCTCTTTCCCGAAAGCTTGCGTAGCATTGCGATGGCGTCGGCGCGGTCTTTGGGCTTGCCCAGAATCTCGCCATCCACGGCCACGGTGGTGTCTGATGCTATCACAATGAGGGAATTGTCGGCTGATGCTTCCTCCCTGAAGGCGCCGGCCTTTAGTCTGGAGAGGTATTCTGATACTTCCTCCACGGGCAGGGTGTCAGGGTAAACCTCGTCGGTGGGCTTGGTCTTAACAGTAAAATCCAGGCCCAGCATCTGCATCAGCTCCTTGCGTCGGGGCGATCCCGATGCAAGTATTATCTTGAAATTCTTGAGTTTGTCTGTAAGCATTTTCTGTATAATTATGTGTCAATTGATGTCCTGTATCATGGGATGGTCTTCGCGCGAGGCCTTGCGCACCATCAGGAAAGCGCATATATCTGTAACCAGTACAAATACGGCAAACAGCACAAAGTATGCCCCGTCGTCGCTCAGCAGATAATCGTATGTGCCATGCACCATTGCGGCCCCCGCAAAGGCCACGCCCAGACACGCCCACTGCTTGCGCTTGCGTCCGTAATAGAAATGTGTCTTGGCTTTTCCCACAAAATAGCCCATTATGATGGCGAACACCGCATGGCCCGGTATCGAGACTACGGCACGCAGTATGGCCACCTGCAGCCCATTGTCGGTAAGGAACACGTACAGCAGGTTCTCCACCGCGGCAAAACCCAGCGACGCCATCACGCAGTATACAATGGCATCGAAAGTGTCGTCGAAATCCTTGTGCTTCCATATATAGAGCATCACCACCGTCATTTTCACCAGCTCCTCCACGGGCGCCACCACGCAGTAGTTTTCCACAAATGGATTTTCGGCAGGGATAAGAATCTCCAACAACGATGCTGGCACCACAGTGACGCAACCCCACAAAAAGGTTATGGCCAGAGTCCTGGCGGGCTCGGGATCGTGGTCTTGCTTGTATATGTACCAGAGTATCAGCGCCACTGGCAGCAGCGCCAATGTTGTTAGAATTTCCATATATATTTAGTGTTTTTTTTGTGGATTCTCATATCGGGCTGATGCCGCCTTTCTACCGCACATCCATCACCTTGTGGGTCTGTATGGAGATTTTCCAGACCGGATGCTCCAGCACGTAATCGAAAATCAGCTTCATGGCCTCGGTCCTGTTGCCCCATTCGGGCTGAAGCAGCAGCGCGCACTCGGCAGGCACCTTCTGGGCATACTCCTCGGCCATGGCGAGATCCTCGGCACTGGAAACCACCACCTTTAGCTCGTTGGCCAGGTCCAGCACCTCGTCGAGGGGCTTGCGCTTGCGCTTGGGCGATACGCATATCCAATCGAAACTGCCAGATATTGGATGCGTGCCTGAAGTCTCCAGCCACACCGACAGGCAGTAGCGGTCCAGCTCGTCGCAGAGCGGACCCAGATTGTGCATCAGCGGCTCGCCACCCGTAATCACCACATTGCAAGACTTTACGGCAGAGGCGCGCCTGGCAATCTCCGACACATCGATAGCCTTGTAGTCTGATACTTTCCAAGTATTGCGGCTGTCGCAGAAATCGCAGCAGACATCGCAACCGGCCAGGCGCACAAAATATGCAGCCTGTCCCGCATTAAGGCCCTCGCCCTGCACCGAGTAGAATTCCTCCACAACGGGAAGCATCAGGCCGTTATCCTCCAAAGAGTTGTCCATATTGTAGCGTGTAAATAATTATTTCACGAACTTAAAGAAAATTTGCAACATACAAAAATATTTTTGAAAAAAAATTACCTTTATTAAATAAATAAGTATATATTTGTAGTTTGAAAAAGACTATTAAATTTAGACAAGTATAATATATGTCATACTCCTATAAATACCCCAGACCATCGGTAACAACCGATACTATTGTGATCCGCGGCGAAGGCATCACACGACAAGTATTGCTTATAAAGCGAAAACGCGACCCGTTCAAGAGCTGTTGGGCATTCCCCGGAGGCTTCACCGAAGAGGGCGAGACTCTGGAGCAGAGCGCAGCCCGCGAGCTTGAGGAGGAAACCGGCATCGACTGCCAGTTCCTTCAGCAGTTTAAGGCCTTTGGCGATCCCGGACGCGACCCCCGCGGACGAACAATCACCATTGTGTTTTTTGCCTACGTGGACGAGGACACCGAGGCCACAGCCAACGACGATGCCGCCGATGTGGACTGGTTTTACCTCAACAACCTTCCAGCCCTGGCTTTCGACCACGCCAAAATTCTGGAGGAATTCATCCTGGCTAATCATTAGTGGAAAGTGGAAAGAGTAAAGTTTAAAGTTTAAAGCTGAATGCTTGAAGCTTAGAGATTAGAGTGTAGAGACATTAATGAGATTGAAGATATACATATTATTAATTGCGCTGCTAAGCTGCGTGAATGTTGCCGTAGCACAGTATGGTGCCACTCCAGACGACCAGAAGGCAAAGCTGCTTTACAATATTCCAAAGTACTTGCTCTGGGAGGACGATGATGACATCACCACCATATACATAGGCACCATCAACTGCGACCCCGACCTTTTCAGGACCCTGAGGCGAGAGGCCAAGAGGCCATATTCAGGATCGGGCACCAAGGTTGTTGTGAAGGACTATGTAACCGTGGAAGACGCGTTTGCAGATCCCGAGCTCAGCATCCTCTACACCAACTATTCGCCAGACTTCCGCAAGGCTCTAGACGCTTTCAAGCACAGAGCAGTGGCCATAGTATCAGACGGCTACATCGACCAGCGAAACATAATGATAAATTTTGTGGAGGAACGGTCAGGTCAGGTGGGTTTCAAGTTCTCGAGCGCAAACCTCAGAAATGTGGGAGTATCAGTACACGAAAACATGACTAAGGACCTCCACGGCGAGGACATTTCCAAGGACGACATCATCAACGACAAGGAAAAGCAGCTGAAAAACACTCAGGGCGAGCTCACTCAGAAAAACAAGGAGCTGACAGCCAAGCAGAAGATGCTGGAAGAGAAGGAAAACGAGATTTACGAGAAACAGCGCACCATAGAGATCCAAAACCGCAACATAGCCAACCAGAGCCGCGCCATAGCCGAGCAGAGCCGCCGCATAGAGGAGCAGAAGGCCGAGATGGAGCAGCTTCAGAAACAACAGGAACAAACACGCGAGGAGCTGGAACTGGCGGCTCAGCAGCTTGAGGAGAAGAATCAGGAGATGCAAGCCGTTGCCAATCAGCTGGATGGACAGCGCAAGGAGCTGGAGCAGCAGGAACTCCGCATAAAGGAGGTGAACGACGAGATTTCCGCCAAGGAGCGCGAGCTGCTGGCCATGAACATACAGAACGAGCTTCTTAACCACCGACTGCTGGTGGCTTGGGTGGCCATTGCAGTGTTCCTGATAATGCTGTTCTTTATCGTGTACATGTACATCGTGAAGCGCCGCGACAACAAGAAACTTGCCGAGCAGAACATAGCCATCACAAAGGCCAACAACGAGATTTCGGCCCAGAAGGAGGAGATTTCGTCCCAGAACGAGAAAATCATAGAATCGATAAAATACGCCCAGAACATCCAGAGGGCCGTAATGCCTCCGATGGAATATTTCGACCAGTATCTGCCCGACCATTTCATATTGCTGAAGCCAAGAGACATAGTATCAGGCGATTTCTACTGGGGCACACACCTTGGCAACAAGTTTATCTTTACCGCCGCCGACTGCACGGGTCACGGCGTGCCCGGCGCTTTCATGAGCCTGTTGGGAATATCGTTCCTGAACGAGATTACAGTGCGTATGAATCCCGACACCGTTACCGCCGGCGAGATTCTCACCCAGCTGCGCCACAATGTGATGACATATCTGCGCCAGTCCGGCAAGGAAGACGAGCAGAAAGACGGCATGGACATGGCTCTCTGCGTATACGACCGCGAGGAATCGAAGCTGCAATATGCCGGAGCCAACAATCCGCTGCTGATAATCCGCGAAAACGAGCTGATACAGCTGGATCCCGACGAGATGCCTATCGGATATTACGAGGGACAGACCGACCATTTCACCAACCACGTGATAGACATCCACATGGGCGACATGACATACATGTTCAGCGACGGATACGCCGATCAGTTCGGCATGGTGAACGGCCGCAAGAAGAAATATCTCATCAAGAGATTCCGCGAATTCCTCATGGAGATTCACGAGCTCGACATGGACACTCAGAAACAGCGCCTCGACGACAACCTCCGCGAATGGCGTGGCGAGCTCAAGCAGCTGGACGACGTGCTGGTATTCGGCGCAAGATTCTAATATAATTGCTAATGGACAATGTTTTAATGGATAATGGACAATGCTATTGGGCATAATCAAAATTCAAAAATTAAAAATCAAAAATGCTCATCTATACCGACTACTCACTCAAGGATTGCAACACATTCAGTATCAACGCCAAAGCCGACGTCTTCGTTGAGATAACATCCGTGCAGGACCTCGACACCGTAATCAAGCGTAAGAAATATTCCGAGATGCCACGCCTGATACTCGGCAACGGCAGCAATATGCTGTTCACCAAGGACTTCAAGGGCATAGTATTGAAAAACGCCATCAAGGGAATCAGCACAATCACCGAGACCGACGATTATATAATAATAAAGGTGTGCTCGGGCGAGAATTTCGACGACGTATGCGCCTACTGCGCCAAGAACAGATATTTCGGGCCGGAGTTTCTCTCAGGCATCCCGGGGTCGATGGGCGGCGCCGTGGTACAGAACATCGGAGCCTACGGCCACGAACTCAGCATGTTTGTGGAGGAGGTGGAGTATTACAATACAGAAAGCTACGAAATAAATAAGATCAGTGCAGCTAATGGCAAGTTCGGATACCGCCAATCCATATTCAAAAGCGAATTAGCTGAGAAGGCTTTCATACTTTCGGCTACGTTAAAATTGGCAAAGGGCAAATACAATCCCGACATCAGCTACGGAAACCTAAAAGACAAACTCGCTGACAAACCGATACTTACACCGATAATGGTCCGCAAGGCCGTAATCGACACCCGCGACGAGAAGATTCCAAATCCAAAGGAATTCGGCAATGCCGGCAGTTTCTTCAAGAACCCCGAGATCACAGAGTCAGCTGCCAAGAAACTTAAGGATAAATTCCCAGAGCTCAAGCAGTTCAACCAGCCCAACGGCCTTGTTAAAATACCTGCCGGACAGCTTATCGACCTCTGCGGATTCAAGCAGATACCCGACCCCAAGGTAGGAGTTGCATCTTCCAACGCGCTGATAATGATAAACCTGGGCGGTGCCACCGGCAAGGACGTTGTGGCATACAGCAAGAAAATACAAAAAGCCGTAAAGGAAAAGTTCGGCGTAAAGATAGAACCGGAAGTGGTGATATGCTAAAGAGTCCCCTCACCTATCGCCCATAGTGCCCACACCGCAAGCGGTGCGTGTACTATGGGTTAACGTAGGCTACGCTCGACCCACTCCGGGGTCGGTAGTCACATATACAACAGAAGCTCTTAATTCTTAATTATTAATTATTAATTAAAAAAATGGACGTAAAGATAGAAGAAAGTTGGAAGGCGCTGTTGCAGCCGGAGTTCGACAAGCCATATTTTGCCGAGCTGATAAATTTCGTGAAAAGCGAGTATGCCCGCACCACGGTATATCCCGAGGGCAGGAACATTTTCAACGCGTTCAATCTTTGTCCGTTCGATAACGTGAAAGTGGTTTTATTAGGTCAGGACCCTTATCACGAGCCAATGCAGGCCCACGGACTGTGCTTCTCGGTGCAGGACGGCGTGGCTTTCCCTCCATCACTGAAAAACATATTCAAGGAGATATCAGACGACCTCGGAATTGCAGAGCCTCAATCCGGCAACCTTGAGCGCTGGGCCAAGCAGGGAGTTTTCCTCCTGAACTCAGTGCTGACTGTCCGCGCCCACGAGGCGGCATCTCATCAGAACAAGGGCTGGGAAACCTTCACCGACAGCGTTATCAAGACCATCTCTGACCATTGCGACGGCGTGGTCTTTATGCTCTGGGGAGGTTTTGCCCGCAGCAAGGCCAAACTCATCGACAGATCGAAGCACCTGATTCTCGAGACCGCCCACCCATCGCCCCTAAGCGTCTACCGCGGATTCTGGGGCTGCAAGCACTTCAGCAAGGCAAACGAATGGTTGAAGTCAAAGGGGAAGACGGAGATTGAGTGGTAGGATTACACAGGCATCACCGTGGGAATCAATCCACCATCATTTCCCCGGCCATAGCCGTTATTGACACGTGGTGACGGCCTCCACCATACAGCAAAAACTGCGGAGGTCGGGGAAACATAAAATATAAATTATAGCGCCAAGCGGAAGCCAGTACGACAATTATCACGGTCGGGGAAGTTGCAGTAGCGACACGAAACATGACAATACTCCGCTTGTCTGTCATTACTTCCACCACGGATAACACGGTGAGAACCAGTAGCTAATCCTTTAGGATCAATCTGACTACCTTTTTCATAATCCCCATACCAATCATTACACCACTCCTCTACATTGCCCGTCATATCGTAGATGCCAAGTTCATTTGGATACTTGGTACCTACAAAATGTATCTGATAGTTTGAATTCTTGATATACCACGCTACATCATCGATATTGTTACTCCCACTGTACTTGTAGCCACGGCTCTTGTTTCCGCCACGGGCAGCAAACTCCCATTCTGCCTCGGTGGGTAGACGGTAGTTCCTACCAGTCTGCTGATTGAGTTTCTTAATGAATTTCTGTACATCGTTCCAAGAAACATTATTGACCGGTAAGTCGTCGCCTTTAATATCTGACGGATTGCTTCCCATCACTGCAACCCACAACGACTGTGTCACCTCACATTTGCCAATCCGAAACGTACTGACAGTTACCGAATGCACGGGCCTCTCGTCAGATCGGGCATCACTGCCCTGCTCCAAAGTAGCACCCATCTGGAAGGTACCTCCATCCACGGTTACCATCTCTATCATAGCCTCTTTTATCTCTTGGGTGTTAGTGGAACACGATGGCAGAACCGCCGTACCAACGGCCAACATCACCATTCTAAGGTACCCAAATAAATGTTTTGCTTTTGTCATTGATTTATACAAATTAAGTTACTAACATAAAAAATTTCACCGCAAAGGTAAAGCAAACTCAAAAAAAAAAACAAAACGCTACAAAAATTAAAATATGAATAAAAACTTAACATTAAGCGCCTACAGAAACACCAAGGAAATAGAGGTGGATTGAAAAATTTGTCGGTTACAACCGACAGATTTTTAATTTTTTGTCGGTTGCAACCGACACTTCCAAAAACTAAATGTTTAAATATCAAGACATTAACTTTTCAAATAGTCAAAATCACACTTTTTGACATTTTGCACCCCCACATTTTTTTTGCCTATCTCAAATAATCTCGCTAACTTTGCATTTATGAGCAACGACAGTTACATTACCATTTCCTCTGACGGCGAGGCGGTTTTCAAGGAGAAGGGAAGCAAGTTTCTTAGTTTCGCGTATCACATCGAGAGCGAGGAGGAAGCCGACGAGATCCGGAAGGCCTTCAAGAAAAAGTATTACGATGCCACCCACGTGGTGTATTCCTTCCGACTTGGACCCACCGGCGACAAGTTCCGCGCGGCCGACGACGGCGAGCCTTCGGGTTCGTCGGGACTGCCTGTGTACAATATGATACGCTCCAAGGACATCACCGACGTGATAGTATTGGTGGTCAGGTATTTCGGAGGCACAAAGTTAGGAATCCCCGGCCTTATCGACGCATATTCCCACGCCTGCGAGTTGGCTCTCGACGCCGCCGAAAAAGAGGAGCGCCTCATCACTGAAACTCTCAAAGTATCAGTACCCTACGCCACTATGAACCAGATAATGCGTCTGGTGAAGGACAACGACATCCAGATAGCGGAAATGGGCGGCGCCGAAAAGTTCGAGATGACAATCCTTGTCCGCAAAAACATCGTGGACCAGATAATCGAACAGATAAAACAATGTGACTTTCAGGCAGAGATAACAATTATTGGATAAAACATTGCGAAAGATGGAACACAGATAACGCAGATAAGGCGGATCTGCACAGATAAAAAAAATAATCTGCGAAAATCCGCCCCATCCGCGTAATCAGCGTTCCATAACTCGCATCAAAAAAATAAAAAATGAAGACTCTTATTGCAAACGGCAGAATAGTAAACGAGGGCAGGTTGTTCAACGGCTCCATTTTGATAGAGGACGACAGGATTCTGGACATCTTCGACTACAGCCAGCGGAACAACATCCCACAGGCCGACGTGGTTTACAACGCCAAGGGCAAGCTCGTTTTCCCGGGCTTCATTGATACCCACGTGCATTTCCGTGAGCCGGGCCTTACACACAAGGCTGATATCTTCACGGAATCGAGGGCGGCGGCACTGGGCGGCGTCACATCTTATTTCGAGATGCCAAACACCAAGCCTGCGGCCACAACCGCCGAACTCGTTGACCAGAAGTTCGACATTGCAAAAAAGAACTCTCTCGTAAACTACTCATTCTTTGTAGGCGCCACCAACGACAACGTGGACGACCTCCTGAGAATGGACTACACAAAATACTGCGGAATCAAGCTCTTTATGGGTTCCAGCACGGGCAATATGCTGGTTGACAATGAGCTGACATTGCGCAAGCTCTTCCAGGAGGCACCTGTAACCATTGCCGCCCACTGCGAGAGCGAGGCAATAATAAAGGCTGAGACTCAGCGATTCAAGGAAATGTTTCCTGACGGCGCCGAGCCCAAAATCCACCAGCACGTCCGCAACGCCAAGGCCTGTTATGAGAGCACAGCGTTGGCAGTGTCGCTTGCAAAGGAATTCGACGCACGACTCCACGTAACGCATATCACCACCAAGCGCGAGCTATCGCTTTTCGAGAACAAACCATTGGTAAACAAGCTGATAACCGCCGAGGCCTGCATTCCTCACATCTGGTTTGACGCCGACGACTACGAGAATCCAAATTTCGGAATCCGCATCAAGTGCAACCCCTCCATCAAGGGACGCAGCGACCGCAAGGCCATCCGCGACGCCATCGTAAACGGCGTAATCGACAGCATTGCCACCGACCACGCACCTCACGCCTGGGACGAGAAAAACAAGCCATATTTCGAGAGTCCATCGGGAATGCCCGGAATAGAGACATCGTCGGCAGTGATAATGGACCTCGTTCAGCGAAAGATTTTCCGCCTCGACGATATGGTTCAGAAAATGTGTCACGCTCCCGCCACAATCTTCAAGATTAAGGACCGCGGATACCTCAGAAAAGGCTATTTCGCTGATATCGCCATCATTGACCCAGAGTGTCACTGGCAGGTGAAGGACGCTGAGGTTGCCAGCAAGTGCAAGTGGAGCCCTCTCAACGGCCTCTGGTTCGGCAGCAAGGTGGTAGCCACAATGGTAAACGGCAAGTTCGTAGTTAAGGACGGAAAGGTGGTTGAGGGCCAGGACGCAGCTAAACAGATTGCTTTCAACAGATTATAAATCCACAAACACATAAAAATATGAAAAAGTTTTTCGCTATAATGTTGGTTGCCGCGGGGCTGGTGTCTTGCGGGCAGCATCAGGCCGATAAAAAAACTGATGCCGCAGAGGAAAACGAGGACGGCGTACTGATGACCGTGAACGAGAACGGTGAATGGACCATTCTGGAGGAGAAAACCGTGGCTCCGGCGGTGGTACCGGAAACCGAGACTTTCTACAATCTGGATCCGAACACGGCTTTGGCTGTAGCTGACCCTATTAGCTACAATGTGGACCTGAAAAACTACAACCCGAACGACGAATGGAAGGACGAAGCGCTGAGCAAGACCGACAGGATGGCCCTCGCAAACGCCATTTTCCAGGCCGTGTACAAGGGCAGGCTTACCGCAATCGACTATTTCAGCGAGGAGCCGATGACGATAGACGCCGTGAAGGAACTGGAGAAAAAATACAACCGCAGCGAGATTGGCCAGGTAATGTTCACCGAGAAATGGTACTTCTCGGAGAGCGACCTCACTTTTACGAAAAAGGTGGAATCCATAACTCTCGCATACGAGCGCAAAGACCTGAAAACAGGTGAGAATCACGGATTTACTCCGGCATTTATGGTGAAACTAAAATAAAAATATTATGAGAAAAGCATTATTTTTCATAGCCCTGATGCTTACTGTTTTATCGGCAAGCGCTCAGGACAAGAAGGCTGAGGCTCTCAAAGAGGTAAGGGCGCTGTATGCCAAGGCTTTGGACAACATCAAGGAGCGCGACAGCGAATGTTCGGAGTGTATGGACAAGATAACCATAAAGAACGAGCAGATGCTGGGCGGCACAGGTCAACACGAGAAAACCAGCACTTTCTACTTCAGCCAGGACTGGGGCGAGAGCGATGGCGAGGGATTGGTGGTGGAACCCAAGTTCTTCAGGGTCAGCTACAACTATGCCGCAAGAACATACCTTGAGGAATATCTCTTCGAGGACGGAAAACTGGTGTTCGCCTTCATCAAGGAAAACGACTACCCAGCCGTGGAGACCAGAGTGTACCTGAAAAACGGAATAATCATCCTCGACAAGAAGGTAACCGCTGATACTCAGACTCATCCGTTTAATATGCAGCAGGTAAGCAGCAGCAACGAGGACGTACAGAAAGCTGTGAACAACGCCAAGAACCTCAGCAACATTCTCAAGAGCGTTACCACCAGCTACTAATCATCACGTCAACACTTCAATCATTTCAACACTTCAATCACTTAGATAAAATGGCAAAGTCAGAAACCCCGTTGATGAAACAATATTACGCTATCAAGGCCAAATACCCTGACGCGATATTGCTCTTTAGAGTGGGTGATTTTTACGAGACATTCAGCAGCGACGCCGAGAAGGCATCAGCCATCCTGGGCATCACCCTCACAAAGCGTGCGGGCGAACCATTGGCGGGAATTCCATACCACGCCCTCGACAACTACCTTCCCCGATTGGTGAGGGCCGGTCAGCGTGTGGCCATCTGCGAGCAGCTGGAGGATCCCAAGACTTGCCAAAACAAGATTGTAAAGCGTGGAATCACCGAGCTGATAACTCCGGGAGTCTCGCTCAACGACAACGTACTCGACAATAAATCAGATAATTACGCCGCCTGCATCAATCTTGGCAAAGACCGCAGCGGAATTGCGTTCCTCGATATCAGCACCGGCGACTTCCTGGTGGCCGAGGGAAGCAACGACTATCTCGACAAGTTGCTTATCTCGCTGAATCCCAAGGAGGTGCTCTACGAGCGCTGTATGAAGGAGGAGATGACAAACCTCTTCGGCAACAAGTATTACCTCTACCCTCTCGACGACTGGGCCTTTACGCCTGATACATCGAGGGAAAGGCTTCTCCGTCAGTTCTCGACCACATCGCTGAAGGGTTTCGGAATCGAGGATATGACATTCGCGACCACGGCGGCGGGCGCGTTGCTACATTATCTGGACATCACTCAGCACACTCAGCTGAGCCACATCATAAAAATCTCACGCCTCGACGAGGGCAAATACGTCTGGCTCGACAAGTTCACTGTAAGGAATCTCGAGATATTCGCGCCACTCAGCCCCTCGGGAAAAACCTTGCTCGACGTTATCGACAAGACATCGAGCCCAATGGGAGGACGATTGCTGAAGCATTGGCTGGCATTGCCACTCAGAAACGTGGGCCTCATCAACGAGCGACTGAATTATACTCAGGCCCTGAAAGACAATTTCGAGCTATTGGAGAATCTCCGCTCGTGTCTTTGTCAAGTAGGTGACATTGAGCGACTTGTATCAAAGATTTCGACCCTTCGTCTATCCCCGAGAGATACCAATCAGCTGAAGCTCGCATTGGAATGCATTGGACAAATGCGCGGATATTTCGCCGAGGAGAGCGCTAACGGCAACCACATTTTCGACCCATTATATGAGCAGCTTAATCCCTGCAAGAATGTGGCGGAACGCATTGGAAGAGAGATTGTTGACGATCCTCCGCTCCTGGTGGCAAAAGGTTCGTTTATACGCAGCGGAGTGGATTCCGAGCTCGACGACCTCAGGAATATGAGATCGAACAGCAAGGAATACCTCAACCAAATGCGCGACAATCTTGTGGAGCAGACCGGCATCAGCTCGCTGAAACTTGGCTACACAGGCGTTTTCGGATACTATCTGGAGGTCCGCAACACCCACAAGGACAAGGTTCCCGAGGGCTGGATCCGCAAGCAGACCCTCACCGACGCCGAGCGCTACATCACTCCCGAGCTCAAGGAATACGAGGACAAGATTCTGACCGCCGACGACAGGATTCAGCAGATTGAGGTCAGGATTTTCAACGACCTCCTCACGTTCCTCGCGCAATACATCGAGACATTTCTGGCCAACGCCAAGACCGTGGCCAATATCGACTGCCTTGCATCGTTTGCGCAGGCGGCCAACGACAACAACTATTGCCGTCCCGAAATCAATGAGACTCAGACAATTGACATCAAGAACGGACGTCACCCGGTAATCGAGAAACAGCTGCCCGTGGGCGAGGATTATATCCCTAACGACGTTTTCCTCGACAACGACACTCAGCAGATAATGATGATTACGGGCCCTAATATGGCAGGAAAGTCGGCGCTTCTGCGTCAGACAGCGCTCATTATGCTTATGGCCCAGGCAGGAAGTTTTGTGCCAGCTGACTCTGTGAAAGCGGGTTACGTTGACAAGGTGTTCACACGTGTGGGCGCTTCCGACAATATCTCGTCGGGAGAGTCAACATTTATGGTTGAGATGAACGAGGCCGCGGGTATCCTCAACAACATCACTCCACGCAGCCTTGTGCTCTTCGACGAGCTTGGCCGTGGAACTTCCACCTACGACGGCGTGTCGATAGCCCAGGCCATTGTGGAATACATTCACGAGTTTCCTCAGGCCAAGGCAAAGACCCTTTTCGCCACCCACTATCACGAGCTCAACGATATGGAGGCCAACTATCCGAGAATCAAGAACTTCAATGTTTCCGTAAGCGAGATAGACGGCAAGGTGATTTTTATGCGCAAGCTTGTCCCAGGCGGCAGCGAGCACAGTTTCGGTATCCACGTGGCCAAGCTTGCGGGAATGCCTCCCGTGGTGATTCAGCGTGCCAACGAGATTCTCGAGGAGTTGGAATCTGGCAGCCGACGCCTTTCCGCCACACCCGAGGAGAGCGTGAAATCTGCGGCATCAGCTCCCGAACCAAAGGTGAAAGGCGCATCCAAGAGCAAGAAGTCAGCCTCAGCAGACGGCTTCCAACTCAGTTTCTTCAACCTCGAGGACCCCGTCCTTATGCAGATCCGCGACGAGGTAAAGAAACTCGACATCAACAACCTGACCCCAATAGAGGCGTTGAATAAACTGAATGATATCAAGAAAATTTGCGGAGTGAAGTAAAAATAGAATACGTGAGTTCTACGATTTTTTTTAGAACGCAGATAACACAGATTATACGGATTTTCACAGATTATTTTAGATATTAATGGATTTGTCCTTCGGACCGCAGATTTTTCTAGTTTGAGCATCTGCGAACCGTTAGGTTAATATCCATTAATATCAAAAAAACAGCGTCAATCTGCACAATCAAATAAAATCTGCGTTCTTATAAATTTCATCGAACAGACGTTATTTTCCCTGAGCCTTTCTATGGGCGGCTTATGCGCCCGCCCATAGAAAGGCTCATTGCTTTTAATTCGCCTCTATTTAGAAGCATTATTATAAAGGTTGTAAATTAGAGCGCCAAGCGGAAGCCAAAGTGGCCGTACCTGATGCCGGGGTTGTAGTAGCCACGGTACGATACGCGACAGAACCACGCGTAGTTGACCCAACTGCCCCCACGTAACACGCGGCGGGAGCCAGTTGCAGGTCCCGTAGGATTGCTCTGAGAAGAACTGCTGTAATCTCCATACCAGTCCTGACACCATTCAAATACGTTGCCCGACATATCGTAGATGCCAAGTTCGTTGGGTGCAAAAGAACCAACCTTTGTAGTTCCATTGTCGTGAGAATTGGAAGTGTACCAGGCCACATCATCAACATTGTTGCTTCCGCTGTACTTGTATCCTTGGCTCTTGTTTCCGCCTCGGGCGGCGTATTCCCATTCCGCCTCGCTGGGCAAGCGGTAGTTTAGTCCGGTCATCTGGTTGAGTTTCTGCAGGAACTCCTGAATGTCGTTCCAGGAAACTTGTTCCACTGGGAGGTCATCACCTTGGAAAAAGGACGGATTGCTACCCATAACGGCAACCCACAATGCCTGCGTAACCTCGGTCTGGCCAATGCTGTATCCGCTAAGCGTCACCTGATGAACAGGAAACTCATCAATATCAGGATCACCACTCTGCTCCTCGGTGCCTCCCATCTGGAATGAGCCTCCCTCAACGGCAACCATTTTGAAAGATACGCCATTGACTGTCTCGGTGAAGGTAAGATTCTCAGGATTCTCAGGACCTTTGTTGTTAGAATTCTGCTGTCCTTGACCATCACTTGGTTCACCATTGTCAGGATTTTCAGATCCTTCGTTATTGTTAGGATTCTGCTGCTCTTGACCATTGCTTGGTTCATCCTTGTCAGGATTCTCAGATCCTTCGTTATTGTTAGGATTCTGCTGCTCTTGACCATTGCTTGGTACAACAACAGTTTCATCCTCATCACCACAACCTGAGAACACGAGCACAAACAGCAAGGCAAACAGGCATATTGAAAAATGCTTCAGTTTTGTCATAAAAATAAACATTTGATTGTATAACATAAAAAATTATCGCCGACAAAGGTAAAGCATACTCAAAAAAAAAAAATAAAACGTTACAAAAGTTAAAAAATGGATAAAAACTTAACATTAGGGAGAAAATTCATCCCATCAGTTCCTCTACGCGCACCTGATGATAAATCTGTGACGAGTTAGCCTGCCTGCCAGTTAAATTACCGCAATCTCATCGGCGGTGAGGCCAGTGAGCTCTGCGATATCTTCAATTGGGAAATTCTTGGTCTTCATCTTGCGGGCTGTTTCTATTGCCTTGCGCTTCTCGCCCTCGGCAAGGCCTTTCTCAACACCAATCTTCTCTCCCTCGGCAAGGCCCTCAGCTCGGCCTTCCTTACGTCCTTTTGCCTCTCCCTTTCTCATTGCAGCATTATGGGCTGTCGCATATTTGGATACAGCATCCCAATATTGCTCATAGCCTGCAAGCTGAGCAGGTGTGTAGGCCGCTTCCTCAAG
>JAZLKG010000107.1:0-32389 GCA_045597465.1 Bacteroidales bacterium | reverse complement strand
CTAATCCCCAACCCCCATGACAACCCCAACCCGTCTTTTCTCCCGTATCCTCTCCCTTGCAATCCAGGGAAAGCTTGTCGACAACTCCGCCGACGAGGACGCTGATGCCTTGCTCAGTAGAATCAAGGCTCAAAACACTTCCAAGAAGAAAACTTCTTTCGATCCTATCAAGCACGAAGAATGTCCTTTCGAGATTCCTGACAACTGGAAATGGGTAAGGCTGGGAGAGATAGCTTATATTGCAAGTGGCAGTACTCCAAGTAAGGATTGTTTTGTGGAAGAAGGTATTCCTTATTTAAAAATGTATAATTTAAGGAACAATGAAATAGATTTTAATTATCAACCTCAATATATAAAATCAGAAACTCATAATGGAAAACTAAAAAGGTCAATTGCAAGGCCGGGCGATATAATAATGAATATTGTAGGACCTCCATTGGGTAAGGTTGCTATAATTCCAGAATCATTGCCGGAATGTAATTTCAATCAAGCAGCAGTTATGATTACATCTTATCTCAATAAAGAAATTACAAATAAGTATATTCGTTATTATTTATTGGAAATGGGTGAAATCAATTCTATAAATACCAAAGGTACAGCTGGGCAAGAGAATATCTCATTAACCCAAACCAATAATATGAGATTCCCTCTTCCTCCTCTTGCCGTGCAGTCCCGCATTGTTGCCAAGCTCGACGAGATAAAGGCGTTGGTTGATGAGTGTGATGATATTGAGGCAGATTTGGATAAGAATGCGGAATTGTTGAGGAAGAAGGTTTTGGACAAAGCCATCCGCGGCCGCCTCACCACACAGCTGCCCTCCGACGGCGACGCGCAAACCCTCATCGACCAGATTTCGGCCGAGAAAGCAAAATCTTCCGCCAAAAACAAAAAACAAACTCCCCCTCAGCCCATCACCCCCGAGGACCAACCTTTCCAGATTCCTGTTAATTGGAAATGGGTTAGGCTGGGTGAGATTGGTGAAACAAATACAGGTTCAACTCCATCGAAGAGTCATCCTGAATATTATGGTAATTTTATTCCATTTTTGTCTCCTGGCGAAATTCAGAATAATACAATTGTGTCATATAATAAAAATGGGTTGTCGAAGGATGGCTATGAAGTAGCACGACCTACTCCCAATGGAACTGTATTACAAGTATGCATTGGTGGATCAATTGGTAAATGTGCGATAATAGAACGAGAATGTTGTTTTAATCAGCAAATTAATTCAATTACACCATTTTTTGTATTATCAAGATACGTGTATTATACTATTTCTTCGGAATATTTTGTGTCAATGTTGGTGGCCAAATCCACAGGCTCTGCTACACCAATTATCAATAAAAGTGCTTGGGAATCCCTTCTCCTCCCTCTTCCTCCTCTTGCCGAGCAATCTCGCATTGTCGCCAAAATCGAGGAAGTCTTTGCCCAGATTGACAAATTGCGCGTCTAACCCGGTGCCTGGAAGGCACTACCTTGATTAGCCGATTGCGCCGAAGCCCTTTGGGCTGGCGCTGTCGGTGATTACGTCGGTGATTACGTCGGTGATGAATGGGTAGCCCGAAAAAAAAATCAAAAAAACTTCCATCCTGTGCCGAATTCTGGGACACTCTCAGCTGTATCTTTGCATCGTAATCAAAACAAAAACACAAACTATAAAAAACGATACAGCCATGAGAACCAACAGGACAAACGAGAACATTGCAAGGGAATTCAACACACTATATATGAGTTTCGACGCAGTGTCAGGATATCAGGACGATGTGATGGACTCCATATTGGAATACGCCATCAAGGCCAGCGCATCAGGCTCCGAATATGTGAGGAAAAACCTTATCACATGCAAGACTGCCAACGACTGCAGCGTATACTGGGACTACGAGCCTGCCGACAAGGGCGACTGGTATTGCAGATTCTGCTGCGGCGCGCCAAACAGCGACATTGTGGTGAACGGTTTTGTAAACTCGCGCCAGGCCGAGGACAGCGACGTGGAGACTTTCTATGTACGCCTGGCAATCTGCCACAATGCCAAAAGCTACAAGCACGACCTCTTCCGCAGCCATTCGGGTGTGCTGCGCTCCTACGCCCAGGCCCAGGATTTCGACGATATGTGGATACGCATGGCGGCCCCTTGCGGCAGCGATTACATGAGAAAGATAGCATAGCCCCGCGCATCAGCCACAATATTTTTTTTGTATTTTATTATGTAGTTCTGATAATATTTGCTACTTTTGGAAACAAATTTGCCAAAGTATTCGTATCATACCGAAATATATTTATTATCTAATTACATAAAAAAATATGAAGAGAAAAACATTATTCTACTATGCATTTGCTGGCATGATGTCGCTGGCCACCTTTATGTCATGTGGCGACAAGGAGACTCCCAAGCCGGACAACAACCAGCCCGGCAACGCCGACTCTACTGGCAATCCCGGCAACAACACTGCCCAGACTCAGCTTACTGTGGCCGACCTGCCCGCCAAGATGACCATGACCGAGGCCAAGACTTCTGCCGACGTGCTCGTGGCCATGGGCATGGGATGGAACCTGGGCAACCAGTTCGACGCCCACATTGACGGCATCGGCTCCGAGACTGCATGGGGAAATCCAGTGTGCACCCAGGCCACATTCAACAAGGTGGCCGCCGCTGGAATCAAGACCGTGAGGGTGCCCATCACGTGGGGCGGAAACTTTGGTCCGGCTCCCGACTACAAGATCGACGCCAATTTCATGAAACGCATAGCCGAGGTGGTGGGCTACGCCAAGAATGCCGGACTTAATGTGATCCTGAACATCCACCACGACGGATCGGCCGACTCCAAGGAGAAGGGGCCAAACTTCTGGCTAAACATCGTGAAGGCCGCGGGCATTGCCGAGGAGAATGAGAAGATTACAGCCACATTTACAGCTATATGGCGCCAGGTGGCCGAGCAGTTCAAGAACGAGGGCGAGTACCTGATATTCGAGTGTTTCAACGAGATACACAACGGCAGCTGGTGGGATGGCTCGTCTGCGCAGTACAGGACACTCAACGAGTGGAACCAGCAGGTGGTGAACACCGTGCGCGCCGTGGGCGGCAAAAACTCTACACGCTGGATAGGCATCCCTGTATACAACACCAACATCGAAAGGGCTGTGCAGGCCAACTGTTTCGTGATGCCTCAGGACCCGGCAAACCGCCTCATGGTGTCGGTGCATTTCTACGATCCTGTTGGCTACACACTCAACTATGAGTACCATGAGTGGGGCCACAAGGCTGGCAACGACCATCTGAACGACGAGAAGGCCATCCAGACCCAGCTGTCGAAGATGTACACCAAATACACCTCCAAGGGCATTCCGGTATACATAGGCGAGATGGGCTGTGTAAACCGACTCGACGCCAGCGAGAAATTCCGCCTCTACTATCTGGAGTACGTGGCCAAGTGCATGCACGACAACCTGATGCCAGCCATCATCTGGGACAACGGACAGCCCGCCTCCGGAAGCGAGAAACACGGTTTCTTCGACCACGGCACAGGCAACTGGCAAAACGACTACTCAAAGCCATGCATCGACGTTCTCGTAAAGGCGATGACCAATAGGTCAAATGACTACACTCTCAAGTCCATATACGACAGGGCTCCGTCCAAGTAGGACCCTGATACTCGCATAAGCATAAAAAAACAGGCTGCTCCCAAGACGGGGCAGCCTGTTTTTATTATGAAAGTTAGCTAACAAACCTGCTCTATTCCGGCCAGCACCCACGAGAACTTGCCCGTGGAGATCTTGGTGCCGCAATACTCGCAGACTGCCGATTCACCCATCGCGTCGGCAGGAGCGCCGCAGCTTGGACATGTGCCTATGCTGAACTCCTTGCTGCTGTCGGCCTGGGCGCCGCGCACAAATGTGAACAGCTCCCTGAAAGGTGTGGCGTTGGTGTGTCCGGCCAGCTTTTTGCCATTCTGGTCGGTCATGTAGTCGGCGCAGCATATCTCTATCTCGCACATTATCGAATCGTAGAACTGGTCGGTCTGGGCGTCCACGATGCGTATCCTGTCTATGCTGATATTCTCCATCCTGTTGTATACGCCGTTCTTGGCCAGATAGTCGGTCCAGATCTTCATCGACTCGTATTGCCTGTCTGAGAGCAGGTGCCTGCAAGCCTTCAGGTTGTTGTCCGACCATGCCTTGTATATGGCCAATATGGCGGGCCTTGCCACATTGTTCTGGAATTGCAGGCCGAAAGCCTCCTGGTTTTCCATGCCTGACTTCCTGGCCATGGCGTCCATGGCGGCGCTGCAGTTTTCTGATACTTGGATATGTACCTGCATTGTTTCGTCGTCGCTGTCGGAGTAGTTGAGGAACGTGCTGTTTATCGACACCACATTGTTCTCTCCGCTCATCTCCACCACCTGCCAGGTGCTCTTGCCCGGCACAATGGCCTGTCCGCAGTGTGTGCAGGTGCCGGCGTCGGTGAAATTCTCGTTGGCGCCGCAGTGTGGGCAGCATATCCTTGTGCTGTCCTTGGGCTCCACGGTCTGCGCGTTTTTGTCGCGCCTCAGCAGCATTACGATGTTGCTCTGCTGGCGCTTGCTGTCGCCCTGGGCCGTAGTGCGGGTGTAGTCGGCCCTGATGCTTACTCCCACATATACATAATCATCGTTCTGATACGCGTTGTTGATGATGATGCTGTTGATGGCCACCTCCGAATAGCGCGAAGTGTCTTTGATATCCTCGTCGGTGAGAGTGGCGTCAGAGAAGAAAGGCCTTATCTCGTTGAAGTTGTTGCCAATGCCCCTCAGCGTCATGTAGCGCATGAAAAGCAGGCCCACGAAGTCCTTGAATATCACAGGCGAGAAAGCCTTGTCGGATGCCTTTATCACATTTGTGAGCAGCTGGTCCTCCCGGGAGAGGTCGCGTGAGGGTTGGCTGGGGGCGAATCTGTAATCGGCCTTCTTCTCCTTTATGAAGACAAAGTATATCACAGCCAATACTATGGCAATCAATACAATCTTGCCAATGGGCCCCGAGCACCATATCAGCCTCAGCAGCTCGAAGATTATAGTGACCGAGCCGCCTGAGCCGCCTCCGCTGCCGCCTCTTGAGTGACCGCTGGAATGGCTGCTGGAATGTCCGCCTCCGGGCCTGGCCTCAGCCATCTCCATCGATAGTATCAGGACCGCCACCACTGCAAGGGCCATAAGTCCGAATTTCCAAAAATTCCTTTTGTTCATGTCTGTTGTTATTATGATTGTTGTTTCTTGATTGCAAATGTAGATATTTTTTTTGTATTATGGCAAGCCTACTTTTGCATATAATGATAAAAATTGCTAAATTGCGCCCGATTTATCTTAACTCTAAATGATTATGAAAACCAATATTGTTTTGTCACTTGCCATGGCCATTGCTCTGCCTGCTGCCGCGCAGGCTCAGGTTGTTGTAAACGAGTTTTGCGCCAGCAACGACACTTTGGAGGTGATGGGGCAGACCTGCGACTGGGTGGAGCTCTACAACACCGGCACCGACGAGGTGAACCTGAAGGGATATGCCCTGAGCGACAATCCCAAGAAACCTCAGAAATACGTTATCGACAAGGATGTGACCATATATCCGGGCTGTTTCAAGCTGGTGCTCTGCAACGGATTGGGCACCGACCTCAATACAAGTTTCAGACTATCTGCCGACGGGTCGGAGTATGTTGTGTTCTCCGATCCCAAGGGCAACACCATCGACGAGATATCCATCCCCAAGCTGGGACGCGACTATTCATACGCGCGACTCAACGATGGCGGCAGCCAGTGGGGCATTTTCGACATATCCACACCGGGCAACACCAATGCGGCGCAGCAGGCCCTTACCGCAATGCCCGAGTTCAGTGTAAAGGCCGGATTCTACACCAAGACTGTGACTCTGAGCATGTCGTGCGCCGACCCTGATGCCGAGATTTACTTTACAGTGGATGGATCGCAGCCAACCACAAGCTCGTCGAAGTATACACAGGCTTTTTCTGTGGCCTCCACAAGGCCTGTGAGGGCCATAGCCGTGTCGCCGGGCAAAAAGGAGTCGAGAACCGCCACGGCCACATATTTCATCAACCTGCGCAAGGTAGACCTGCCTGTGGTATGCATCACAACCGACCGCAAAAACTTCTATGACAACAGGATAGGAATCTATGTGGCCGGCACCAACGGCGTGGCTGGCCCGTGCACCGACGGACAGCGCCGCAACTGGCACCAGGACTGGGAACGCCCCATACATATAGAGTATTTCGACAAGAACAAGGTGCTGCAGCTCTCCCAGGATGCCGGAGTCAAGATTACCGGATCCTGCTCCCGCAACAACGACATGAAGTCGCTGCGCATAATTGCCCGCAAGGAATATGGCGACAACAGGCTCAGATACAAGTTTTTCGACAAGAAAGACATATCAGAGTTCAAGAGCATAGTACTCAGGAACGGCGGCAACGATTTTGGCGGCACCATGATACGCGACGGCCTTGTTACAGGCCTGGCCGGAGAGAGCCTCAATGTGGATGTGCAGGGGTTCCAGCCATGCGCGGTGTTCCTGAACGGCGAGTATCTGGGTCTCCACAATATCAGGGAAAAGGTGTCGACACATTTTGCCGAGGAAAACTACGGAGCCGAGGCCGAGAATGTGGACCTGCTGGAAAACAAGTGGACCGTGATAGACGGATCCAACAAGGAGTTCAACACCCTGATGGATTTTGTTAGAAACAGCAACCTGTCGAACCCCACCAACTATATGAAGGTGGCCGACCAGATAGATATCGACAATTTCATAGACTACTGGTGTGCCCAGATATACATCGACAACGAGGACTGGCCAAACAACAACATAAAGTTTTTCAAGCCCCGCGGACAGAACTCCAAGTGGCGCTGGATTATGTTTGGCGCCGAGTATTCGTGCGGCGTGTATAACGGCGGCCCCGAGGTGAATTCCATCCATCACGATATCGACCCCAACACCGGGCGCCTGGGATCGTCGGAATGGGGTGGCCTGCTGATGCGCGCTCTCCTGAAAAACGACGATTTCAAGAACAGGTTTATCCAGCGCATGAGTTATGTTATCGACCACACTTACAATCCATCCAGGGTGGAGGACTTTGCCGACAGCCTCAGGTCAATTATGTACAATGAGTGGGGATATCATTATTCCAAGTATTACGGATGGATTAACCAGCGCGAATGGAGCAACAGGATCGACAACCTTGTAAACTGGTTTGGCAGGCGTCCCGACTATGTCCGCGAGCATGTGCGCCAGTATTTCGGTCTCAGGGGCTCTTACAATGTAAACGTCACATCCGACAATGCAGACGCGAAATTCTCCGTGAACGGCAGCATGGCAACTGCCAACATTAGCGGAAAATACTTTGGCGGCGCTGCGTTCGAGCTTTCTGCCAAGCTGCCCGCGGGCGTTGCCGTGGACCACTGGGAGGTGGGCGGCGACAATACCGTGAGCAAGGCGGTGTTCGGATACGGCGACAGGTGGAGTTATTCTGATGCCGGCACGGCACCTGCCAGCAACTGGAAAACTTCAGCATCTGATCCTTCCGGCTGGAAATCAGGCAACGCCTCTCTGGGATTCTCCGACGTCTGGACTCCCATAACCCCCATAAACGGAGGCCCTTCCAACAACAGATATCCAGCATTCTATTTCCGCAAGGTGGTAAATATCAGCGATATATCAAATATTCAGGGTGCTGTGCTCACTATAAAGGTGGATGACGGCGCCGTGGTTTACCTGAATGGAAAGGAGCAGGGCCGCTATAATATGTCGGAGGGAAATGTTACCCACGATACGTGGGCTTCGTCATACGTCCAGTATCTGGATGAGAAACCCATAAGGCTTAATGTAGGCGATTTTGTGCAGGGCAACAACATAATTGCGGTGGAGGTGCATCAGACCAGCAACACATCGAGCGATGCTTGGATGGATGCCAAGCTGGATCTCCAGATGCTGGATGGCAACGGCTCGCAGAAATACACCGGTAATTCTGTGTCATTGAATCTTGCCTCCGATACCAAGATAAGGCTTGTGACCAAGGCTGCGCCTAATCTCACCTGTGAGAACAGGTCTCAGAGCGTAAAAGGCGCCATATATATAAATGAGGTGATGACCCGCAACAACGGAGTATTGGCCGACGAGACCAACCATTATCCTGCCTGGGTGGAGTTCTACAACGCCAGCGACAAGGCCATCGACATGGCCGGCCTTTATGTGATGGATGCCAAAAACGAGGTTAAGATTCCTTGCGGCGATTTCTCCAACACCATGATACCTTCTCACGGATACCTGGTGTATTTCCTGGACGGACGCACCGACCTGGGCGCCAGCCACCTGGGTATCAATCTGGCCACCGATGGCGAGACTGCCCTGTATCTGGGTGAGAGGGTGGATGGCCAGAGCAACTATGTGGACTGGATAGAGATTCCTTCCATCAAGAAGGGTTTCAGCTATGGACGCAAGGCCGACGGCGACAATCAGTGGGTGGCTTTCGACAAGTCTTCGGCTTACGTGTCGAATGCCAAGGGTGAGGTTTCGCCCCTGTCGCCGGTATATACAGCTGTGGATGACATCAGCCACGAAAACCTTCCTGTAATCGAGGCATATCCAAATCCTACCAGCGGTTTGGTTTACCTCAGGGCCGACAACATAGATTCCGAAATCCGCTACGAGGTGCTCTCTCTCCAGGGGCAGCTCCTGATGAAGGGCGTGGGCGATACTGTGGATATGCAGGCGTTGCCTTCGGCCATGTATCTGATACGCGTATCAGCCAACGGCTACAAGACCAGCATCAAGGTGATTAGGAAGTAGCTGACTGAGCTTTTATGATAAGTAAAACCCTACATTGGTATAAGTGATAAACTTAAATGCCAATGTAGGGTTTTGTGTTGTGGTATATCGTTGGTACTTTTGCGCCATAAAATTTAACAACGATGAACAATAATAGGAAAATAAAATTCACCAAGATGCACGGCGCGGGCAACGATTACATCTACATCGACTGCTTCGCGACCCCGATAGAGAGCCTCGGCGACATCAGCGACCTGGCCATCAGGATGAGCGACCGTCATTTTGGAGTGGGAAGCGACGGACTCGTTCTCATAATGCCCAGCGACAACGGCTGCGACGTCAGGATGAGGATGTTCAATTCCGACGGTTCGGAGGCCGAGATGTGCGGAAACGCAAGCCGTTGCGTGGCCAAATACGCCTACGACCACAAGATAGTGAAACAGAAGGAGTTCTCATTGCAGACCAAGGGCGGCATCAAGTACATTACAGTATATACCGATGCCGACGACATTGCCACAAGCGCCACAGTGAACATGGGCGCGCCAATCCTGAAGCCAGCCGACGTTCCCGTAATGGGCGAGGGCAGCATGGTGGTGGCCAAGCCTCTGGATGTGGATGGCGATATCAAGATAATGACCTGCGTGAGCATGGGTAATCCCCACTGCATATTGTTTGTGGGCGGTGTTGAGGATGCTCCGGTCCACACTCTGGGTCCAAAGGTGGAAGTCCACCCTGCGTTTCCACGAAAGACCAACGTTGAGTTTGCCCACGTGGTAAACCGCAGCACCATCGAGATGAGGGTTTGGGAGCGTGGAGCCGGCGAGACAATGGCCTGTGGCACAGGTGCGTGCGCAACTCTGGTGGCCGCCGCCCTCAACAACCTCACCGACCGCAGGGCAACCCTTAAACTCCTGGGCGGAAACCTCGAGATAGAATGGCGCGAATCGGACGGCAACGTCTATATGACCGGCCCTGCGGCATACGCATTTGAGGGAGAGTTTTAGAGGATTGAATATGGGGTAATAGAACACGGATTACACGGATTGAGCGGATTTACACAGATTTTTTTAGAGTTCTTTTATAAAAAATCCGCGAAAATCGATAAAAATCAGCGTCATCTGCGTTCCATTGAATAATCAAAAAATCGAAAATTAAAAATGATCACTATAAATCAGCATTATGCAGAACTTCCTGCAAGCTACTTATTTTCTGAAATAGCACGTAGAGTAAAGGCGTATCAGGAGCAGAATCCTGATGCCGACATCATAAAAATGGGCATTGGCGATGTTACACTGCCATTGCCAAAGGCTTGTCTCGATGCCATGCACAAGGCCGTTGACGAGCTTGGACACAGGGAGACTTTCCGCGGCTACGGTCCTGAGCAGGGATACACTTTCCTGCAGGAGAAGATAGCCGAGTTCGATTTCAAGCCATACGGCGTGGAAATTGGCGTCGACGAGATTTTCGTATCAGACGGCGCAAAGTCAGATACCGGCAACATCGGCGATATCCTCGGCATCGACAACAAGATAGCCGTCACCGACCCGGTATATCCAGTTTACGTGGATACCAACGTAATGGCCGGACGCGCAGGAGAGCTGCTGGAATCAGGCTGCTGGAGCAATATCGTATATCTGCCCACCAAGGCAGAGAACGGTTTCGTGCCAGAGTTGCCAAAGGAGGAAGTATCAGTAATCTACCTCTGCTTCCCCAACAACCCAACCGGAACCACACTTACCAAAGACCAGCTGAAGGTCTGGGTTGACTACGCCAAGCAGCACAAGGCCCTGATACTCTTCGATGCGGCTTACGAGGCTTTCATCACTGAGGCCAACGTTCCTCACTCAATCTACGAGATAGAGGGCGCCAAGGAGGTGGCCATCGAGTTCCGCTCCTACAGCAAGACAGCGGGCTTCACCGGCACAAGATGCTCTTACACAGTGGTTCCAAAGGAATGTATGGCTTTCGACAAGAGCGGCAAGGCATACTCGTTGAACAACTTCTGGCGCCGCCGTCAGTGCACCAAGTTCAACGGCACACCATACATCGTTCAGCGCGGAGCCGAGGCAGTCTATTCGCCCGAGGGTCAGAAGGAGGTTAAGGAAATCATCGCCTACTATCAGAAGAATGCCAAGGTGATCCGCGAGGGCCTCTCAAAGAAAGGCTTCGAGGTATTCGGCGGCATCAACTCGCCATACGTATGGTTCAAGACCGGCGAGAAGGATTCTTGGAAGTTCTTCGATTACCTCCTCAAGGAGAAAAACATCGTGACAACTCCAGGCGTCGGTTTCGGTCCAAGCGGCGAGGGCTATATAAGAATGACAGCCTTCAATACCAACGAGAGGACCTTGGAGGCCATAGCGAGGATATAGGGCCGTAGGATGCGGTAGAGACGGACCGCGGCCCGTCTCTAAGGAGGTAGGAGGTAACGGATGTGATTTCACCGCACCGATGGATTTATACGCTACGCGTACCAATCCATCGGTTACATGACACCTTGTCCCCGATGGGGACGCTCGGTGATTTGGCTATTTGATTTTTTGTATATATCTTTGTGTCCCCATTGGGGGCAAGGTGTTGTGTGTCGGGAGATAGAAGAGGCAGTATATTCCATCTTTGATAGCAGAGTGACACCATTGATATGATTTTGAATAACCAATAAATAATAATTAAAAAATGAGAATTACAAAGTTTTTGGCAGCAGCTGCGCTTGCATTGTCTTTCACAGCAGCAAATGCCCAGGAGGCAGAGGAAAATGAGAATGGTTTCAGCGTAAACACCGATTTCGTATCGTCTTACGCTTGGCGTGGTGGTTTCTGTGCTCACGCTTCCATCCAGCCTCAGATCGAGTATACCGCAGGCGGTTTTACTTGCGGTACTTGGGCTTCTCACACCCTTACCCATGATGAGTATACCGAGCTCGATTGGTACGCATACTACGGTGTGGCCGGTTTCACATTCGGTGTAAGCGAGTATTGCTGGACTGGCGCCAACGGTTTCCAGTATTTTGGACCTTACGGCGAAAACCACTACCTTGAGGGAACCATCAGCTACACTCTCGAGAATGTACCTCTATCATTCTCAGTAAATACTATGCTGGCAGGTGCCAACAAGAAGTATAACGACAAGGGCGAGGAGAAGCAGGCCATGTCAACATACCTCAGCCTCGGCTACGCTCCATCATTGAGCAACGGTCTTGACCTCGCTCTTGAGTGCGGTTTTGCCATCGAGCCTAAGGATTACGCAATGTACGCATCTAAGGGTGGTTTCCAGTGCGTGAACCTTTCGGCAAATCTCAGCAGAACATTCAGCATCAAGGATGTGGCTT
Organism: Bacteroidales bacterium; assembly: GCA_045597465.1. Lineage (GTDB taxonomy): Bacteria > Bacteroidota > Bacteroidia > Bacteroidales > UBA3824 > UBA3824. The sequence continues at coordinate 20,262 of JAZLKG010000107.1, read as the reverse complement.
CGCTCACACTTCAGGCCGGAGTTTACTGCAATCCCAAGGGATTTGAGGGTCACGGCGAGGCAGGCGCAATGGCTGGCGTAGGCGTTTCGTTCTAAGGTCCTGTAGAGACGCACGGCCGTACGTCTCTACGATGCAACCGATACGAAAATAAAATATCAAAAATCGGCGTCGAGAACCGACGCCAATTTTTGAACCTAAGCTGTAAAGTATAATTCTAAATTAGTATAATACGTATTACACGTATAGGCAGTACGAAAATTACTTATATAGATGCGACTACCGTAGAGACGGACCATGGTCCGTCTCTACCGACCCAAAAATGCGGAATCAGCGTTCCGTTTTTGATAGATTTTTACAAACCTTTAAATACATAAAGTTATGAAAAAAATTGAAGCAATCATCAGGAAGACAAAGTTCGATGATCTGAAGGAGGCGCTTCTGGCTTCCGACATCGACTGGTTTGAGTACCACGATGTTCATGGCATCGGACAGTCGCGACAGGAAAGAATCTACCGTGGTGTTGTTTACAATACCGACATGATAGAGCGTGTGGCAATTTCCATCGTTTGCCGTGATGTTATCGTGGAGCCTACCATCAAGGTAATCCTCGACGTGGCCCACACCGGCGAGATTGGTGACGGCCGTATCTTTGTATCCGACGTGATAGATACTTGGAGCATCCGCACCGGCGAGCATGGCGACACAGTGCTCAGGGACAAGAAATAGGCATTTTTTTGTAGAACACGGATTACACGGATTAGGCGGATTTGTACAGATTTTTTTATAAGAAATATCCGCGAAAATCAATAAAAATCTGCGTCATCAGCGTTCCATTAAAATCAAAAATGTATTCAGGCAATAATTAAATAAAGAATTTCATTATGTTATTACAGATAGCTACAGATGCGGCTGAGGTTGTTAAGGAAGCCGCTTGCGAGACTGTTAACGGTCTCGATACCCTTTGGGTTTTGTTGGGTGCCATGCTGGTATTCTGGATGCAGCCGGGTTTTGCCCTCGTGGAGGCCGGCATGACAAGAGCCAAGAACACCGCCAACATCCTTATGAAAAACTTCTGCGACTTTATGGGCGGAAGCGTTCTCTACTGGATTCTCGGATTCTCGATAATGTACGGTGCCGGTTGCGGTTTTATCGGCTGGGAAGGCTTCTTCTTTATCGGTGAGGACTCCAACGTGCCTGCTGAGTGTACATTCATCTTCCAGACAGTATTCTGCGCCACAGCGGCCACCATCGTATCGGGTGCCATGGCCGAGCGCACCAAGTTCTCTATGTATTTCATCTACGCCATTGTAATCTGCGCCATCATCTACCCTATAGAGGGTCACTGGAGCTGGGGCGGTGGCTGGCTTTCTGAGCTCGGCTTCCACGATTTCGCAGGCTCTACAGTGGTTCACCTCTGCGGTGGCGTAATGGCATTGGCCGGAGCAATGATTCTTGGTCCACGTATCGGCAAGTACGACAAGAACGGCAACAGCAAGGCTATCCCCGGTCACAGCCTCACACTCTGCGCCCTCGGCGTATTCTGCCTCTGGGTAGGCTGGTTCGGTTTCAACCCTTGCTCAACTGTTGCCGCCACGGGTTACGACAACGCTGTCTCGATGTCGCACGTGTTTGTAACCACCAACATGGCAGCCTGCACAGGTGGTATAGCAGCCTTGGTTTATACATGGATTGTTGATGGCAAGCCATCTCTCTCAATGGTATGCAACGGCGTTTTGGCCGGTCTTGTAGGTATCACAGCCGGCTGCGACTGCGTATCTGTCGGCGCCGCCGCCATCATCGGTTTCGTGACATCAGTTGTAATGTGCTGGAGCGTATCGTTCCTCGACAAGAAGTGCCACATCGACGACCCGGTTGGTGCCGTATCAGTACACGGCGTTGGCGGTCTGCTCGGTACTATCTTCACAGGTGTGTTTGCCGATGAGTACTCTATCGGTATCCAGACTCTCGGTGCATTGGCAGTAGCCGCTTTCGCATTCGTTCTCGGATTCCTCACATTCTATATCATCAAGAAGACTCACGGTCTGCGCGTTGAATCAAGAATCGAGACTGAGGGTCTTGACGTTTACGAGCACGGTGAGGCTTGCTACAACTAATATATGCTATTCCGTAGATACGTACGGTAGATACGTACGGTAAAGAGGGAAGGTAAAGAGAGGAAGGTAGAAACGTACGGTAGGACGGACGGTAGAGACGGACCGTGGTCCGTCTCTACGGGCAAACAACCGTCCGTCTCCACGGTCGCAAACAACCGTCCGTCTCCACATCAAATATAAAACAATAAAAGCGGATTTGTTTCCATACAGATCCGCTTTTTGTTTGTGCATAATCTTACACATATATACAAAAAAAAGGAGTCCTCATTTCTGAGAACTCCTTCCGTTTTTGTACCCGGGACAGGACTCGAACCTGCACGTCGCGAAACACTAGAACCTGAAACTAGCGCGTCTACCAATTTCGCCACCCGGGCAACAATGCTTTGTTTTGCTTTTGCGATTGCAAAGTTACAAAGCATTTTCGTATTTTCCAAATTTTTTTGAAAGATTTTTTTTGTTTTTGTCTCTCGTATTTTTTGAGACGCATGTCCGGGCGGTTCTACGGGCGGTTATTTGACACGCACGTCCGTGTGTCTCTAAGATTGATTATTCAGTCGTCAGCTTGTTGTCTTTCATTCGCTCAATGTATTGCTGGATTATTGCCTTCATCTGGCTCTCCATGAATGGGAGAGGGGAGATGCTGTCTTTCCGCGATATAATGTTGTTTTTGAGCTCGGGATCCTCGCGGTATTCGTATATTCCTGTAAGGCTGTTTTGGCTGTATTCTATCATCAGTGAATCCAGATAGTACATGGAGCTGCCGTTCAGGTCGTTGAAAGCGTAGTTGACATATTTGGCTGTGTCCTGTTCAAGCACGTTTTTGCCAAACGAGAAGTATGGTTTCTGATATTTGAGCAGATGGAGCAGGGTAGGGGTTATGTCGGTCTGCTGCATTATGCGGCTGGTGTCGCATTGTGCGTCAAGCTGGCCGCCGGGAGTATGGAAGAATATCGGAATCCTGAAGCGTCCGTACTCGTTGTTGAAGTCCTGTCTCACGGTTGGTCCGGTGTGGTCGGCGGTGAATACAATAATTGTGTTTTTCAGCCATGGCTCGTCTTTGATGCTCTCGAAAAATCTCCGGAGTGCATAGTCGCTGTAGCCCACTGCCTGCAGCATAGGGTGGTCGCCTTTTGGGAATTTTCCCTCGTATTGGTCTGGAACTCTGAATGGCTGATGGCTGGATGCCGTAAATACTGTGGCCAGGAATGGTTTGCCGCCCTGGGCCATTGTCTTTATCTCGTCCGCGAAATATTGCAGGTATGGCTCGTCGAAGATTGCCCATGTGCCGTCGAACTGCGAATGGTCGTCGTATTCGTCCATGCCGTAGTATTCCCTGAATCCTATCGAGTTGGTGAACATCTTGAAGCCCAGCGTGGTGTTTGGGGCTCCGTGATAGAATGCGCACCGGTATCCCTCGGCCTCAAGCATCTCGGGCAGGCCCTGCAGTGTGTTGTTGGCATACATGTAGTAGCAGAAAGGCTCTATGTATCTGGGTATTCCGGCAAACACTCCCGGCATGGCGTCCACAGACCTTATGCCATTGGCCAATGAGTATCTGAAACTGTGGCTTGCCCCTATCAGTGAATCCAGGAATGGTGTGTATCCCTTGTATTTGCCGCCATCCAGGTCGCGGTTGTAGAATCCTGTGTATTCGGTGCTGAAGCCTTCCATCAGTATCATGATCACATTCATCTTGTTCATCTCTCCGCAAGTATCAGGGGCCTGATGCTCAGGGCTGAATATGCTGCCAAGCTGCTGGCTCTCATAGAAGTTTGGGTTCTTGAATCCTGACTTGTGTATGGTGGTGAGTATCGTGAACGGTGTGTTGAGCACTATGGCCGCGTGGGCCGACTTGCTGATATACAGCTCTGCCGAATCCAGTCGCAGTGGGTGCATCTTGAGGGCCCAGCCGCCCCTGAGGCCTACGAAAGATAGAAATGTAAGCATCAGGAAGACAATGGTATGCAGCGGATAGTATATGATGCCGGGAGCGTAGTCTACCTTTCGCTTGTTGGTTTTTATGGGGTTGTAGTAGAGCAGGGCGAGGGCTATGATGCTGCCTATGCCGAACAGCCATACTGGCCAGTATTCCGATACCGACGATATCAGGATTTTGCCGATATTGCCCTCGGAGGCAAACTCGCTGAAAAACGAGGCCGTGGTTCTCCTGCCGCCAAAGCGGAAGTACACCACATCGGCCGCATTCACGAATATTCCCAATGAGTTTACTGTCAGGAACATCCATTTTACGATGCGCTGATACCTGACAGTGTCCCTGAATTGGAACGGAATGGTCTGCATTACCACGAAAAGGATATTGATGTAGCATAGAGCCGAGAGGTCGAACCTGAGTCCGCCAATACTCATGCGCATTATTTCGCTGGATGCTACATCCTGGAAACTGTCGATATTCATCCAGAAGAAAAACCATCGGGCCAATGTGTACAAGACCATGGCTGTGGCGAAATTTGCCAGCATTATCAGCGCCGGCTGACGAAGAAACTGCTTCATTTCTGTTGTTTTCTATGACAGGCACGTGTTTTTCATGGCAGGCACGTCCGTGCGTCTCTACGTGCATATTTTAATCGATCCAGATATATTCCTCCTCCTGGTCTTTGTTTTTGCGTTCCAGGATGTTGGAGGCCAGGGTGTCGGCGGTCTGTATTACTGCGCACAGGGGGCAGATGTCGCGTGCTGTGTTCAGGTTTTCCTTGATGTCGGCACTGTGGAAGGGGAGGTCCCATGCGGCCATGTGCCAGCGTATGGCCATGAGCTCATAGTCGGTCATGGCGAGTCCGGCGCGCAGGCATACTATGGCCGATTTTTCGCCGTGTCCCATAGGGAAATTCGAATAGTCGAGCTTGTAGCCATCTGTGGTTGTGATATTTCCGCTTTTGTCTTTGCGGCGCTTGGTGGTTTTCTTGTATATGTCGGCCTTGCATACGTCATGGAGCAGGGCGGCTATTATCACGCTGTCCTTGGGCAGGTATTCCTCCATCTCCTTGTTGAATCCTATCATCTGCTCCCTGATGCCCAGGGCCACCCGGCATACGTTCAGCGAGTGTTCCACAAGTCCGCCGTCGTTGTTCAGGTGGAATCTCGATGAGGCCGGGGCGTTGAAAAATCCCAGATAGTCCAGCTCGTCAAGCAGGTCTTCCACTCCATCGCGCTCGGTGGACCTGAGCAGCGATACAAATTCTTTCTTAAGGTCTTGATCTATCATTGTGTTGTATTTTTTTTATTGTTCGTTGTTGTCGGGGGCTGTGCGCGCCACGCCGTTTTTGTCCAGTATTCCGTACATCATTAGTACCTCGCGCGATATGTAAGGCATGCCCATTCCTTCTGCCATCTGTCTGGAGGCTGTAATTCCAATGTTGTAGGCGTCTTTTGGGGTCTGAAACTGGTGTATGCCCTCGATTATTGGAATCATGTCCTGTTCGATTATCTTTTTGCCGTTTACTGCTATCACGTATCCGTATCCGTTGCCGAATCTCTGGGTCTCCATGTGTATCTTTATGTTGTGTTGCGCGGTGGTGTCCCATTCAAGGGCGGTGTCGCGGTCCGATGCTGCCGTTTTGCCGCTGCACCCCGCTGCTATGGCGCCCACGCAGGCTCCCACAGCGATAATACCAGGTATCAGTCTCATGGTTTTTGTCAGGTTTTTAGAAAATTCTGCTCAGCAAGTACGATCTCTTGAGTGTCCATTGTGAAAGCGGTATCAGGAGGCCGAAATTGGCGAAGGCGCTTAGCTTTGAGTTGCCCTCGTATGGTTTTATGAGCTGCGATCCGCCCACCTGCATCTCGTAGCCGGGGTTCAAGAAGCCCTTGGTCTGTATTCCGAATTTTATGTTGATGATTCCGTAGTTGAATCCCACTATTACGGGTATGTTTATCTTTTGGAGCGCGTCCTTGTAGGCGTTGGTGCGGTGGGTTTCCGAGTTGTTGGTGTTGAGCTTCTGTATGGTCTTCAGGTTTATGTTCAGGTCCACCTGTGTGCCCAGGAAGAGGTAGCATTGCTGGTTGTATATCTGCTGGCCTATCTTGAAGTACAGTGGCACTCCTATCGACATTACCCTCTGTGTCTCGGTGAGTGTTATCTTCTTGTTTGGGCTCTGATACTTGGCGGTATTGCCCCACGAATACGCCATTACTCCTATTATGAATCCGTTTCTGTCGTTGAGCATGTCGTGGTGGAATTGCAGGCCGGCGTTGTATCCGGGAGTGTAGTATGTGCCCTGAACCGGCATCAGGTGCATCTTTCCTTCCTCGCCCTGGTAATAGTAGTTCATGCATGGATCGGGCTGGGCATTGAAACAGTGGGTGCTTCCAAGTTCCAGCGCCAGATAGTTGAACTCGAAGTGGCGGCCTTTCTGGGCTGCTGATATCAGTGGCAGTATCATTATTGCCAGTATAGCGATTATTTGTCTTTTCATGGTAGTAATCTTGTTAATATGGACGTTATGGACGGTATACCCAGATCTGGTTTGTGTACTTGCTGTCTCCGCCCACGTATCCGCATCCGACGTATGCGCGGCTGCCGGTGTTTATGACGAATGCCCTGGAGAATTCCTTGTTGTCGGCCTTGGGGTCGCCGTTTTTGAATGGCGCGCACTTCGAGAATGTCTTGGTGGCAAGGTCGTATTTCAGGAAGTCGGAGTGCAGGGTGCCGTCGGGCTCCTCGCCGCCGCCGTAGAATATGGCGTTGCCGATAGCGAAGGATGCGCCGTATCCGCGGCCCTTGAAACTGTCGGGCAGTTTGTTGTCCTTGGTGATGCTTTGCCAGTCGAATGTGTAGGCCTTCTGGTCTTGGTCTTCCGGCGGGGTGAAATTGCACCTGAGCATGTCGTTGTATACCTTGCCCTTGTTGCCGATTCCTCCCGAGATGTAGGCCATGTTGTCGAGCACGGTGACAGCGGCTCCCGTCCTGCTCTCGTATGGGAACAGCTGTGTCATCTTGTTGAAGAATCCGCGGTAATCGATGCCGTTGCCGTTGGCGTCATGGTCCATCTCGAAGGTGTAGATATCGTCGAAATATGATACCTGGCCGTTGTTTTCGGCCTGTCCCAGGCCTATGAATCCGTATCCGTGGAGGCTGAAGCCTATTGCCCCGGTGCGTCCGGCGCCCAGGAAGACGGCCAGTTGCTGCTCTGTGGATGTGCCTCCATCCCATGTCATGGAAACCTCGTTCCACTTGTTGGTCTCCATGTTGTAGACATAGGCGTTTTGGGTGTAGTCCGCACGGTTGTAGCCCTCGGCCCTGCGGCAGCCTGTGCATATATACAGTCTCTGGATGCGCTTCTTGTTTTTGTCCTGGGTGTCAAGGAAGAATCCGGCCGCGCCCCAGAGTCTTACTGGCAGGCTCTGAAGCTGCTTGAATTCTTTTTTCTTGGACGAGTAGCTGTAGAAATCGTCGAAACAGTTGCTTCCGTTTCTGCCCAGTCCAAAATATGTTATCGTGTCGTCGTCCATTACGGCCATTATGCTCACTCCGTCGGACCTTTTGGAGATGTCGGTTCCGCCTGCCATCATGAATCCCTCGTCGAACCATTTGTCGTGGGGTGTGGCGGTTGTTACCTTGGTGGTTTCGGGGTTGTATCCGATGTTTCCGTCTCTCGTGATGACAAAACTGCGCACCGAATAGCTGGTTTCATGCTCCAGTCCCGGTATCAGGGTCTTGAATATATCTCCGGAGTTGATGAAGTTCTCGTATATTATGCAGTTGGAAGAGTCTTTGTTTATTGTGGGTTCGTAGTTGCCTTTCATCCAGCAGTGTCCGTATCCTATCACATTTTCGGCGGCATATTCGAATCCGCCCTGTATGCTTATCTCGTTGTCGGATACGTATATGCACGAGTCCTTCAGTGCGGCACTCTCCAGCACAGTCTCGCTTTGAGTGACGAAAGCGTTGGGGTAGTATACGTCGAACACGGCGTACTGCTCGTAGTCCATACCGCAAGAGGCCATCAATAGGACTGATGCTATGGCCGGTAGTTTTGTTATTCTCATAATTGCAAATATGTAGATGATGCCGCAAAGTTACTAAAAATTCTTGATAAAATGAAATTTATTTCTGTTGAAAGCTCAGGATTCTCCATAATAATGGTTTGAAGTGTGGTCTATGCAAAAAAAGGCCGCCCGGAAACCGGACAGCCTTTTATTAATTGAAATACGGAAATATATTAGCGAATGAACAATAATTCGCGGTACTTAGGCAGAGGCCAGATCTCGTCGTCTACGAGGAGCTCCAGCTTGTCGGCGTGGTAGCGGATAGTCTCGAAGTAAGGGAGGATGTTGTCGTGGTAGGCAACGGCCTTGTCCTTCTCGCTCTCTATCTTGTTGGCCACCTTGCGGGCCTCCACCATAGCGGCTACAGAGCTCTCGAGGGCTGATACGTGTTTGCTGATGTCCTCGATCTTCTTCATTGTCTCGGCTGCAAGCTCCTTGGCCTTCTCAACACCGAAGATGTCGGCCATCTTCTTGGCGTTGTCCAAAAGCATGCTCTGGTACTTGATGGCCACTGGAACGATGTTGCTCTGGATGAGGTCGCCGAGTACGCGGGCCTCGATCTGGATCTTCTTGGTGTATGTGTCCCACTTAACCTCGTTACGGGCGATAAGCTCCTTCTCGGTGAATACGCCGGTCTTGGTGAAGAGCTCTACCGACTGAGGTGTGGTGTATGCGTCGTAGATTACAGGAACTGATGTCTCGCAGTCCAGGCCACGCTTAGCAGCCTCAGCCTTCCACTCGTCTGAGTAGCCGTTGCCGTCGAAACGGATTGGCTTAGAGATCTTGATGTATTCCTTGATAACCTCGAAAATTGCCTTCTCCTTGGCTGTGCCGGCTGCGATCTTGGCGTCAACAGCTGCCTTAAACTCCTTGAGCTGGGCGGCTACTGCTGTGTTGATAGCGATCATAGCTGATGCGCAGTTTGCAGATGAGCCTACAGCGCGGAACTCGAAACGGTTTCCGGTGAAAGCGAATGGTGATGTACGGTTTCTATCAGTGTTGTCAACCAAAACCTCTGGAATAGAGCCGATACCGAGCTGCATCTTCTTCTTGGCGTCGAGTACGATACCCTCCTCAGATGAAGAGCTCTCAATCTTATCGAGCATCTGAGAAAGCTGAGTACCGAGGAATGCGGAGATGATGGCTGGAGGTGCCTCGTTGGCGCCAAGACGGTGAGCGTTCTGGGCTGTCATTACAGAAGCCTTCAGCATAGCGTTGTTCTTGTAAACAGCCATAAGGATGTTCACCATAAATGTTACGAACTGAAGGTTCTCCTCTGGAGTCTTGCCAGGTGTAAGGAGACCTACGCCGGTATCAGTACCAAGCGACCAGTTGTTGTGCTTACCTGAACCGTTGATGCCTGCGAATGGCTTCTCGTGCAAGAGAACGCGGAAACCGTGCTTGCGGGCGATACGCTTCATAATAGACATAATCATAAGGTTCTGGTCGTTGGCCAGGTTGGTCTCGCCGAAGATTGGAGCAAGCTCAAACTGGTTAGGAGCCACCTCGTTGTGACGGGTCTTGCAAGGAATACCGTACTTGTAGGCCTCAAACTCTACTTCCTTCATGAAAGACTGAACTCTCTCAGGAATTGAACCGAAGTAGTGGTCCTCGAGCTGCTGGTTCTTTGCTGACTCGTGGCCGAGCAATGAGCGGCCTGTGAGGAGGAGGTCAGGACGTGCGGCGTACAGGCCCTCGTCTACGAGGAAGTACTCCTGCTCCCAACCGAGGTATGAATAAACCTTCTTAACGTTGGTGTCGAAATAGTTGCAAACGTCAACGGCTGCCTTGTCTACTGCTGAAAGGGCCTTCAAGAGAGGAGCCTTGTAGTCGAGAGACTCGCCGGTGTACGAGATAAAGATTGTTGGGATACAGAGAGTATCGTCAACGATGAAAGCTGGAGAGGTAGGATCCCAAGCCGAGTAACCGCGTGCCTCGAAAGTATTGCGGAGACCGCCGTTAGGGAAGCTTGAAGCATCAGGCTCCTGCTGTGCGAGCAGCTTGCCAGAGAATTCCTCGATAACGCCCTCACCTGGAGCGCCTGCGTACTCGATGAAAGAGTCGTGCTTCTCGGCTGTGCCCTCTGTCAAAGGCTGGAACCAGTGAGTATAGTGAGTAGCGCCGAGCTCCATAGCCCACTGCTTCATACCGGCTGCCACGTGCTCTGCAATGCTGCGGTCCAGAGGCTTGCCGTTCTTGATTACGTCGTTTACCTTCTTGATAGTATCCTTAGAAAGGTACTTGGCCATCTGCTCCTTGCCGAAGGTGTATTTTCCGAAATAAGCTGAAGAAGGACCCTCTGGTGCTTCTACTGGCACAGCGTTCTTCTTGAACGCCTCGCCAACTACTTGAAATCTTAATCCGCTCATTTTATTTAAATGTTTTGGGTTTGTTTTTATTTATTTTCTACACTGCAAAGATAAAACGAAGATTTGAAACCATCATTAAAGTATTCACGTAATACCCCCGTAAAAAACATACGCCTTTTTCGTAATTTGAATACGAAAAAGGCGTAAGAGGTAAAGTTTGTGTTTATTTATGTATTGTATTGTTTTAATTTTCTTTATACCTGACGGCGCAGTTTATTCATACAAATCCGCCAAATCCTCATCGGTGATCAGCGCGCTCTTGGGGCAGTTGATGCATTTCATATTCGTGAAATCCACCTTCCATTCTGTTACGCTAAACTCGCATCTGTCGAAAACCACTGGATCGTCGAGCACGAAGAGGCTCTTGCCATCACTCTCGGTATCGTTCTCGAAATTGCAGACTTTGAACCAAACATTGTGGACGTCGTGACACTCCACCATAATTCCGCTGGTATGGATTCTGCAGCTTACGAACATTACGTCGATTGTCTTGTTTATCAAGACTCCTTGGAACTGAGAGTTGTTTACAAATACATTATCAGCGTCAAAGATTTTTATAAAGGTGTAGTTGTCGGATTCTTTACGATTGCAATCTACAATATCGAAACCGCTGCATCCGGCGCCGATATAAATGCCCGCAAGATTAAGGTTGTTTATCCGGATATCGGAGCAGCCTGATGTGAACTTGAAATTGAAGTCGGTTTCAGTGCCATTGCCCTCTATCACCATATTGATGATGCCTGTGAAATCGATCTCGTCCTTGCAGGAGAGTTTCTCGGATGATTCTATGATGATTTTCTTGCCGCTGCCGATAGCGTTCTTGAATTCCTCGGCATTGTGTACTGTTACGGTCTCCAGTTCAGATTCCTTGATATTAGCGCCTTCGGGATCGCTGTGCTCCACCTCGCCGGTGTAGCAGTCGGTGATGTACTCAGGCTCCTGGCTGTCTTCCAAGTCTTCTGGATCTGGGCCTTCAAACGGTTGATCGCCGCTCATCTTTCTCATTTTTGCAACTATGTTCATCTCGTAAAATTGCTGGTTGTTGTTTTCGGTTGTGCAATCGGTGAAAACAACATTCTTGCAATTTTCATCAATGAAGGACGCATTACGGCAGTATTCTATCCAGGAGTTGGATATGGTGGCATTTTCTGCATCGTTCAACCAGATGCCGTACTGGCTGCACTCATATATCCAGCAGTTGGTGATTGCGATATTTTTTGAAGAATTTGCCGACACTCCCCTTACTCCGCAGCCATAGAGCTCGCAGTTGTCGATTGTGATATTGTTGCAGTTTTCAACGCCGATTACGTCGCCAGAGCAGTCGCCGGGTAATAGGTGTCCGGCTTTTATATTCTTTATCGTAACATTGTTGCATCCGTCCAGATACAGCACGGTTGCCGAGCTCTCGTTGCTGAGGAAGTGGACCTTGTTGTTTGGATCGGCGCCCTCTATTATGACGTTGTCGAGTCTGATGCGCAGAGTAATGTCGTCATTGTCGAAGAATTTCACTACTCCCTTCTGGGTAGATTTCATATCTACAACAGGCAAGTCGCTGTTAAATACGGCCAGGTTGATGTCGAGGTCGCCGTCGGCATCGATAATGATGTGGGTATCAGACTTCAGGGCCTTTATGAGCTCCTCGGCGGTGTGCACCGTTACGGTCTCCATCTTTTTGCTGCACGAGCCCAGCAGCATCAGGCACGCAAGCATCAGGAAAATGTGGTTTAGTTTTTTCATTTTTATGTGTTTAAGTAATGATTTATTTTCGGTTGCAAATGTAAGTATTTTTTTGTTTGTAGCCCTCAAAATCTTTATTATCTTTGCCAATCAATCACCAACACATTTATATTATGAAAAAATTCCTTTCAGCAATTATCGGTGCGGCGCTGTTGGCGTCGTGCTCAAACTCAAACAGCAACAACAATTCCACCGAGGACCACAGCGATTTCAAAGAGCCAACGGTTTTCAAGAACGATGATGTTGAGATCCGGCAGATTGACGAGCATACCTGGCACGGCAACGGCAATAGGGTTTATAACGAGTCGATATATCTTGTGGAGGGCGATTCTCTGGCCCTGCTCATTGATGCCGGCACTGTGATGCCCGGTCTGAGGAAGATTGTGGAGGATATCGTGAAAAAGCCCGTGATACTTGCCGCCACCCACGTTCACGGCGACCACACCGGAATGGCCATCAACGACTGGGAGCAGATGTGGCTTTGCGAGGCTGATACCGTGAATATTCCGTCCACAATGCCCGACTACAAGGGCGAGAAACTCTACCTCCAGGATGGTCAGACCTTCAACCTCGGCGGACGCACAATAGAGGTTGTTTTCACACCGGGACACACTCCTGGCTCTGTTACATTCGTCGACAAGGCAGCCCATTACGGATTCAGCGGTGACGCCTTCGGCTCTGGCAACCTGCTTGTTTTCAGCACTCTGAGCAATGTAATCGCATCGGGTCACAAGATGGCTGAATATATGGAGGCCAACGGAATAGGGAAGATGTATCCGGGACATTACTGGGGCTACAATCTCGAGACACTTCAGCGAGTAAAAGACGTGGCCGAGCTCAGCGAGGGGATCCTTGCCGGCAAATACGAGCCCGAAGCCTCCAACAACAAATCCCTGCCATACGTGGTAAATCAGCGCGGCGTAAAGATAAATTACGGCGAGGCCCAGAAGAGGTAAAAACAAAATTGTCGCCTCCAAGGCGACACGGCTCCCACTTAGCTGCCCTATCTTTGCTGCACAGAAAAACAGATTATCAAACTCCAAAATTCAAAAGAAAATGGAAGAGAACAGCACAATAAAGAAGATTGCCGAGAATGTGGATTTCGGCGACCTGGTAAGGAAGGCTTACAGCGAGATGGGCAACGTGAACATTGTGATAGCCGGCAAGACAGGCGTGGGCAAGAGCACCCTGATAAACGCCATTTTCGGCGAGGACATAGTGGAGACAGGCGTGGGCAAACCCGTGACACAGACCACACGTGAATACAAGAGCGAGAGGGTGCCCGGAGTAAGCCTCTTCGACACAAGGGGTTTCGAGCTCGGATGCTACCGCCAGACCCTAAGCGAGCTCAAGGAATTTATCCAGAGCCGCAAGACCGTAAACCCCGCCGAGCACATCCACATCTGCTGGTACTGCATCAGCGACCTGGGCAAGAGATACGAGGCCGAGGAGATAAGCTTCATAGAGGAGCTCCAGAAGGAAATTCCCGTGATACTGGTGTTTACGCAGACCATCAGCGACGACGAGTTCTACCACCAGGTGCTTCAGGACAACTACTCCGTAATCCAGAACAGCGTGCAGGTACTGGCACAGAGGTATGTGGTTCGCGGCCAGGCCACTGTGGAGCAGTTTGGCATCAGCGAGCTGGCCACCAAGACCTACAACCTGATACCCGAGTGCTCAAAAAAAGCATTCGCCGCCGCCCAGAAGGTTGACAGCGAGATAAAGGAGGCGGAGGTCAAGAAGATAATATCTGTAGCCACGGCAGCGGCGGCCACGGCAGGCGCCACCCCCATCCCATTCAGCGACGCCGTGGTGCTTGCGCCCATTCAGATAGGAATGCTGGCCAAGATATCGAGCGCCATGGGGCTGGACCTCAACGAGGGATTCCTGAGCACCCTGGTGGGATCGGCAGCCGGAGTGATAGGCGCCACATTTGCCGGAAGGGCCATCGTGAGCGGGCTCCTGAAGCTGATACCCGGAGTAGGCAGTTTCATAGGCGGCAGCATATCGGCAGTAACAGCCGGAGGCCTCACAACGGCTATGGGCTGGGCCTACTACAAGGCCATAGGAACCATCTTTGACCGCGGCATCAGGCCTCAGGAAGTATCAGCTACAGACCTGGCTGATGCTTTCCGCGACAGCCTCAGGGAATGCGACAGCTACGGCAGCGAGTAGGAGAAACAGAAAGTTTTTGCATCAGGCCCTGTAAAAAAAACGGTTTTACAGGGCTTTTTTTATAAATAGTATGTATCTTTGGGCTGAAATATTAACACAAATACTACGAAAATGTTCAAGATACTACAGACAAACGAACTCCAATTCAAACTAAATGGCGGAGTATCAATATCCAAGGAAGCCCAGATATCGTTCATAGTAAGACTGATGCATCAGAAAGACGTACCATCAATATGCCTGAACACCGGCATAATGTACTCTGTGAACGGCAATGAACTGTTCCACGGAGGAGTGCAGTTGATAGCAGAGATTCCCAACTGGCTGGATATCTGCAACGATGATGAGGCAATAAGGAAAAACCAAGACATAATAGGCCTTGTAAGCTATGCCACCATCTTCGCAAGCGGTCAAGTATTCAGGTTCACCAAAGAGAAGGGCCTCAACACATCGGCCATTCCATACGTGGAGCCAGACCAGCTTGTAAAGAAAATGCAGGTGGAGCTGGTAAACATAAAGGCATAAGCATCAGAGTGCCCATGACACATAACATAGAGACGGTTCTGGCGCCAGATTTGTTCAAGTTCCACAACAAATACCCCAATGTGGTCCTGATAGACGTGGCAAGGTTTACCACCACCATGGTGACAGCCCTTGCCAACGGCGCCCTCTGCGTGGAAACCTACCCTGACACCGAGACTCCGCTGCGCCTGAAGAGGGAGCAGGGATATCTGATAGCAGGCGAGGTGCGCGGCAACGATATCGAGGGCTTCGATTTCAACAACTCGCCTCTGGCCATGACGCGCGGCAATGTCGCCGGGCGCCATCTGGCCTTCTGCACCAGCAACGGCACCTATGCCAGGTCTATAGTGACCGACTACGAGGGTGTGTTCGCGGCATCGTTTCTCAACAGCTCGGCAGTATGCAGGAGGCTGATATCGGAAGACAAGCCTGTAACACTGCTATGCAGCGGCCGCAGCCGCAAGCCAGCCATAGAGGATATGCTGCTGGCGGGACAGATGGCCGGAAAACTTGTGGCATCAGGAAAATTCCAGTCCAAAGACGAATCCACAAACATGGCGATGAGGCTCTACGAAATGGCCAAAAACGACATTAAAACCTTTGTGCTGGACATGTATCCATCCATGGCCGATTTCGCCAGGAAATATCCGTCGTTTGGCCGCGACATCGACTTTGCTTTTGGAAACCAGGATATCTACGACATAGTGCCCAAGGAGACCGAAGCTTTCAAATTCTACCCATCAGCATGACACTAAGAACACTATACCCCATATTGGCAGCCGCCGCAATATGCCTCGCATCTTGCGGCAAAGATTCCAAAATCACCGACGACGTCACACCCGGCACCCCATCTTCCGGCAACGACATTCCCGGGGCTGATACTTCCATAATCACCTATTCACTGAAGCCATTCGACGGGCCGCTGCCAAACCCACACAAGGGATTCACGCTGCTCACCGAGGGCCGCTGGAACTTTGTGCCCGAATTCAGGTACGGTCCATACGGATCGCTCGGCAACAAAGCCTGGGACCTCATCACCTACGGCTCGGGGTATCAGCAGTGGAACAAACTAAATCCCGGCAAGGGCGTCTACGACTGGAGCGAGCTCGAAGACCTCCTCGACGCGCTTCAGGAACACGGAATGGGATACGCGCTCAGGGTTTTCCCCTACACGCCATCATTCATCACAAGCAGCAGCACGCCCACAGAACAATACGACTGGACCCCCGATTGGGTATACGAGATGGGCGCCAAAAAGATAAAAGCAAAACTGGAAGGCACCAGCTACTATGCGCAGGTGCCCGTATGGGACGACGATAAATACATCTGGGCAGCCAAGGAATTCGCCAAGGCCCTGGCCGAAAAATACGACGGCGACCCCAGGATAGAATACATAGACATACGATCCTTCGGAGAATGGGGCGAATGGCACACATCCCACCTCGAAGGCAGCGAGATGCCATCATACCAGATACAGAAAGACATGCTCGACCACTACGCCTCGCTGTTCAAGAAAACACAGCTCGTGCTCACCTCCGACGGCTACGGCGACATCTACACCTACGCCCTCAAGAAAGGAATCACCAAGCGCGACGACGGACTCATAGGCATACCCGGCACCGCCGATTCGCTCGTGAGAGCCTACGAGGCCAACCTGCCCACCATTGCCGAAAACCTCGGCGGATACGAGATGATGCTCCAATACAACGACATAATACCCGGAGGCTACCTGAGATGGACCCCTCAGCGCTGGGTAGACGCCATTACCACAGCCCACCTCACATACTACGTGCTCGATCAGGAAAGCGACTGCGGATACAGGTTCTACAAGGAAAACAAAGCCCTGGCCGATTCCATGACACATGTAATAGGCTACAACTTCAGAATCACTGATGCCAGGCTGCTCACCATTGCCAGCCCGCAAGGAATCAGCAACGAGCTTGATATCACCGTAAAAAACACCGGAGTGGCGCCCTGCTTCTTCAACATCTACATGGTGGCAGAGCTTGTGGACCAGGCCGGAAAAACCATCGCCCAGCTCGGCGACATCATAATGACACCCAAGGCCACATTCAAGGACGGCAGCACACGCAAGTTCCAGTTCATCAGCCCCGTAGCCCCCGGCAGCGAAAACCCGGCCACACAACCCGGAGTATCAGTGGCCCTGTCTATCTACGAGAGCGAGCAGGCCTACAAGAGCGGTCAAGACCCCACTGTACGCTTCGACAACGACGGCCTCCAGGAAAACCGCAAGCTGATACTAAAACCTAAAAATCGCTGATTTCCAGCATCAGCGGCGTATGGTCGGCCCTGGAGCCGGAATCCAGCATTACGGATTTCCTGATGCTGCCCTTTATCCTGTCGCTCACCAGGAAGTAATCGATTCTCCAGCCCGCATTGTTCATCTTGGCTGTCGTAATCCTCTGCGACCACCACGAATACACCTTCTCCACATTGCCGTTCAGGTAGCGGAAAGTGTCCACAAAGCCGCGGCCAAGCAGGTTGCTGAATCCTGCCCTCTCCTCGTCGGTAAATCCGGCCGAGAAATGGTTGCTGTCGGGATTGGCGAGGTCTATCTCCTGATGCGCCACATTGAAGTCGCCGCAGGCAATCACGGGCTTCTCCTTGTCAAGTTTGCTTAGATAGTCGGCATAGCAGATATCCCACTGCTGCCTCTCGGCCAGGCGCTTCAGGCCGTCGCCGGCGTTGGGAGTATACACATTCACCAAATAGAAATCTCCGAAATCCAAAGTAAGAAGCCTTCCCTCGCTGTCCATGGTATCAGGCGCATTTATTTTTGTAGCTGACCCTGAGGCTGTGTAAACATTCCTATAAAGCACCATGGTGCCGGCATAGCCCTTCTTGGCGGGCGGCTGTGAGCTTACGAACTCTATCTTGTAGTCGGGAAAATATTCCATCAATATAGCCTTCTGCTTCTCGTTGAGTCCAGTGGCCGGAAGCTTTGTTTCCTGAATGGCGATTATATCAGCAGCCTCAGCCTTTATAATATCGAGCACATTGCGCGAAAGCACGGCCCTTGCCGAATCGGACGTAAGCGCCGCATTTATGGAATCTATGTTCCAGGAGATGATTTTTTTCATGGTTGATAGTTTTTTGTGCAAAGATAAAGAAAATATTTAATAAGGAAAATATAAAACGTATTATCAAAAAGCCTCTTCTAATTCAGAAGAATAAACCAGATGAATAAATTAAATATTTCAACGATACAAGTATCAGTTGTAAAAAAAACTGGGAAAAAAATTGATTTTCATTCAGTTTTAAATCAGATGAAATGCATTATGTTAAAACAAGCATTGCGTTTTTCTGCTCGGCAAGGCCGTTGATATTGCTCCCATACTTGCAGAAATATTCGGACAGTATGGTTATAGGCCCGCCACCTTTCGGTTTTCCATGATTACGTCCATTGGGAAATCTGTCATTGTTTGCTCCTCTATCGGCAATAAATCGTGTATCTCCATTACCTTGGCTGAAACCTCTGATTGGGTTTGAGGTTTTTCTGATTGGAGATAATCCACAAATTCCTTATGCCTTGCGGTGATTTCATGAATATTGACGCTATTTCCGAGGGGGACTTCACCGATGGAATCGCTGTCAGCAACTCCTCGCACGCTTCCATTTCCCTTGGCTCTGCTTTTACGTTTTTTGGCTTTTTTGTGGGCATATCTTTTCTTTATATAAAAATCATTTGCTACTTGAACACAAATATAGCAAAAATTATTGGTAGTTACAAATATAATTTAGTTTTAAGTCTCAAAAAAAATACATTATGTTAAAACCTACTCGCATTAAAAGTCATATAATCAAAAAGATGAAGATTCTCTTTAGCCCGCTTAACGCCTTCGGTGAAATTGTATCTTACAACGTCGTCGCTTACATTATGTCCACCAAGGAGAATCCTGCGCTGTACTCTTAACAATGACTTTTCTAAATCATTAATTCCGAAATAATACAACGAAATTTTGAAGTTTGCATTCTTGAAATCATTAATGAGATTTATGATCATATCATTGGAGAAATTGGTTTCGAATGCAAAATTCTGTTGATTATCTATAGCGAAATTTTTCTGTTTTTCAAGATTCCCGGCCACTGTACCTGAAATCCATCTGTCGGGCCAGTCGGGATGTTCTTTTCTAAGGTTCAATGCCATCAAATCACCGTCAAAGCATTGAGCTTTAAGATAGTATGGACTCAAAGTGCTTTTGCCGGCACCATTGGGGCCAGCCACTACTGCAAATTCTTTTCTCTGCGTCTCCATATCAGCTTGCCAAAAGATAAGCGAAACGGCCTTTGCCAGGCTCCGAAAAACGGGAAAGGATTTTAAATTCCTTGGTCTCAGGATTGAACTCCGCAAGATCATCGCTGCCATCGGGATTTGCCAAATGCAGAATCTCATTCTCGTCAAAGTATGCCACAGGAATTCCCTTCTTCCAACTTTCAATATACAGCCTTTCCACGGCGGATTTCATCTCAGATTCCACCTGCGCTATAGTTTTGCCGTTGGTTATTGTCGAAGTCTTGTCCATGATTGATTATTTTGGGGCAAAGGTAAAAATTTTTGAGAAAAAACTACATACTCTCCACCATCAAATCTTTTCTTCCAATTAGAGAAAAAATCGTTATTTGGTTGTCCTCGTTGAGAATTCTTAATGCTCGCAAAATCTCGTTTAGGGTAGAGCCGCTTGTGGTGATATCATCAACGATAAGAACATTTTGCTTTCTGATGGTTTTCAGCAAATCCTCATCTTCTTGGGTTTTGAACTTCTTTTCAGGCAAAGCCTTCACAAGTTCCATATATTGCAATCTTGGCTGAGCAAACCTGTAAATGTACCTTAGCATATACTGATTTACCTTGCTTGAAGATTGCGGCATTACTACAAGGTCATAATCATAGAGATTGATTTTCTTATGGAGATTATCGATCGCCCTCTGGATAAAGGTGGTGAGATTTGGATTTTCCTGAATTGATTTTGGAAATTTGGCATATTTGATAAATTCTGTACGTATCTTGCCTTCCACTTCGTCGGAAAACTCATATCCATAGTAAAAACATTTACCAAAAGCGCTCACCTTGTAACCATTACCAGTGAGGCTTATGATATCATCCTTGCCGTCGTGTTCGAAGTCAAACACGAAATTTCCCAAATCATATTTTACGCCCATAATTCTAAGATTTTATTTGGGCTTAAGTTCTAATTGAAAGTGCAATTAGTTGATGAAAAAATAATCGAGGCAACATTACTGTCACCTCGATAAAATTAACTAATTTTGCATTGCTATGTACAAACAGTTAACTTCGGAGCAAAGATACACAATTGAAA
>JAZLKG010000106.1:0-19090 GCA_045597465.1 Bacteroidales bacterium | reverse complement strand
AAATAATAACAATTCATCGAATTCACGTTAATTTATGGAAATTCGTGTTTTCAAAGACCATTCTTTTAATTCTTTATTATTCTTTTAATTTTTGGATAAAAAACCAAGCCACCGCCAGGTGGCGATTCCCGGTTATCATTTCTTTACAAACCAGCCGATATATGCCAAACCGAAGGCGAATTCGTTTTCGCTATTGTATTGGCCTCCTCCGATTTGGCGGGAGGTGTAGTCGAATTTGGCTACAAGGTTTGGAAGTATGTAGTAGTTGATACCGCCAACCAGCATCGAAACCTTCAATCTTGGATCCATCACTTGGTCAGACTCATCCTTTTCCTGAGGGTTGTAATACTCGTAACGGACAAAGGGAACAAGGTTCGGGACTTTCCCGCCTTGGAAAAACGGCTTCACATTCAGTCCCGCCTCGCATCCGTAACTCACTGCCTTGCTTGCAATTGGAGTAAGCCTTGAATACGGTGACTTGTTGGAAAGTTTTATGTTTTTCTTGCTGATATCGCTTGAATTGTCAAGATTTCCGTCAAGGATATTTCCGCGGAATGTCACGAACTTGTTCTTGTACTGAATATCGGCGGTTATGATTTTTACCGTTGCCTTTCCGCAAGAAGAGTAGGTCTGATACTTGTCGGCGTTCTTGCCGGCGTCGGCCAGGTAATAATAACTTGCGCCAATCCTGAGACCGGGAACTCCCTTGTAATCAAGGCGTCCCACAATGGCGGGACAGGTGAAATTGTCCTCCTCGAAGATTCCCTGCTTGCCCCCAGCCACCCATTTGTTGCGGTCGAAGCCGTTGGCGTTAAGGCCCTCAATCACCTGAAACTGATAATCGAACTTGGCGAAATTTCTGCCAATGGAACCAAAAATCTCAACACCGTTTTCGTGCCAGGTAGACGGCAGGATTGTGGTCTCGCCCTCGGGACGTGTAGTTCCGAAAAAGTTGATTGGCTCGTGGTGAGAGTTGGTGAGTCCCACGGGAACTATTATGTGGCCGAATCTAAGATTAATCTCGCGGAGGAATTTTCTCGTAATATGGAACTGCTCAATGGCCACCTCACCGCCTTTCTCAATCTCGGTCTCGTATTCGCCGTTCTCTGAGTTTTCGAGTTCCATAGCCGAGCCCACGCCACCGCTCTCAAACTCTATCTCGGCGCCGAGTTGCCATTTCTGATTGAAGTTGTAATCGAATGCGAGCACGAATCTCGGAATAGAAACCGAGGCGCGTCCCACCTTGGGATTGCCGTCGGCGCCACCATAAAAACGGTTGGTTCCGTAGTCCTTGAACTGAGCGAGCATCTCGCCGTAGCCACCAAAACGGAATTTCCAGGCATCAGTGGAATCCTGCGCCAAAACCGCAAACGGAACTATCAGCGCAAGGCTGAGTGAAAGAAAAAAGTTTTTCATTTTCTGCGTAATTTATTTTTCGACTGCAAAATTGCGCTGAAAATGTTAGGTGGGCAATACTCAAAAGTAGGTAAAAAATTGCATCAGACACAAAAAAACCTGCCCCGTCAATATAAATCGACAAGGCAGGTTTCTGTGAACTGAATCCACACAATATATTAATCCTCCAAAGGAATAATCTCGAAGGGCAGATTTGTGGCGAATCTCAGGTCCTCGGCATTCTCCACGCTGCTATCGTCGCCATCCTCATAATACCATTTCACAGAAATATTGGAGGAAGACTGCTCTGATACTTCCTTTACAGTAAGGAGAATATCAGCCAGTTTCCTAAGCGACGACGAGTTGTAGTAATCAAGACAAATGCTGAGAACAGTCTCAGGATTTGGTGACTCCTTATAGAGCTGAAGCCAGTTCATCACAGGCTCGTAAGCTACTTCTGTATCCTCTGGCAGCGAACGTCCCTTTATCGACAGCATTCCGGTCTCGGCATCAAAAATCACCTCGGGAGTCGTGGACGTTTCCGCCATATATAATTTCTCAATCATTGTAAAAAAATAGTTTGCATTAGCAAAGATAAAAACTCTTTTGCAATAAATCAACAAAAATTTTGCCTAAAATATTGAAAACTGAAAAAAATAACCAACCTATCTACAAAGTAGCTGTCATAGAGATGATTTGGTCGCCATTGCTACCGATATCATCTATCGAATAGTCAATTTTGGTCTTGCTCTCACGCGCTATATCTATAAGTCCGAGACCCGAGATAATGGACACATCGTCGTGACCGCCACGCAAAACCTTCCGGTAATAATCATCGAGCTGATTCTTGCTCATGGCATTCAGCTTGTCGACATAAGCGCTGATTTTCTGGGCCTTCTGCTCCTCTATGCCGTTTGAGGCGCTTACGATATAGTCGCCATCCACCACGCCCATCGAGAAAAGCCCCTCGTGCCTGCCATTTTGGTTGATTTTGGCATGCTTGGCAATATTCTGAAGCATCTCGACAAGTATATGGTAGACCTGACGCTGTGTCTTCAGGGTCTCCTCTCCAAAGTTGTTCTCGGCCATTGACAATATAGGATTGATGGCGGTCTGTGTGAAATCGCCCTTCATGGCTATGTATCTGCCGTTTTGCTCCATTATGGCCTTCAGTTTCTTAGCCTCTGATACCGGGAGAGCCTCGCTGTCGTCGGCGGGATTGTCCTTGAGCCTGAGCTGGAAATAGAAGAAACTGCGGTTGCTGTCTATCTCCACAAAATCGAAATCTATCTTCTCCTTGGTTTTGCGCACCATCTCCATGAAACCCAGGCCTGCGCCGCCCTGTTTAGACAGTTTCTTGTTCTGAAGCGTCTCTATAAAGAGTTTCTTCAGCTCGTCTGGCGACAGAGTGTTTACACGGTCGAGTTTCTCACGTACCTGCTCTATATGGCTGTTTTCCACATAGTTGCCAGTAGTGATATAATAACTGCCATTATACTTGCGCACGGCGAAAACCTCGCCGGAGGTAACGTCTTCGGCGCGGCCCGACAGACCGTATCGCAGGATATTCTGGAAACTCTCTATCATAAGGAACGAAAGCTTGTTTTTCTTACCCTCCGAGTCGTCGGAAAGAGTCATGTGGCTCTTGAGTATCTCAGTGGCAAAACCGAGAATTGAATTCTCGAACTTGCCAAGATACAGGAAGCTCAGATCATCGTTGGCGAGCTCCTGAAACAGTATATGGTTGGTATTATCTGACATATTGCAAATACGCTTAATAATTTTTTAAAATAATTAACGGCACTAAATTAAAAAAATGATTACTTTTGTAAAAATTATCAGCGGTTTTTTTTGCAAAATCAAAAGAAAAAAATGAAAATACTCACCAAAGCGCTTCTCCTGGCATTGATAATGCTTGGAATAGCCACCAATTGCAGCGCCACCCACAACAGGGCCGGCGAGATAGTATATGAGCACATATCAGGCTACAGATACAAGATAATAGTATACACCTACTGCTATACCCAGACCGACGCCGACCGCGACGAGCTGGAGGTGGACTGCGGCGACGGCACCGACAAACTTATTGTAAAACGCAAATCGAAGACCACTCTCGACGACATTGGAAGCAAAAACTACACCTACCTGTGCAAAAACATCTATGAGGGCGAGCACACTTA
Organism: Bacteroidales bacterium; assembly: GCA_045597465.1. GTDB lineage: Bacteria > Bacteroidota > Bacteroidia > Bacteroidales > UBA3824 > UBA3824. Next base: position 15,515 of record JAZLKG010000106.1, on the reverse strand, counting down.
CTCGGGCCCGGGCACATACGTGCTATACATGGAGGACCCCAACCGCAACGACGGCGTGGACAATATTCCAAACTCGGTAAACACAGTGTTCGCCATCAAGACCACCCTGATGATAAACGTGGCCGCAGGCGACAACAGCAGCCCTGTACTGCTGAACGCGCCCATGGACAAGGCGGCCCTGAACAGGACATTCGTACACAACCCCGGAGCCTACGATCCCGACGGCGACAGCCTGAGCTACAGGATTGCAAAATGCCTGCAGCAGGATGCCACAGAGATCGTGGGATACACCCTGCCCCCTGTCACCGACAGCATCTACGTGGACCCCATAACGGGTGACTTTGTATGGGAAAAGCCCGCCAAGATAGGCACATACAATGTGGCAATGTGGATAGAGGAATGGCGCCACGGAATAAAGATCGGCCAGGTACTGCGCGACATACAGGTGGAGGTGATAGACGCCGACAACCACACCCCGACCATCAACAAGACCGGAAACCACTGCGTAGTGGCTGACTCGCTGCTCAAATTCAAGATCACGGCTTCAGATATCGACGACAACAACATACAGATGACTGCGTCGGGCGGACCGTTCGCGGTTCCTGAATCGCCCGCCAAGTTCGACGTTCTGCGCCAGTGGGTCAAAAATCCTGTGGGAAACTTCTCGTGGCAGACAGTGCGCAGCCATATAAGAAACCAGCCATACGAAATGCTGGTAAAGGTGACCGACGACGACAAGATAGTGCCGCTGACCGGCTACAACAAGATAAATATCAGAGTGATAGCCCCGGCTCCTGAGATCACATACATAGAATCCACCAACAGCAGCGTCCATATAGAATGGAACGACGGAGGCAACACCAACGCCACCGGCTACAGGATATACCGCAAGGACCGTCCCGACGAGTACGAACCCGGAGTCTGCGAGACAGGAATGCCATCATCATCGGGATATGTGCTGGTAGACGAGCTCAAAAAACTGAAGGAGCTTTCGTATGTGGACGACGACCACGGCAACGGATTGCCCACGGGCTTCAGATACTGCTACAGGATTACCGCCATATTCGCCGACGGCGCCGAGAGCCTGCCAAGCGAACCATCGTGCAGCACCCTGGCAAGAGGATTCATAATGTTCACAAAAGCATCAGTAGTAAAAACCGACCAGCAAAACGGATCCATAGACCTGGAATGGAGCGAGCCCGAGGAGCTGGACTCGGCCCTGATACCGCCTCCATACTATTACATACTGTTTACGGCCAGAGGCATCAGGGATGGACTGTACGGCAAGGGCAAGGAGCTGGAAGGACTCCACTACACCAAGATGCTGGACCAGGGATTCGATTCAGAGACCAAGGGTTCTATATATAAAGTGTCATTCGCCAACCTGGACGAGGCAAACAACTCATTCAACGACGTGGGCGCCGCGGCATACGCATCGTCGGTATTCATAAAACTGGAATGCGGCGACCGCAGGATAACCATTACCCACGATGCCGACGTGCCATGGAAAAACGACACTTTTGTAATATACCGCAAGGATCCGGGATCGGCCACATTCGACTCGGTGGGCGTATCCACCAGCGGCAAATACACCGACTACAACCTGGAAAACGACAAGGAATATGGCTACAGGATGAAGACCATAGGCTACTACTCGGCTCCCGGCCTGCCAACCCACATCGAGAACTGGTCGCAGGAGGCCTACGGTACCCCGGTCGACACCATTGCCCCATGCGTGAAACTGAATGTACGCAGCCATTGCGACGATGGATACAACCGCCTGCAATGGCAGCCCGACTCGCTATGCGGCACCGGAATCGAGAAATACATGATATTCTATTCCAGCACTTTGGACGGAGAGCTCACCAAGATAGACGAGGCCGGCCCCACTGTAAACTCCTATGACCACTACCCCACCCTGGGACTGGCTGGATGCTATTACGTGACCGCACGCGACTCGGCAGGAAACGAGGGTATCCTGGAATCGAGAATCTGCGTCGACAACTGCGAGGACTACCGCCTGCCAAACGTGTTCACCCCCAACGGAGACGGTATCAACGACATATTCCACCCATATCCATACCAGTTTGTGGAAAGAGTGGAGATGACCATCACCAACCGATGGGGAAAAGTGGTTTTCGAGACCACCGACCCCGACCTCAACTGGGACGGCAAAGACCAGAAATCGGGCAACCAGCTGCCCGACGGAGTGTATTTCTACAGGTGCACTGTATATGAGCACAGACTTACCGGCCTGGAACAAAGAGATCTTGAGGGATACATAACAATATTCACCAAGCCTAACAAAAACAACTGATGATGAAAAAAATTATAGCAATACTGATGGCTGCGGCAAGCCTGCAAGCATCAGCACAAGATACACCCAGCAACGGCAGCAACCTGCAATACGCTGAATATCTGGTAGAAAACGGCCGCGGCGCACTGGCATACAGCACGCTGAACGATATTATAAGGCAAAATCCAGGCTGCGCCCAGGCATATTTCCTGAGGGCAACGGCATACATGAACGACAACAACATGAAGGCCGCCATGAACGACATTGACCTGGCCCTGAGGCACAATGCCACAAATGCCGACTATATGTGGCTGAAATGCAGGCTGCTGTACAATCAGGACAAGCACAAGGCCGCCATGGCATACGTGGAGAAGCTCGCATCGGCTCCATACAACATCATGGACGAGAGCGACGACAGGAAACTGATGGCCGCCGAGCTGATGGTAAAGAACGGAAACACCATAGACGCACTGCCCATAATAAACTCGGTGGAGCAAAAGAGCGCACGTCTGTATCTGGTAAGGGGCATGGCATACACAAGCGTCGGAATGTACGACCTGGCCACAGGCGACCTGTCATACGCCATAGACCTGGACCCAAAGATGAGCGACTGCTATCTATGGATGGGGCTGGCCAAATACAAGTCCGGCAACAGGAAAGAGGCCCACAACTGCTGGCAGACCGCCCTGCAAAAAGGCAACTACAAGGCCAAGCAATATATCGACAAATACAAATAACAGGCAATTATGGCAACTGAAAACGGCAAGGGACTGATACGCAAGATAAAGGCATCGATATTCAAGATAAGGCGCAAGCGCATAAACCAAAACCTGCTCACATTCATAGTAATGGTGTTGCTGGCATCGGTGGCATGGCTGATAAACAAGATGGGCAGCACCATAAACGCCGCCGGACAGAGCAAGGTGGAGTTTTACGGACTGCCCCAAAACTCGATACTGGTGCCCGGCATCACTACTGCCGAGCTCAGCATCAACTTCTCGGCCAAGGGCAGCAGCCTGCTGGGCCTTCACGGCAATCTCCCTAATATAAGAATAGACCTGTCGAAACTGGATATCAGGACATTCCCGGAAAGCGACTCCACCCTGAAATTCGTTACCGACGACGACATACGGAGCCAGGTGGAATCGCAGCTGCCGGCCGACTATCATTTCATATCGCTGAAACCTGATACAATAAAACTGGATTTCGGTGTGTCGTCCCGCAAGAAACTGCCGGTGATACTGGACCAAAAGCTGAGCTTCGCTCCCCAGTACAGATTGCAGAATACGCCCGCCACCTCTCCCGACAGCGTGGTGGTATCAGGATCGGCCATGATAGTGGACACCCTGAAAAGCATCAGCACCGAGCTGCTGGAACTCAGCAACATAAACGAGAGCTCGCAGCACAAGGTGAAACTGATAATGCCTGCCGGAGTATCATGCGCACTTACGGCCACCAACGTATTGCTGAATGTGGAGAAATTTACCGAGCGCACATTGGAAGTGCCTATACGCCAGCTCAATGTACCCGACTCCATAAGCCTGAGGATATTCTCGCAAAACGCCACCATAAAATTCAATGTGGGCTGGGACAAGTACAACAAGATAACACGGGAGATGTTTCAGGCAGTGGTAGACTACAAGGACCTCACCGGAATAATAAGGCCCAAGACTCTGGCGCTGAAGCTGGTGAAGACTCCCGACGACAAGAGCGTAACCAACATAACCATGAATCCGGAAAACGTGGAATACCTGATAGAGAAAGTGGAAAGAGTGGATTAGTAGAAGTGATTGAAAAATCAAAAATCAAAAAAAATGACCAAAATCGTAGGCATAACGGGCGGCATAGGCAGCGGCAAAAGCACTGTGTCGAGGATAATAGAGAGGGACTGGTGTCCGGTGTATATCACTGACATAGAGGCCAGGAAGATTCAGCTCATGAATCCCAAGGCAATATCAGGGATGAAGGAGATTTTCGGCAGCGACATCTACCTGCCCGACGGAATATTGAACAAGAAAAAGCTTGCCGACATTGTGTTTGCCGATGCCGACAAGCTGAAGGCCCTAAACGGGCTGATACATCCGCTGGTGAAGGAGGATTTCATGGAGTTTGTGGAAATGAACAAGAACCTGCAGTTTGTATGCGTGGAGAGCGCCATACTGATAAGCAGCGGATTCCACACAATGTGCGACTTCAGCATCCTCGTGAAAGCGCCATACGAAACCCGCATCAGCCGCGTGATGCAGCGCGACAACGTATCGCGCAATCAGGTGGAACAGCGCATCAGAAACCAGATGACCGACCAGGAAATGTGGCAATACTGCAAGTACGCCATCATAAATGACGGAGAGGAAAACCTCGACGACCAGATTTACGACATTTTCTGGAAAGAAAGTTAGCGGAAAACTCGCAAAAAACAGCAGACAGTCATTCATTTTGTGGAAATTATTTCATCAATAATGAAAAATTTTCTTACATTTGCATCGTTATAAAAACAAACTAAAAACATTTACAGATATGAAAAAAATCAGCATCATACTATCGGCAGCCCTCCTGATGGGCAGCACACTGCTAAACACCTCATGCGAATTTGGTGAAGAGGTGGACGACATCTACGGCCCAAGCAACAACCATAACCACAACAATGGTGGCGACGGTCCGGAGGAGGATGCCCCCGGCGTAATTGAGGATTTTACCGTAACATTAGACTATACAGCCTCAGGCAACAGCTTGAGCGGTTTCGACGCCGACACCAAGCGCGTGGTAAGCATCAGCGATGCCAGCGCCGACCTCGTAACATGCTGGCAGGCCAGCTACGGCGACATTGTATCTCAGCCCGCTGGCGGATACATCAAGGAACTTCTCAGCTACAACAACATCAACTACACCAATTCCAACACATGCACAATACAGAATCTTGGAAAGGTGAACATGAGGGACTACGCCGACAAGATCACAATGTCGGAGCTGAGTCCCAAGCCCGGAAGCATCGCAAACATTAAAGGTCAAAACCAGGTAATGGTGGAGCCGGGCGATGTTTTGGCTTTCAAGACCAACAAGGGAACTGTAGGCGTGGCCAAGGTATCAGGCATCAGCAAATTCTCCAGAAAGATGACCCTTACCGGCTACGTATATTACCCAGGCGCAGCCAGATAACAAGCTCATTATCATAGGACACATATAAAAAACAAACGCTCCGGCAGATTGGAAGAAATTCCCAATTTTGCCGAAGCGTTTTTTATAATAGCATAAAAATGAACGAAGACGACATTTTTTTCGGCACCAACAAGCCCAAGAAAGACGACAACAAGGACGATGAATATTACGACCCGCCATCGGGCCCCATTTTCAACATCCACATTGGCGGCTGCCTGCCAGCCACGGTATTGATAATAATAGTGCTGGTGTTGGGATACCTGGTGCTAAAAGGATACGGCTACAAGGTAATTGAGCCGGAAGTCATAAAAAAAGAGCTGATAGAGAAAGTAAAATAACAAGGCTTACCTGCTCTTTTGGAGAGCAGCGCTCGGCCGCAACGCCCTTTACTCCTCTTCCCCGTCATACTCGGGTTCAACAGGCAAGTTCACTGGGTCGGGAGCATCGAAATCTATGCCGGCATCCACCTTGCAATTGTTGAAAACAGCCCCCTTGATCGAGTTGCCATATTCTTCAACATCAAACACGCAGCGGTTGAAAACAGCATCAGAGTTGTCGAGCCATAGGCACTCGGTTCTGATATCAGCTATTGTGCAGTTGTTGAATACCAAACCATGTGAATCCTGAAGAGCCACGGCATTGTCGGAACAATCGTAGATGTTGCAATCATCCACATGCACATTCTTGGATTTATCGGCCCAAAGGCCAATCTCTCCGCAGCCATAAAGGTCCGACTGCTCTATCCTTACATTCTCGCAATTATGCAGGCAAACAACATATCCGCCGCATCCATCGGTCTGGGTGTGTCCCAGGATGAGGTTTTTCAGGCTGATATTCTTGCAGTTTACAAAATAGAGTATGTGATGGAAGTAGTCGTCCTGGCGGATTAGCTTGCGCACGCCGTCTCCCTCTATGGTGATGTTCTCCATATTCATGACGGCCAATCCCCTCAACGACTTTATCAACTCAGGCCTGTTGTATACAGGAAGCTCTTCATCGGTAGACGAAATGTCATTGGCAATACAAGCCCCTTCCACCGCATCATGCAAATCGGTGATATCGCAATCAATGATAATCCTGGTGTTGGATTTCAAGGCTTTCACCAGTTCCACTCCACCACTAACCCTCACCACGGTCTGTTCGGTGTTGTTTTCCGGAGTGTCTGATGCTTCTGATACTTGTTCCTCCTGCTGCGAGAGGCCGCTGCCGGTCTGCTGGGCAGATTGCTGATTGCCGCCGCCAGAGCACGATGCCATCATCAGCAAGGCCACGGCAATAAGTGATAAAATTGTTTTTTTCATAAGTGTATATTTGTTTTTTCTTAATAATAAGCAGTCTAATAAAAAATCCTGCCCCGCAATCACTTGCAGAAGCAGGACCAAAAAAAGGAGGTAAAAAAATTACTTATTGAAAATATCATAGAATCCCGAGTCTATCCTCTTCACAATTTCCTCCGCAGAAATAACGGTATTAGGAAGCACCTGCACAGGGATAGGCTTTTTGGTAAGCTGAGCAGCAAGAAACCTCTTGCATATATTATGGCGGTCTGTCAAGCAATAAATATTCTTGTAACTCTCGCCAGTCTTCTCACTCATAAGAACACCCTTCTGGAAAATAGGGCATTTCTCAACCTTTGGACACGAAGTAGTAGTGTTTTGCATATTAGATATAAGTACAAAATTAATAATATAATTGTTTCATTGTTTCGGATGCAAGATTACAAAAAAATTATCAAATTACCAAGAAAAATTATATATTTATAGAAAAAATAAATCCTCATTTCCGGCATACCGGAAATGAGGATTATTCTTATTATTCAATTAGTCTTTCAACCAATTAACCCAGGAACGCAATCAAGATACCGGCGGCAACTGCCGAGCCGATAACGCCTGATACGTTTGAAGACATACAGTAGTTGAGGACGTGGTTGCGTGGGTCGTACTTGAGGGCAATCTCGTTGGCAACGCGTGAAGCCATTGGAACTGCCGAAAGACCTGTAGCACCGATAAGCGGATTGATCTTCTTCTTGGCGAAGAGGTTGAAGAGCTTAACGAGCATGATGCCACCGAAGATAGAGAATCCGAATGCCAGGAATCCACCGGCTACGATTCCGATAGTCTGCCAGTTGAGGAATGCGTCAACAGTCATTGTAGCACCTACCGAGAGACCGAGGAAAATAGTAGCAGAGTTCATGATTGTGCTTGATGCGGCCTCGAAGATTCTTGATGTAGAAGCACCAACCTCCTTGATAAGGTTACCGAACATCAGCATACCAACCAATGGAACAGCAGATGGAACGATTATGGCAACCACTGTGGTAACAGCGATTGGGAAAATGATCTTGAGAGCGCGCTCGTTCTTGATTACCACGCCAGAAGGATAAAGCTTATCCTGCTGCTTCATGTTGATAGAGAGCTCCTTCTTGGAACATGTGAGCTTTACAACCAAAGGCACGATTACAGGCACGAGAGCCATGTAAGAGTAAGCCGCAATGGCGATAGGACCCAGCATGTGGGGAGCAAGCTTGATTGTTGTGAAGATGGCAGTAGGACCATCGGCACCACCGATGATTGCAAGAGAGGCAGCCTCATTCATAGTGAAGAAGTTGCAGGCTACGAGCAATACGGCAAAGATACCGAACTGAGCACCGGCACCAAAGATGGCAAGCTTGAGGTTGCGGAGCATAGGACCAAAGTCTGTCAACGCACCCACACCCATGAAGATGATAGGAGGAAGAAGACCAGTCTTGATAAGAGCGTAGTAGAGGAAGTTCATAACGCCGAGGTCATGAGCAATCTCGGGAAGAGGCATCTCGTAGATGTTCTTCATTACGCCGTTAACATTCACCATGCCCTGACCATCAGGAGAAACAACTCCCATGTCGCCGCCAGGGAAATTGGCGATAAGAACGCCAAAGGCGATAGGTATCAGCAGCAAAGGCTCATACTGTTTCTTGATACCAAGATACAGGAGAACGAAAGCGAGCAGATACATAACCAGGAATGAAGGGTTTTCGATAAGCGACTGCAACGCGGTCATTCCATAGATTTTGTCTAATATTTCACCCATTTGTAATGTGATTTATAAATTTGTGAAATTACTTAATTTTCATCAAAACGTCGTCCTCAGAAACTGAGTCACCGCTCTTGTAGCAGATCTCGGTAATAACACCGTCGGCCTCGGCAGCAATGGCGTTGAAGGTCTTCATAGCCTCGATGTAGCAGACAGTCTGACCCTTCTTGACAGAATCGCCAACGTTTACCTGAGGATCCGAAGGATTCTTCTTGAGGTAGAACTTACCCTCGAGAGGAGAAGTAAGGTCGTTGCCCTCGCCGGCTGGAGCAGCGGCAGCCTCCTCGGCAGAAGCGATACGCAAGAGAACGTCGTCCTCAGAAACCGAGTCGCCGCTCTTGAAGCAGATCTCGGTAACAACACCGTCGCACTCAGCGGCAATGGCGTTGAAAGTCTTCATAGCCTCAATGTAGCAGATTGTCTGGCCCTTCTTAACAGTGTCGCCAACGTTGATAGTTGGGTCTGATGGGTTCTTCTTCAAGTAGAACTTGCCCTCGAGAGGAGATGTCAACTCCTTGCCAACGCCCTTGGCAGCAGGAGCGGCAGCACCTGAAGCGGCAGGCTTAGAACCATCGTTAGCACCGATTGTAACAGCGTACTTAACGCCGTTTACGTCAACTGTAACAGTCTGTGGGAATACAGCTGGAACGCCACCCTTAGGAGCATTCTTCTCAGCCTTGCGCTTAGCGAGGTCGGCCTCGAAGTTGGCCTTGGCAGAGCCGTCCTTGTAGGCGCGGTACTGCTGTGGGTGCATGGCAAGCTCGAAGAGTTCCTCGTCGTCCTGGCCAAGATCCCAGCCATTGTCCTGCATCTCCTTGCGGAAAACGTCGAGCTGGTTTGGATACTCGTCCTGAGGATTGCCCTTGAAGAACTCACGGCCCTGAGCCTTGGCGAGCTCTACAAGCTCTGGAGCTACCTCGCCTGGCAACTTACCAGACTTACCGAGGAGCATACCCCAGATATCATCGGCTATGAGCGACCAGCGCTCCTTGCCCTTCTCCATCTGCATTACATTCTGGAGAGCCATATTCTTAACGTACTGAGAGAATGGAGTTACCAATGGAGGATAACCCATCTTTGGCCATACGTATGTTACCTCGTCGAAGAGCTTGATCATGAGCTCGTCCTGAGTGAGCTTTGGCTGACCGTTCTTCTCCTTGTACTTGTTGAGGGAAGCGAGATTGCTCTCGAGGTCGGTCATGAGCGAACCCATCATACCGCCTGGGAGACCAGGAGCGATAAGGAGAGAGTTCATGAAACGGTTTTTCTGTGGGATGTAGTATCCGAGGAAGTCGTCCATCATCTCCTGGATAATAGAGCGAACCTCCATGTAGGCGGCCATGTTCACTTCCTTTACGTCGAAACCAGCGTCCTTCAACATAGGCTGAACGGCGAGGATGTCGGCGTGGCCAGTACCCCAAGAGAGAGGCTCCATTCCTACGTCGATGTAGTCGCAGCCTGCCTTGCAGACCTCGAGGATAGAGGCCATAGAGAAGCCAGGACCAGCGTGAGAGTGGTACTCTACCACAATATCCTTGTAGGCCTTGATACCCTTTACGATCTCACCGAGCTTTACAGGACGGCCGATACCAGCCATATCCTTGATACAGATCTCGTCGGCGCCAGCGTCGATAAGCTGCTTGGCGAGATTTACGTAGTACTCAGCAGTGTGGATAGGCGACTCAGTGATACAGAGACAGCACTGAGAAATCATGTGCTTAAGATCTACCTTGCCGTAAGGTGCTGGTCTTGAAGTATTGTGAGCGTATCCGATAGAGGGGATGATATTTCTTGGGTCGTTGAGACCGCAGAAAGTACGGGCGATATCGGTACCCTGGGTGAACTTAACCTTGTAGAAAAGCTCGCGAACGTCCACAGGACATGGATTCATTCTGATACCGTTGAGAGCGCGGTCGAGCATCTCGGTCTGGATGCCAGCCTCGTGGAAAGGCTTTGTCCACTCGCGAACCGACTTGTTAGGATTCTCACCGTAGAGGAGGTTTACCTGCTCGAAACCACCACCGTTGGTCTCTACACGGTCGAAGCAGCCCATCTTAACGATAGCTGGAGCTACTTTCAAAAGCTGGTCAACTCTTGGCTGATACTTGCCAGAAGACTGCCACAAATCTCTGAAAACGAGATTGAATTTTACTTTTCTGCCCATTTTTGATTTTGGATAAACTTTTGTTTTAATGTTTTACAATCTTTCAATTTTCTCAACACGGCCCTTGCCGGCAGTCATCTGCTCGATGGCCTTGGCTATGGCCTGCTGCACCTGAGGATCGATGGCAGCAGAAGCTGACTTGGCAGCGGCAACAGGAGCCGCCTTCTTCTCCTCCTCTGGAGCGATCTTGTTAACTACCTTAATCAGAAGGTTGCCGAAGCCGATAACGAGCAGCAACACAACGAAAACGGTTGCGAGGCCCACGCCCATAAGCATGAGAGCCTCAGAAAAATTTTCACTCATTTTGGATATTAAGTTTTTAATTAAATTCTTTGGGTGTAAAGTTAGAAAAAATTTGAATAAAAATGAAATTTTTCATTAATATTTTTTCAAAATACCAATAACACGCAATCCCACTATTTCATAAGGCAGAGAATAGCCACGCCAACCAGTATGCCCACAAGTATCAGGGCCTTCTGCCTTATGTTCTTCTCATGGAACAGCAATGCACCCGCGGCAAAGGATATTATCACATTGCTGCGCCGTATCAGGGACACGATGCCTATAAGGGCGCCATCGCAGCTGAGGCCGTAGAAATAGAGGAAATCTGCCACTGTAAGGAACAATCCAATGAGCGGAATGGTCCAGCGGAACTCGAACCTGTCGGTCTTGGCCTTTGCCGGATACCAGAATACCATCATCATCACGAAGGCCAGGATAAACTGATAGAAGGAGAACCAGGCCTGAACCTCCATCCTGTCGATCATGAGCTCGCGGAGAATGATCTTGTCGTAGAGGGCTGATGCCGACCCTATAAGCGTGCCCGCAAAGAGGAGGTAGACAAACTTGTTGTGCTTGAATGAGATACCCTCTTTCCGTCCATAGTTGGCATAGAGGAAAAGGCATCCGAGGATGATGATGGCGCCCACCCACTGCCAGAGATTGAGCCTCTCGCCAAGCACCACAACGGCGCCAAACAAAGTCCAGGCCGGGGCGCTGGACCTTACCGGGCCTACTATGGATATGGGCAGATGCTTCATGGCGTAGAAATTGCAGACCCATGAGGCCTGTACTATAAAGGCCTTCAGGATAATCCAAAGCTGATTCCTGAGGCAGGTGGAACCTGTCTGGAACATTGTGCCATCGAGCATGCCCGTGCCAAAAGCCGAATCAATTATCATAGGCGACATCATGAGCAGCGACACTCCGGAGGATATGAGCATCACCACCAGGACAGCATTCTGACGCAGCGACTGTTTCTTGCAGACATCGTAGACGCCAAGGAATATGGCTGAGAAAATAACTAATGTAATCCACATAATAATAATGTATATAAATTGACGGCGCAAAATTAGCAAAAAAAGCATATTGGCAATATTAGATAATCATTAAATAAAATGAGAAAAAAACAGCATTGAAACACGATGGTTTGATGAAAATAATGTAAAAAAAAGCAAAAAACGGTTAATATATGTAATATAGTTATTAATAGATAAAAAAAAGGCATTTAACGCAACTAACAGCTAATCAAGAAGAAAATAACAACAGAATTTCAGTTTTTAATAGATTAAAACAAAAATTTCATTTAATTAACTATTAGTAGAATAAAACCTTTTAATTTTGCCGAGTCTAAAAGGCATACAACACAACAGAAAAACATAAAACAATAAATACAATAGTATAAAAAAATTTCAAGAAAATGAAAGCACTCACAAAAATTCTTGCAGCGGGCATGCTGCTTATCGGATCTCATCAGGTAATGGCGCAGACCACAGTAAAAGGTGTGTTTGCCGACTCACTCAGCAAGGAGGCGATACCATTTGCCACCGTGGCTGTTCCAGACCCCAGCCAGCCCGGCATGTACACCATGGCAACAGTAACCGACATTGACGGAAGCTTCAGCGGACAGATAAAGAAAAACGGCAAGTATCAGCTCACCATAAGCTACATGGGCAAGATGCCTGTAAAGAGAGAGATTGTGGTGAACGGCCAGAAGGTGCTTGACCTGGGCAGGATTCTTACCACCGACGTAGTGGACACCCTAGGCGTGGTGGAGGTAGTGGCCGTAAAGCCCCTGGTGAAGGCTGAGGCCGGCAAGCTTACATACAACGCACAGGGCGACCCCGAGAGCAAGACCGCCACAGTGCTCGACCTCCTGAGAAAGGTGCCAATGGTATCGGTGGACGGACAGGACAACATTACAGTAAACGGAAACTCAAGCTTCCAGGTTCATGTGAACGGCAAGAAGGACCAGATGCTGACCTCCCGTCCATCTGACGCCCTCAAATCGATGCCAGCATCAGCAGTACTCGACATAGAGGTGATAACCGACCCGGGTGCCAAGTATGACGCCGAGGGTGTGGGCGGTATCATAAACCTGATAACCGAGAGAGGACACAAGGTAAACCAGACAGCCGGTACCGTAACAATAGGCACATCGACTCAGGGCGAGAACAAGGCCAACTTCAACGTGGCCACCAACCAGAACAAGCTGACACTCTCGCTGAGCGGCTCGGTAATGCAGCGCGGCAAGCAGGACATGGAGATGACATCGCTGACTCAGAACCTCATGGGTGACAACAACATCTTCGAGAACGAGTACACCGGAAAGATGGGCAACAAGAACCTCCGCACCAACCTTGACCTCCAGGCCAGCTACGAGATCAACGACCTCAACCTGATATCAGTAAACGTAGGCGCATCATCAAGCAATGGCGACCGCACTGGCGACATGTTCTACAGGACACTTCTTGGAGCACTGGAAACCAACTACGTGGAAAACACATCAAGTACCAGCAAATGGCAGGATGTATGGGGCGGAATCGATATCCAGCACAATTTCAAGAACAATCCCAAGAGCCTGCTCACTTTCTCATACAAGTTTAGCGGCGACAAGTCGGAGGGACCTTCCACAGCCACAAGCAACAGAGACAATATAAACAGCGAACGCAAGCAGACCAACGACGAGACATCGAGCGAGCACACCATACAGCTCGACTACATTCTGCCAATAGGCGAGAAATTCACAATGGAGGATGGTTTCAAGTACATCTACCGTCCAAAGAACTCGGAGAGCTCGCTGATAAACAGAATCCTTAACAACAACATCTGGGAATCGATGGACCCAACATTCACCGAGTTCAGCAATGACGACAAGATTGCCGCCGCCTATACACAGTTTACAGGCAAGCTCGACAAGTACACATTGAAAGCCGGCCTCAGATACGAGTACACATTCAACAGCGTTGACCAGAAATACAAGGAAGGCGGCAGCTTCAGCAAGGACTACTCTTCTGTAGTGCCAAGCGCATCCATAACCTACAACATGACACCAATGTCGAACATCAGCTTCACATACGGAATGAGAATCTCACGTCCCGGCATCTGGTTCCTGAATCCATTTGTTGACAAGAGCAATCCTACCTCATGGAGCTATGGTAACCCCAACCTGAGTCCTGAGAAATACCACAACTTCTCGATCGGCTACGGCCAGTTCGGCATGAAGCAGAGCCTGAACCTGACATTGCGCTACACCACCTGCAACACAGGTATCACATCATACACATTCATGGATGAGAATATCATGCACAGCACCTATACCAACGGCACCGACAACAACCGCCTGTCGCTGAACGGCTACTACGGCTACAACTTCAGCACCAAGACCCGCATCATGATCAATGCCGGCATAACATACTCAGACCTGAACAACGATTTCACCAACGAGCGAAACAAGGGCTGGAACGGCAACATCTACGGCCAGTTTAACCAGACAATATTCTGGAACATAAAGGGTTCGCTGGGATTCATGGCCAGCACACGCCGCAAAACCATCAACGGCCACAGCAACGGTATGAACTTCGCCAACCTATCGCTCACCAAGGAATTCCTGGATGGCAAGCTCACAGCCTCGGTATCAGGCATGTGTACACTCAACCACTTCGACAAGATGGTATTCAACAGCCACACAGAGACCAGCAGCTACGTATCAGACATGAAGTTTGAGATTCCAATGGGCCGTGTACAGTTCTCTCTGTCATACAGATTCGGAAAGAGCCACGTACAGGTAAAGAAGTCAAGCGTATCTATCAGCAACGACGACGCCGGCGAGGGCAAGAGCGACGGAGTACCTTCAGCAGAAGGCGCAGGAATGTAATGACAATTGGGAATACTAAATAAATGAGAAAATCCCGGGTCAATGGTTGGCCCGGGATTTTTATTTGCGCTGATGCCAACAGCGATTATTTATATACTTCATAAAGCCAACCCTGATCTATCAGCTCATCACCGCAAGAGATGTTGACATCCATCCTATGTATGCCCACGGAATTTGTAGGCAGGCAGTAATTCTTGCTTTTGGAAAACTTTGACACGTCAAATATGGAACTATCTATCATCATTGTAACCTCACATTCTTTGGAAACAGTAATGATAACATCGAGAGGTTTGCCCCATTGGATTCTGTTGCCGTCGATACTCTTTACAAAATCAACCTGCAATTTCATATCATCTGAATCACGCAGGCATGACATAAAACCAATAGCAAACACCAGCAACATGATGCCGGCAAAGATAAATTTTATAGGATTTTTCATTTACAAATTAAGTATTAGAATAAATATTTAAATTCGACGCAAAGGTAAGAAAAAAATAAAAACAAAAGAATACCCATATAAACAAAAAAGCCTTCCGGAATTTCTTCTGAAAGGCTTTTGATTTAAAAAAGAGGCGGTTACCTACTCTCCCACATTGTATCGCAGTACCATCGGCGCAAGCGGGCTTAACTTCTCTGTTCGGGATGGGAAGAGGTGGAACCCCGCCGCTATA
>JAZLKG010000105.1:0-4130 GCA_045597465.1 Bacteroidales bacterium | reverse complement strand
ATCAAGAAGGTTCGCGTATTCTCGGCACCTCTCTCTCAGTTCACACAGGAGATCAAGGACGGCCACAGCCTCGGCACCAACATCAACCTCGACGCTCCTAAGCTCGTAACAGATGCCGACGAGCTCCAGTTCCGCGTAAAGTTCCCCGACGGCGCAGTGGTAGATACCACATCAAGCGCAAAGACCTTTATTGAGGTACTTATCGCCGGATCAATGATCAGCAACGACTAAACGGTCAAGATCTAATTCTCATAAATTGGATAGGATATAGCGACAGCTCGGAATGTTGGCACCGCTGGAGCTACCAGGGTGCGCGGCTCGCGCCGCCTATATCCGCTAATAATAAATGAAAAAAGATGAAACAGAATTTGATATACAGCGAATTAATACAGATACCGGCAACAACCGGCACCAAGTATTACCGCCGACAGATTACAACAGATAAGCTCTACCCCTACATGACTGGTATAGCGTGTATGTTGGTATCGGGAGCAGTAGACGGTGCAGATGTCGAAATCGAGATCCGCGACGATCAGAAATCAATTTTCAGCATGTCGAGCGGTAGCAACTGGATAAAGACAGCCAACAATGCCGGATGGGATATGCAGAATTTCTTCCGTCCATGTATGCAGAAGGCGGCGGGCCGTAACATCTACCTGAATGTAAAAGCTACCGATTGCGATGCCTTTAATTTCGTGTTCTACATCAGGCAGTCAGTTGAGAGTATCGCATGTATCGACTATGATTTTCAGTCATACGACATACAGAGCAACAGCAACAATGTAATAAGCCTCCCGGCAAATTACAAGTATGTGCGAGGCATGCAGATTGCATCAGCCGACGGAGCCAACGACCGCGCCTATCAGGTACGCATCGAGGACGCGCGAGGCAACCTAATGGACGATATTATACTGGATGCCGTTAAGGTTCGTTCGCAGTTGCTTTACGACCGCAGTTTCTATCCTGTAAGTTTCGACGGCGATTCGCGCGACGTAAGAATCTACCTTACAAGGATAGACGGTGAGAACGCCGACACATTCAACGCTATAATTTGTTTCCTCGCCACCAACTCAGAAATTTAGGATCATGGAAGTATTAACCGCAATTATCGAAAATTACGCCAAGGCACACGGCATAAGCGCATACACATTGCGGCATTATACCGTAACCAAAGAACAGCTATCGCAGCGCATACAGTGTGCGCCGGGTGCGGCATTTTTCTACAAGTTTGAGTGCGACGGCATCATCAGCGAGGATGCCGACATCAGCAAGCCACTTTGCACCATAAAAACCAACGATGATTATTTGGATCTATCGGCGGTAGTGATGCACAAGGACGACGGCACAATACAGCGAGGCGAGGCAAATTTCATATTGCAGTGCGACAACACGGCAACAATAAAACTAACAGAGCCAGGCGACGGAATAGAATCGCAATTCAGCGAGATCTATAACGCTTGTTTGCATTATGTACAGCTTACCCCATCCGAAGGGACAAGCAACGGCGGACGAGAAAGGTATGTAAAAGTATCACTTTAATATTTATGAGAAGTATAGGCAAAAACGCAATCTTCCAACAGATTGCAGAAAGTAAATTTCCATGTTGGAATCTTTACAACCTCAACATGTACCGCAAGGTACTCGTAAGGGCTTATAATTGTGAAGATATGCCGGAGGATGCCGACAACGACATCAAGGTAGAGAACGCTATAAAAGCGCTAACCATTACCTTGTCGTCTTATCCTTCCGACGCGAAATTTGCAATCGAGATCAAGGCGAGCAAGAACGCCAACGGCCAAAGTTTCTACGGCCCCATCGAGTTTGAGAACCGCGACATCGACACCGCCACGGCGGAGCGAGAACCACAGCGAGAGCGAGAGCCACAGCCACAGCGCATGGCGGCAAATGTTCTGTCAGGGCTCCCGAATCTGGGCGAGCTTGAAAAATACGGACTGGCCACCAAAAGCGAGTTCGATGCACGCCTGGAGATTGAGCGACTGAAAAACGCTCAACAGCTCAACGACCTGCAGTTGAAAATAGACCGTCAGCTGATGCAAGCCGAATTTGACCGCAAAAACGAAATGCTACAGGCAGAGCGCGCACGACTCGACGAAACACGCCGGGAAGTTACCAGCGGAATCAATAAGGCCGTGGAAGTCGTAAAACTGGCTGGCCCTTACTTGCTGGGCCCACTGTTAGGCGTTCCAATGGAGAAAATAAGGGAGCTACAGGGAACCATGACCGAGGACCCACAACCCACGGAACCAGCCGACAAGCGACGCTCCGCAATCGAGGATCTCGCAACAGACCTTTTCGAAAGCTCATTCAGCGAGGACCAGATAAGACAGATACGCCAAAATATTAACACTTTAATGAGCCATCAAGATGCTACCATTCATAAAATCGAAACAGCAGCAGCAGAGCAAGCCGACGGCGGCGATGAGTAGAGAGGACTGCATCAGGGCAATATCCCAAGTGTGCAATACAGAGGCAATCTCTATAGACGATCTGCGAAAGATAGTAGCACTAATACAGGACGAAAAACGCCTGAAACGTGCCTTAATATTTTTGTAAACCATTAAAATTTGATTAGTAATATGAAAGCACCAAAGAAACCAAAGTTCGCAAAGCAGCCTAAGAAGCCAAGCGACAAGGCAAGCGAGGCCACCTGGGCCAACTACTCTAAGAAGCTCGACGAGGTAAACTCGATCAACGCCAAGAAGATTGCAGAGTACAAGAAAGCAAAATCTCAGTACGACGCGGAGATCAAGAAGCGCGACGCAATCAAGAACAAGGCGGCTAAGTACAAGGCAAACCTCTCAGGCATCTAAGAAGTTGGCAACAATGTAAAACGTAAAGAGCTGGCGGCATGTCTGCTGTCAGCTCTTTTTTAATACCTCTACCACAATGAAAATCGTAAAAATAGGAGCCATCGGCCTTTTGCTGTATTTGGCATACAAGAAGCTGATAAAGGATCCACACGACGCAGATATAAACCGCATTCCATCATCCGTGGAAATCAACAACGCGCTAACGGCACACAGCAAGGCCGACGCGGCCGAGCTTTACAAGATGTGCAAAAATGCTTCATCACTCAGCACAGCGCAGAAAAACCGCATCAGGATAATATTTCGCAACATCGGATTTCCATCCGTAATGGATGCCGAGTATTCCAAATTGAGCGGTGGCTCGTTCGGCAACGAGGCCAACAGGCTGTTTGATGCAACTTTCAGCAATGATCTCAATGCAATAGCATCCGGGATCAGCAAGAAAGGCATTTTTGCAATAGAGGCCGCCAATGGAACCAACGCCACAATCTACAGAAGCTCGTCGACATCAACGCCTCAGAACCTCACCGCATCAGGCACAGTGAAGGGCAAAACATATCTGGGCCGTTTGGTAAAATCGGCCTCCGGGCATGTAAGCTATTACGGCAACGACGGCAATATATATTGGATTCCGCAATCAGCGGCTTATCTTGTCGAAATCAACTAAAAAAGCTAACACCATGTACACAGCATCAGGACTAATAACACACGCCCAGCAGGCATTAGCACGCGGAGCGAAATATCTTTTCGGCTGCGCGCTCAAACCTTTGACACTTGCCGAACTGGACCGCCTGCACAGTGAATATCCGCAATATGTAACAGATGCACGCTATCAGATAGCACGATCGCAATACATTGGCCAGATATGTACTGATTGCAGCGGCTTAGTTTACAGCTATTTCCCAAAGTACAGGCAGACAGATCAGATGTATAACGGAGCTAAGACACGCAACCGACTCGACAAAAACAATGTTGTTGGCGTGGTGCCTCCAGGTGCCGTGTTGTGGCGTGATGGACACGTCGGCATCTATATTGGCAACGGCATGGAGATCGAGGCCCGGGGCTTTGATTACGGTATGCAGAAACGCAAAGTAAGCGACACAACATTTACCCACTGGCTAACATTCGACGGCATGCTGTACGATGCCAAAGAGGGCGGCGGCTCTCTCCTATTGCCCATCGCCGCAATCGCATTATTAACTTATTTAATACTACGAAACAATGATTAGCAGAACATTACATAATTTGCAGAATCGTGTAAATTGGCTGTTCGTTGATGGCCACTCTATCGAGTACACCAAG
>JAZLKG010000104.1:0-117114 GCA_045597465.1 Bacteroidales bacterium | reverse complement strand
TATGCTGAAGCTTACGAAAGCCATCTTTGCGCACTGCTCCATCACCTTGGCGTTGTAAACGGCATTGTCGGGAGAGGTTCCCCAAGAGAATGGACCGTGGTTCTTTACGAGAACGGCTGGAGTGTGGTCTGGGTTTATCTTGCGGATATTGAGAATCTCGTCTACGATCACGTTTCCGGTCTCGAGCTCGTACTGACCCTCTACCTCCTCCTTAGTCATATCGCGGGTGCATGGGATAGCCTTGTAGAAGTAGTCGGCGTGGGTGGTGCCGATATTTGGAATGTCCTGACCTGCCTGAGCGAAAGCTGTGGCGTAGGTGGAGTGGGTGTGAACAACACCCTTGATATTAGGGAATGCCCTGTAGAGCACGAGGTGGGTTGGGGTGTCAGACGATGGATTGAGGTCGCCCTCCACTACCTTGCCGGTGTTGAGGTCCACAACCACCATATCAGAAGCCTTCATAGAGTCGTAGTCGACGCCCGATGGCTTTATTACCACGAGACCTTTCTCGCGGTCGATACCTGAAACATTTCCCCATGTAAAGATTACAAGGCCCTGCTTCACCAAGTCGAGGTTGGCCTTAAATACCTTTTCTTTTAATTCTTCCAACATATCTTTAGAATTGTTTAATTTAAAGTTTGAATATCTTGTCGTTGTTATATCCATCGAAATCGAATCTGAAAAGATTAGCTCCGCGTTTCGAGGTAGTCTTGTCGATTTCGCCGGTAGTCACGATATGGTTTTCTACTGTAAGTTTCTTTCTGAAATTTCTCTTGTCGAGGTCGGCGCCGTAAATTTTCTCATACAGAACCTGAAGCTGAGTAAGTGTGAATTTCTCAGGCAAGAGATAGAAGGCTATAGGATCCCACGAGAGTTTTTCCTGAAGAATCTTGTGGGCCTTCTCCACCATAGCATTGTGGTCGCCATACAATTTTGGTAGTTCGTCGATTCTCACCCACGAGGCATTGTATCTCATACGCAGTTCGTCGTTGTATTCGTGGGCTTTTATAAGGACATAATAGCTTATCGAAACCACACGCTCTCCGGGATCGCGGTCCACATTTCCGAAGGCGCCTACCTGCTGAATGTAGAAATCCTCGAGACCCGTAAGCTCAGATACAATGCGTGATGCGGCATGATCTACGCTTTCGTCGTCGTCCACAAAACCACCCATCAGGGATAGCTGACCCTGACACGGCTGCATGTTTCGGGGACGGATAAGTACATGGAGAGAATTGTTGAAATAGCCAAAGATTATACAGTCGGTAGAGATATAGAATTTGGGATGATTCTCGTAAAAACTCATTCTGTATAGATATTAAAAAGAACGTAGAATACAGATAAAGCGTACCCACGCGGAGAAAAACTCAGGCAAATCCGCTATACCTGCAATATCTACGTTCAGTATAAAAATACTACCAAAGAGCTACGTAAAGAATGGTCAACAAGGCAATAACAACGGCGGCGCCAATGTTGAATGTCTTGTCGGTTCTAAAGATAGCGAGGTCGATAGCCACGAGCTTCTTGTCCTGAACCTTGTCGAGGGCGTTGGAACGCAAGTAGTAACCGATGGTACCGGTAAGAGCGGCGAAGAATGCCATAGCACCCTCCATGCCGTAGATGCTGAGTGTCTTGCTGAAGAACGATGCAACAAACAAGGCAGCAGAGATACCAGCCACGATAAACATGATCTTGCTCCAGAAGAGCTGAGTCTTAACGTCGTCGGCAGAGAGCTCTGTAGCAGCCTCCTGCTCCTCAGGCTTGCTCTTGAGGGAGAGGATTACGAACATTACTACCAGGCAGATGAATACTACGCCCGAACGTACCAGGAATGGCATGTCTGGAATAGCAAACTTGAAGATGATAGAGAATGCGAATGTACCGATAGCGGCTGCGATGGCTGCTGTGCCTGATGCACGCTTCCAGAGAAGACCGAGACCGAAGATTACTACCACACCTGGGTAAACGAATGCCGAGTACTCCTGGATAAACTGGAATGCCTGGTCGATACCGCCCATCAATGGGTAAACTGCGATAAGAGCAATCAAGAGAGCGCAGATAGAAGTGATACGGCCTACCTTTACGAGCTTGGTATCAGAAGCGTTCTTGTTGATAAACTGCTTGTAGATATCCATTGTGAAGAGTGTAGAAGTAGAGTTGAACATTGAGGCCAAAGAAGAAATTACTGCGGCTGACAATGCTGCGAACGAGAGACCCTTGATAACGGTAGGAGTAAAGTTTCTAATCAAGTAAGGATAAGCGTCATCCGAACGGTCGATAGAGCCGGCGAGAACCTCACCCTTGGCCTTAAGGAAGTCGAGTACTGGAGTACCCTCCACGCTACCATTCATAATGTAGAATGCGCAAACGCCAGGGATACATACGATGAAAGGAATCAAAATCTTGAGAACAGCGGCAAATACCATACCCTTCTTAGCCTCAGCCAAAGACTTGGCAGCGAGACCCTTCTGGATAATGTACTGGTTGAATCCCCAGTAGCCGAGGTTGGTAAGCCAGAGAGCACCAAAGATAAGTACGAGACCAGGATTGGTGAAGAATGGGTCCTCCTTCTGTACTGTGTTGCCGGCTGCATCCACTACGCCGTTTATTACAGGATAGAGCTCCTCGTTACGTGTTACGATAAGGTTGAAGTGCTTGTCGCCATCCAGACCAATACAATAGCTGTAAACATTGCTGAGAGCCTCCATGGCACCGCAGCCCCAAACCTCCTGACCGATATAGTCGAGAGCGAAGTAAGCAGTGATAAGACCACCACCAACGAGGAAGGTTACCTGCATTACGTCGGTCCAGGCCACTGAGGCGAGACCTCCGTAGATAGAGTAGATACCTGCGATGAGGAACAATGCGAGGATAATCACCATACGAACCTGGTCAACGTCCATACCGAAAATATGGATAATGTGGTCGGTAGGAAGACCAAGAATCTGCTGGATAGCCAAGGCGCCAAGCCAAGCTACAGAAGTAAGGTTTACGAATACATAGAGGAAGAGCCAGAGAATAGAGAAGGCCAGACCTACGCCAGAGTTGTATCTCTCACGGAGAAACTGTGGAATAGTGAAAATCTTCTTCTCAATCATCAAAGGCAAAAGGAACTTACCCACTACAATCAATGTAGCGGCAGCCATAAGCTCGTAAGCTGCCTGTGCGATACCTGATGCGAAAGCGGAACCGGACATACCGATAAACTGCTCTGCAGAAATGTTGGCGGCTATAAGTGATGCACCTACTGCCCACCATGTCAATGTGTTACCAGCAAGGAAGTAGTCCTTTGAAGACTTCTCCTCACCTTTCTTGCCACGGCTAAGGAAAATACCCATACCCACAAGGATTACAATGTAGAGAATAAACACACCGTAATCCCAGCCGGTAAAGCCGTTATTGGCCAAAGCTTCTGAAATGCTTCCCATTTAATTTAGATTTATAAATTTATAGATTTAGTAAATTATTTCTTTACGCTGAATGCAAACTTGCAGTAAGAGTGGTAGGTCTCGCCTGGCATAAGCTTGGCAGAAGGCCACTCGGCAACGTTTGGAGTATTAGGATACTTCTGAGTCTCGAGACAGAAACCAGCGTGAGGGTTGTATACCTTGCCGCCCTTTCCTGTTACCTTGCCATCGAGGAAGTTGCCCGAGTAGCACTGGATACCAGGCTCGTTGGTGTATACGTCTACCTGAATACCGGTAAGTGGAGAGTAGAGCGAGGCAGCGATAGTGTTCACGTCAGGATTGCCGTTGTTGTAGGTATTGAGACACCAGTTGTGGTCGAAACCGTTACCGAACTTAATCTGCTCGTTCTCGGCCTGCATGTTTACGCGGTTGCCGATCTCAGCCATTGTGCGGCAGTCGAAAGGAGTGCCATCCACAGAAGCAAGCTCGCCGGTAGGCATGTAAGTATTGTCCACAGGAGTATACTTGTCGGCGTTTACATAGAGGTGACAGTTTGTGATATCAATATCGGCATCGCCGTTGAGGTTGAAGTAAGAGTGGTTGGTCATATTGATAACAGTCTCCTTGTCGGTGGTGGCTGTGTAGTCGATAGAGATGGCGTTGTCCTCGTCGAGGGTGTACTTTACCTTGGCAACAACATTGCCGGGGAAGCTCATCTCGCCATCAGGAGAGCTGTACTGGAGGGTTACGGTATTGTCGTTGCACTCGGCCTCTACAAAGTCGTAAACCATGTACTGCCATCCTCTGAAACCGCCGTGGAGACAGTGACCGAAGTTGTTCTTTGGAAGCTGAATCTCCTTGCCGTCTATCTTTATGATACCCTGGTTGATACGGTTGGCGTAGCGTCCGATAGATGCGCCGAAGTCAGAAGGAATATTCTCATAGTCCTTAATCTTGTCGAAACCGAGAACAACGTCCTGCTCCTTGCCGTTCTTATCCACGATCTTGATGCTCTGGATACGGCCACCGAAGTTGGTGATGGCCACCTTGGTGCCCTTGCTGTTGTGCATGCACTTGAGGCCTGTGATCTTGCCGGCGTATACGGTGTCCACGCCGTTTACACGTGTGCGTACGTCGATTGTGTCAACAAAAGCGGCCATTGTTTTCTCGCAAACACCTGCGTCGCACTTCTGGTCGTCGGATTTTGGCTGCTGAGAGCCGCCGCAAGATGCCATGAAGAGGGCTCCGCCCATCAAGCATCCGCTTAACATTAATTTAAATTGTGTGTTTTTCATTATGTTATTAGAGTTAAAAAAATACAGTGATTATTTTGAGTGTAAAAATACAATCATTATTTGAAACTCCCTAATAATTAAGCACTTTTTTTTCGATAAAAAGTAAGTTTTTTTTCGTAGAAAATATAACTATCACAAAATTAACAATTTATAAATAGTGTTATTATTACAATCATAGAATTAAATTAAAAGAAATGCCAAATATAATGTGCATGTTTTTGAAATTAAGCAAAAAAAACATAACTTTGCAGGCAATAAAAAATCAAATTCAACGTCAAGATGAAGTACAAAAAATCAATCACAATGCTCCTGACGGGCGTATCAGCCGCAATAATGGCATCCTGCGGGCAGACTCAGGAACAGATGCATCAGAAGGTGGATAGCGCCATGAAGATAAACCACGACATAGACAGTGTGTATCAGATGCTGACATATTCGTTCGAGAGCTACATGCCGGCCAACATGGACGCCGCCCTCGACGGGATGAAGACCTACCTGATGGATGCTGGCAAGAGGCTGGATGCCGTTGAGGTGCCAAGCAAGGAGCTCCAGAAGGCCATAGGCGACAAGATAGAGATGATGAAACAGCTGGCTGTGAGGGAATGCGCCGAGCAGGTAAGGCTATACAAGATTTCCGAGGTGGAATTTACCGAGAGCAACCGCAAGGAGTGGGACTCATACGCCGAGGCCGCCGCAAAGAAAATGGCTGAGGCCAATTCCAAAGTAAACAACGCATACAGCAAAATTTCCAAATAACATAACATTATGAGAAACAGGATTATGTACAGCATGGTGCTGGCGGCATCAGCACTGATACTTTCGGCATGCGCCTACACAACTCCCAAAAAGGCGGCACAATACAACGACATGGTGATGCAGCATCAGAGAGAGATTGTGGTGAAATACGACAAGATGCTGGAATCGTTCGACAGCTATGTGGGCAGCAAGATGGACGCCGCATACGAGGAGCTCAACGGACAGGTGGCATACACAAAATACGAGCTTGGCAACATGGAGACCCCAAGCGGATGCGAGGATCTAAGGGATGCTGTGATAAGATACAGCGAGACTTACGATGAGTTCCTGAGCGAGGCACTGCCAAAACTGATTGCCATCTACAAGAGACCGGAAAACGAGTTTACCCCTGAGATGCGCCTTGAGTGGGAAAGCACCTACAAGGATATGGACAGCAAGCTGAAGGAGGCCGGCAAGGTGCTGAGCAACGCGCAGGCCAATTTTGCCAAGGAATTCAACCTGAAGGTTTCCAAATAGGCCTACCTGCAACTGCACCAAGGCACCTATCCTACCCTGACTCCAACCACAAGCTCGTCGTCTATCTGAGGATACATTTTGGAGCCCTCCAGGTCGTGGCGCCGCCATTCGTCTATGGCGGTTCCAATGTACTGGCGCTGAGTCTCTACAGGAAGGCTGGCTATCTCGCACAGGAGGGTCTTGAGGGCCTTGATGCTGTATTTCTGCTTGCCTGATATTCCTCCAAACTGGTCGGTTACTCCGTCGCTGAATGCGTAGAGCATGTCGCCGGGCTGCACCTCTATTTTATGATTGGTGAAGGTGAGGTGTTCCTTGTAGAAGTTGTTGCCAATACAGATTCTGTCGGGTTTGTATTCTATAAGCTCGCCATTGCGGACTATCAGAAGCGGGCGGTTGGCGCCGGCATACTGGATAATGTTGTTTCGCTCAAATACTACGAGGGCCAGATCCATGCCGTCGTCAATGTTAGTGTTCTTGCAGATAGTTTCCTTGAATTTGCTCTTGTAGAGCTCCAGAATCTGGGCAGCGTCCAGGTTGTAGAGCTGAGGCAGCAGCGAGTTGAGAATCGAGGTGCCCAGAATGCTGAGCAAGGCGCCTGGTACTCCGTGTCCAGTGCAGTCGGCCACTATCAGGAACTTGCGCGCGCCGCGGCGTGCGGACCAGTAGAAATCGCCTGATACAGAATCCAATGGACGCCAGAACACGAAACTCTCCCCCACTATCTTCCCTATGGCCTCGGCCGATGGCACCACGGCACGCTGCATCGTCATGGCCGATTGCAATCCGTTGTTAAGGAATCGGTTCATCCTCTTCATGTAACCCTTCTGGTCGTCAAGCACTTGTGTCTGCTCCAAAATCTCGTCGCACTGCTTCTGATACTCTGCCTGGGCGTTGGTGAGGTCGTCGGTTGTCTGCTTCAGCTTAATGTTTTGGGCCGCCATTATCAAATTGGTTTTGCGTGCGGCACGGCTGTTGAATACAAGGTAGACACCAAGTATTAGCAGGAACAAAATTCCCAAAATACAGATATATTTGATATAGCTGTAGTTTTTGCGGGTGTTTTCGGCAATGCGGATTTCCTCGGCCTCGTGGTTTGCAATGCGCTCCATCTCGTCGTTGTAGGAGTCCACAGCCTTGGAATTCTCGCTCCTCATGGCAAAATCCATCCTGTACTTGTTGTTGAAAAGCTTGGTCTTCATCTCCATGACTTCCAGAATCTTGGGATAGTCGCGCCTGATTTTGTAATAATCGTACATGATATCGAGGAGCTGATTCTTGCCGTGCTGCTTTATGGTTGTATCAAGCTCGTTGAGGAAAGGCGGCACAAGGTCGTAGTATCTCTTTTCCATGAGTATCAGGCACTGCAAAAGCTTGTGCTGAGGCTCAAATATATCTATTGTGTGGTTGGATGCGAAGACAATGCCTCGCCTGAGAATCTCGCTTGCTGAATCGAGGTTTTTCTTACGGTCCCTGATGCGCGATTTCTCTATGTAGACCAGCGGGGCCAATAATGTATAGTTGAGGTAAGTGATGGGACTCAGGCTCTTGAGGGTGTCTTCCTGAAGTATTTTCGTGGTCTTGTAGGCGGCATCGAGCCTGCTGATACCGTCGCCATTGTTGTATAATCCCAAGTTTGCCTCCATAAGTCCAAGCTGAGAATCCACCCAGAGACGGAACCCGTTTGGGGTGGCAAGATCGGGCTTCAGGTCTATGAGATAATCCATCGCAAACCTGAAAAGTTTCATCTCCACATACACGTATCCGATATAGTTGCTTGCGGCGCGCTCCATGTCGCGGTCGCCGGATTCCTGTGCAAGTTTCAGGGCCAGGCGGAATGTCTCGAGCGAGGCGCCGATATTGTTCATGTTGCTGTAGATGGACCCCAGGGTATTGTATGCCATGAGAAGGTAATGTGTGGAATCGCAATCCTTGTAGCATTGGATGGACTGCATGCCATATTCCAGCGACTTGTCGAAATTGTTCTGGACCTGATACACCCATGCGAGCAGTCCATTGGCAACGCCCTGGTAGAATTTGTCGTCAAGCTTTTTGGAGAGGTTGAGCAGTTTCATCGAATACAGGAAAACGAAATCTGTGCTGGACGCATGGTTGCACATTTCGGCATAAACTCTTTCCTGCTCGTATGGATTTCTAATAGTATCGCAGATATTTCTAAGACTATCATATACAGCAACATTGTTTCCCATCTGCCCCATTGAAGTCAGGCTGATGAAAACCAATAAGATTATTGCTGATAATTTTTTCATTGCTGTATTTTATAATCCGTTTTTCAAGCAGCAAAGTTAATCTAAAAACAATTATCAACCAATTATTTTAACAAAATTATAGAAAATTATATCTTCCAACGATTTGGAATCAATTTTTTTTATTCCGGCAATGGTGTCTATGGTGGTCTGGAAATCTGCGAAATCCATGGCATCGCTCTCCAGCAGAATCCTCGCGGCGGGTATCAGGGGCAGGCTTTTAAGACCGGTTGAATTCGTAAGCTGGCAAAATGAGAAATATATGTTGCCGAGCCTGAGCAGCTGCTCTGTTGTCTGAGAGTTTCCATTGTAGGAATGCAGAATTACAGGATTGGCAAAACGCTTGTTTTTCAGGATATTGATGATATCTGAATAAAGTTTTACACAATGCACCACCACAGGCAGTCCATATTCTGCGGCAATATCCAGCTGATCCGCAAAAACCTGTCTGCCGGCATCCCTGCTCCATGATGCGAACTTGTCGAGTCCACACTCGCCAATTGCGCGTATCAGGCCATTGGCGGCGGCATTCTGTATTTTATCGAGCTGATGCCTTGCTTGGCTGCCGTCTGCCACGTTTCTCGGGTGGATGCCCATTGAAAAGTAGGCATCAGGACGGGAAAAAACAAAATCCTCGCTTCCCGAAACGTCTACAAGGCTTGGGAAACGGGGATTGAGGTTATGTGTATGTATGTCGCAAAACATTGTGTACTTACTCGTTGTCTATTGCGAATGAGAGCAATACGAGGGCTGCGTTCCAGTTGATGGCTATCTCGTTGGTGGAATAGCTTCTGAAATCGTCCACGTAGCGCATGGCAGGCGCATCGGAGGTATATAGAGAATCGGGCACGTCGCCATGCGCATAGGCGAATGGGCCTCCGCAGAGATATCCGGGAACCGGCTTGTCGATGCCGTCGGCTACTGACCTGCGGTCGTGAGGATTGCGGATAGAATTTGTTCCAAATCCTGTCACGTAGCAGTAATCCAGAGGATTGCGGCCAAGAATGTAGTGGAGGTTGCCCTGTGCGGCCTCCAGGTATTTCTTGTCACCGGTAGCCCGGTAGGCGGTTATGAGCACTATGCCCTCGTTGGCGCACTCGGAATTGCTGCCCCAGGGAAATACCTTGAGAGAGGTTCTGTAGGGCGACGAGGTGTAGTTGCCAAGATATTTCTCTGCCAGCATCAGAAGGCCGTTCCTCATGTAGCCATAGAGGTCGGCATCCATTTTGGTGTTGATGCCATCGATATTTAGGATGGAGGCGATGCCCATGCATGATGCTGAATCCCACGATGGAGCCGAGAACTGGAAGTCTTCCTTCGATATAGCCTTCAGATATTCCGGATTTTCGGTGGATGCGAACATTTCGAGAGCGGCCCATGTAAACTCGTCGCGTATCTTGTCGTCGTTGTACTGACCAGTGGAGACACCCTCTGGATTTTTGATGAACATGGCATCAGGATTTTTCAATGCCCAATTCCAAGCCTTGGATGCCACGTCGATAAGCGTATCAGTCAATCCTGGAAGATCCTTTGAATAGGGTTTCAGGACGCGGAAAGCCTTGGCGCATGTGGCAGCCAGGTCAAGCGACGCTGTCACTGATTTTCCCACCATATAACGCTCAGAAAGGTCCTCATGAGGCATCACCATATCGCTGAATCCCAGCGAGGTAAGCTTGTGGTAAACACCTCCGTCGTCGGGGTCCTGCATGGTGATCATCCAGCGGAGGTTGTAGAGAAGCTCGTCCACCGCGTCAGGAATTTCGTTGTCACTCTCTGGAATGTTGGTTTTCAGCTTATTGGCATATTCAGGATAAAGTTCCACTGCATGGAGCAGCTCCCATACCGAAATCGATGAGTTGACCACATACTTGTTGTAATCGCCGGCATCGTACCATCCCCGGGGACTGCTTACGATATCGCCAGCATTTCGCATAGGTCCGGCAGCGCTTTCATGAATCTTTACTACTGTGTCGGGATGGGCGGAAGGGCGGGCGTATTTGCCGCCGTATTCCGAGGTGATCTCCATTCCGGCACGTGCGAAATAGAACGACTTGAGGACATCGCGGCTCAGCTGACCGTAAATGCCGCTGCCAATGGCGAAAGGATAAGAATCAGCGGCTCCATTGCACCTTATATAATATATGCCTTCGGTCTCGAAATTTGAGAAGTCAGCTGTCTTGACCCTGGTTTTGCTGCAATCCCAGAGCTCAGCCTCGGAGGTTTTGCCCTTGTAGACAATGTTGCCATCGATGGTGGTGATCTCGAAATCGCTGCCAGCCGAATCAGGGATGATGGCTATCTTGGTGCTTCCCACGCTATAACCTACCTGGTCGGCCTTGATGCGGCCATAAGTTTTTTTCTGATTGGAATTGCCGCACCCCGCCAGCATCATCAGCGCCGAAAGGGCAACTCCAGAAAAAAGTAATCTTTTCATGTTATAATTTTAGTAAAGGATAAATATGTTTATTTAAGTTTCGCAAGTTAATTGTAGGTGCTTGTATTGAGTTTTTTGTTCTCTAAGAGGTTATGAGAGATAGGAGTTTTTTTATTTTAAGAGAAGTAGAACCTAACGGTTCTGAGTTTAAGAGCATCAATTGTTGCGCTCTTAAACTCCGTTCGCTTGCGAACAAAATCTCTAAAAAAACTAATACACAAACTCTTAACTTCTTAGAGAATATTAATTACTAACTTGCGAAAGTTGAGTCTATTAGTTTCCTGCAAATACCTAATCAAATAAAATAACTATTCCCTCACCTTGAACATTTGAGTGATATCGAGAAGATCGTCGGCCTGCTCTGATAAGTTCTGGCTGTTGGAGGCAACCTCCTCGGCCAATGAGGCAAACTGCTGAGTACTCTGATTGAATCTCTGAACGGCAATATTTATCTGAGACGATCCGTTCGCCTGCTCCTGACATGAAGACGAAATCTCCTGCAAAAGCTGTGTAATACGCTCAATCTCAGGCAATACGATATTAAACGCCTCTCCATTCCTTATTACAATATCCACGCTTTCCTTGCTGGTGGAATCGATATCCTTGGCGGCCACTGCGCAATGCTCGGCCAGTTTTCTGATTTCTGATGCAACCACGGCAAATCCTTTTCCATTCTCGCCGGCGCGAGCGGCCTCTACGGCGGCATTCAGGGCCAGTATATTTGTCTGGAATGCAATATCATCGATAATCGAGATCTTCTGTGCTATCAGATTCATGGACTCCTCGGTCCGCAGGGCTGATTTCTCGCATTCAGCAATGGTCTGCTGGTTGCCAACAGCTATTTTCTCGGTTTGCTGGGCATTGTCGTTGTTCTGACTTATGGAGGCGCTCATCTCCTCTATGGCCGACGAAACCTCCTCTGCCGATGCTGCCTGCTCGTTGGCCGAAGCCGACATTTGGTTGGCAGCCTCATACATATCATGGCTAGCCACCGATACCTCGTTGGCGGTATTCTTTAGCCTGCGCATTATTTCGGTAAGTTTGTCTGTCATGGTGGCGAACGCATCCTCTAGCTTGGAAATCTCGCCTTTTCCATCATTGTGGCTGATATCGTTCACAAGGTCGGCATTGGCAATTTTGCCTGCCACCTCCACAAGTTTCATTGTTGGAGCCACTATAGTGCTGTTCATGCTTGTAACCGCAATGGAGCCAAACAGGAGTGTCAACACTATTCCCACAATTACAACAATAAGGAGAGATTTTATCTTGACTCTGATGCCGTCACAAAACTCATCGCATCGCTTGTTGGATATATTCTGGAGGTTGTTAACCTTCGAGATCATAAGTTCACGAGTCTCGTTGCTTCGCGATTTGCCAAGAGCCACGGCAGTGTAGTTTTTCAGGAATCCAGTTGCGTGTTGTATGTAATTGTCACGGATGGCCACTATCTTTGCCAGTTTCTCTGCCTCGGCACCCACGAGATAGGGCTGAGCCTGCTTGTGACACCTTATAAGGTCACCTATAAATTTATTGCGCTGGTCGTCGTTTTGGAGCGATTCTTCCATAGTGCACATTACGGGAAGGTAAATCGACAATGTGATAGGCTCCAAAGCCTTTGTATAATTCTGCGCAGCCTGTTTGTTGCCGGCGGCAATATAGGCCTGGGCCTTATTTTGAATCTGATTTGTAAGCTCCCTGATGAGAACAGAATATTCCTGCATCAGGCGCTGAAGCTCTGCCATGGTTGCGGCATTACCCTTGGCGCCATCGGTAAGGGCCTTGGACCTTGATATGGCAGTCTCGAATGCCGAGTACATATCATTGTAGGCGGCCAGCAGCTGCTCGTCGCGTTCTGTGCCGCTGTCTATCATATTCTTTATGGAGGCAGCCTCGTCGAGAACATCCTTTATCAAGGCATCAGCATTGGCAGCTTTGCCAGCCGAACCAACAATTCCGGTAAGCGCAATGTTGACCTTTTCTACAACACGGTTGCACGAATTGGAAATAGATATATATTTTTGGGAAAGATTCTCGGCCGAATTGTACAAAGAGCCAATATTGAAAACTGACACTATAGTGGCAATCAGGATAGGCAATTCAACGAATAATACTGCCAGCAACAGGCGCTTCGACAATTTCATGTCCTTGGTGTAATTGATTCTCATATATTGATACTTTTAGATATTATTATCAGCAAAGTTAATGCAATTTGCTTACCGAACATTATAAAATTGACAGTTTTTTTCGCAGAAAACAAACATTTCTACATATACAGATATAGTTAATACGACTGGTTAAATTACCTATATAAAAAAAGCGGGTTTAGCAGGCATCAGCCCGCAAAACCCACTTTGAAATTGAAAATTTCTACTGAATCTTGTATTCGATATTCTCCTCTTTCAGCACCTTGATGAAGTCGTTGTCGATCTTCACCCTGTGGCTGCGTGAGTGCATCTTTATCTGAATCTTGGTCTTGGGATCGTGGAACGTGAATTCCAAAAGCTGTTCGCCCTTGTGGTCACCAAGTCCCCTCAGGAAATTCATCAATCTGCCGCTAAGTTCGGTTATCGGAAGGTTGAGTGTAATCTTGCTGAGCATCTTGTCCTTCATGTCGCTCAGCAGGTCCATGCTGCTGATATTGAAATCCAAGGCTGTGGGATCCTTCCAGCTTGGCGCTGTCTTGCCCTTGATGAGCACTGCCCAGCCTACGGTGAAGAACTTCTTGTAATCGAGGTAGTTCTTGCCAAAGAAGGCGAACCTGTACTGACCGTCGAAATCCTCCACGGTAACGAAACCGAAAGGCTTGCCTGTCTTGCCTGTGCGCTCCTCCACAGCGGTAATGATTCCGGCACACTTCACTTCACGTCCGTTGATTTCCTCAAGGTTCTCAAGCTCGGAAAGTTTGGTGTTGCAGTAGTTCTCTATCTCGAGCCTGAATCCATCGAGAGGATGGGCCGAAAGATACATTCCCACGAGTTCCTTTTCCTTGTTGAGACGTACCAGGTCGCTCCACTCCTCGCATGGAGTTGGCAATGGTCTCTTAATCTCTACCTTTACGGTGTCGCCGAAAAGTGAGTTCTGAACCTGGGCCGCTCCTTGCTGGATTTTCTGGCCATACTTGCTGAGG
Organism: Bacteroidales bacterium; assembly: GCA_045597465.1. Lineage (GTDB taxonomy): Bacteria > Bacteroidota > Bacteroidia > Bacteroidales > UBA3824 > UBA3824. Next base: position 103,315 of record JAZLKG010000104.1, on the reverse strand, counting down.
GCCTCCACGAAGGTCTGGTTTGGATCGCCTTCCACGGGTTCCAGATACTGCGATCTGTTGATGCCCGAAATACTGTCGAAAGCACCAGCAAGTGCAAGGTTCTCAAGGGTCTTGCGGTTTACGGCGCTCAGGTTTACACGCTCTGCAAAATCATATAGATCCTTGAATGGTCCATTTTTCTGACGCTCCGATACTATGGCGTCCACAGCTCCCTCTCCTACTCCCTTGATGCCTCCGAGACCGAAACGGATTCCGTTGTCGGAGGTAACGGTAAAGTTGAGTTCAGACTCGTTGACGTCAGGTCCCAGAACCTGAATCTTCATGGCCTTACATTCCTCCATAAACTTCTGAACCTCAGTGATTGTGTCCTTGCTTATGGTAAGGTTGGCAGCCAGATATTCGGCAGGGTAATGAGCCTTCAAGTATCCGGTCTGATACGCAACCCAGGCGTAGCATGCGGCGTGGGACTTGTTGAATGCGTATGATGCGAATGCCTCCCAGTCTTTCCAGATTTTCTCGAGGGTTTCGTGAAGCTTCTCGTCACTCATCTCCTCCTTGAGGCCGTCGCGGATATTGGGATTCTTCATCGCGCCGTCTATGAACTTTGGCTTAAGCTCCTCCAGCATCTTGAAAATCTTCTTACCCATCGCCTTACGCAGCGAGTCTGACTGACCTCGGGTGAAACCTGCGAGCAGACGGCTAAGAAGCATCACCTGCTCCTGATACACGGTAACTCCATACGAGTCTCCCAGATATTTCTCCATGATGGGAAGGTCATACTTGATCTCCTCGCGGCCGTGCTTACGGTTGATGAAGGTTGGAATGTATCCAATAGGACCCGGACGGTAGAGGGCGTTCATCGCGATGAGGTCGGTGATGACAGTAGGCTTAAGCTCGCGGAGATATTTCTGCATGCCGGGACTTTCGAACTGGAACACTCCGATGGTCCTGCCCTCGCCAAAGAGCTTGTATGTAAGCTCGTCGTCCAAAGGAATATGGTCGATATCCACGTCTATTCCCTTGGCTTTTTTCACGTTCTGTATGGTGGTCTTTATGAGCGTAAGTGTAATGAGGCCCAGGAAGTCCATCTTGATGAGACCAACGCTTTCGATCACGTGTCCATCGTACTGGGTAACAAGCACGTCGCGGTCGGTGTCCTTATCCTTTACCACACACATTGGGGCAAAATTTGTGAGGTCGTCGGCGCCGATAATCACACCGCAGGCGTGGATGCCTATCTGACGGTTGGTGTCCTCGAGCTGCTCGGCATACTCGCACATGGTGCTGATATTCCTATCCTCGGAATAGCGCGCCTCCTTGAGCTCGGGAATGTATTTGAAACAGTTCTTGAGCTTCACCTTTGGCGGTTTCTTGCCCGAGGATCCGAATGTCTTGCCGGTCTCAGGATCGATAACGTCGTCGAATTTGTCCGGAACAAGTTTCTTGAGGCGGTTTACCTCGTCGAGCGGAACTTTCTGTACACGGGCCACGTCAGCAAGGGCCGACTTTGTGGCCATGGTGCCGTATGTGATGATACGGGCAACCTTTTCGGCGCCGTATTTCTTGGTAACCCATTCAATGATCTTGCCGGTATCCTCGAAATCCACGTCGATATCAGGCAAAGAGATACGATCAGGATTAAGGAATCGCTCAAACAGAAGGTCGTATGTAAGTGGGTCGATATCAGTGATTTTGAGACAGTATGCCACCACCGAACCCGCGGCTGATCCACGGCCCGGACCTACAAACATGCCCAGCTCCTGACGGGCCGCGCGTATGTAGTCCTGCACGATGAGGAAGTATCCCGGGAAACCCATGGTCTTCATCACATGGAGCTCGAATATGATCTGGTCCTTGGCCTTCTGCTCCAGGTCAACGTCGTAACGGTTGTTCTCGGCATCCCAAGTCAGCTTGGCGCCGTAACGCATCGCGGCGCCCTCCCATGCAAGCTTGTTGAGGTAGTCGGCCTCCAGCTTGATACGGTAGAGCTTCTCGTAGCCGCCCAGCTTGCCGATCTTCTTGTCGGCGTCCTCCTTCGAGAGTACCACGTTGCCTTTCTCATCGCGGGTAAACTCGTTGAAGAGATCCTCGTCGGTGAATCGCTGACGGTATTGTTCCTCGGTACCAAACTCCTCGGGAATATCGTACTTAGGCATGATAGGACCGCTGTCGATGGAATATACCTCCACCTTGTCGGCTATCTCAAGAGTATTGCTGAGAGCCTCGGGATAGTCGGGGAAAATGGCCGCCATCTCGTCGGGAGTCTTCAGCCATTCCTGCTTGGTGTACATCATGGCGCGGTTGGGGTCGTCATAATCGGCACCTGTGGAAAGGCATACCAGACGCTCGTGGGCCTCGCCGTGCTCCTCCTCCACGAAATGGACGTCGTTGGTGCAGATAATCTTTACACCGCACTTGCGGGCCAGGTCCACAAGAATGGGGTTCACCTGTTCCTGACGCACGAAAGTTTCGGTGCTGGCGTTGGGTTTGTCGGTCTTATGGCGCTGAAGCTCAATGTAATAGTCATCGCCAAAGATATTCTTGAACCACATGATGGTATCCTCGGCGCCCTTGAGGTCGCCGGCAATTATTTTCTGTGGCAGCTCGCCTCCAAGGCATGCCGAGCAGACGATAAGCCCTTCGTGGTATTTCTCAAGGATAATCTTGTCGATACGGGGCTTGCCGTAAAAACCATCCACATAAGCCTGCGAAGCCAATTTGCAGAGGTTTAGGTAGCCTTTCTTGTTTTTCGCCAATAAAATAAGGTGCCATCCGTTACGGTCTGGGATGAATTCCTTGCCGGTCTCTGGGTCAATCTCCTTGTAGGTCTTGTCCTTGTCGTGGAGAGTGCGGCGGGCGCAGTAGGCCTCGGTGCCTATGATGGGCTTGAAAGGGATAAAGGCCTCAGCATCAGCCTTCAGCTTCTCGAGTTTGGCGTTCAATTCGGCCAGCTTGGCCTCGTCGGTTGTTTTCTCAATCTCCTCCTTGCACTCGCCAATCTTCTTCTTTGGGCTGCTGTTGTATTTGCCTACATAATCGCACAAGTCCTTGATACCGAACATGCAGCCGTGGTCGGTAAGTGCCATGGCGTGCATTCCGTTTTTCACGCATTTGTCTACAAGGTCTGGCACCTTGCTCATGCCATCAAGCATAGAATAATGCGAGTGAACGTGCAAATGTACAAATTCAGTCATTTTGGTTTCGGGTAATAAAGTAGAATATTCTCATTTTCGGGATGCAATTTATAGCAAAAAAATCAATCTGGCAAGTTAAGTTTTGCCGATGCTTTCAAATTCACGGTTAATATGGTAAGTTTCAGCCCAATAAGGAATAAAAAAAAATGAGGACAGAAAAAAATACAATAAGGAAAGTTTACAACAACAAACCGCGCTTTTTCACCACCACGCAGGTGTTTCCATTGCCGATATATTCGAGGGAATCGAAGAATAAACGGGTGAAATAAATGCCTCTACCATGCAGGGACTCAATGTTTTCGGCCTTGGTGGGATCCGGCACCATGGATATATCGAAACCATCGCCCTCGTCGCCAATGGTCCATCTGCATTCCTGGTCGTTGTACTCATAGGTGACAGTAACACGCCGGCCCTGATACCGCGAATCCTCTATACGGCTCACCATAAGCTCGTTGAATGTGTTGGTCTCGGTGGCCACGGTTTTCTCTTCGAACGTGATATTCAGGTTGCCGTGTTCCACTGCATTGGTAATCAGCTCGGTAAGACCCAACTCAATGTTTACGATGCCACCTTCGTCAAAGAACTCAGGATTAATCTCGGATATCAGCCTGCGCACTATATAATAAGGTGCGTCGATCTCGGTATCGAAAGTATACACAACCTTGCCTTCCAGCACGTCGCCGTATCTGTCGGGCAGCAGTTGAGGTTCAGATTCTTTGGCAAAACGGTCTACAAGAGGTATCAGCTGCGCATCCTGGACGGGTTTCTTGAGGAAATCACTGGCACCCATCCTGAAACTCTGGATGGCAAGCCTCTCGCTGCTCTGGGATGCGAGCATCACAACAGGAGTATCAAAACCATTGGTCCTCAGGTGGTTCAGGAATTCAAGACCTGACATTCCGGGCAAGAGCACACTGCAGAAAACGAGGTCGGGCTTCTCGCTGAGGTAGATATCGAGACCGTCGGTGGCATTGCGAGCCGATAAGGCATCATGACCATACAACGAGAAAAGCTCGCGTAAATAATTGCGCGAGATAAAGTCGTTCTCTATGGTCAATATCTTCAAGATTTTGTATAATTATTTAAAGTTAATCACTGATATACAACGCATTATGCATAAGACAAATATAAATACCGTCCTGATATACAGCATGCAAATTGTAAGCCATAAATATAACGAAAAATCAGTAAAAAGGTTTCCTAAATAAAAGAATATTTATCACAAGATCGATAAAATGACATAACTTAGAAAATACTTTAACCTTAAAATCCTAAAAGACAAGGAATTGAATTTTTTTTTTAAAATAGATAACGAAAAATTTGCAGAAACAAGATATAATATTTAAATTTGTCAGAAAATAATTTTGGTGAAAAATGACAGACGAAAAGAAAACATTACTAAGTGACTTAAGAGAGAAGATATCTCAGCTCCTTACCATCAGCAAGCGCGAGAAGGACGAGAATGCTTCGCTCAGGGAGAAGAATGTCGAGCTCCAGAAAAAAATCGAGGAGAAGGACGCCGAGCACAAGGAACTGTTGCGTCAGTACGAGAACCTGAAGACAGCGCTCTCGCTAATGGACAAGTCGGAAGTGCATAACACCAAAATTAAACTCAATAGGTTCGTGCGGGACATTGAGAAGTGCATGTCACTTTTAAACAAGTAATTTTTGTGTAAACAGACACATATAAATACAACACAGATTATTTATATATCTCAAAGCTAGACCAAATGGGTAAACAAAGGATAACATTAAATATAGACAACCATCCCTATTCGATGAATGTGAATTCGGAGGATGAGGAGAGATTCCGCAAGGCTGCTGAGCTTATCAACGGCAGAATCATCATCTACAAGAACGCTCTCCAGGGTGGCAACGACTACACATACCTCTCGTATGCGGTAATCGACCTTGTGCAGAATTTCCTGCACAACGAGATAAAGGCCGATGACAGCGAGCTGCTGTCGGAGCTCAAAATCATGTCGAGCGAGATCGATGAGTTTATCCAGAATTCTCAAGCTTTGTAATTTGCCTATCACACATTAATTACATATAACAGAAGAAATTCTGCCCGCATCATTTCTTTAATAGGTTTGGAACTCTACAATTATAAAAGAATAGGGATTTGAACTTGGACTGCGTATAACAGGCCTTATACTACGGACCGCCGTAAATCAGCTCTATTGCATCTTTAGGGTGCAACACCCTGACGTTGGAAGTTAAAAACAGTCAGACATTTCCCGCCCATGTTTCATCACGGGTTCTCAACTATTTCTGAAATTGGTGTGGGCTTATTTTGCATAAACTAAAAACCACTCTAAAAAAAAGCAATGACAAACTCAATTATGGGCATCATCATCGGAGTAGCGGCCCTCGTTATCGGCTTTGTGATAGGATACTTCCTCAAGATAAAGGCCACCGAGAAAACCGCAAGCCGTATTTTGAACAATGCGGAAGCCGATGCCGAAGCCATCAAACAGAAAAAGATCCTCGAGGCCAGGGAAGAGGCCCTAAAGATGAAGTCGGAAAACGAGCGTATCGCCAACGAGAAAAACAACCGCCTTCAGCAGTGGGAACAGAAAGTGCGCCAGAAGGACCAGAGCCTCAATCAATCGAGAAACGAGCTTCAGAAAAAGCAGAAGGAACTCGAAACCAAGCGTCAGGAGGTAGATAATTTCAAGCTGAACCTCGACCATCAGATCGAGAAGGTGGAAGCCAAGCAGAAGGAACTCGACGACCTCAACAGGCGGGCCCTCGAGAATCTGGAGGCAATTGCCGGAATTTCCGCCGTGGATGCCAAGCAGCAGCTCCTGGATTCACTGAAGGCTGAGGCTCAGACCGAGGCCATCTCTCTCAAGAACGACATTATGGAAGAGGCCAAGCTTCAGGCCGCACGCGAGGCAAAGAAGATTGTGCTCCAGACCATTCAGCGTGTAGGAGCCGAGACTGCAATAGAGAACTCAGTTACAGTTTTCAATATCGAAAACGACGAGATAAAGGGCCGCATCATCGGCCGCGAGGGTAGAAATATCCGCGCTCTGGAGGCTGCCACAGGTATCGAGATTATTGTGGACGATACCCCAGAGGCCATCGTTCTCTCAGGTTTTGACCCAGTACGCCGCGAGGTTGCCCGACTGGCTATTCATCAGCTGGTGGCTGACGGACGTATCCATCCTGCAAGAATCGAGGAGGTGGTTTCCAAGACAAGAAAGCAGCTCGAGGAGGAGATTGCCGAGGTGGGCAAGCGCACTTACATAGACCTTGGTATCCACGGCCTGCATCCAGAACTCGTAAGACTGGTAGGTAAGATGAAATACCGCTCTTCATACGGACAGAACCTGCTTCAGCACTCACGCGAGACAGCCAACCTCTGCGCCGTGATGGCTTCGGAGCTTGGTCTCACAAATTACGTGAAGGCTGCCAAGAGAGCCGGACTTCTCCACGATATCGGCAAGGTGCCCGACGACGAGCCAGAACTTCCACATGCAATTGTGGGCATGAAGCTGGCTGAGAAGTACAAAGAGAAACCAGAAATCTGCAACGCCATCGGCGCCCACCACGAGGAGATAGAGATGACCTCGCTCATCGCTCCTATTGTACAGGTTTGCGACGCAATATCAGGAGCACGTCCAGGTGCGCGCCGCGAGATTGCCGAAAGCTATATCAAGCGCTTGAAGTCGCTTGAGGAGCTGGCCCTCTCCTACCCTGGCGTTCTCAAGACTTACGCCATCCAGGCCGGCCGCGAGCTTCGCGTTATCGTTGGCGCCGACAAGGTTACAGACCAGGAGACTGAGACACTTTCGGCCGAGATTGCACGAAAGATTCAGGACGAGATGACTTATCCTGGTCAGATTAAGATTACAGTAATCCGCGAGACCCGCGCTGTAAACTACGCTAAGTAATTTTTCGCTTCAGGAAATAGATTCAATCGCACAGAACTTTTCATTAATCTTCTGTGCGATTTTTTTATAGTATTATAATCCAATTACAAAATGAAAAGAATTCTAACGAAAATCGCCATTATGTGTGGCGTGGCCGTAATGCTGATCGCATGCAACGGCAATGGCGGCAAAACCGCCGAATCGGAGCAGACAAAACCCGGTGCTGAAAACGGTTTCAAGATTAAGCGGGGCACCAATGTAAGCCACTGGCTGTCGCAGAGCAATGAGCGCGGCGAGGAACGCAGAACCCACATTCAGGAGGACGACTTCTACCGTCTCGACTCTCTCGGCTTCGACCACGTGCGTATCCCTATCGACGAGGAGCAGTTTTGGGACGAGCAGGGCAACAAGCTTCCTGAAGCCTGGACACTCCTTGGCAACGCTCTCGACTGGGCCAGGAAATACAACCTGCGCGCCATCGTTGACCTCCACATTATCCGCGCCCACTACTTCAACGCCGTAAACGAGGGCGCAAGCAACACTCTCTTCACCGACACAGTGGCCCAGCAGGGACTCATCAACCTCTGGTATCAGCTCTCCGACTTCCTGAAGGACCGCAGTGTAGACTGGGTGGCCTACGAGTTTATGAACGAGCCTGTGGCCGATGAGCACGATCAATGGAACAGCCTCGTGGCAAAGGTTCATAAGGCACTGCGCGAGCGTGAGCCCAACCGCACTCTCGTAATAGGAAGCAACAAGTGGCAGGGCCACTGGACTTTCAAGTACCTGAAGGTTCCAGAGGGCGATAAGAACATTATTCTCTCGTTCCACTACTACAATCCTCAGATTCTCACCCATTACGGCGCATGGTGGGTGCCTACCCATCCATACAAGGGCAGGGTAAACTATCCCGGAATCCTTGTATCAGCCGACGACTTTGCCGCCGCTCCCGACAGCATAAAGCCGCTCATTGAGGAATACACAAAGATAGAATGGAACCGCGACATGATCCATGAGCAGATGAAGGACGCCATAGAGGTAGCCGAGAAATACGGTCTCCAGCTCTTCTGCGGCGAGTGGGGCGTATTCGAGCCCGTAGACCGCGACCTCGCCTACGCCTGGACAAAGGACATGCTCTCTGTTTTCGACGAGTTCGACGTGGCCTGGACCACATGGTGCTACGACGCCGATTTCGGTTTCTGGGACCAGAAGAAGCACAACTTCAAGGACAGGAAACTTGCCGAGCTCCTTACTGAAGGCGCAAAGAAGTAAAAACGATAAAGCCCGCAAATGATATCCACTTTCATTTGCGGGCTTTTTTTTTGTAGCTGACCCTATAATCTCAGGGTCAGCTACATAATGAAAAACTAAAACTTTACCTCCACTTTATTGCCGGTGTATTGCACGTCCTCCATTTGGGGATTGATGGGGTCGTTGAGGAGTACCATGAACTGGCGTGTGGCTGCCATTCCTTCGTATGAGCCATCGCGGTCGGCTATGGTGAGCGTTTTGTTGGCGTTGCTCCAATGGAGCTGGATGGTGGAATATTTGCCCCATTCGTAACCGTAGTTGTCGCCGGCATCGTCGTAGATGGTGAAATCGGCGTCCTTGCCAGGGTAAACGGTGATTATGAGCGGCTTATCCACTTGTGCGGCGGTGTTTTCCATTGCGTCGGTAATGAGAACGATGGATCCGCAACGGTTGAATACAGGGATGCTGCGCAGGTTTACATTGCAGGTAAACCATGTGCCGCCTTCTATAATCTGGTTGTCGTAAAACCAGCTGTCGCCCTTTGGAAGGTAAACCTCACGGGTTGTGGTCTCCGACATTGGGCGTGTAACGGGGCAGATGAGCATGTCGCCAAACATGAACTGGTCCTTAATGTCGTAGACATTGGCATCGGCGGGGTAATCGAAGGCCAGAGGGCGTGTCATGGTATAGTTGCCCAGGGTCTGCATTGCGGCCATGCTGTAGATATAGGGAACCATCATGTATCGGCCTCTGATGGATGCGATGATATCGGAAGCGTAGTCGCCAAACTGCCAAACCTCTCTTGGAGTGTCGCTGCCGTGGCTGCGGAGCATGGGCAGGAATGTGGCGTACTGGAACATGCGGAGGTAATACTCCTTGTAGGCGTCGTCCTTTACGCCATCCTGAAACTCTCCCTTGTAGAACCAGCGGCGGCCATCGTTCTTGGTGAAGAAGGAGCCCACGTCAACAGTCCAATATGGGTTTCCGGTGGCCATGTAGTTGAGGCCCGATGGTATCTGCTGACTGAACGATTCCCACGATGCGTGGGTGTCGCCGTTCCATACTATGGTGCCGTATCTCTGCTGACCTGAGAATGATGAACGTGTGAGGTTTACAACGCGCTTGTCGGGGTTGGTTTTGCGCTGATTCTCGTAGATACCCATTGAGTGATATAGCGAGTAGAGGCTGCTGTATTCGGCGCCGAGCGCGTCGGAGAGGATATCCTTGTTGAGTTGCCAGCGGCGCTCGTGGTCGTTCCAGCTGTATGGTTTGCCGTTTACGGGTTCGGGAAGCTTGTTCCAATCGCCGTCGAGAGGCTCGGAGCTGTCGCACCACCAGGCGTCGAAGCCCTGCGAGAAAAACTCGTTGTTGGCGTATTCCCAATAGTGGTCACGCGCATCAGGATCGAAAACATTGTAGACGTCGTGCTCCAGCATCATTCCACGGGCCTTGAAGTCGTCGGCCTCGGGACACCACTGCGGATTTGGCCAGATGGAGACCATGAGCTTGGCGCCCAATGCGTGAACGGAGTCGGCAAGTGCCTTGGGCGATGGGTAGTATTTGGGATCCATCTTCATGTAGCCCCAGCCCTGAGGCCAGTAGTTCCAGTCCTGAACTATCATGTCGATGGGGATTCTGCGTTTGCGGTATTCCTTGAGTACGGATACAATCTCCTCGGACGAGCAGTATCTCTCCTTGCTCTGTGTGTATCCGAAAACATAGCGCGGCATCAGCGACACTGGACCTGTGAGATAGCGGTATCCGCCCACAATCTCATCCATCCTGTCGCCTTTTATGAAGTAATAGTCGATTTCCTTGGCGGCCTCCAGCTGCATGGAGAATTTGTGTTTCAAGGTGTCGGATACAAACTTCATGGCGCAACCTGCATCAAAGAGGAGACCATAGCCCGCCGTGGTGTTTATCATTGGGACGTGGGTCTTTAGGTTGTGCTGGGTGAGATAGAGTGTCTTGCCATAGAGGTTCATGTAGTCTTCCATCTGGGAGCCAAGGCCATACATTGCCTTCTCGTTGATATGCTGGAAGTTGATAATGTATCTGGTGCTGGTACCTATGGTGTCGCGGCTTAGGATATCCTTCACCGTTACCTGACCATTGGCGGTGTATTCTGTGTGGGCTGATTTTTCGTCGTAGATGATGCGCTCCTGCACTACAGGCTCGTATTCGTATGGTTTGCTGGCTGATTCTGCCAGAATCACCTTGCCTGTTTTGGCGTCGATAAAAGATACCGACTGCGTTTTCTTGTTTATCACCACTTTTAGCTCGGGCGATTGCAATGTGAGCTCCTGCCTGGTAGACTTTTTCTTCAAGTCGACGTTCTGCACCTCGTATTTGGTGGCGGCTGTCTGGTTTTCGCGGAAAACGCCATCGGCCGACCACTGAACCCTTACAATCCTGTCGGTTACGAAGTCGACCTTAACGTCTTGAGCAACAGCCGACAAGGATAGCGACACCAAGGCAGCTGTAAGTAAATGCTTGTTCATAATTTTTAATTTTTGAAGATAATGTATAAGTTTAGATACAAAAGTATTAAAAATTTTGAAAAACAAGCAAAATCCAGAAATTAAAAAACGTATTTGTTACAATTCTTTCATGAGATCCAGAAGCTCCTTGGGAAGCACGTCGGATTTTACGGGACGTCCGTTCATGGTGCACACACTGGTGATAACGCCCTTCAACACAAGACGGTTGGTGTCTTTGATATAGACGTCCTCGATAAACTTAAACTTGATGAAGCCGTCCCTCTGGAGAGCCAGCCTTACTACGAAAACGTCCTTGCTCCTAAGCGGCGACTTGTATTCCAGCTCCGATTTTATCACCACGGCGTCGATGCCGTCGTCATGAAGCTGAGAAAAAGAGCAGTTGGCCGTAAGGAGAAACTCGTGACGGGTATGCTCCAGATAGTTTTGATAAACAGCATTGTTTACAATGCCCTGAAGGTCGCACTCGTAATCGCGCACCTTGAATTCCAGCTCGTATATATATTCTGTGTTCTGCATTTTTTATCAATCGATTTTTACGTGAACCTCGATAGCCACCACACTGCGCTTGGATATCAGCTCGCTATTGCGGAATGGCTGTTTCACCTTGTAGACAAGTATCTCGCCATCCATTGTCCGGACCTCGTACTCCCGTATGGCGTTTTCCATGTCCATATCCACCAGATTGCCCACAGTGCTCAGGAAATCGAGATAGGCTCCGTACACTTGCCTGTTGTTTGTGATGATGGAATATGAGACACATTCGTCTAAATAGGTGGAAAATTCGAAAATGTAGTATGGATATTGGTTGATACCCTTGCAGGTAAGCAGCACCGTGCCGTCCTGAATAGAATCTACCTTAAGAGTGCTGAATTCCGGATCCTCGTTCAGCTTGCTGGATACGTGTTTGAAACTGCGGCCCAGGAGGTTGCTCTGCGCCGACAGGCTGCCCGATATCAGCAATATCAATATTATGGTTAGAATAGACCTCATATAGCTTCTGTGAGTCATGTAATTGCCTGCAAAATTAATATAATTATTGTTATCAGAAGCGCGCGCAATATATTTTTTGAGTTAATTTGCTATTAAAAAATATAATGCCCATTCTCATGGTCTCGATGGCCACCATTGATTTAGGAGCAACCTTAATCTCGTCCCATGCCTTGCTCATGCCCCGGCTCCAGTTGATATCGTCGAAAATGGCTACTGTATTGTCGTCGGCATGGTCGGCTATCATCTCGTAATAGCGCTTGGTGGCCTCGTAGGTATGGTTGCCGTCAACATATATGAGGCCGAACGGCTGGTTGTTGTTGAGGATATCATCCAAAACATTGTCGAAAGGGCTCACCAATGGGGTGATATTGTGGAAACCAAGCATCCGGAAATTTTCAGATGCAATTCTGGAAGTTTCAGGGCAAGCCTCCACAGTAATAATGTTGGCATCAGGATTACCACTTGCAAGATAGAGTGTGCCTATGCCGAGCGAGGTGCCGAGCTCAAGAATGCTGGCGGGTTTCAGATAGGCGCTCATCCTCTGCAAAAGCTGGCCATACTTGCCAAACGAAGAGCTCATCTTGGCTATGTCGCTTACGGCGCGCTCGTATTTCTCGCCGTTGCCCTTGGCGCCTGCCGAGGTCACCATTATCTTCTGATTGCTGCTCTTGAACCGGACCAAAGACAGCTCTGCCGGGCTGTAGTCAAGTTTCTCCTGTGGATAAAGTACTTTTGTAAAGAAATCGTATATGTTGGGGGAATGGACACCATGGCCATTGCGATGGCCGGCGGTAAAGAAATGTCGTAGTGTGAATAAAATATCCATTATCTAAAAAAGGAAAGACGGGGAATGCCACCGAGGGTATCCCCCGCCTTTCTATATTAAAATAAATTACCAAATAATGAAACCCTTTGTTTTACTAAAAAAAGGAATCTAAAAATAGATTATCTCATGATAGTGGCCTCGCGGTCGGGACCTACAGAAATCATCTTGACAGGTACGCCAACAAACTCCTCCACAAACTTAATGTAGTCCATGAGCTCTTTTGGAAGGTCGCTCTCGGTCTTAGCCTTCGAGATATCGCATTTCCAGCCCTTGAACTCCTTGTAGATAGGCTTTGCCTCCTCTGATGCGTCGAAAGGCATGGCCATTGTCTCCTTGCCGTTGATGGTGTACTTCACACAAGCCTTGATGGTGTCGAAGTCGTTGAGCACGTCGCCCTTGGTGCAGATAAGCTGTGTAACGCCGTTTATCATGCAGGAATACTTGAGCTGAACGAGGTCGAGCCAGCCTGTGCGGCGCTTGCGGCCTGTGGTTGCGCCATATTCGTGGCCAAGCTGACAGAGCTTCTCACCTGTCTCGTCGAAGAGCTCGGTTGGGTAAGGACCAGCTCCTACACGTGTGCAGTATGCCTTGAAAATACCGAAAACCTCGCCAATCTTCTGTGGAGCCACACCCATACCAGTGCAGGCACCTGCGCAGATGGTGTTGCTGGAAGTTACGAATGGATAAGTACCGAAATCGATATCGAGCATTGTGCCCTGTGCGCCCTCGGCGAGAATGGTCTTGTTTTCCTGAAGCTTCTCGTTTACGTACATTTCGCTGTCGATAAACTCGAACTGCTTGAGGCACTCGATGCCCTCGAACCAGCCATTGGTGAATTCATCGAGATTGAACTCAGTATATCCGAGATTGTAGATCTCGCGGAGGTGGCGCTGTGTAAGGGCCTTGAATTTCTCCTCGAAGTTTGGCAGGAGGATATCTCCCACGCGGAGGCCATTGCGGCTTATCTTGTCGGTGTATGTAGGTCCTATGCCCTTGAGGGTAGATCCAATCTTCGACTTGCCCTTGGCAGCCTCGTTGGCGGCATCCAGGATGCGGTGTGTAGGGAGGATGAGGTTGGCACGCTTGGCAATCTTGAGGCAGTTCTTGAGCTCAGGATTCTGGGCGGCTATAACGTCGATCTCCTCCTTGAAGATCTTGGGATCCAAAACCACGCCGTTGCCGATTATATTGATGGCACCGTCGGTAAAAATACCTGAAGGGATGGTGTGGAGAACGAATTTCTTGCCAGAAAACTCCAGCGTGTGGCCAGCGTTTGGACCACCCTGAAATCTTGTGACAATGTCATACTTTGGGGCAAGCACGTCAACGATTTTGCCTTTGCCTTCGTCACCCCACTGAAGGCCTAATAATACGTCTATTTTCATTTTATGTTTTAAAAATAATTGTTTTTGTTATCCAATCAGTTAGCAATCCTGCGCGCGGCACACTTGGGACAAAGTCCGTAGAGATATACCCTGTGCGAGAAAATCTCGAAATTGGTGACAGCAGCAGCATTGTCCTCTATTTCTGGAATCTCGATATCATCAAACTCGGCCACCTTGCCGCAATTGATGCAGACCACATGATTGTGTCCGTTGCCGAGATTGCGCTCATAGCTGGCCCTGGCAGTGTCGAAATCGTGTCTCAACACCAGTCCGCAGGCTGTGAGCACCTCCATTGTATTGTATATCGTGGCCTTGCTCACATTAAGCCCAAGACCCGTAATATGCTTGTAGAGCCACTCGATATCGAAATGCCCGTCTATCTTGTAAATTTCCTCCAATATCATGAAACGCTCGGGTGTACGACGCATCTTATTGTTTATCAAATACTTGTCGAGCACTTCCTTTGGAGTAAAATTCTCAAAGTCGTGTATCATACCATCAATGGTTTCAGTTTGTAAAATTACCTTTTGTTTAGTACAATAAAAAATATATGCCTATTAAAATTTCAATTATTTTACAAAAAAAACTTAACGAACTGATAATAGGCATATTACAAAGTTAGTTTTGCTCCACCAAAACCACTTTGCCGTCTTTTTCAGTTATCTGGTTGGTGTTTACGAGCATCAGCATTGCAGCTTCTATGTTTTTAAGCACCTTGTCGCCCATGCGTGCGAAACCTAAATTCTTCGAGGTGCTCTTCTTCAAATCCTCGAAAGGCAGGGCCATCTCGGTCTGAAGCACATATTTTATGGCGTTCTGATACTCCACAGGAGGAATCTCGCTATATTCGCGGGTATCATCGGTGCGGAACGCCTTGTAGTTGGCTGGTATCTGGTCCATCTTCCAGAAAACCAGCATGTTGTTGTCATTGGTGGTGAGTGCGTTGGCTTTTCCTATTATGGCGTCGTAAGCCACAGCAACTGCATTGGACACACGGCTGATTCCCCAAGCCTGGAGCACGCGCTTTTGCAGGTAATCGGCCAATATAGGCGCCTCAGCCTCTATCACCTGCTCTATCTGGCTCTTGATTTTTGCAGCGTTTTGTGGATTTGTGAATTCGCCGGCGCCGCTGCCATACTGGGTCACCTCAGCAGGCTTGTAGACCAGTTTCTGTATGGCGTTGGGGTTGCTGAACAATCCAGCGCTCTTGGCCTCGGGAGCCACCTCCTCCATCTTTATCTCTATCTTCTTCTTTTCAGGCTCGGGCTGCTGAGGATTCTTGGCATTCTCTATTGCTGATGCCACCTTCTCAAGCACAGCATCCTTGTTGTTGAGCCAGTCGATGCTCCAAACCTTCATTATCTTCCATCCAAGCATCTTGAGAACCGAGGGCTGGCATATCTCGCGGTCACGTGCGGTCTTTATGCGCGCAGGGTCGTTGCTGTCGGTAAGTATGGCGAGCACATAGCGGTTCTTGTCGTTGGGATCGCATACAGCCACGTCTATCTTGAAACCAGAGCAGCCTACCTGAACGTCGGCATCGTAGCCCATGGCCTTCAGCTCCCTGGCCAGGTCCTTGGCAATCTCGTTGGAGCTGCCGTTGTCGCCACCCCTTATGGCTGATGCTCCGTGCTGTGCGAATGAGAGGAACTTCTTGAGGCCCTCCACTCCCACTGCCGAGGTGCGGTTCGTATCTATCATGTCGGCGGTAAGGGTGCTGAAAATCTTCATCTCGTATCTTGCACGGGAGACAGCCACATTCAGGCGACGCTCGCCACCCTTCTGATTCAGGGGGCCGAAATTCATGCTCACCTTTCCGTTCTCGTCGGGACCATATCCCACAGAGAAGAGTATCACGTCGCGCTCGTCGCCCTGTACATTCTCAAGGTTCTTGCAGAAGAGCGGTTCCTCGCCGTTCATGGCAATAGCCTCAAGCTCAGGCTTGCGTGTAAAGAGGTCGGTAATCATGTCGTCGATGAGCTGCTGCTGCACGATGCTGAATGTAACCACTCCGATGCTACGCTTGGCAAGTTCGGGGTCGCTGAGACGCCTTTCTATCTCCTCCACCACGGCCTTGGCCTCGGCTGGATTGCGGCGTGTCTTGCCCTTGTCGTAGTATCCGTCCACCTTCTCGAATGTAACCTTGCTGATACGGTTGTCGGGACTTGGGAATGTAAGCAGGGAGTTGTCATAATACTCGTGGTTGCTGAATGTTATAAGGCTCTCGTGCTTGCTTCGGTAATGGAAGAGCAGGTTCTTGTTGCTGAAGTTGAGGGCCAGAGCGTCGTCGAGTATCGATTCCAGGTCTTCCACCTCCAGATTGTCCTCATCTGTCTGCTGCGACGAGAAGAAACTTGTAGGAGGCATCTGCTTGGGGTCGCCTGTAATAACAACATTCTCGCTGCGTGCAATGGAGCCCACAGCATCGGAAGTAGGCATCTGCGAGGCCTCGTCGAAGATGGTGATATCGAACTGAGGCTTGTCGGTAAGTGTAAGATACTGGGCCACCGACATTGGCGACATGAGCATGCAGGGGCAGAGTCTGGGCAGCAGGTTGGGTATGCTGTCGAAAATCTTTCGGATAGAGGTGCCTCGTCCGTTGCTGCGGATATTCTTCATGAGAATGCCGGGCTCTGAATTTTTGGAAGCCTCGGTGCTGAAGTTAGGAGCCCTGCTGGCCATGATGGCGTAGAGCTCGGCCTTGGCAAGCTCCATGTACTTGTCGTTGAGCTCGCGGTAACGCTTTACCTTGTCGTCGAAAATCTCGCCCTTGAAGAGTTTTGTATTATCGTCGATGGCGAATACATGGTCGCAGACAGCCTTGTAGAGGCTCTTCTTGAAAATGACGTTCCACAGGTCGGGATCGGCATCAGTCTTGTCGAAATACTCCATGGCAAAGGTCATGGAATTCTGGTCGGCCTTGCGGCGCACATTCAGATAGAGGTACCAGTCCTTGAGACCGTCCAGGTTGTCGAGTATGGTCTTGAGCAGTGCGATACGTCTTTGAGCCAGTGTGTTTCCGCTCTCTGATAACGCCTCCTTGTCGAGACCGGCGATATTATATAATGCGTCGGCATCAGCATCCTGGGCCATGTAGATTTGTGCCGCCTGTACGAAACGGGAGGCGTAGAAATCCTGGTAGGACTTGAATCCACCGGCAAAGAGAGCCGAGAATGCCTTCTTGGTCTCGCTGTATGCCATGGGATCGTTGGCCAGCTTGCGGAGCATGTCGTCGATATCAATGATTACTCGCAGGAAATTCTCCCTGGCAGTCCAGTCGTCAACAGTTTCGGCAGGCATATCGGCCATAATGTCGTTCACCACCTTATATGTATTGGCCAGCTGCATCTCCTGGCTGTATTCCGTAAGCATTTTCAGGTCGGATTCGGCATGCACCTCGCCTCCCTTCAGGTATTGCTTCAGGTTTTTCTCCACACGGTTTCTGGTGAAGAAACGCGATATGAAGAACTTGTCGGCAGCCTCGGTCCATGTCTTGCTGTCCTCGGTCCAGTCGCGTCCAAAAACCTCGGGCTTGTAAGATTTCAGGATCTTTGCCTTTTTCTCGGCGGCCATCTTTCCGTGCTGCAGGCACGTGAAATATAGGCTGGCCTTGCCATCATTGTCGGTAAAGCTGGCGGCGGCAGGGTTCATCTGTTTTATCTCTGATATGCACACCACCATCTTCATAAACTGCTGCAACCTTTCTGAAGAGTTTATATCGCTGATTTTCAGGAACTCGTTGCAGCTGTCCACTGCTGCATCGAGCTTGGAGAGGTCGTCCATCTGCTTGCGTATTGCCTGCTCAAGGTTGGATCTCAGATTCTGGTCGAATTCGGTGAAGTTGAGAACCTTCAAAGGATTGTCGGCGGGATTTCCGCATGTCTTGGCTATTACTGATGCCTCGTTTACAATGTCGTGCCACAGCGAAACCATCTCCTTGCTGGCAGTGCCTGCAAGTCCAAAGGGGAAAGCCACCTCGCCCTCCACCTTGTCGCCAATGGCGACATACTGGTTGATGGCGTCGAAAAGCGACAAACCGCAAGGCAAAGGCCTGTGGGTGCTGTCCATCATGCCGTTGAGCTCGTTGCGGAGCTCCATCAGGCGCTGGGCATCAGCGGCAAAATCAGCAGGCTCCTTGTAACGGGTAACCTCCACGCAATCGTTGAGCTGAGATAGAACGTCGCTCTTGTTGGCCTTGTTGCTGAACACGTCGAGGCAGAATGGCCCAAGTCCAAGCTTGTCGAGACGGGTGCGCACAACGTCGAGCGCGGCCGATTTCTGAGCCACAAAAAGGACTCTCTTGCCGCGGTAGAGCGCGTTGGCTATTATATTGGTGATGGTCTGAGACTTGCCGGTGCCTGGAGGGCCAAACATGATGAAACTGTTGCCACTTGCGGCAGCCTCCACAGCCTCCAGCTGCGACGAATCGCAACTTACTGGAAGCAGCATCTGGGCCGGTGTATACTCGCGGTCCATCTGCTCGGCGGTCTTGGCTGTTGATTCCTGTGAATATGTGAGTTTGCCGTTTATCAGCGAGTCCACCATCTTGTTTTTGGCCAGGAGGTCGGCGTGGGAGTGGATATCGTTCCACATTACAAACTTATTGAAGCTGAAGTTGCCGATCACGACCTTCTCCTCCACGTCCCAACGGCTCATGTTCATGATGGCCTTGCGCACAATGGCAAGTATCATGGGCACGTCGACACCGCTGTCGTCGGTAGGCAATGGGTCGGGAAGGCCCAGCGAGACTCCGAAATTCTGGCGGAGCATCTCGGCCAGGGTTATATTCGCTATCACGTCCTCGTCGCGGCCACGGATAATGTAACCGCTGGCTATGCTGCGCCTTACAATCTCGATAGGCAGAAGCAGTATTGGCGCATACCTCGGAGTCTCAGCCTTGTCGGTCTCGTACCAGCGCAAAAGTCCGATGGCGAGATACAGGGTGTTGGCTCCGTTTTCCTCAAGGCTCTGCTTGCTGTCGCGGTATAGCTGCTTGAGGGCGGCCTCGTTCTCGCTCTCGGAATAGAGAGAATGGAGGCGCTTGTTGTCTATCTCATTTATAATAAGTGTCTCGCTCTGAGATCCGGGCTTCAGGGACACATTCACGTCGTCGAAATCATCGTTGTCGCTCTTGAACTCTGCGGGGCGTGGCATCACCTTGAACTCCTCTCCTCCCGATAGGATATCCTCTATCTTGCCAATGCTGGACGATATAAGCATAAGGTTTTTCTTGCCGAAACGCATGTTGAGCAGCGAGTTGCGGAGGCTCAGGTCAAGAAGCTTGCGCTCCCAGATTGTCTGCTTGGTAACAGGCTGGTTGTTGGCGGTGATGGATGGGATATCGTAGATGGAAATCTCCTCTGGCTTCTCATGACGGTCAGTCAATAGCTCGGCGCTCTGCTCAATGGTGAAAGTGCCGTCGGCAGCCGACACAAGACGTGGCAAAGGCTTGATACCCACGTATCTGCAACGCATTATGTCAACCAGGCAGTTGAATTCCTCGATTGCAACAAGATTGGCGGCTCCGGCTGTGCAGGCATCCTCAAACGATACCATGTTGCCGCCGTTCAGTGCCGTGGCCTCTATCACCTCTATTGTCTTGGTGCCGTTGGCAAGGCGCTTGGTAAGTATTGTGATATCGTCGCTTACAGAATCGGCGAAAGTCTCAGGCATCAGATGCAGACCCACGAAACAATGCCCGGCAGTGTGTATCGTGATAGGATAAAGACGCGCGCACTCCAGACATGAGGCGTAGAGCAAGGCCATGTCGACACAGGTTGCGGTCTTGGTATTAAGTACCTCGTCGGCGAGCCTGATGCGCTGACCTACCTTCTCGCTGTCGGCAGGAGGAAGCTGATACGAAATGTTCTGCTCCTGAAGCGCTGCATATATGGCACCCGCCATCTGACGCACACGGTTGATATTCCTGGACTCGTAGCCGTCGATGGTGGAATCTCCTGTAAACTCTTGAAGTATCTTTGCGGCACGGCTTACTATAGTCTTTACCTGCAAGAGGTTAGGCATTACAAATGAAGCTGTGAGCTCGGGGAAGTAGCGGTTGTTGAATCTATAGTCGCTTGGCAAAACTGTAACGGGATATTTGCCCTGGGCCACTATCTTGCCATCACAGACAAGGCTGGCATTTAGATTGGAATCCATGGAGTCTGATACCTGAAGCACAAACTGCTGCACAGGCTCAAGGACAACCGGCATGTCGAGAGTCTCTCCGGCTGAAAGCTTGGCTATCTGCTTGTTGAATGGGGTTACAAAAGCAAGGTCAGGTTTTATCTCAAGAAAGAGATTTTCGAAATCGCTGTCAGTATTATTTTTGATAATTATTGATTTTGCCATTGGAATGCCGCTTTGCACCATGGCAAGATTCAGGTATTCAAAATACTGAAAATCAATAACTATAGATTGTGTTATCTCGTCCATTTGGTTAAGAATTTTATTGTATTTTTGCGGAAATAAAAATAATATTTTTTTACTAATTAAAAAAGGAATTTGATAAGAATATTTAAAAATTTTATAAATTTGCAGCATCATGAGCCTTACAATATCACCTATAGCACACATAATCAGCGAGTTTCCGCAAAAATTCGGAATTCCCCGTCAGCCTCTGCTGGCGCCCGACGTTGTCGCACGCATAGTATTTGAGCCCGAATACCGCAACCCCGACTGCCTGCGCGGGCTGGAGGAAAGCTCCCATATCTGGATAATCTGGGAATTCAGCGGATTTGCGGGAAAACAGTGGCAGCCCCTGGTAAGGCCACCCCGGCTGGGAGGAAACAGGAAAATGGGAGTGTTTGCCACAAGATCGCCCCTGAGACCCAATGGATTGGGATTGTCTGCCGTAAAGCTGAAATGTGTGTATCAGGACCCGAAATTGGGACCTGTGATAGAAGTTTACGGTGCCGACATGATGGATGGCACTCCAATATATGACATTAAGCCATACATACCATACACCGACAGCATATCTGACGCAAGCTCAGAGCTGTTTACTCCACCCCAAAAACTTGATGCAGTAATCTGGAAATGTGATATTTCTAATGTTGAGGACCGGAAAATAAGGGCATTGGAGGAGATTCTGTATCAGGACCCGCGGCCTGCCTACAAGAAAGACGGTGAAGAGAGCTACGCTTTCGAATTCAGCAACCTCCATGTGGAATTCCATGTGAAGGACGGCAAGGCAATTGTGACCAAACTGATATAAAAAAATCCAGATACGGAAGCAAATCCGCATCTGGACCAAAATGTGAGATAGAATCCTTTAACTAATTGGATTACTTGTTCTTGTTACCCTTGTTGTCTTTGTTGCCTTTGTCCTTGTTGTGGCCATTGGCGTTGCCGTGACCATGACCGTTGCCATGACCGTGCCCACCATGCCTGTGCATCTCTTCATACTTGGCCTTCTGCTCGTCGGTGAGCAGCTCCTTCAACTTGGCGTCATACTCCTCATGCTTCTTTCTCATCTGCTCAAACTGAGCCTTCTGCTCCTCGGTGAGCTCTGGTCTCTGATGGGGCTGCTGGTCGCCTGGCTGTCCATCAAACTGGGGACGCTGGCCAAAACCATTGCCGTGGTGACCGCCAAATCCGCCCATCATTGGCATGTCGTACTCCTTGTTGAGCTCCAGAACCTTGGCCTTCTGATCGTCGCTGAGACCAAGCTGCTCGGCTAAGCGCTCTGTGCGCTGCTCTGGTGTTGGAGGCTGGAAATTGCCATTGCCAAAATTCTGAGCCTGTGCGGCAAATGCAAACGAGGCGAATACTATCGCCAACATAACTAATTTCTTCATAGTGAACAAATAATTTAGTTTGGTAATTAAAATTTATTAACAATTAGCTTGTTAAGTCTTCCAAATTTAGTGAAATCATTTAGAAATGCGAAAATATAATCTACAAAATTCATGATATTTCATTCCAAAGGAACAATAACACCTACAACTGGTCAACATTCTCATTTTTCGAAATTTTACAAATATTATGATATCAAAATGAAAAAAAATTTCTAATTTTGAGGCCATAATTAAAGCAAAGCAAAATATGATACTCAACATTGTACTTGTAATAGTAGGAATAGCGTTGGTGCTAATAGGCGCCGACAAGATGACAGACGGAGCTTCGTCCATAGCCAAGAAGATGAGCATATCCGAGATGGTTGTGGGCCTTACAGTTGTGGCAATGGGCACCTCGGCACCCGAACTGGTGGTGAGCCTCATGTCGGCACTTAAAGGAACTCCCGACCTTGCAGTGGGCAACGTATTGGGCAGCAATATTTTCAACACTCTTTTGATTGTGGGAGTAACAGCCCTTGTATGCCCAATGGTGATATCAAAAAGCACAGTAAAGAAAGACATACCATTCACAGTAGGCAGCTCGGTGCTGCTGTTCGTGTTTGTGGCATTCGAGACCAACAAGGACATATCCCGCTGGGAGGCAGCCGTGCTCTTTGCCGGATTCATATTCTTCATGGTGTACACCCTGCGCCAGGCCAAGGCAAACCCTGAGGCATCAGCCCAAGACGACGACGAAAACGAGATAAAGGACCTTCCCTGGTGGCAGGCCATAACATACGTTGTGCTCGGTATTGCGGGCCTGATATATGGCAGCAACCTTTTCGTGGACAATGCGTCGTCCATAGCCGAGAGCCTTGGAGTCAGCAAGGCCGTGATTGGACTTACCATTGTTGCCGGAGGCACCTCGCTCCCCGAACTCGTAACCTCAGTGGTGGCAGCGCGCAAGGGCAAGAGCGCCCTCGCCATAGGCAACGTGATAGGCTCCAATGTGTTCAACATTCTCATGATTCTGGGACTTACCGGCATCATCTGCCCAATGGAGCCCAAGGATATCACCATCGTGGACCTGAGCATGATGCTTGGTTCGGTGCTGATACTCTGGCTGTTCACCTACACTAAATACAAGGTTGAGAGATGGGAGGGCGCCGTGCTTACAGCCATACTGCTCGCATACATGGGCTGGCTGATATACGGTGCCATTACAGGCGCCCAGGCTGCCGAGACCGCTTGCATAGAACCGATGATTAATTAGAAAACAAGCCCGATGACAGACATATCGAAACTAAAGCTGCCTGAGGATACCGTGATAGGAACCCACGAGCATGGCGACGACCTCTATATTATATATGTGAGGTCGGTATTGAGGATCCCGAACTACAGAGCCGGCAATACCGAATACGAGGAGGCACATACTCTGGAGCTTCAGGACTATTACAGCTACGACTATCCGATACTGGCCAACGACCTGGACGGCAGGCTCTGGTGCCATATTGGCGACAGGCTCTTTGCATGGCAGCCATCCGCATGCCGCTGGATAGAGAAGGCCCGGTTTTACGCCGAGAAGCTTTTGCAGATCACAGACCATGCCATGGTGTTCGCCAACCACCTCCAGTACGACGAAAACCCTCACGGAACCAAGACCTACAACTATCATACTGAGACAATTACCCTAAACTAAACAAGCATTTATATTATGAGGAAATTATTATTATCCATATCGGTGCTGATACTTGCCGCAGCCATGTCAGCCGCCCAGGTAACACAGACCAAATTCACCATACAAGGCACCTGGCAGTCGGGCAACGACGGCGACACGGTGTTCCTGGTAAAGCAGAATCAGCGCCAGATGGTGCCAGTGGCCAGCGCAGTGATAATGGACCACAGGTTTACCCTCGAGGGCAACACCGACCGTTTGGATGTGGTTTCTGTGTTCGGAAGCCAAAACCAGATGCTCACCTCGTCGGCACAGCCAGTGTTCGTGACAGGAGGAGCGCGCATCAGCATCGACATGCCCGACAACGCAGCCGGAAATGCACGGATATACGGCGAGCCCAACAACGAGGCCTGGCAGAAACTGATGGCCGAGGAGCGCAGTTTCATGGAGAAAAACAAGGCAATCTACAATGCCGTAAGCGACACCACCCTCGATATCGTGACAAGGTTCAACGCCAGGCAGAAAACCGACTCGCTCAGCAATGTATTCATGTCGGTATATGTAAGACACATTATCGACAACATGCCGCTGCCTATATGCGGGCTGATGCTTAGCGAATACCATAATTCATTCACCGACAGCCAGATGGAGCTGATACTCTCGGCCATGGAGAAGAAAATGCCCAACGACCCGTATTACAAGGCCATAAAGGAGCATCAGGAAATACTCAACGAGACAGCTGTGGGCAAGCAATACAAGGAGATAGCCCTGGTGGACAACAAGGGCAGCATGCACAGGCTCTCGGAAGTGGTAAGAGGCAACAAGCTAACCCTTGTGGATTTCTGGGCATCGTGGTGCCGTCCATGTCTGGCCGAACTGCCCAACGTGAAGAAGGTCTACGACGCCTACCACGACAAGGGACTTGAGATATACGGAGTATCGCTCGACGAAAACCAGCTGCAATGGCAGGCCGCCATCGAGAGATTCCGAATGAACTGGATACATGTAAGCGACCTCAGGGGCTGGCAGTCGGCCGGTGCCAAGGCTTACGGCATTCAGGGAATACCCGCCACACTGCTCATAGACCAGAGCGGCAAGATAGTAGCCAAAAACCTGAGAGGCAAGGATTTGGCCGACATGGTGGAGAAACTGCTTAAATAATAAATAAATACAAATACACTAACAATGAGAAAAATTCTATATTTAGTAATTACAGCAATTATGGCAATGATAAGCTCGTGCAACTCGCAACAGCCACTGGCCACTACAGTAAAAGGCGAAAATCCACTTAGTTTCTCTGTGGAGGGCAAAACCATTAGGGCCGAACTTGTAGGCAACGCCACAACAGGCTATACATGGAAGAGCACCATAACCAAGGGAGACAAAAACGTAAAACTGGTAAGCGACAACTACAGCGTGCCTCAGCGCGAGGACGGCAGCGTGATAATGGGTCAGCCCGGCAAGCACACTTTCGTTTTCGAGGCCACAGGCCATGGCAAGGCTACCATAGTATTCGACTACGCCCAGCACTGGAACAAGGGCCAGACAGGCGGAATACGCACCATAGAGGTAGTGATAGACGAAGAACTGAAACCAACTGTAAACGAGAAGCTTTAGACAAAAAACACATAATGAGATACTTCATATTTTCGGACATACACGGATCGGCCACCACTTGCGCCAAGGCCCTGGAGCAGTGCAGGAATCACAAATGCGACATGATAATATGCCTTGGCGACATTCTGTATCACGGAGCCAGGAATCCTATACCAGAGGGCTACGACAATCCGGCGGTATCAGCAATGCTGAACCCTCTGTCGGACAGGATTGCAGTATGCCGCGGCAACTGTGACGCCGACGTATGCGAGATGGTGCTTGATTTCCCGGTATTGCAGGACAGGATATTGATTTTGGACGGAAATATCAGGATACTCTGCACCCATGGCCATGTGATATCACCGGCCAAGGACGACGGAACGCCACTGGTGGCAGGATCTAAGACTCCGCCAGCAAAGGGATGGGACATACTGCTGTATGGACACACGCATGTGCCCGTACTGTACCGCGACAGCCAAAACAGGATAATCTGCAATCCGGGATCGATAACTTTCCCAAAGGGCGGCAGCCAGAAGGGATATGCCATCTACGAGAATGGAAAGATACAGTTGTACACATTGGAAGGGGAATTGATAAAGGAAATATAAAAATTTGACTTCTTTCTGACAATTATTTGCAAAAATTTGATTACTTTTGCAAGTCGAAACCACAGGTTTTGACAATCTAATTCAAATAAATGATAGTCAATATTATATTGAATATCAGAAATCATTTGAAGTAATGAAACGAAACGTTAAGAAAATCGCTTTAATAACTATAATGGCAATGGCAAGCGCTTGCAATCAGGGACCCATGGCCCCAAAGGCAGAAAAGCAACCCAAGGAGTTCAACGAGTTTGGCAATGTGAGAATTGACAACTACTATTGGATGAACAACCGTAAGGACCCCAAGGTAATGGCGTATCTGAAGGAAGAAAACGAATTCCTGAAACAATCACTCACCATACCCACACAGAAACTCAACAGCAAGATACAGAAGGAGATAAAAGGCCGTATATGCGACGATTTCAACTCTGTGCCATACTACGAGAATGGATATTGGTATTACCACCGGTATGAGAAAGACCAGGACTACGAGATATACTGCCGCAAACACGAGAGCCTGGATTCCGCCGAGCAGATAATACTGAACGTGAACGACCTGGCTGAGAATTACACCTACTGCGACGTTGACGGCCTGTGTGTAAGCCCCAACAACAAGTATCTTGCCTATGGAATAGACACCGTGTCGCGCCGCCGCTACGAGCTGCGCTTCTACAACATGGACGACAAGAGGTTCAGCAACGAATCGATCCCCAACACCACCGGGGAGGCCGTTTTCGCCAACGACTCGCGCACAACATTCTATGTAAGCAAGGAGACCAATACATTGAGGGAATCAAAGGTGTTCCGCCATGTGGTAGGCATGGACGCAAGCCAGGACAAGGAGATTTTCTATGAGGACGATCCCACCTTTGAGCTGTCGGTAGAGAAGTCGAAGGACAACAACTGGATATTCATCAGCCACAACAATTCCGTAACCACCGAGGTAAGGCTTATAGACGCCGAATCTCCATACCGCGACCCCATATTGTTCCGCAAAAGGGAAAAGGGGCTGGAATACTACATAGACCACTGCAACAACACATTCTATATCCGCACCAACGAAAACGCCAGAAACTTCTGCATAATGACATGTGATTCCACAAGTTATGACCACAACTGGAAGGTCCTGGTGCCGCACAACGACAATGTGCTGATACAGGATTTCGAGGTGTTTGACCATTATCTGGTAATGGAGGAGATGAGGAACGGCCTCACATGTTTCGAGGTGATGAATCTCGACACCAAGGAACGCCACCTTATAGATTTCGACCAGGAGGCCTACAAGGCCACCACACTCTATAATCCCGAGAAAGACTGCGAATATTTCAGATTCGGATACTCCAGCCCCAATACCCCATACTCGGTAATCAACTACTACATGGACAAGCGCGAGAAAGTGCTTGTAAAAGAGGACTCCATACCCAACTACGACAAGAGCCTCTACGAGGTAAAGCGCCTGATGGTAAAATCCCGCGACGGCAAGAGCATCCCCACTACCCTGCTCTACCGCAAGGATATCAACCTGAAGGGCAACAATCCCATGCTCCAATATGCATACGGAAGCTACGGATACAGCGAAGACGACTGTTTCTCCCCCAATATATTCAGCCTGATAGACCGCGGCTTCATATTCGCCTTCGCGCATGTCCGCGGCGGCAGCGAGATGGGATATCAGTGGTATGAGGACGGCAAAATGCTGAACAAGATGAACACATTCAACGATTTTGCCGACGTAAGCGCCTACCTGATATCAGAGAACTACACCTCGGCGGAAAAGCTGTTCGCGCAGGGAGGATCGGCAGGCGGACTCCTTATGGGCGCCATCAGCAACATGTATCCACAGTATTACAAGGGCATCATTGCAGACGTGCCTTTCGTGGACGTAATAACAACGATGATGGACAGCTCGATACCGCTTACCACTGGCGAATATGACGAGTGGGGCAATCCCACCGACGAGAAATACTACAGATACATGCTTCAGTATTCTCCATACGACAATGTGGAGGCCAGGGACTATCCCGCCATGCTGGTGACCACCGGACTCCACGACTCGCAGGTGCAATACTGGGAACCAGCCAAATGGGTGGCCAAGCTACGTGAATACAAGACTGACAACAACCCTCTATACCTACACACAAACATGAAGGCAGGACATTCAGGCGACTCGGGCCGTTTTGGCTCTGTAAAGGAAGACGCCATGGAATATAGCTTCATATTGAATCTGTTGGGCATTAAAGAATAATTAAGATCGTGCGTTTCAAAGAAAACATTACCAAGGAAGAGCTTATGGCCCTGCCACTCAGGGCTTTTGAAGGCGACATAATAGTAGTAGACACTTTTGCCAAGGTGGCCGAATGTGTGGAATACCTGAAGCGGCAGCCGCTGCTTGGTTTCGATACCGAGACCAAACCATGTTTTACGCCCAAAAGCAAGAACAACGTGGCTTTGCTGCAGTTGTCGTCCGGCAACAGGGCATACCTTATCCGTACATGCAAGATAGGCCTCCCAAAGCCTATAGCCGAGATACTGGCCAACCCCAAGATAATAAAGATGGGTGTGGCCATCAACGACGATATCCGCGGACTTCAAAAATGGCAGAAATTCACGCCTCAGGGATTCATTGAGCTGTCGAACTATACCAACAAGTTCGGCATAGAGGCTTGCGGCCTCAAGAAACTGAGCGGCATAGTTCTCGGATTCCGCATATCCAAGAGTCAGCAGCTCAGCAACTGGGAGGAGGACCACCTGAAGCCTGGCCAGCAGCTTTATGGAGCCACTGATGCCTGGGTGGGGCTCATGATCTACGAGAAACTATTGAAAACTGAAAAATATATGAACAAGCCATTGGTGAAAAACATTGTTGCCAAATACAAGGACCTCTATGCAGGAGAGCCGCTTACCATACGCGCTCCGGGCAGAATAAACCTGATAGGCGAACACACTGATTACAACTGCGGATACGTGCTTCCATGCGCCGTATCGCCCGCAATATACTTTGCCATGGGAGAGCGCGACGACAACAGGGTTTCGCTGTTCTCTTACGATTTCGGATCCAGCTGCGAGTTTTCGCTCGACCAGAAGGAGACTCCCAAAGAGCAGTGGGCCTCATATCTGTATGGCATCACACAGATAATACAGGAGAAGGGCCACAAGATATCCGGATTCAACTGCGTATTTGGCGGTGACGTTCCTGTCGGCGCCGGTATGAGCAGCTCGGCAGCCCTTGAGAGCGGACTCTGTCTCGGAATCAGCGAGATGAATTCCCTTAGCCTCGACATGATGGAGATGGCCAAGATAGGACAGCGCAGCGAGCACGAATATGTGGGAGTGAAATGCGGAATAATGGACCAGTTTGCCAGCATTTTCGGCAAGAAAGACCAGTGCGTGCGTCTGGACTGCAGGTCGCTCGAATATGAGTATAACAGCGTGAAGCTCGATGGATATGTGTTTGTGCTTACCGACACCAAGGTGAAACACTCGCTGGCATCAAGCGAATACAACACACGCCGTCAGGAATGCGCAACAGGCGTTGAGGCACTCAAGGCCAAATATCCCGAGATAGAATCGCTTCGCGACGCCACAATAGAGCAGCTCGATACTGTAAAGGAGCAAGTATCAGAGACAGTATACAACCGCTGCAAATATGTGATAGAAGAGAACAACCGTGTAATAGCCGCATGCAACACACTCAATGCCAACGACCTGAATGGATTCGGCAAACTGCTTTATGCATCCCACGACGGCCTCAGCAGAATGTACAGCGTAAGCTGCAAGGAGCTTGACTGGCTCGTGGAACAGACCATGGACATGGACTATGTATTGGGCTCCAGGATGATGGGCGGCGGTTTCGGAGGCTGCACACTCTCGCTCATCAAGGCCGACAAGGTGGAAGAGTACAAACAGGCCATTGCCCCAAGATACCGCGAGACTTTCGGTCACGACTGCGCTTTCTATGTGGCAACCGCCGAGGACGGCACAGCTGTGATATAAAAAGTGAGGAAGTATCAGAGATAAAAAAATCTACAGAAATCTCTCATAGAATGAAATGATTTCTGTAGATTTTTTATTTATTTACCAGGAATATGAACTATTTCCAAGTTGATATCAGGATAACACCGTTTGCGCCCTCCAAGCCGTAAATGGAAGAGCTGGCGTCTTTCAGCAGCGATATCTCCTTGATTAGTGATGGTTGAAGATAATCAATCTTGTCTATCTGGAGACCATCCACAACAAACATGGCGCATACATTATTGGAATTACTGCCAGGTCCCCTTACCACAACGCATCCATTGTTGATGGATACGTTGGAGAATTTTTCCTTGATTATCATCCAAATGTCAGTATAGTGCGAGAAGTCCTTGTCGGCTTTAACAGTTTTCACAACCGCAGTGCGGTATTTTTCGCTGATATATCCATAACCGATGGCTGATTCTGCCTTGGAGAGGCTTTCAGGCAATTTCACAGTAAGGTATATGAGGGTATCGCTCTTGCGGATAGAATAGCTTTGGTCCGCAAAAGGAGAATTGTGTTTTACCAAAAGCCGGTCCTTGTCGTTCACCTCTATCTCGAAATAGCCTGTAGAATCGGTCTTTACGGAATTTTTGGTTTTGGACGTCGATATCTGTATATTCCCGACAGGAATATCCTCTCCAAAGACAACATATCCCCTGGCAATCCAAGTCTGTGCACTTATAGTATCGGAAAAGAGTATTGCCACAATTGCCGATACCAAAATTTTGAAAAACCTGTTCATATTGATAGAATTTAAATTTATTTTATTTTTAGATTGCAAATATACCGAATAGTTTAATAAAAATATTATATTTGCAGTAATTATTCACCCCCAAAAAAATACAAGCCTATGAGAAACGCATTCCACGCCTACGACATACGAGGCATCTACAATAAGGACTTCAACAAGGAAGATGTATACAAAATCGGATTTTTCCTTCCCAGACTGCTGGAAACCAACGAAATAGTGGTGGGTAGAGACGGCAGGCTGTCGTCGCCCGAGATCCACGATTACCTTATAAAAGGTATTACTGATGCCGGGGCTGATGCTCACGACATTGGCCTGGCCACCACGCCCATGGTGTATTTCGCCACTGCCAACTACGGCTACAAGTGCGGAGTGCAGATAACAGCCAGCCACAATCCTGCCGAATACAACGGCCTGAAAATCAGTCGTGAGAACGCCCTGCCCGTGGGTCTGGACACCGGACTGGACAAGCTGCTCCAAATGTGCGAGAACGAGGAAACAAAAGCATCAGCCCGAAAAGGAAAACTGATACAGAAGGACATAATGGCCGACTACGTGGCTTTCCAGAAGAAATACGTGCCCGATTTCGCCGGCCTGAACGTGGGCGCCGACCTGTCGAACGGAGCCGCCAACGTGATAATAAAGGAAATCTGGGGCGGAAACGTGGAGTACATAAACGACGTTTTGGACGGAAACTTCCCTGCCCACTCCCCCAACCCACTCATCGAGGACAACACCAAGCAGATGCAGGACCTGGTGAAAGCCAGGGGATTGGACTGCGGACTTGTATTCGACGGCGACGCCGACCGAGTGGTTTTCATCGACGACAAGGGCCGACACGTGAAGCCCGACTTGATAATAGCGCTTATGGGCCACTACTTTGCAGAGCGTGAAGGTGGAAAGATAGACGGCCTGGTAATCGAGGATATAAGAACATCGAAATCCGTGGGCGAATATCTGGAGAGATTCGGCGCCAAGACCTATCTATGGAAGGTGGGCCGTGCCAACGCCGCTCCAAGGCTGAGGGAGATCGACGGAATTTTCGGCGGCGAGTTTGCCGGACACTATTACTTCAAGGATTTCTTCTACAGCGATTCGGGAATCCTGGCGGCAAACATTGTGCTTCAGATAGTGGCCGGGTTCAAAAAACAGGGAGTTAGCATCAGCACCATAATCGACGAGATTACAAGATACTGCAACAGCGGCGAGATAAACTTCAAGCTGGAGGACAAGCGCGGCGCGATGGAACGTGTAAAGGATTTCTATACCGCCAAGGAGAAGCCTGTGGCATTCTACGATTTCGACGGCTACCGTGTGGAGTTTGCCGACTGGTGGTTCAATATCCGCATGAGCAACACCGAGCCATACCTGAGGCTGCTCTGCGAGGCCCGCACTCCTGAATTGCTGGAGCAGAGACTGGAAGAAATCAAGAAAATGATTTACTAAATAAATTGATTTGAAACCATTATAACAAATGAGAAAAACAATTCTTACGTTACTGATAGCCCTGGCCTCTGTTTGGGCCTCGGCACAGAAACCAGTAATAGAGCATTACGACAACTACACTACAAAAGGATTCCGCGCGTTTTTTGACGCCGGCAAAACAATGGGAGGCGATTTCAGCAGCACTCTGGTATCAGCCGTATATGGCAAGCAGATAGACTCTCAGAATTTCGCCGGCGGAGGACTGATGCTGTCATGGGGCGGCGACAGAGTAAATTTCGGAATGTTAGGCGACTACAGATACGAGTTTATGGACAATAACTGGTCGCCGTATCTGGATGCAAGAGTTGGAATAAACTTTACCGGCGATGGCGCGCAGCTGATGCTAAACCCATCTCTGGGATTCCGCTACGGTCACCTCAATCTATCAATGGGACTGGAATCCGGACTCAGCGAATACAGCTACCACGTTTTCCAGATAAGGCTCGGAATCGATTTCGGCGGAAGGGTGAGATAAAACATAATCACTGATTGATGGTTAGCTATCCAAAACATCAATCAGTGATTGAATAAAGTCATTAGCCAAATTCGAAATTTCGTTTTTGTCATAGATAGTAAGCAGAGTTATATTCAATTCATCATCAGGCTCTTGACGAACCAGTACATTAAAAGTAATAACCCTTGCTCCACCACTGTTACCCTTGCCTTTAGATGAAATGGGCATACGGATTTTCCTTACTCCTCCTCCCAGATCCGAACCCTGCATGGGATTTGCAATTTGCTCTTTACGAAAATTCAAGTAATCATCAGTTAGAGATTTGTATTTTTTGTTTAGTCTTTTGAACTGACGCTTGAACTCATCACCCAAAATGATATTAGTTTGCATCAGCCAAAGCCTCCTCTTCTTTTAATTCTTCCTTTAATTCGCGGATAAAATCCAAGTCGCTTTGCAATTTGCGTCCTGTTCTCTTAGCCTCCTTTAACTCATCGAAAGCACGTTTGAGGGAATCCCTTACATAAATGTGCTGCTCAGTAATAACCTCGCCTGTGGGAGGAAATATGTCACCAACCTCCAATTCCCACGCATTCCACGACTTGGGTTTTCCCTCGATGGATTTCCTCAACAAAGACATAAGATTCTTCTTTAGCTCTATCGGCAACTGAAGCACAGCATTGAACAAATCAGAAACCGGCATTGATACGTTTACTGTTGCTTCCATAATCAAAATAAATTTATTAGACAATGCAAATATGAAAAAAAAATATTCAAATATCAAAAAATATTTTATTGATTAAAAACCAAAACTTTTACATTATTAAGTTTGCATATTAATTAATAATGTCTAATTTTGTGGAAACAAATAAACAATAATACATGAACGACAACTACAGATTGATAGAAAAGAGGCACGTAGCCGACGTGGATGGCTGGGTGTACCTCCTGGAACATATAAAGAGCGGCGCACAGATAGTCAAGATTGCCAACAACGACAGCAACAAGACTTTCTGCATCACCTTCAAGACCCAGCCCGACGACGATTCGGGCATTCCCCACATTCTGGAGCATTCGGTGCTGAACGGCAGCAGGAAATATCCCGTAAAGAGTCCATTCGACCAGCTGATAAAGGGATCGCTCAACACATTCCTGAATGCCATGACGGGCAACGACCTTACCATGTATCCTGTGGCAAGCATCAGCGAGAAAGACTATTTCAATCTGGTGGACGTATACCTGGATGCGGTTTTCAATCCCCTGATATACACCGACAAGCGCATCCTGAAACAGGAAGGCTGGCGAGTGGTGGCTATGGACAAGGACGACAGCTTCAAGTACACCGGCGTGGTGTACAACGAGATGAAGGGCTGTTTCTCGGACCCTCAGCGCGAGATGGAAAACATTACCATGAGGGCGCTATTCCCCGACAACTGCTACGGCAAATGCTCGGGAGGATATCCATCGGCCATCCCAACCCTCACTCAGGAACATTTCATAAGTTTCCATCAGAAATACTACCATCCCGAAAACTCATACATATTCCTGTATGGCGATGCCGACCTGGACAAGGAGCTCCTGATGCTCGACAATGGATACCTTAGCAAGTATCAGAGAAACAACACAGACTACAGCATACCACTGCAAAAGGCTCCTGCCCAGCCTGTATCGGCAACGGAATACTACAGCGCCGACCAGGAGGCAAGCCCTGATACCGACTCATATCTGTCGCTCAGCATTGTGGCCTGCAATGTGAAAGACCAGATGACACTGAAGGCTCTGGACGTGATAACCGACGTTCTTATAAACCAGGAATCGGCACCTATAAGGCTGGCATTCCAGGAGAAAAGAATAGGCGGCGACATTTATGCATACCCCGAGCCATTCCAGCAGTCGGTATTCACAGTCATGGGCCTCAACTGCGACAGCCACAAGGCCGCAGAATTCAAGGACCTGATATATACCGAACTGAGAAAAGCCGCCGACAACGGCATAAACCGTGACGTTGTGGAGGCACTGCTGAACCGCAAGGAATTTCTGCTCCGCGAGGGCAACGACGCACAGCAGGGAATGCGCAGGCTCATGGAGATGATACAGCCATGGATTTTCGGATGCAACCCTATCGACATACTGGAATCGGTGAAAAACTTCGAGGAATTCAAGAAAGCCGTACAGGACGGACTGCTGGAGCGCACCATCAGGGAATGCCTCCTCGGCAACAGTCACGCCGTATCGGTAACCCTGGAGCCGAAGGCCGGTCTTGAGCAGGAGATAGAAGCCAGGACTCAGGCCGAGCTCGACCGCTACAAGGCTTCGCTCTCCGAACAGCAGATAATGCAGCTGATTCAGGAAAACATTGAGCTCGACGAGTATCAGAACACTCCTGACACTCCCGAGGCCCTCAAGTGCATACCTACACTCAGCCGCGAGGACCTGAACCCTGAGGCTGAAGATTATGCCGTGGATATCAGGAAGATAGGCAACACAAAGGTAATATACCACCAGGGATTCACCAATGGAATAGTATACATGAGCTATTTCTTCAACATGAAAACCCTGCCATTCGACATGGTGCCATACGGATCGCTGATATGCGAGGTAATGAGGTACATGGACACCAAGAACTACGATTTTGGACAGATAGATACTTATCTGAATAATTTTGCAGGTGGATTTTCTATTTCCAACGATATTTACAACCATATAGAGGAAGGCAGACGCATTCCCTTTGTTGAGATAAAAGTGTACGGCAAGTGCCTTGCAAAGAACCTTAGCAAGCTTACCGACATGATGATAGAGATAGTGAACAACACTGTATTCAGCGACAAGGAACGCCTGCGCGACCTGATCTCGCGCCTGGCAAGCGAGGCCGATACAGAAATCAACCAGAGGGCGATACAGTTTACCAGAAACAGGCTCGACTCATATTTCAACCCAGCATCGTATGTGGACGAGTATATGAGCGGCATCGATTATCTGAAATTCATAAAGGACCTCAACGACAATTTCGACAGCCAGGCCGACGAGCTGATACAGAAACTGGAAATGGTCCGCAAGCTGGTGTTCGGGGCCGACAACATGTACTGTTTCGCATTCTGCGAGGCCAACCACTATGCCGAATATGAGAAGGAGGCCAAGAGGCTGATATCGGCTATGAACACCGCGAAACCGGAGTATCAGGAATGGGACACCACACCCGAGGTGAAAAACGAGGCTCTTGTGCGCCCATCCAAGATTCAATATGTGCTGAAGGGCCTCGACAGCCTGGATGCCGATTACCAGTGGAGCGGACATGGATGCGTGGTGGCCAAGATACTTAGCAGCGACTATCTGCAAAACAACGTAAGAGTACGCGGAGGCGCGTATGGCGCATGGGCCAGCCTCCTTACCGACGGCACTGTGATGATGATGAGCTACCGCGACCCAAACCTGACACAGACACTCGACATATACGACCACACATGGGAATATCTGGAGAACTTCTGCGAGGACGACGACGCAATGCTGAAATATATCATCGGCACTATCTCGCAGAAAGATTCGCCGCTGCCTACCTCTCAGAGGGGAAATGTGGCACTAAGCAGATACAGGACCGGACGCACTTTCGACAAGATTCAGCGGGAGCGCGACGAGATATTGTCAACCACCGCCCAAGACGTCAGGGATTACGCCAGGCTGATGCGGCAGCTATCGGAAAATGGCGCTATATGCGTGTTTGGAGGCGAGGACATAATTAACGAAAACAAAAATCTCTTTAAAAACATTATCAAATTATGAGAAAATTACTTTTTGCATTATCCATGATTGCAGTGCTGCTGATGCAGAGCTGCAAGGGCGACGAGGGTCCAATGGGACCCATGGGTCCAGCAGGCCCAATGGGACCAGCAGGTTCAGGAAACGGCTCATCAGACCCATGCTCAGAATTCCTCAGATACGAATTTACTGTAGACGAAAGCAAATGGCAGCTTGTAAAGAACAGCAATGGCGACGGATATTTCTCCTACACATTCGACAACTTCAATGAACTTGACCAGGACATTTGCAAGTATGGCGTGGTATCTGTATACCTGCTTTGGGACGACGCCAATATCACATATCAGAGCCAGCTGCCTACAGTACGCCACAACAGGGACGGCGAAGATTTCTTCACCTGCACCATCGACTACGATTTCGGTCCCAACACCATCACATTCAATGTTACCAACAGCGATTTCTATGTGGATGAATTCCCAGGAACAATGAAGTTCCGTGTGGCTATCGTGACCCCATACTAACGTAAGAAATACCGCAACTATAAAAATGAAAAGAGTTCTGAGGACAATCCCCAGAACTCTTTTTTTTGTATAGAATGAAATAATCTCAAATAAAACTACTTGAGTTTCATATCAGCGATTATTGCATCAATCTTAGCGAGGGCAGCCTTCTCGGCGGCGGCAAGTGATGCAGGATCCTTGACAGCCTCTTTAACGCCGAAGTAGAACTTGATCTTTGGCTCTGTGCCCGATGGACGTACTGAAATCTTGGTGCCATCCTCGAGGAAGAACTGGAGCACGTTGCTCTTTGGCAGGGTGATGGCCTCCTCGGTTCCGTTTTCGAGATTGCAGGCCTTCTGGGTCTGGTAGTCCTTTATAACAACCACGTTGCTGCCGTTGATTATGGCTGGAGGATCGTTGCGGAAGTCTGCCATCATTTTCTGGATCTCCTCGGCGCCACTCTTGCCTTCCTTCACTACATTCACGAGAGCCTCGCGGTAATAGCCAAACTGGAGGTAGATATCGGTGAGGAGCTGATACATTGTCTTGCCCTTGCCGGCAGCCCATGCGGCAGCCTCAGCAATGAGAGAACATGCTATAACGGCATCCTTGTCGCGTACAAACTCGCCTGCAAGGTAGCCGTAGCTTTCCTCGCCGCCACCGATGAATGTGGTCTTGCCCTCGTTCTTGAGGATGATATCGGCGATGAACTTGAATCCTGTAAGAACGTCGTAGTATTTAACGTTGAACTTCTCGGCCATGGCCTTGAGGAGCTCTGTTGTAACGATGGTCTTCACGATATACTGCTTGCCGTCGAGCTTGCCGTTCTCCTTCCACTTTGTGAGGAGGTAGTATGTGAGTATAGCGGCGGTCTGATTGCCGTTCATGAGCACAAACTCGCCCTCGTTGTTGCGGACAGCTATGCCTACGCGGTCAGCATCAGGATCGGAAGCCATAACGAGGTCGGCGCCTTTCTCCTTAGCAAGCTTTATGGCCAGTGTGAGGGCCTCGGCGTTCTCTGGGTTAGGCGACTTTACTGTTGGGAAGTTGCCGTCAGGAATATTCTGCTCGGCAACAGTCATGATATTCTGGAAACCCTTCTGCTTGAGGATCTCGGGTACGAGGCGTACACCTGTACCGTGGATTGGAGTATATACAATCTTGATATCCTTGTGGGCATCGATGGAATCCTGGCTGAGAGTGAGGGATTTCACCTTGTCGAGGTAAATCTGGTCGAACTTCTCGCCAAGCATCTCGATGAGCTCAGGATTACCCTGGAACTTAACGTCCTGAACCTTCACCTTGGCAGCCTCTTCCACGATATTGACGTCGTGAGGGGCAACCACCTGGCCACCGTCGCTCCAGTAAGCCTTGTAGCCATTGTATTCCTTGGGGTTGTGCGACGCGGTAATCATGACACCGCTCTTGCAGCCAAGCTCGCGCACTGCGAAAGAAAGCTCGGGAGTAGGTCTCAGCGAATCGAAGAGATAAGCCTTGATGCCGTTGGCAGAGAAAATGTCGGCGCATGTCTTAGCAAAGAGACCGCTGTTGTTGCGGCTGTCGTGAGCAATGGCAACCTTTATCTCCTGGCCCTTGAAAGTCTTGTTGAGATAGTTGGCCAGGCCCTGTGTGGCCATACCCACTGTGTATATGTTCATCCTGTTGGTACCCACGCCCATAATGCCGCGCATACCGCCTGTACCGAATTCGAGACTCTTGTAGAAACATTCTACCAATTCCTTCTCATCGTTTGCAATAAGGTTTTTCACCTTAGCCTTGGTATCCTCGTCGAAATTGTCGCCAAGCCATTCGTTGGCCCTTTCGAGAATCTGTGCATCTACTGCCATAAGTGTTTTTTTTATTCTGGTTAATATAAATTTTTTTTATAGAAATGGCCTTGCTCTTGGCAAAACCACGATGCTAATATATTATAGATTTCGCTATAATCAAAAACTTTTTCGCTATTTATTTGCGATTTTTTTGGTCCTGATACCTACATATAATGCAATAATCTGAATTACATTGTATTATTCCTGCACCAACAGGCCAATGGTATCAGTAATGAGCTGATACGACTTTGCAATGGAGTTCAGCAGCTCGGGATCGGGGTCGGCTTCCCGCGACCTCATCTGCTCGGTAAGCTCCGATGCATACTGCTCCAGCTCGGTGAAAGCCATGTTGGCTGACACTCCCTTAAGAGTATGCGCGGCCACAAACACAGCCTCCCTGTCGCCGGCCTTTGCGGCATCCATAAGCTGGCCCACAGTCTTGTCGTCGAGGAATTTGCGCAAATATTTCTCAATAAGCCTGTCGTTCAACAGACGCAGTCTTGCATTTTCATAGTCGCCATTCATGAGCGAATAGCAATCCGAAATATTCATTTCCTGATATAAAAGTTGATGGTTGTTTTTCATTATAATTCGGATAAATCCAAGGGAATCTCAAGCACGAACCTGGCTCCGCCGGTGTAGCTGGTGTCAAGATACACATGACCGCCGATGGCGTTGGCAATATTCCTTGTAATGCTGAGGCCCAGGCCATTGCCCTGTTTGAAGGCGTTTAGCTTGGTGAACCTCTCGAAAATGTATTCAGCCTTTTCTGGCGGCACACCTGATCCGGTATCAGAAACGGAGAGACATACCAGTCCAACCTTCTCGGTAACAGAGCAATGGAGGTGAATCTGACCCTTTGCCGTGTTTTTGCAGGCATTTGTAAGGAAATTCACCAAAATCATCTGCACCCTGTTGCCATCTGTTGTAATCTGGAAATCGTCAGGCACGTCGGAGGTGAATACCATCTCAACGCCGTCGGGATGCGAGAACTCGGTGGTGGTAAGCGCACTGCGGCACACCATATTGAGATTGACACTGCTCTGGTAGATATGTATCATATTATTGTCGAATTCCGACAGACACAACATGTTGTCTATCATCCAGAGCAGCATCTTGGAGTTGCTTATTATATAGTTGAGATACTTGTTGCGTTCGGCCTCGTCCAGATTCACATTGTTGGATGCCAAGAGCTGACAGAAACCCATGATGGCATTCATGGGAGTGCGCACCTCATGGTTCATGTTCTGTATGAACTTGGTTTTCTGGATATTGGCAATGGTGGATTCCCTCAGGTGGATAATATTGCCCACACGGAGGTTTACAAGCACCGGATTGTAAGGCTTGCTGATGAAATCCTTGGCTCCAAGTTGCAGACAATGCAGCTCCTCGCCCACGTCCTTGCTGCCCGTTGTCACCACTATGGGAATCTCCTTCAGCAACTGGTCGTTTCCAACAGCTTCCAGCACCTGGTAGCCGTTCATGACAGGCATCTGGATATCCAGCAATACAACGTCAATCTCCGAACAATGCTCCTTGAGAATTTCCAAGCCCTGAAGCCCGTTTTCAGCAAGCAGCACTGTGTATTGTTCGTGAAGGATATCGAACAGGATTTCGCGGTTCAGCGGATTGTCCTCCACCACCAAAACGGTATGTTTTTTTTCCTGAACCATAAGTATCTACTATTATCGTAATCGTTTTATAATGAAAAGATAATCGCAATGTTATCCGCAGCATCAGGACTGAAATTCCTATGCCCAAGGATCGTCGGCGGCTGGAATCCTGATATCAGAGAGACACTGGATATCGTTGAGGAACCACTGGCCTGTGGATGGCTTGAGGCGGAACTTCATTGGGCGTGGCGAATCGGCTCCCGAGCTCTGTACGTAGAGAGTAGCCCAGTTGGCCTCAGGATACGAATATGGATTGTCGCTTACCGATATTGTGTAAGGTACATTGGGCTTGTAGCTGTTCTGTACCGAAGATCCTGCAAAGAAAGAAGACACCTTGTACTGCTTGCCTGTAAGACGGTCGCGGAGAAACTGCTTTGCGTATGGCGACATAGGGTCAGGTCCACGGAGAGCGTCTATCATGGCGAGACACTCGTTGGTATTGGCCTGATACTGCATGAGGGCCAGGAGAGTAAGCGCGCATGTCTTGAATGGA
This sequence comes from Bacteroidales bacterium, assembly GCA_045597465.1. Lineage (GTDB taxonomy): Bacteria > Bacteroidota > Bacteroidia > Bacteroidales > UBA3824 > UBA3824. Next base: position 62,687 of record JAZLKG010000104.1, on the reverse strand, counting down.
GAGTCGAGGCTGTATTCTGGCAAAGCCTGAAGCTCGGCTACTGAGGTTGGCAATGTCTGAAATGTAAATGTTTGTGTCTGATTCATAATATTATTGATTTTAATTATTAATAATTGTCGTTTTATTGCGGTCACCTGTAAAGACGCACGGCCGTGCGTCTCTACGGCAGCATCAGATTAATCCTCTTCCTCGAAAACGGAGGCGAAGGCCTTGTAGTTTTTCTGGTCGTAGGCGGAGGTGTATATGGCGAATTCCACCACGTCGAAATGATGGGCGTATTCGTCGAGGGCGTCTTTCCATGCACGGGAAACCACGGCTGGATCGTTCTCGAAGGCGCCGCATCCGAAAGCACCAAGTATCAGCACCTCCACACCATTGCCGGCAGCCACGTTCAGGATATGCTGGGCACGGTTGTATTGGAGGTCGTAGAGTTCCTCGGGAGTAACAGAAACCTGTTTAACCTCGCGACCATTGCTGTATTTGTTCATACGCTTGCGGAGGTTGGGAGCCGCGCAGGTGATAACGTCCACCACGCACCAATCGTCCATTTCCATACGCTCGGGATATTCCTCGTCGGTCTTTATGATTACAATCTCTGGCGAGTAGATAATGTCGTCGTTGTTGAGAGGGTTTCGGGCCTTGCGGTGGGGCTCGTAGAATTCGTTTCGCAGGCGCTGCTGCTCCAATACGGGATAAAGGGTGGAGCATCTGCAGAGGCTCTCCTCCTGGGCGGAGCTTCCGTCCTCCACACCGCCGCCGGGGTTGGTGGCTGATGCGAAATTGAGCACGGCAATCTTCTTGTCGCCAAATTCGTCGCTGAAGGCGTAGCGCATTGCGGATTCGAAAGTGCGGTCTTTGGAAACCTTTATCTTGCCATCGCGATTGGGTGCATCAAGCTCGTAATACTCGTCGGCAGGGATAAACTCTGTCTCGCGCTTGCTGTACTCCACCTTGTTGAAGAGATCCTCCTCCTCGCTGATGAAATCTAGCGTATCCTCGAAGATGCTGATGCGCCTGGCCTTTCTTTCGTCTATCATAATAGTTAGAGTTTTATAATATTATAGTTGTTGAAATTTGTTCAGTATTGATATCGCAAATATAATTGAAAAAAAGTATTTACCAAAATAAATGTTGAAAATTTTGTATATTGGATTATTATTCACATATTTGCAGAGAGAAACAATTAACCCTATTAATAACATTAAAGACTAATAAAAAGAAATTGAAGAAAAAAGTATTAGTATTAGGTTGTGGCGGCGTGGCTAGCGTTGCCATCGCCAAGATTTGTCAGAACAGCGAGGTATTCAGCCATTTGTGCATTGCCAGCCGTACCCTGTCGAAATGCGACGCCATGAAGGAAAAGTGGCAACCTACCACCAGTACCGAAATCTCTACAGAAAAAATCGACGCCAACAGCAAGGATCAGTTGGTGTCGTTGATAAAGAAATTTCAGCCGGACGTTGTGCTTCATCTCGGTATGCCGTATCACAACCTCGTGATAATGGACGCTTGCGCCGAATGTAAGGTAAACTACATAGACACAGCCGCCTACGAGCCCGAGGACACCAGCGAGCCTGTATGGAGGGCCAAGTACGAGAAGCGTTGCAAGGAGGTGGGGTTCACCGCGTTGCTCGAATACGCCGATCAGTGGGCTTTCGATTCCAAGTACAAGGAGATAGGCAAAACAGCCATCTGCGGTGCTGGTTTCGACCCAGGCGTAACAAGCGTTTTTGTGGCCTACGCCAAGAAACACTATTTCGACCGCATCGACTACATCGACATTCTTGACTGCAACGGCGGCGATCACGGCTATCCTTTCGCCACTAACTTCAACACCGAGCTCAATCTCCGCGAGGTATCAGCCATGGGCGACTACTACGAGAACGGCAAGTGGATCCAGGTGCCACCAATGTCGGTGAAATACGTCTACAACTTTGCCCAGGTAGGTCCCAAGGACATGTATCTGCTCCATCACGAGGAAATCGAGAGCCTTGCCAAAAACTATCCTGAGGTAAAGCGTTTCAGATTCTTCATGACATTCGGACAGAGCTACCTCACCCACATGAAGTGTCTTGAGAACGTGGGAATGTTGCAATCCAGCCCCGTAATGTACGAGGGCCGCGAGATTATCCCAATCCAGTTCCTCAAGTCCCTGATGCCTGAGCCATCATCGCTTGGACCACGCACCGTAGGCAAAACCAATATCGGCTGCATCTTCCGCGGTGTAAAGGACGGCAAGGAGAAAACCATATATATATACAACGTCTGCGACCATCAGGAAAGCTACAAGGAGGTTGGTTCACAGGCCATCAGCTACACCACAGGCGTGCCTGCGATGATAGCCACCGAGCTTGTAGCCACCGGAGTATGGAACCTGACTGGCGCGCTCAACTGCGAGAACTTCGATCCCGACCCATTCATGGAGCGCCTCAACAAGTGGGGCCTGCCTTGGGTAGTGGACGAGAACCCAGTGCTTGTAGAAGGATAATTTTTGGTTTACATATTGGTGTTCCGTAGAGACGGACCTCGGTCCGTCTTTCAAAACATGATTGATAATTTCCTATAATCACGTTAAGAAGACGGACCGCGGTCCGTCTCTACAGACATAAACAACCAACAAAGAATGCAACAGTATCCCATTCCTCAAGATAAACTGGCGGTGATGAAATCGCTGCCCACGCCGTCGTTCGTTATCGACGAGGCTATGCTGATAAAGAATCTGAAGCGGCTGAAATACATTCAGGACCAGAGCGGCGCCAAGATTCTGCTGGCTCAGAAATGCTTCTCCACATTCAGGCTTTATCCCCTGATATCGAGCTATCTGCACGGATGCGTGGCCAGCGGAATATACGAGGCGCGTCTCGGACACGAGGAATTCAGAAAGGAAAACCACGTATTCGAGCCGGCCTACAAGCCTTCCGACATTCCCGAGCTCGACCAAATCTGCGACCACATTATCTTCAACTCGTGGAATCAGTACAATCTACATTCACCCAGAATAAAGAACGCCAGCATCGGAATCCGTGTTAATCCCGAGCACAGCACACAGCCCAAGAATCACGCCATCTACGACCCCTGCACGGCTGGATCGCGCCTTGGAATCACCATCGACCTGATGCCTGAGGTTTTGCCTGCTGATATCAGCGGTTTCCACTTCCACACCCTCTGCGAGCAGGGTTTCGACGATTTGGAAAGCACTTTCCACGCCTTCGAGCAGAAATTCGGCAAGTACCTGCATCAGATAAAATGGCTGAATCTGGGCGGCGGACACTACATTGCGCACGAGGACTACGCCGTGGAGAAACTGATTGACTTGGTGAGATATATCCGTCAAAAATACAATCTTGAGGTGTATCTGGAGCCCGGCGAGGGCGTGGTGCTGAACAGCGGAGTACTCGTAACCGAGGTGATGGACAAGGTGAGGAACGGAATGGAAATCCTGATACTGGATTGCAGCGCAGCCTGCCACTGTCCCGACGTGATAGAGGGTCCATACCTCCCTCCTATCCACGAGGCCGAGGACAACGCAAACGGCAAGTTTGTTTACCGACTCTCGTCGATGACCTGTCTGGCCGGCGACGTAATAGGCGATTACAGTTTCCAGCATCAGATCAACATAGGCGACAAAATAATTATAGAGGATATGGCAATCTACACAATGGTGAAAACCAACACCTTCAACGGAATGCCATTGCCTGATATCTGGCTCCTGAATTCCGACAACTCTACGGAACTGATAAAGAGGTTCGGGTATCAGGATTTTAAAATGAGATTAGGATAAAAGACAAATATTATGGAAAAAGGCAATATTAAACTGGAAATTCTTTTGGAAGCACAATTCCAGTCGCAAACACTTGGAACAGGTGACGAACTGGCTAATCTCCTGATACAGAAATATCAGATAAGTTCGGCAGAAACCGAGCAATACTTGCGCATCATCAGCAAGGAAGCATCAGAAGGCCAAAAAGATGAATCCAAGATAAAGGAATTCATCAAGGAAATGATTGAAGAGCTCGGCATTAAGCAGAACCCTCTGATAATGAAACTTGTTGCCGACAAATACGATCTGCCGCTTATGGACGCTATGAATATGGTGAACGAGCAATGCGCTGCAAGTGGAAATGGGAGTGTTCCCAACAATCCGATGGCTGAAAAACCCAAAAACACAGTTCCAACAGGATCTGATTTGAACCCAGAAATCTTTCAAGTTGCACTAAATGGCATTTTGAAGGCAAGGCCCAAGCTTGAGGTGATCAACGATATGACCGTCAACAGCGATATGAGCATTATGAGGGCCAACGAATATTACGAGGCCGCTTTCGGTTCGCTTTTTAGCGATATTACTGATGCTGAGGCTGTTATCAATCAGATAAGGAAAATGCATTTCGAGGAAAGCAAATCCGACGTAGAGATTATGGATTTTCTGAAAACAGAAAAGTACCTCGACGCAGTGAAGGCTAAAATCTGCCTCGACGCCGTTAAATCAAAATTCGGAACAAGAAAGTCATACAAGGTTAATCCTGAATACTACCAGATGAACAGCGAGGCCGTTCAGTACGCCCGCAAAATGTATTTCAAGGACCACTTGACCGACGAGATTCTTATACTCAACTCGTTGCAGAGCATATATGGCCTTTCGGTGATGGACGGCAAGAAAGTTTTCGACGCAATGATAGAGAAATACGGCAATGGGGCAGTATCAGAAACCGCAAGCATCAGCAACAATGCCGAAACTAAGAGCAACAGAAAACCAGGCGGCGCACTGATTCTCATAGGCGCGATATTCCTCGCAGTTCACTATTTCATGCACTGGGAAGGCAAGTTCATGCTCTTCCTCGGCTGCGCGCTTATAGTGGTAGGATTGCTGGCAAAATTCGGAAAGAAATAAATTTTGTCAATGTCATTTTTTTTTACATTTGCACAAAATTAGATTACACATAAAAAAACAAACAAAATGACAGAAGAAACAAAGTCAGAAAATGTAGAAAACGTTGCTGAAAATGTAACACCTGAAGTAGAAAACTCCACCGAGAGCGTTAATCAGGAAGCAACAGTTGACACAGAGCGCGACAAAGAATGCCTGTCGAAGGCATCATACATGCTCGTGAATCTGAAGATGGACCCCAACGTAGTGAGAGAATCACTACTGAAGCAAAAGTTCAGCGAGGAGCAGGTAGACAGAGTGTTCAACAATCCAGAACTCATGACAGCAGCCATAAGCGCAATGAGTGATGCTCAGAAAGAGGAAGAGAGCAAGGAAGGCACAGGCACAATAGTGAAAGGTGTGATATGTATAGTAGCAGGACTCGGCATCACACTATTATCATACACAATGGCCAGTGGAGGCGGAAAATTCAAACTCATGTGGGGTTTGGTTGTATACGGCATCTACATGGTGATAAAAGGCATAATCCAAAAAGCGAAAAACTAACCATCAGACAATCCCCCATAACAAAATGATTTGCTATGGGGGATTTGGTTATATTATCTCGACGCAATTCAAATGCCGACAAAGTTGGAAGACCATTTTCATCAATATGACCTTTTTTCGTCAACAACCTTGCTACTTTATCGGAATCACTAAATTGTGGCATATCTCGAACTAATATTAAAATCGTAAATTGGTTGTGACTTTGATTTCGGAGCAATCCTTACAACATTTATTTTGTATGTATTGCAAATGTAGTACTTCAAAATCAAATTGATAACTTCATTAATCTCCAACTTTACAGGATTTTTATTTATCGACATTCCATCTATTTCCATAGAGCAAGAATATTTATTAGCTCCAATGTTAATTACACTGTCTTTGTTCTTTGAAACAAGCATAATAGTTCCATTTGAAAACGGTTCTATAGTCCAAGACGCAAGACTGTTGTCATCGCACCCTTTAATAATAGACAAGGTGTTCTCAAAAACCTCAGGCAATATAGGAGAAGCCTCGCCTTCATCGAAATAATCATCAAAATTATCTCTGATATCGGCAAGTTTTTCATAAAGCCTGGTATGATTATATTTGCTGAATGCATTTAGCATTTCATTTGTAATTTTCATATCTTATCGAATTAAATACTACAAATATAAAAAAAACTATTTTCTCTCCGCAAATATAATCATTCCCCTCCAATATTCCAAACAAAAAAAAACGGGACTCACTCTTTAATAAGAATGAATCCCGTTTATATTAAGATCTGATTAAAATCAGAAAGTAAGCCGGATTACTCAGCTACAACCTCAAACTCAACGTTGGCCTTAATGTCCTTGTAGAGCTTGATGGTGGCCTGGTACTTACCAACTTCCTTAATGTTGGCCTCGTCCTTGATAGTGATCTGCTTTCTATCAACCTCGATACCCTTCTTAGAAAGAGCCTCGGCGATCTGGATAGTGTTTACAGAACCGAAAATCTTGCCAGTTGTGCTTGTCTTGGCACCAATCTTGATTTCCTTCTGCTCGATGAGGGCTGCCTTCTCGGTAGCGTCGTTGCGGAGCTTCTCCTCTTTGTGAGCCTGCTGCTTCTTGTTCTCAGCCAATACCTTCTTTGCAGACTCGGTAGCGACTGTTGCATAACCCTGGGGAATAAGGTAGTTGTTGGCGTAGCCAGGCTTTACTGCTACGATATCATCCTTAGAACCGAGGTTAGCGATATCTTGCTTCAATATTACTTCCATTGGATTGAATGATTTTTATTACTTCAACAAATCGGTTACGTATGGGAGCAATGCGAGGTGACGTGCACGCTTGATTGCTACAGAAAGCTTGCGCTGGAACTTCAATGAAGTACCAGTGATTCTTCTTGGAAGAATCTTACCCTGCTCGTTCAAGAACTTCTTGAGGAACTCAGGATCCTTGTAATCGATATACTTGATACCGCTCTTCTTGAAACGGCAATACTTTTTCTTCTTGATCTCTACTGTTGGGGGAGTCAAATATCTGATTTCGCCTTGTTCTACTGCCATGATTAAGCCTCCTTATTTTCTGAAGTTTCACTTGAAGTTACCTGTGCGGCCTCGGCTGCTGCCTGACCATTTCTCTTGGCAATACGACGCTGTGCGTACTCCATAGCGTACTTGTCGAGAGATACTGTGAGCCAACGAAGAATTCTCTCGTCGCGCTTGAGCTCTGTCTCAAACTTTGCAATCTGGGCTGGATCTCCCTTAAACTGGAAAAGCTGGTAGAATCCTGTGTTCTTGTGCTGTACAGGATAAGCAAGCTTCTTAAGACCCCAATTCTCTTCGTGGACAATCTCTGCACCGCCGTTGGTAAGTACAGTCTTGAATTTATCCACCGCTTCCTTCATCTGCTGCTCAGACAAAACGGGAGTCATAATGAAAACGGCTTCGTAATTATTTAACATTGTAATTTAATTGATTAAATTGTTTTGTGGAATTTTTTTCCGAGTGCAAAGGTAAACATTATTTCATTCAAAACAAATTTTTTACATACTTTTTTTATCTTTTTTTTGCTTACTTGTTCCAATATACTATCTTTGCACTACAAAACAAGCTCCATCATGAAAAAATTTCTCATCACAATAGCCATTACAGTGGTCTCTACGGCCTCTTGGGCGCAAAAAATTGTGGGTGACACCGCATACGGAATCGCCCCCATCCCCTACGACGAAAGCTCCCTCACAAGCGAAATCCTACAGCAGGAGCAGATGCTGCGAACATTATATCTTTGCGGTTTTCTGCTCGCACTGGGCGCGTGCCTCACCATTTATTTCATATACAACCGCAAAATAAAGAAATACGGCGAGGTGGTAAACCTCCAGAGCCAGGCGCTCATGAAGCAGAAACAGCAGACCGACAGTTTCGGGCTGATGCTCAATCTTGCTCAGTTCCCATGTTGCTTAGTGTCAGCTGACTCTAAGATAATATGGAGCAATGAGGCTTTCACCACTTTCTACGGCAAAGACCGACAGAGCATCTCCCCAGAGGAGGGCGCCCCGGAAGTTCAGGGTCAGCTGACCCTAAATAAACTGGGAACCACCTTCATGGTAAAAATGAAAAACACCTACGGCAAAACCTTCGGATTCAAGCGCACCGTAATCCCCATAAAGGACGGCACCAACGGTTTTGCAATTATCGAGAACATTACGGACTAAATATCTCATTAATAATGAAATACGCTATAATAGGCTCAGGCGCCATAGGCGCATATTACGGAGCCAAACTCGCTTACTCGGGACAGGACGTTGAGTTTCTTTTCCACAGCGACTACGAATACGTAAAACAGAACGGTCTCAAGGTGAAATCCTGCGACGGCGACTTCTATCTGCCTGAGATAAAGGCATTTGACTCTACCGAGAAGATGGCCAAGGCCGACGTTGTGCTCGTGGGACTAAAATCCACCAACGAACACCTATTATATAAGGTGCTCACTCCCCTACTCCACAGCGAAACCCTCGTGGTGCTCATTCAGAACGGAATAGGCCTCGAAGCCGACCTCCAGGAGAAGTTTCCAGGCTTGCAAATAGCTGCCGGACTGGCATTTATATGCTCGGCCAAGACTGAGCCCGGAGTTGTGAACCACCAGTGTTACGGAAGCATCAATTTCGGAAACTTCAGCTGCAAAAATCAGCAGACAATTGATAATCTTGTAGCTGACTTTAGGGCCGCACAAATAGAGGCCAACGAGGTGGAATATCACGAGGCGCGCTGGAAAAAAGCCGTCTGGAACATGCCTTTCAACGGTATGACCGTGGCGCTCAACACTCAAACCAACAAGCTTTTAGCCAATCTCGACACCGAGGCTCTCATCTACGCTCAGATGAAGGAGGTGATAGACGCCGCCCAAGCCTGCGGTGTAAAGAATCTCGACTACAGTTTTGCCGACAAGATGATTGCGATGACCAAGGCCATGGTGCCATACTCGCCAAGCATGAAACTCGATTTCGACTTCCGCCGCAAGATGGAAATCTATTATATCTACAGCCGACCTATAGAGGAAGCCAAAAAGGCTGGCTATCAGATGCATAAACTCCAAATGCTGGAAGCCGAGCTCAAGTTTATAGAGGCTAATTATTAGAATTTCACAAGCTCATACTCCCTGGTTCCCAAACCGATTTCCTCGGCGTAGCGGAGGCCCGACTGCCATGAGGTGTTAGGGTGAAGTATGTGGAACTTGTCGCCATTGCGCTCCACAATCATATTCTTCTTGCACTCTGCTGAATAGACTTTCATCTTCTCCTCAAGGACATTTCCGGAGAGCTTTGGCGCGGCGTTCACGAGGTCCACGCAGGCTTGGTCGAGCGCCACGGGATCGAAACTGCATGCAATTCCGAGGTCGGGAATGATGGCGGCGTCGTTGTGACCCCAACAGTCGCACTCGGGACTCACATTCATGATAAACGAGATATGGAAATTCTGCTTGTCTTTAAGTACAGCCTTTGCGTACTCGTCGATCTTGTAATTGAGTATCTGACCAGATTCCTGACTGCTCATCATAGCGGCCTCCGTTTTGCAGACTGCCACGCACTGACCGCAGCCAACGCATTTCTCGTAATCAATGGCGGCCTTCTTGTCTGACACTTTCACGGCTCCATGATTGCAGTTTTTCTCGCAAATCTTGCAGCCGATGCACTTCTCCAAATCAACCTTTGGCTGAGCCGACGAGTGCATATCGAGCTTGCCGGCCACGCTTCCCGAACCCATTCCAAGATTCTTGAGAGCGCCGCCGAAACCAGCCATCTCGTGACCCTTGAAGTGGTTGATACTTATCACGATATCAGCCTCAGCGATGGCAGCGCCGATTTTCGGCTTGGGGCTAAACTTTCCATTAACGTCCACCTCGCGCTCGTCTTTTCCGCGCAGGCCGTCGGCAATTATCACGTCGCAGCCCACCGCAATGGGATTGAAACCGTTGAGCATAGCGGTGTGGATATGATCGACGGCATTGTCGCGGCTGCCTTTATATAAGGTGTTGCTGTCGGTGAGGAAAGGCTTTCCGCCAAGGTCCTTTATCAGTTTCACGATAACGGCGGCATAGTTTGGACGCACGTAGGCCACGTTTCCGAACTCGCCGAAATGAATCTTTATGGCCACGAACTTGTCCTTGAAATCGATTTTCTCGATTCCCGCGCGCTTCACCATCCGCTCCAACTTCTGAAGCAGATTGGCCGCAGGATTGGCGCGCATATTTGTAAAATATACCTGTGATGACATTTTTTTCCAAAATTTAAATTTCCGAAATTTACTAATTCCATTCAGAAAAGAAATTCATTTTCAACGATTTAGCACTTTGTATCGTCCAATTGGATTTTTTTGCTTGGGAGTGTGGTGCTGTAGTCGAATTTGTCGAACTCCTTGAAACCCATTTCGGAGAGTGCTGATGCCGACTTTTCAACGTCGTCGCGCGAGTTGAAACCCTCGATATACGGAAGCCTTATTACTACCCTTTCCTGAAGATTGTGGTCAGCAATCCATTTTAAATTCCTCACCACATTGCTATTGCCTTGACCGGTATAGTTTCTGTAAATATCAGAATTCCAATCTTTTATATCAACAATATATTGGTCAACGAAAGCTGAAACTTTCTCCAAATTCTCAAGCTCCACATTAAGCGAGGTCTCCAGATTTATCGACCATTGAGGATTACAGATCCGCTTGAATTCGGCAATGAAATCGGCCCGCAGCAAAGGTTCGCCGCCGCCAAATGTGATGCCGCCGTTTGTGGCCAGGAAATAGAGATTGTCGATTGCAACATGCTGCAAAAGCTCCTCGGGAGAGAATGTTTTCCAAATTCCTTTCGCGCTGATTGACTGAGGATTGAGGCAATACTTGCACCTGAGCGGACAACCATGAAACGCCACAAGACTTGTAACGCCCTTGCCGTCGGTGGTGAGCCGGTGACGCATTATTCCTATAAACGGAGCTTTCATTTCTGTAGATTTTTTAATGTTTGCCTTATGTTTCTGATGCCTTCCTCAATTTGCCATTTCCTTTTTCCGGAAGCATCAGGAGAATCTTTTACGGTCTGATATTCCTCTAAAAGGCTGTCGAGAGATTTATTTAATTCAGCAACAATAAAATCGTCTCCGTGATTTTTTTTATTTATCTGGTCCAGAAACAGATTTTGATTATCTGAATTTAGTAAATAATCAGATAAAGGAACAAATCCTTCAAGCAAATAAACGCCAATTCCGTCAATAACCGGATTCTCAATCTTTTGCAATTCAGATTCCAGAAAGCGGACCTCGCTCTCGCATTTAGGACAAGTGCCGGCGCATTCGCCCTTGTAAGTGCATTCAGGGATTATGAGATTTATCCCATTGCGCCTGGCAATCTCGCGGCGGATTTCCTTGAGTTTATCGCAAATATCGTGACCGGGAATCGACATATATATAGCTTGCTGTTAGTCAATTACCAATTTCATTCCCTTATAAATGTCATCAGAGATTCCCTCTGCCGACATAAAGATATACCAATTGGAAAAACTCTCAATGTTTGCATTCAGAATCTTTAAATAATGCTGACCACAATCTGAAACCAGGATTTGATTTAAACCGAATTTTGTGAAAATTTTCTTCAAAATATCAATCGTAATAGGCTCCTCGTAGAAGAAATCCTCGAAAGTGAAACCCATAAATCCACCCCAGCCCAAGGAAAGGGAACAGTTGGAACTATTGGGCTCTTCACCCATCATGCGGCGAAGTTGCCAAAAGAAAGGCAGATAAGTAGCCTTGTCAGAAGGGCGAGGATCGAAGGGCACTGATCCCTGGATACTGCCACCCATGGAATCAGGGAATTGCGATATCAGATTCTCCAAGCCATCAAGCTCCTCGATGAATTTTTCAGTAAAATTTGCCATAACAGTAAGATTTAGTATTTGTAACCAAACTTTGCGAAACCATCAAGAATTTTCTTAAATTCGTCAGGAATCATATTCAGGATATCAGCACGCATCTTGGCAGGTATGCTCTTGTAGTAAGCCTCAGCGATTCCGCCGGTAATGCATGTGAGAGTGTCGGAATCGCCGCCCAAGGAAACCGCATTTCTGATAGCGTCCTCAAAATCGGTGCTGTCGAGGAAGGCGACAATCGCCTCAGGAACGGTGCCCTGACAGGTTTCGTTGAACTGGTATGTGGGACGGATCTCGTCGCAGGTGCGGTTTAAGTCATAGCCGTATTTGTCTGTTATATAAGATTTTATCTCAGACTTAGACTTTCCCGTCCTTGCCATAAAGATAGCAGCGGCAGTAGCCTGAGCACCCTTGATTCCTTCAGGATGATTATGTGTGACCTCAGCGGAAATCTTTGCCACACGCTCAGTTTCCTCCAAAGTGTCGCAGGCCCAGCCGGTTGCCGACGCTCTCATTGCCGAGCCGTTACCGAGTGAATTGTAAGGCTGTCTGCTCTGCGATGGTCCGAAAAGCCATCCGTAAAACCTTCCACCGTAAGCGCCCTTTGGGTCTGGATACCTGTGACCGAAATCCACGATATGCTCCACGCAAGATTCGTGCGAAAGAGAAGGATCGTCAAGAATCCATTTCGCAACCGCCATAGTAAGAACAGAGTCGTCGGTATAGTCGCTTCCCTTCTCAAAAATTGGGAAGTCCTTTGTCTTTATATTTCTGAATTCGTAAACGCTGCCCGCAGCGTCACCAATAATTGCTCCTAACATAAGAAAAATTTTTTAAATTTTTAATTGATAATTTGACAATGGATAATGGACAATTAGCGCATTATCCATTATTCATTGTCCATTAACTCAAAGCCTTGGCTTTCAGTTCCAGATACTTTCGTGTGAAGTATGGACCGATTGCGCTCTCGCGGTAGTCGAAACCGTAGGCGCGGCGTGTTACGGCCATAATCGGAGGAGCCTGGATACGTTTTGCAACACCCATTCCCTTGAAGAGCTTGTACCATCTTTCAAGGTCGGCGCAGAAAGTCTTTGCATCGGGTAGAATCTCTTTGATGAGTTCCTCGGTGAGCTCTGTTTCCTTGCCCTGATTCAGATACTTGGCGAGGTCGCCGTCGAGATAATGCTGGAGAATCTCGTGGAGCGGAGCGCGGTTCCACCACTGTTGCATGGCCTCCAAAAGTCTGTCGTGATAAGGATAAACCAGCGGATCGCCCTTGCCCTCCTCGGGATTCTGGTTGTCAGAGAGTTCAGCTGATGGCTTCAATGTGAGAACCTCCACGGGAACAATCTCGTGGTCGCTCTTGGAATTGATATAGCGGCAGAGATCGTAAACGGTGTGTTTCCAGAGGTCGCCAATAACAGCGAAAAATCCTGCCACGTCACCGTAGAGAGTAGCGTAACCAACAGTCTGCTCGGTCTTGTTTCCGTTGTTGGTAAATACACCTCCCCATGCCGATGATATGGCGGCCAAGACACGTCCGCCACGGTCGCGCGCCTGAACATTCTCCATATTGAACGAAGAGAGCTGAAGTTCCAATTCACGGCCATCAGCTGACAAAGCCTTAAGTCCATTAATCTGACTTGCAGTGAGTTCGGCGCTTGGACCGATTGGAACTGAGGTATAATAACAGCCGATATTCTTGGCAAGTTTTTCGGCGATTCCTATTGTGGTCTTGGTGTTGAATCTTGTTGGCATATTCACCAAAAGCAAGTTTTCTTTACCAATGGCCTCGGCATATAGAGCGGCGGCAAGAGTTGAGTCAACACCGCCTGACGCACCGATTACAACATGTTTCAAACCGTTCTGAGCCATATAGTTACGGATTCCGTAAATCAAAGCCTTGTGAATCTGCGCGAGCTCGTTGTAAGGCTCTGGCGCAACTGGATTCAAGACATTGAATCTCTCGCCGTCGAACTCAACGTCCTGATAAGTCTCGGCAAACATTGGCAACTGACTGACAATCTCGCCCTCGCGGTTGTAGAAAGTTGAACTTCCGTCAAATGAGAAAACTGTCTTGCCATTGTTCTGAAGTCCAAGGCCGTTTACATACATCACGGGGCGGTTCATCGACTTGGCGTGATTGCTGAAATGGCGGTCCCTTGAAATGTTTTTACCTGTTGTAAAAGGTGAGTAGCTGATATCAACTAAAATCTGCGCGCCGTTCTTAACGAGCTCATTGAAAGGCTTGTAGTCGTATTCATCGTCCCAGCCGTCCTCGCAAATCGCAACACCAAACTTGATTCCGTCGATTTCAACGGGCTTGAACATTTCCCAGTTGTCGACGTGCTTCATCATCCACTCGTTGTCGCGGAAATGACGGGGCTCCTCGAAAGCACGGTAGTTAGGCAACAAGGTTTTCACCTTATATTCTATGCCGTTTTTGGTGGCAACGTAGGCGCAGTTTAGCTTGGCCTTTCTGCCGTCGAAACCGATATGAGCCTCTCCTGTCACGGTCTCAAAAAACGCCACCGAGCCGAAGATAATAGAGAAATCGCCATCAGCTGACTGAGCCAAAAGATTTGAGTAATACTCACAATCGTCTATGAAATCGTTCTCCTCGAAACGGTCGCCAATCATATAACCGGGAATGCACATTTCGGGAAGAATCAGGAGATTAACACCGCAAGACTTCGCTATGCGTACTTCATTCAAGCAAGTCTGAAAATTCTTCTCAGGCTGACCAGGCTGAATTGTTATTTGTGAATATCTGATTTTCATTTTGAATTATATTTAATGTAAGTTTGATTATTTTTTCTCTAAGAGAATAAGAGAGTTAAGAGCATGAATAATTAAGAGACGGAGTTTTTCTCCGAAAATCTCCTTTGTGAGAATAAGAGCTCTAATCTGGATAGCTCTTAACCTCCTCAAAGTAATTTTTGAAAAAAATAACTTCTCTTAAACATATTTTGCTCTTATACTCTTACTCTCTTAGAGAGATAATACGTTATTTACGTTTTTATGACGCAAATATAAATATAATTTTTTCAGTTGACAAAATATTTGAGGAGAAAAAACAAAAACTTTATGAAAAAAATTACCATTCATATTTAATAGTGAACATTCGTGTACGGGCGTTGTATTTTTCAAAATTGCCGCCAACAGTTTTTGTAATCTCAAAATCCCTGAGACCCCAGTAATATTCGAAATCAAAAAATATAAGTCTGAATCCCAATTTAAGACCGAAATTCTTGGATGGCAGGTAGTTGGAATGGATGAAGTCGGGAGTATCAGGAAACTTTAATTTTAAAGTTTTGGAAAAATATGGTCCGGCGTAAAATACAACAAATGAAATGGTTGGAGCAAATTCTATCCTTTTGGCAGATTGGGTAAACGATATGCCAGTTACAGGGTCAGTTACCTCGAAATGACATTTCGTGAAATTGAACGACAATTTGAGGGCTGGAGTAAACAAAAGTTCACGTTCAGGTTTGTCGTCGGCAGGTCTATCAAAATGATTATCAAGACCATTGGGATTGTATTTGGGTTTGCAAAGCGGAAAAACAAGCGAGGTACCAATAGTAAATCCCCTCCGCTTGGAGATATCATCATTGATATCACTTTTCAGCATTGGAATAGCGCATCCCAAATTGATATAATTCAACATAGATCGGGTAATTACCCATTGCCAGTATTTCTGATTTGTACTAAGGGTAGAATCAATATGAGGCCTATGGAATTGATAGATAGTGTCTTGAGCAGGCGTTGACTCCACCTCCGCATTCTGCGCCCATACACCAAAAGGCAGACACAAAAGCAGAAGCAAAATTATCTTAGTTTTCGAGATCATAAAAATTGTAGTTTATAATAGTATTATATAATTGAGCACAAAGATAAGATTTTTTTCAGATGAAAAAATTTTTGGAAGGAGATTTGCTAAATTTCAAAATTATTTTCTATCTTTGCATCGTCGAAACACAAAAGGTAGTCAGACTGCGCGGAATTGAACTGCGAGCCACTGACTACCTTTTATTTATTTCCTACCTTCCACAAAACTCTTCAATTCATCCAAATCAATTTTCAAGAACTGAGAAATCTGTTCGAGATTCATCATTCCGCTTTTGTAGATTTCGAAAGCATTTTTCAATAGTTCCTGATGAGCCTTGGCGCGCTCTTCAGCACGACCTTCTTCTCGTCCTTCTGCCCTTCCCTCAACCTTTCCCGACGCAGTGGCCCAGCGGATTGCGTCGAACTCGTTGTGGAGCGATTCCTGATGACGCTTGTATTTGGCTTTTTCCTCGGGACTCATCCTTTCAACGTCGAGTTTTTCCTTTGCCTTTTCAAGGCCAGGAACCTTGGTGTCGGGACGTATGGAATTGTTTTTCAGGAAGTTCATCCACTCGTTCATAGCGGTTTGGGCTGATTCACGGAATTGCTTTACCCTAATCAGATAATATACAGGCATTATGTCGCCTGGCTCCATATTGGTATATTTGTACTGACGACTGTCGCCCTTCTCGATTTCCTCGAGAGTAAGGTCTTCCTTGCGCGAGATTTTGAGTTTGTCGTTTTTATTGAGTCCAACGAAACTTGTCTTGCCCTCATAGATGAAATCCTCGCCGATTCCAAAATCGTAGTAAATTATTGATATTGAATAAACTTTCTTTATTTTGCCGTAATCCTCGCCATTGTTGATCTGTTCCACCACAGCCTTTGAGACGCCGAAAAGAATGCGCTCCATATAATATGTGTATCTCGTGGTCTGAACCTCAACAATGAAAATCTCGCCATTGGTATCAACGGCCTTGATATCAACGCGATTATACTTATCTTCTTCAGATTCCTGATTCGACTCACTCTCCAAGATATTGAGAATAGTGCATTTCTTTCCCAAGAAGACCTCAATGAAGCCCTCCAAGACATCAAAATTGGCCTTGTTCCTCAACAAGGTCTTCATAGCGTAGTCAAACTTTATGAGCATAGGAATTGGGATTATGTTTCTGAGGCAAAGATAATAAAAGTTTTTGGGAAAGGACACAGATAGCGCGTTTTTTTTAGAACACAGATTACGCAGATTGGACTGATTTACACAGATTTTTTTATTCAAAAGCAAAAACGAATAGCTTGTCAAAAAATAAAAAAATAAAAAAAATCTGCTTAAATCGGTCTAATCGGTCCGATCTGCGTTCTAAATTTTTATTTCATACCTTCCACGAACTCCCTCAATTCATCCAAATCAATTTTCAAGAACTGAGAAATCTGTTCGAGATTCATCATTCCGCTTTTGTAGATTTCAGAGGCATTTTTCAAGAGTTCCTGATGAGCCTTGGCGCGTTCTTCGGCACGACCTTTCTCACGGCCCTCAACCTTTCCCGACGCAGTTGCCCAGCGGATAGCGTCGAACTCGTTGTGTAGGGATTCCTGATGACGCTTGTATTTGGCTTTCTCCTCGGGACTCATTCTTTCTACATCGAGTTTTTCCTTTGCCTTCTCAAGACCGGGGACTGTTGTGTCAGGACTTATGGAATTGTTTTTCAGGAAGTTCATCCACTCGTTCATAGCATTTCGGGCTGACTCGCGGAACTGCTTTACCCTGATCAGATAATATACGGGCATTATGTCGCCTGGCTCCATATTGGTATATTTGTACTGACGGCTGTCGCCCTTCTCGATTTCCTCGAGAGTGAGGTCTTCCTTGCGCGAGATTTTGAGTTTGTCGTTTTTATTGAGTCCAACGAAACTTGTCTTGCCCTCGTAGATGAAATCCTCGCCGATTCCGAAATCGTAGTAAATTATTGATATTGAATAAACTTTCTTGATTTTGCCGTAATCCTCGCCATTGTTGATCTGCTCCACCACAGCCTTCGAGACACCGAAGAGAATGCGCTCCATATAATAGGTGTACCTTGTGGTCTGAACCTCCACAATGAAAATCTCACCTTTGTCGTCAACAGCCTTGATATCCACGCGGTTGTACTTGTCCTCCTCAGATTCCTGATTCGACTCACTTTCCAGTATATTCAGGATGGTGCATTTCTTTCCCAAGAAGACTTCAATGAAGCCCTCCAAGACATCAAAATTTGCCTTGTTCCTCAACAAGGTCTTCATAGCGTAGTCAAACTTTACGAGCATAGGATTGGGGATTATATTTTCATTGCAAAGATAAGAAAAGTTTTTGGGAAAATCAATTTTAAATCAAATTTCCCCTATCACTTCCCACCTCCGAACTCCAGCCCCGGCAATCCGTCTATCACCTCCAGTGTCTGCAAACTCACATTCACGAGGCTGAGGATAAGGTCCAGGATATACCTCGGCTTATGGTGCTCAAGGGCCCAGGCGTTGCAGTCGTTGAGGATATGGGTGTCCTTGTCGGTCTTCACCTGATAGCGCTCCATTACCCATTCAAGGGCGCTCTTGCCGTTTACTACGTATTCGTAGGCACGGAGTGGAATATTCTTGATCCTTACCTTGTCGTTGAGGATAATGGTGGTCTTGTCGTCCTGCTTGCCGGATTTGCCGAAGCGCATCTTGTCATATACTGCGAAATCGGCATAGTCGTTGGTGTCGGGACACTCCACCTCGAGCAAGTGACAGGGCGCTACGCTCTCGTAGTTTACGTGGAGGTCGGCGAGTTTTTTGCCAGCCTCGTAGAAGGCCTTGAAATCCTCCACCCTCTCCACAATGGGAATCCTTGGCAACGATTTCTTGAGGTCGTCGGCAAAGCGGGTGCGGTAGTCCCTGCTGTGGAGGAGTCCATATACGTAATAGAAAATCATTTCCTTGTTGATTGCTGTGCTCTGTGGCGACACGTGGTAACGCTCCTTCACCTGACGGAGCATCCAGTCCGAAATGCCGTCTTTCCTCACATATTCCACCTTATCAGGGTCGTCGAACAAGGTGCCCATCTGATTCTCTGACTTAATTTCCTTGTAATAATACAAGGGGAAGCACTGAGATTTGCTTACATACTCCAAATCAGGTATGCAGTCTGTAATCAACGGCATAAAATCTTTTGTACTTCCAATGCCATTTACTCCAATTACCAAATTCTTCTGCTCGGGAGTTGGGAAGAGTTGGGGTATCTGATATTGACAGTTGGTTAGTTCCTTTGCAAAATAATTATTTATTTTTACAAAAGGACGATAAACAGCAACTCTCAATTTGTTTTTATCAAATGAATACTTTGTACCCTTGGGAATGTCTGTTTGTATTTGAGGTCTATCCCAATGAAATTTAGTATCATCCTTGATAACAAATTTGGCTACGTCAATAGACTTGTCGCCTAATTCTATGTATCTGTCAACTTCCGAATTGTAGAAATCTATCTGACGTTTCTGATTTTTCTCCAAATCTGACGCGCTGAAATTATAATTCCAAACGTCTCTGTTGGTTTTTACACCACAAGAATATTCACTTGCAAAAACGCAGTTTGCAGTCTTGTCCTTCTTGTCCCCCAAGATAATCAGATTATCGAAAACGCCGTCCCTCTGATTTATCCAGTCTTCCTTCTCGTTGGGCTCTATGATTTGCCAGTCGATTTTGGACATAGTGGTGGCTTTGTCGATGATTTCCAACTTCTGCTTCTGTGTTAGATAATCTCCAATATCCTTGTAGTGGATTGTGGCAGGTGACTTTTTATTGGGGTTCCTTACAAGGAAGGTAATGGCAATAGGTGCACGGCATCCGCCACCAAAAATTTTGCCACCTTCCTTACGGCTCAGCTCTCCGCTTGTCCTTTGATTTCCCCTGAGGTTGAATACGTAGATATCAGTAAACTCATCCCTCAGGCATTTGCGCATTCCGTCCTGAGCGTTGCCGTCCAGCCATCCGCCGTTGGATATAAATGCTACAACACCGCCCTTTGGGTTCCCCACAATGCGGTCGCTCGCCCAGCGGAAGGCCTGTATGTACGAGTCATATACCGAGTTCTTGAGCGTGGCCTTGGTGTGTTTTACGTATGTGGCATCAAGGCTCTTCTCCACCTCGCTGTGCCTTACTCCCTTGGCAACCGAATACGGAGGATTTCCTATTATCACAGTCAGGTTGTTGTCGGTCTGTTCCAGGAGTTTTATCTTGTTGCCGTCGAAATATTTCTGCTCCAGGCCACTGATTTTGCTCTTGTCGCTGTCCCTAACTATATTGAATGTGTCGGCAAGCGATATTCCGTTGTATGGCAGGTATTCCTTGCTCTCCAGTATCGAGTTGAATACCGTCTCTATGTTCACGTCGGCTATGTAGTAGGCCAGGAGCACTATCTCGTTGCAGTAGATATCGTGC
Source organism: Bacteroidales bacterium (assembly GCA_045597465.1). Taxonomy (GTDB): domain Bacteria; phylum Bacteroidota; class Bacteroidia; order Bacteroidales; family UBA3824; genus UBA3824. Next base: position 42,611 of record JAZLKG010000104.1, on the reverse strand, counting down.
TGATACTTGTAGCTGAGGGTATCCTTGTCGGTAACGGTGCTGAAGTATTTCAGCATCTGGGCCACAAATGTTCCCGTGCCGGTGAATGGGTCTATTATCTTGACGCCCCTGTCATAGAGCTGGGTATCGAACTCGGATTTAAGTATCTGGTTTACACTGCGGATCATAAAGTTTACGCACTGCACCGGTGTATATACTATGCCCAACTCCTCCACGGCCTCGGGGAATGCGCCCTTGAAGAATCTCTCGTAGAGGTTCTTGATTATTGTCTGCTTGCTGTCCAGCGAGTCGAGCGACCGGCAGGTGGACCTCACCTCCTCGTAGAATTCCTCCAGCTGGTCAACGTCTTTCTTGAAACCGTGGTCCACAAAGAACACCTCCACCATCTTCTCCATACCCCGGCTAATGGGATTGTTGGTGGCAAAATTGTAGTCGGAGAATATGGCGTCGAACACGGGCTTCATTATCAGGTGCTGTGCTATCATCTCCACGGTCTGTATGCTGTCCACGGAGTCGTTTATCTCGCATTTCAGGATAGAGACAAACTCATTGAAGGCGTCCCTCACCTCCTCCTTCTCATCAATCAGCCTCAGGATGCGGGCCTTGAAAGCCTTGCAGGTTTTTCCCACGCTCTCGCCCCACTTGCCCCAGTAGCCACGGTCTCCGCACTTATCCACCAGCTTGGCATAGAATTTCTGCCTGAGGTCGTCGTCCTCGAAGAGTGTCGGCTCTGATGCTGTGGTATTTCCGCCATCCGGCGTTGGCTCGTTCAGGTAATGCGGGCATACGGCATAGTTGCAGTCGGGGTATGCGGGTTTTGTCTTGCAAGCCTTATGGTACTTGCATCCATTTCCCCTGGGGCGGTCTATTACAATCTTTGACGAGGGTATAGTGTTTATGATAGCCTCAAAATTGTCGTCATGGGCGCGGAGGGCTTGCAGAATGTCCCAAACGTGCTTGTAGGCCTTGTTGTCGTCGAGGGCCTGCTCGGGAGTCATTCCGGCGGGCAACACCACGGGTATGAGTATGTATCCGAACTTCTTCTCGTCGGCGGTTCCCTTCTTGAAAGTACGCATCACACGGCCAATGGTCTGCACCACCTCTATCGGTGAGTTCTTGGGCGATAGGAACAATACCGCATCGAGGGCCGGCACGTCCACTCCCTCCGACAGACAGCGCACATTGGTGATTACACGGCACTCCCTGTCGTTGTCGGTATCCTCGCGTAGCCATTCTATCTTTTCCTGACGCTCCAGCGAGTTCATAGAGCCGTCCACGTGGCGGGCATCCACCTCCACGATGCGGTCGAGGTCGGGGTCGTTGTTGTCGCTGAGTTCCTGGATATATGCCTTGCTGAGTTCGGGCAATAGGTGCGCAATGTTCTTGCTACTCTCGGGAACATCTATGTCGCCAATCTTCTGACAGAAAGCCATAGCCCTGCGCATCCGCCGTGGATCTATCTCGTATTGCAGTTTGTCCTCCGACACCATTATCTTGGATAGACCACGCATCATTCCCACCAGTTTCTGGGCGGTGGAATAGTCAATGGCCTTCTCGTCGTTGTCCTCCACCTTTTTCCTAACCTCCGCCGGCACCTCGCTCTCCGATACGGTTATTATGAACACCTTGTAGTCGGTAAGTAGGTTGTTGGTAACGGCGTAGGCAAAATTTACCTTGTGGATAATGTCGCCGAATTTCTCCTGGTCGTCCATAGAGAAATAGGTGACATCGTTCTTCATCTTTACATTAGTGCCCATCAGCTTGGGCGTGGCGGTCATATAGAGGCGTTTCTTGCCCAGTATGTAATTTGCATCGTGAATGCGGGCGAATGGCGAGAGGCCGTTGTCGCGTATATCCTTGTCGGTCTGCACAATGGCGGTGCGGTGGGCCTCGTCGCAGATAATGAAATCAAACTCGCCGTATCCCGATTTGGTCTCGTCGAGTAGCAACTGCTGAGTCCTCCTTACCACCTCTATGGACTGGTAAGTGGAGAACACCACCACGAGGCCGTCGTGGTCCCTGAAGCTGAGGAGCTGGTCTTTGGCGCTCTCGGCGTTGGTGCTTGCCGGATATGCGAGGTCCCGCACGGAGTCGCCTTCCTCGTCGTCGTCCTTATAGGTTTTCTTGGAGGCTGATGCATCAGAGCAAATGCAGACCGCCCTCATCTCCTTTTCGGAGTCGGCAAACCAGGCATTCAGCGACTGCCCCAGAAGCGATATGCTCGGCACCAGAAACAACACCAGTCCCTTGTTGCTCAATTGGTCTTCCACAAGGCGTAGCGAGGTGAAAGTCTTGCCCGTACCGCAGGCCATAATGAGCTTTCCCCTGTTCCTGGTCTTGAAATACTCGCGGGCCTTCTCAATGGCCATCGACTGGTGTTTCATCGGGTTTTTCCTGAGGGTGCGTGCCTCGGCGCCCGACTTGCCCTTGTAGATCTGTTCCCAATCCACCTGAGAGCTCATCAGTTGCTGAAATCCGATATACCTGATATCAGTTTTCTGGAAAAAAGCCTTGGCCTGGGGATTGAACCTACCGCCCGAGGCCACCCACAATTTCTTGGTGAACCTGTGCCTTATGGTTATATCCTGAGGGTCGGAGAACTCAATGGCGCTGGTAGCTATAAAATTGGCCACCATAGGCTGAGTGATAGTGCTGGAATCCTGATAGCACTTGCACTGCACCGACCAGTATTCACCGTCGGAGGTCAGGATTACGAGATCCACACCCACATCGTGACCGGTTCCGAAATCCTTCCTGGCCGGAAAATCATTCCACATCCATACCCTGCTCACCTGAGGGGCATACACCGGATCCGACAAAAACCAGTTGGCCACAAGTTGCTCAAACCTTGTGCCCTTATATGATTGAGTAAAGGAATGTTCCTTAATATCTTTCAATACTTCGAGAAAAGTCATCACTATTTTTTCGATTTATTTTGTTGTTGTTTCATCGTTTTCAATTTTCCAAAGATACAAAAACTTTTTCAATCAGCAATCAAAAATTATCAATAAAAAATTTGGGGCAAAATACAGTATTCGCCTCCGGCGAAAAAAAAATATAGCATCAGAGGTGGAAAAAAGAGGCCAAAGAAAAAAAAGGTTGAGTTTCTTTTGAGACTCAACCTTTTTTTTATTCCCCATACTCCACAACATCCTTACTCATAAGTTTCTTCAACTCATAGAAATAATAAAGAAGTCTTGGATTTTGGCATTGTCCGAATGAAGGAATTCCATTAATCCAGAATCTGATTTCGGCGTGATGAGGTACTCTTGTGGAGGGCACTTCGATTACATCAATCGTATCAGGCTCCACCGATAATTGTCTTATAGAAATTACCTCCGCCAAACCCACACCAACAAACGCCTCTGTGGCTACTCCCTTCTTGTTTTTGCGGATAAATTCAAGACCGGATTTCATTACGGCTTCCTTTCCAGCGCGATTGTATATTTGCCCTGAAATGCCTTCCTCATTAATGGTTTTTCTCAGTGAAGTGTAGTTGTCGTTGAAATTGTTAGATTCATCGACATATCTCGGACAATAAATCCAGCGTGAGAAAATCTCTGAATCTTCTATTTTACTCATCTTCAGTGAATTGGTTAACTTGTTTTTTCCATAACATCATATTGGAATCCGAATATTCCAAAAAATCAGAGAAAAACGGTGCTTTGCCTTCATATTTTATGAAATACGACATCCTGTTATCGCCAATACTGCAACCCATTGTGGAGTTTTCGTCTTTCTCGAAAAAAAGATTAACACCGCCTTCTTCAGACGGTTCTACTTTAAGGATAGCCAAACCATTTGCATTCACCATATCGAGAAGTGCTATTGAACGGTCAATAGATTCCAGATTTATTTCAGGAGCGTCGTATCCGTCCCAACCCTTGCGCAACGATTTTAGCGAGGATAGTTTTTTCCTGTGGATTTCTTTCAGAAAAACCAAAATTTGCTTGTCAAAATAATTTTTGATACAATCTTCAAAAATAAGTGTTCCCCTCGAATGTGGCAAAGATTCGATCCAAGGGCTTTCCTCGTGAGTCAGGTTCATCAAACCGATTGCGGAATAATTGTTGTAATATTTGTAAACCAGATTGAACAACCTGTTTTGCTGATATTCAAATGTTATTTCTGACTTCTCCAAGGGAAGAGAGTTTGCCCCATACTTATTATAATAATCATAGACTTCAGGAACAACGGGGCCGTATTTCCACGCCTCAATCTTATTGAAAAACAAAGGCTTGCCGAATTGGGCAAGATGATAGCCTTGCTGATAATATAGAAGTTTCTGAAGTTTCAAGTTAGTCAACAACTCCCCACCCCGGGAATTGTCTTCCTGAGCCATTGATATCAGAATCTTTGATATGTCTATCGCGTTGTAAACCATAACATATTTTTATTTACCGCAAAGTTACAAAAAACTTTCCATATTTCCCAAATAAAAATTCCCCTAATCGCCGCAGGCGAAAATTACCAAAGCATCAGAGGTGCAAAAAAAATCTCCCCAAAAATATTGCCAACTCAAAAATAATTTCTAAATTTGCGAAATTGTGTACGTGTAAGTGTGCGCAAGGCTATTTTGATATTAATAAAACTCTATACAAATAAATGAAAGTTTCATACAGTTGGTTGAAAAACTACCTTAATTGCGACCTTGATCCTGAGGCTGTGGCTAAGATTTTGACAAGCACAGGCCTCGAGGTGGAGGGCGCTGAGACTTCTGAGTCCATAAAGGGCGGTCTCAAGGGTCTCGTTGTGGGCGAGGTAAAGACCTGCGTGCCACACCCAGACAGCGATCATATGCACGTAACCACCGTGGACGTGGGTGGCGACGCCTTATTAAATGTAGTGTGCGGTGCTCCTAACGTGGCCGCAGGTCAGAAAGTAATCGTAGCCACCATTGGCACAGTGCTTTACGACGGCGACAAGAGTTTCACTATCAAGAAATCTAAGCTCCGTGGCGTGCCCAGCGAGGGTATGATTTGCGCCGAGGACGAGATCGGCGTTGGAACCTCTCACGACGGCATTATCGTGCTTCCAGCTGATACCAAGGTAGGTACTCCCGCCTCAGAGATTTTCAAGGTGGAGTCTGATACAGTCTTCGAGATCGGAATCACTCCAAACCGTATCGACGGCGCCAACCATATCGGCTGTGCAAGAGATATTTACGCATACCTCAAGAACAACGGATCGGTGCCAGGAATCAAGCTTCAGTTGCCTGATACCTCGAATTTCAAGGTGGACAACACCAACCGCACAATCCCTGTTGAGTTGGTATCGGCCGACCGTTGCACACGCTACTCAGGCGTTACTATCAGCAACATAACTATCAAGGAATCACCAGATTGGCTGAAGAGAAACATCGAGGCCATTGGTCTCCGCTCTATCAATAATGTGGTGGACGTCACCAACTTCATACTTTTTGAGTACGGACAGCCTCTCCACTCGTTCGACGCCGACAAGATCAAGGGCAACAAGGTGATTGTAAAGACCTTAGACGAGGGCACAGAGTTCGTAACCCTCGACGAGCAGACAAGAAAACTCTCTTCTGAGGACCTGATGATCTGCAACACCGAGGCTCCTATGTGTATCGCGGGCGTGTTTGGCGGTTTGGAGTCAGGCATCAGCCAAAAAACCAATAACGTATTCCTCGAGAGCGCTTGCTTCAATCCTGTAAGCATCAGAAAATCAGCCAAGAGACATAATCTCCATACCGACGCCGCATTCCACTTTGAGCGTGGTTGCGATCCCTCGATGACTGTTGAGGTGCTCAAGCGCGCCGCAATGCTCATCAAGGAGGTGGCAGGTGGTGAGATTTCGTCGGAAATCATTGATATTTACCCAACTCCGGTAGAGAAAAAGGAGATTAAGCTCGATTACGCCTACCTCAACAGAATTGTCGGCAAAGTAATTGCACCTGAGCAGGTTAAGAGCATTTTGGAATCTTTGGATTTCGAGATAATCTCAGAGTCAGCTGACTCTATGACTGTAAAAGCCCCTACCTACAGAGTTGACGTAACCGCCAACTGCGACGTGGCCGAGGAGATCCTCCGCATTTACGGCTACGACAATGTTGAGATCCCAACCGAGGTTCACTCGGTGCTCTCGTACATCAGCAAGCCAAACAAGGAAAAGATTGTTGACAAAATCAGCAATTACCTCTCCGACAACGGATACTGCGAGGCTATGTGCAACTCGCTGACTCAGAGCGCTTATTACGAGGATTTGGAGTCATACAAGGCCGAGAATCTCGCAATGGTGATGAACCCTCTCTCGGCACAGATGAACGCAATGCGTCAGACCTTGCTCTTCGGTGCTTTGGAGTCGGTGGCCTACAACATCAACCAGAAAAACGACTCTATAAAGTTGTATGAGTTCGGAAACGTTTGGACCAAGGGCCTCAAGAAGACCGACAACAAGGGCAACCTCGCCAACTACGCCGACGAGAACCACCTGATGATAGTTCAGAGCGGTAACAATCAGACTGCCAATTGGATGACCGTGGACGCCAAGACCAATTTCTTCTTCCTGAAGGCTTACGTAAACAATGTTTTGGAGCGCCTCGGCTACAATGTTGAGTCAATCCAAAAGGCTGAGACTCAGAAGAATGACATCTTCGCTTACGGCCTCGCCTACAATATGGGTCGCGACAATATCGTGGAGTTCGGCTCTATCAGCAGAAAACTCCTCAAGAAGTTCGACATCAGCCAGGACGTTTACTACGCCGAGTTCAATTGGAACAACGTTCTCCGATTTATTCCAAAGGAGATCAAGTACAAGGCTATCAGCAAGTTCCCTGAGGTGAAGCGTGACTTCGCCCTCCTTCTCGACAAGAAGGTGAAGTTCGACGAGATCAAGCGCATTGCCCAGAAGACCGAGAAGCAGTATCTGAAGGACGTAAGCCTCTTCGACATCTACGTAAACGACGAGAAACTCGGCGCCGACAAGAAGTCATACGCAGTATCGTTCACATTCCAGAATCCCGAGAAGACCTTCACCGACAAGGAGATCGACAAGATTATGGAATCGTTCCGCACTCAGTTCGAGAAGCAACTCGGCGCAAGCATAAGATAAATGCAATGCTTGTGCGAGTGTTTAAACAAAAATTATCAAAAATTACCCAAAATTTTTCAAAAATTACATTTCAGCGAAAAATTTTTGATTAATTTTTGGTCAATTCTTGATAATTTTTGTTTATAAAAAACAGCCGAAGGCTAAAACATATTTTTTTGTATAAAATTATCGTATAGAATAATTAAACAAACAATCATAATAATGAATAAGATAGTAAAGAAAGAGTTCTTTTCTGAGAACGTAATAATGTTCGAGGTAGAGGCTCCAGAGATTGCCAGAACCCGCAAGGCCGGCAATTTCGTAATCATCAGATTGGATGAGAAGGGCGAGCGCGTGCCTCTCACAATCTCTGACGCCAACATCGAGAAGGGCACAATCACAATCGTGGTTCAGCGCATCGGCGTTACCACTTGGAAACTCTCTCAGCTCAACGAGGGCGACTACATCCACGACGTTGTAGGTCCACTCGGACACCCAACCCACATCTACAAGGCAGGCACAGTATTGGCTTGCGGTGGTGGCGTTGGCGTTGCTCCATTGCTCCCAATCGTTAAGGCTATGAAGGAGGCAGGCAACAAGGTTGTCTCTATCCTCGCCGCCAGAACCAAGGACCTCATTATCCTTGAGGACGAGATCCGCAAGTATTCCGACGAGGTTATCATTATGACCGACGACGGCTCTTACGGCAAGCAGGGCGTGGTAACAGTTGGTATGGAGGAGGTAATCGCCCGCGAGAAGGTTGACCTCTGCGTAGCAATCGGCCCAGCCATAATGATGAAATTCTGTGCCCTCACAACCCAGAAGCACGAGATCCCAACCGTAGTATCGCTCAACACCGTAATGGTGGACGGTACCGGTATGTGCGGAGCCTGCCGTGTAAAGGTTGACGGCAAGACACGTTTCGTTTGCGTTGACGGTCCAGAGTTCGACGCTCACAAGGTTGACTTCAACGAAATGCTCCAGCGTATGGGCGGTTACAAAGACCAGGAGAAAGAGGCCTTCGAGGCTTACAAGCAGACATTGTAAATAATTATTAGTTTAAAGTTTAAAGTGTAAAGTTTAAAGAGGCTCTATTTGTTCAAAAGATTAAAGTTAGAACAGAGTCTTTAAACTTTAAGCATTAAACTTTACACTACCCAAACATTAGAAAAGCAAAATGACAGATTATAAAGCAGAGCGCGCAGAGCAGTGGCGCGACGACCTTCGCAAGACTATCCCTGCCAAGGAGCGTACCGCAATGGAGCGCGTAGAAATGCCAATGCAGGACGCTATGGAGCGTCGCAGCAACAACCTCGAGGTAAACCTCGGCCTTACCGAGGAAATGGCTTGGAACGAGTCTAAGCGTTGTCTCGACTGTGTGAATCCTACCTGTGTACAGGGCTGTCCTGTAAACGTTAATATACCTAAGTTCATCAAGAAAATCGAGGCCAAGGACTTCCTCGGCGCCGCAGCCGTTATCAAGGAGACATCCACACTTCCAGCAGTTTGCGGACGTGTATGTCCTCAGGAGAAGCAGTGCGAGAGCAAGTGTTTCTACACCCAGAAACTCAAGAAGCCAGCCGTAGCAATCGGATACTTGGAGCGTTTCGCAGCTGACTATGAGCGCGAGAGCGGTAAAATGGCCGTTCCAGAGTGCAAGCCAGCTAATGGCGTAAAAGTTGCCGCTATCGGCTCGGGTCCTGCCTCATTGGCTTGGGCGGCTGATATGGCCCGCGAGGGTTACGACGTTACCGTTTACGAGGCTCTCCACGAGATTGGTGGCGTGCTCAAGTACGGTATTCCTGAGTTCCGTCTTCCCAAGAAGATCGTTGACGCTGAGATCGAGAACCTCGGCAAAATGGGCGTTAAGTTCGTTACCAACACTATCATCGGCCGTACAATCTCTCTGGAGACATTGAGAGAGCGCGGTTTCAAGGCATTCTTCATCGCCGCAGGTGCAGGTCTTCCACGCTTTATGAACATCCCAGGTGAGAACTCAAACGGTATCTTCTCTTCCAACGAGTACCTGACACGTGTAAACCTTATGCACGCCAACGATCCTGAGTACGACACTCCAGTGCTCAAGGGCAAGAATATCATCGTGGTAGGTGGTGGCAACACCGCTATGGACTCTGTACGTACAGCAAAGCGTCTTGGCGCCGAGCGTGCAATGATCGTTTACCGCCGTGGCGAGGACGAAATGCCAGCACGTCTCGAGGAGGTTCACCACGCAAAGCAGGAGGGTGTAGAGTTTATGACTCTCAACAATCCTGTGGAGTACATCGCCGACGAGAAGGGTCGCGTAAAGCAGGCCAAGATCCAGAAAATGGAACTCGGCGAGCCTGATGCCTCAGGCCGTAGAAGCCCAGTTGCCGTAGAGGGTAGCGAGTATCTCGTTGACTGCGAGGGTGTTGTAGTGGCAGTAGGTGTATCGCCAAACCCAATCATCACATCAGCAGTAGAGGGCCTCGACGTAGATCCAAAGCGTCGCACAATCATCGTAAATCCCGAGACCAACCAGAGCAACATCAAGGATATCTTCGCAGGTGGCGACATCGTTCGCGGTGGCGCAACAGTAATCCTCGCAATGGGTGACGGCCGCACCGCCGCCGCCGGCGCATTGGCTTACTTGAAGAGCATTGGTTGCTAAGTGAGGAAGATTTAATCCCACATATTACAAGCCCCTTTTTCAGGAAGAATGAAGAAGGGGCTTGTTTTTTATTCATTTTTTTTCGGTGTCAAAATTGGATATCAAGAAAATTGTATATAAATTTGCAAATAAAAACATTAAATTATGACAGGAAACGCAACTAAATTAAACCCCACACAACTATATCTTCTCAAATTATTCTCTTGTAATCCGTCAGAAGAAACAATGAATGATTTGAAAGATATTCTTACAAATTACTATGCTAAAATAGTAGAGAAAGAAGCCGACAAGGTTTGGGAAAAATTGGATCTCAATCCTGAAAAATTGGACGAGATATGTTCTGTTCACAAAAGAGTATCAAACTATGAAAGTAGTTTTGGATACTAATTGCTTGATGAACATAGTTTTCCGTAAGTCAAATTTCAATGACGTATGGAAATCGTTCCTCGACAAAAAATACACAATATGTGTATCTAACGAGATTTTGTTTGAATACCGCGAGATTCTTGAGCAATTTTGCGGAGATTCTGCATTGTCAAACGCAATATTGCAATTGCTTATGGCAGCACCGAATGTAGAATTAGTTGCACCTTCATATCATTTCAACTTAATAACAGCCGACCCTGACGATAACAAATTTGTAGATTGTGCCATTGTGTGTGGGGCAACTTACATTGTGTCGAATGACAAACATTTTAATGTTTTGGATTCAGTAGAATGGCCCAAACTTGATAGAAAAACTTTAATAGAATTTGCCGAAATATTAAAAGGCCTATCAAATTAATGACAAGCCTTTCAATATAAAGAAGTTATGTGTCAAAATTAATTTGAAATAGATGACTAAACGAGAAAAGTCGGCTCCAATTGCCTCGGCACGTATTAGTCGATACTATTTTCAATTACAAATTTAGGTATTTTTACTAAAATCACAAAATTAATCTCAAAAAAATAACCAAATATTTTTAAAATTTTACTAAAAGTATTTTTAGATTGGAATATTTGCGTTAAATTTGCATTATGTAATAAAAGCCGACACTGAGGGTAATGTAATTTGGCGGCATCGTGTCGGAGGTGTCCAGTGCCATTGACCCCAATAGAGTGAAGCACTCTGTTATGTTACCCTCAATTACTTTATTAATTACACCCAACAGACGCAAAATAGCAAATGTCTTATCCTGTAATAGATATAGCCAACAAACTAATTCACCGAGCATTCGTTGACGAAGGAAGTGAATTGCTGTCAAATATGAAACTCCAGAAATTGCTATATTATGAGCAAGGATTTCATTTGGCATACTTTGGCACGCCCTTATTCGAAAACGACATAATGGCTTGGCAATTTGGACCTGTTGTTCCTGAAGTCTACAACCATTTTAAATCGCACGGAAGAGCAGGAATAGAACCTGAATCGGACCCAATTACATTAAATGAAATTGAAGAAAACCTTTTCAATGAAGTTTTTGAAGTATACAACGAGTTTTCGGCTTCAGGTTTGGTAACACAAACACATTCTGAGACACCTTGGTTGACTACACCAAAACAGGGTGTGATTTCTCAAAAAGTAATGACAGAGTTTTTCAAGGAAAGGATTGTATAATGGCAATTAAGAAAACACCCAAAGTTCTTACGATCTCAAAATCGAGAATCGAGGAACCACCAAAGGTTGTTTTTGGATTTGAGCATTTAAACGAAGTTTCTTGGATTGATTGCAAGGAAGCAAAATTCTTCAAGGATTTTCTAATTCATCTAACAAAATTCTCTTCCTTGACTTGGCAGGCTATATACTCAGCACCTCGACACGGTTTAGGAACAGAGACAATCCCAAGACAATCCATAAAACCTCAGATAAAAAACATCCCTGATGAAATTCAACGTTTCTTAGTTCTTCGCGCCACAGGAGACAATCATCCTGTCTTGGGCTATCGTGAAAAAGATACATTCCAAGTGGTAATGTTAGAAGCAAACTTCGGAGATATTTATAATCATTAAAAAAGAGAGAGAATATGAAATACAACAATATAGAAGAAGTCAAACCTTCACCAACATTATATTTAAATGCCAATTGTGACATCCGTGTTGGTATTCCTAAACAAGAGGCTTGTGAAACCTATGGAATTTCTGTAGAAGATTATGATGACAATATTGATATGGTAATGTTGGATTATGAAGCTTGGTCGTATTCTCAGTACATAAATAGTCTATAAATATTATTGGTGAACGATAAAAATAAAACAATATCTTCAGGCCATTGCATAATGGTATCTGTTTAACAATTCAACAATTCCTTTAGCATCAAAATTCTGAGCATTTTGTTTTGTCTCTTTTGCATTAAGAGTCATTGAAAAAGAATACTTTGATTCTCCGATATTGATAACACTATCGCCATTGTCAGAAACAAGCAAAACTGTTCCATTGGTATCAGGTTCAATAGTCCAGTCATTCAACGAAAAATCATTGCATTGTGTCAAAACAGAAAGCACATTGTTGTATGTTGTATCAGAAATGGGCATTGCTTTTTCTTCCTCGTCAAAATACTCTTCCAAATGATATTTACAATCATTAAGTTGATTAATCAGACGAAGCATATTGGTATTTCGTGAATTGGCAATTGACCGTTCCAAATTCCTGATTTTCTTATCATAATCGCCTCGTAATTCATTGGTAATCTGTTCTTTCAAGGATTGTTTCATCTGTTCAAAAGATTCAACAAGACCTTTGAAAAAACTCTGATACAATTGATTATCGGCTGTTAAAGTTAATGTTTCCATAGCATTCTATTTTGATATGATACAAAATTAGAAAATTTTGGAAATAATTGACAAAAATTTCTAATATTTCTTTCAAAAATAAATAAAAAAACTTCCTCCTGTACCGCATTCCGACACAGTCCTCGTATTATCTTTGCATCGTAATTAAAAACATAAACAATTTAAAAACCGAAAATAAAATGAACAATAGAGAATACATTTCATACGAGGGAAAGCGTTATCCTGTACGCTTTGTGGAAGTTAACGGCGGAAGACTTATGGTGTCGGTGGAGAGCCTCAACTCGGCGCTTTTCGTACCAGGAACCTGTGAGTTCAAGAACGAGGAGGCACGTCGATTGGAGGACAGCATTTTCTTCTTCCTCGACGACGAGAATATCTTCGCTGTATCAGACGACCTCCTGCGCATCGCTAAAAGCGTCTTGTTCGTGAAGGAACTGGCATAAATTTTATAATTAACATTAGTTAATGAATATTAATACAATTTCTTCAATTACTCATAATCAACACATTACCAAAAATACTAACCCAAAAACTCAGCCAAATTGAAGATTTTTTGCTCAATTTGGCTGAGTTTTTGGGATTTTTTATTATCTTTGTGGTGGAATTTTAACAGTTGGATTATGGCTAACAGCAATATCATAGGACGTGAAAGAGAAATCAAGGTGCTAAATTCGATATACAAATCGAGCAAATCGGAGTTCGTGGCTATATACGGACGCCGACGCGTGGGTAAGTCGTTCCTTGTAAATGAGGTTTTCAGAGGCAAAATGTCTTTCTACACAGTTGGCACTTTCCTCAAGGACAAGGACAGCAACACATACAAGGGCATTCAGCTGGAGCACTTCTACGACAGCCTTCTCGACTCAGGAATGTCAAAGACCGACAATCCCCGACCGACAAACTGGCGCGAGGCATTCAGATTGCTCAAACAGTTCCTTATGACATTAAAAGCCAAGCGCAAGGTGATTTTCATCGACGAATTGCCCTGGCTTGCGGGCCCTCAGTCGGCCGAGCTGATAGCCGAACTTGGATACTTCTGGAACTCGTGGGCCGACCGTCAGCGCGACGTAGTGCTCGTAGTGTGCGGATCCGCCACAAGCTGGATGCTCGACAACGTGATTTCAGATTACGGCGGACTTTACGGGCGCCTAACAAAACTGATACAGCTACTTCCGTTCACGCTCAACGAGTGCGAGAAATTCTACAAGAAAGCAGGCTTCAAACTCTCAAGATACGAACAGGCACTCAATTATATGGTAATGGGCGGAATCCCGTATTATCTTGAAAAGCTCGACAGGGAATTCACTCTCACAGAAAACATCGACAGAATATTCTTTCAAAACCCAGCCATACACCAGGAATTCAGGGAAGTTTACACTGGACTCTACGCCACAAGCGAACGCTATATCGACGTAGTCAAAGTCCTGTCAACCAAGCTATACGGACTCACCCGCTCCGAAATTATCAGCGCCACGGGCATTGAGGGCGGAGGCACGCTCACCAAGATAATCAACAACCTCGAGCAGTCGGGAATAGTCCGCGAATATCCACGCTACGGAGGCAAGCGCGTGGAAACAGTGTATCAGCTGAAAGACTTTTTCACATTGTTTTACCTGAATTTCCTTGCCACCAAAAACAGCGCCAAGGGCAACTGGAAAGCACTTCAGCGCAATGCGGTGTTCTATACCTGGGCAGGACACTCGTTCGAGCTCTTGGCTATCGACCACATCGAGAAGATAAAAAACAAACTCCGCATTGCCACGATCGACAAAAACTTCTGTTACTCAGGAGTTTCACAGAGCGGAAAGGGAGCGCAGATCGACCTCGTTATGATTTGGAATGGCGAGCGCACCGACTATCTCTGCGAGATGAAATTCTCTGAGCAGAAATTCGTTGTAACCGCCGACTACCAGCAAACTCTACTCAACAAAATCGACGCGTTCTCAGTTAGCGGACTTCATAAGTCGGCTCACTCAATACAGCTGATACTCGTAACCACAATGGGCCTGACGAAAAACGAACACTCGTCAACAATCGACCAAGTGGTTACTTTCGACGATCTGTTTAAGTAGGATATTTTATTATAATTAACATTAGTTAATGAATGTTAATACAAAATCCTTGATTATTCATAATCAATACCTTATCTAAAATATTAACCAAAAAACTCAGCCAAATTGAAGATTTTTTGCTCAATTTGGCTGATTTTTCACAAACAAAACGGATAAAAAGAAATTTGCAAATCACCGATTTCTTGATTATATTTGCAAAAACATTAAACCCTAACCATTATGAGAAAGATAATTATGGCACTGACATCAGCAATCACAATATCAGCCTGCAACAACGTAAACACCCTTACCGTGGAGCAGACCGTAAACGACACCACCTGGAAGCAGGGAACTAATTGCGAGTTCGTTTTAAACGACTATCCCAACGCCTACAAGTATTACAAGCAGAGCGCTGATATGGGCAACGCCATTGGCTATTATATGCTCGGACACGCTCTTCAACACGGCATTGGAGTGGATGAGAACAAGGAACTTTCCGACGAGGCCTACCGCAAGTCGGTGACACTCCTCAACGAACTTCTTGCCCAGGGTGACGACAAAGTCCTCCTGAATTTCATCGGTTCGGCATACTATTGGGGCGACGGAGTTGAGCAGGACCGCAAGAAAGCCACTCAGTATTACCTTCGCTCAGCCGAACTCGGAAACCCAGAGTGTCAGTACAAAATCGCCACCTGTTACGAGCAAGGAATCGGTGTGGACCAAGACCTCGAAAAAGCAATGCACTGGTACCGTCAATCAGCATCTCAAGGCTGGGCAGAGGCTGTGGAAAGACTAAAAAACGAGGAATAATTTTCATTAAAAACCAAAAACTAAAACTATGCTAATCGACAAAGAATATCCAGCAACCCATTCAATGTCAACCGCCTGGTACATAGTGGACGAGGACGGTAATGTGGGGATTTTGGAGTTTGGAGACAATGGACCCGTTCCATTCGGAACGCCTCACGAACGAGCAATTGAACAGATTGTGTTAGGCGATATGTACTCAAGAGAAGGTTCCGTTACTATGAAAGAAAACCAAATCTGTTCATTTTTAGGCAACGAAGATGATTGTTTTTCAGATATTTATTGTATTGTTGAAATTGATCCTTCAAGGACATCAGAATTCCAAGAAATAATCCAAAAAAGCGATTTGGTTATTGCAACTGTTGTCTCTGAAAAATACGGTTTGTATATTTTGGATTATGCCCCTGATAGCGACTATTCAGATTATTATATTGACCAATTAAAAGAAAAAGGAATCATATTGAAATTTCATAGATTACCAGAATACTATATGTTCGATGAATTTGAAAATGGTCGTTTCTATGTTTCAAAAAGTTTCAGTGATATTCCATACTATATGTACCTTCAATCGGATAGTGTTTTTCACCCGCAATGCAGGGCATATATTCCAGAATACCCAATTCATATTTCTCAGTTATCCCAAGAACTTCGGGATAGGGCTTTAAAGATTCCAGTAAAATTCTCAGAGGCGGAATATATACAGATTGCCAATTGGTATCCTGGTTCTTTAGAATCTGCAGAAAAAGAAGAAATATTAATAAATAATTTCAGATATTCTCTTCATTATGATGAGAAAGGTAGTAAATATTACTATTTTTCAGGTTTTTGGGATTTCGGCGGAATGACGAATGAAATATTGTTTCTAACTTGGCAACCAAGAGTTGCGGTTTGGAGCAATAATCATATTAATTGGGATTACAACAATCATTTTAACGAAATCTATACAAGCAAAGCAGTAATACTTAGCAATAAGTCAATTCCTAACGAGGAAATCATCGATTTCTTCAAGCCCAACGTAATAATAGTTGAGATTGAGGCTATGGATTATTTTGAATCAATTCATAAAATTGAAAAGCACAAAACAACAATAAACGGAACAGAATACCCAGTTTATTATGACGCAGAAATTGATGAATTTAAAGACGAAATTCTTGCTTTGTCAAATATGCCATACAGAGGACCTGTTGCTCCTTTAAAGATATCTTACAAGGAAGGACAGAAAATATTAAGACACAAAAACAACTAATTGCAAAAATAATTTATATATTTGCAATCAGAAATTGTTAGAAAAGTTTTTGATATGATTACAGTTGCAAACCCAATATACGACTCAGTTTTCAAGTTCCTAATGCAGGATACTAAGGTGGCGAAGACTCTTCTCAAAAACCTTTTAGGCTGTGAGATTGAGGAACTTATCCTGAAAAACAATGAGTTTGTGTTTTATCAAATCGATGACCTCAAGTTGTCGAGATTGGATTTCTCTGCCCGTATCAAAGACGAAAACGGTGAGACGAAACTTATTACAATAGAACTTCAGAAAGCATTTTTGAAATCTGAGGTAATGCGTTTCCGTAGATATATTGGAGAGCAATATATCAATCCAGAAAACTGCATCAAGAAAGTTCTAAACCCAAAGGAAGTAGAGCAAGGTCTCGAGAAAGAAAGGATTGAGGAAAAGCCAATTCCAATAATTGCCATATATTTGCTGGGACACAAACTTGAGCATATCAATACCGCTATCGCAAAAACAAGAATTGATTTTGTGGACAACAATGGCAACTCTCTCAAGGATTTCGAAAAAGATGATTTCTACAAAGGTCTGATACACAATTTAATCATAGTACAGATTCCATTATTGCCTTCCAAACCCAAGCCACACGTTGAGCGTATCCTCTCGATTTTCAATCACAGCGAAATGTTTGAGCAGGAAAAGCAACTTATCCAAATCGAAGACCTCGACGACTTGGAGGATTACAAAATCATAGCCCGACGTCTTGCCCTGGCCGCCGTTGACAAGGAAGTTCGCAAGAGAATGAAAATGGAAGACGACGCCAAGCACGAACTTGACCTTTGGAAAGAGGAATACGAAATGAGAATCAAGAATGCGGAATACCAAATTGCACAAGAACGGGAAAAGGCATATCTCGAAAAATTGGCAATTGCAAAATCAATGCTAGCAGACGGTGTACCTATATCAACAATTTCAAAATATACAGGTCTTTCTCAAAAAGAGATTGATAATATGTAAATCAATAAAATGATATGATAACAGTTGCAAATCCAATATACGACTCAGTTTTCAAGTTCCTAATGCAGGATACTAAGGTGGCGAAATTGGATGGTGACAACAAAAAACAATTTCTGACACACTATTATCCAAAACAGAAATTTGAGCAGGAAAAGCAACTTATCCAGATCGAAGACCTCGACGACTTGGAGGATTACAAAATCATAGCCCGACGTCTTGCCTTGGCCGCCGTGGATAAGGAAGTCCGCAAGCGTATGGATATGGAAGACGACGCCAAGCACGAACTCGACCTTTGGAAAGAGGAATACGAAATGAGAATCAAGAATGCAGAATACCAAGTTGTTCAAGAACGCGAAAAGGCATATCTTGAAAAATTGGCAATTGCAAAATCTCTAAAATCCTCAGGCATTCCAATGGAGTTGATAAAGCAATCCACGGGCCTTTCCGATGACGAGATCAATAAACTGTAATTGTCTAAAATAATCGAAAACTAAAAATATGCTAATCGAATTGGAACCCAACGACATTACCAAAAACGCTATTGCAGAAGCAAAACATATTTCGGAAGAATTTGAATCAAGCAACAAAGATATCAAACCTGTAGATTTGTCAAGTGTAGAATCAATGCTAAGTTCTTGCGAATCCTAAAAATCAAATAACTATGTCCCAAACTCTTCTCTCCATAGACCTCTCAAACTATTGCACAAAGCAATGCTCCTTTTGCTACAACCACAGCAACAGGGAAGGCAATGTTTTGTGGACTCCCGACGAGGTGATTGCGTTTGCGACGGATTGCGTAAGGAATGGCGTGAAAGCCGTTTCGCTTGGCGGTGGCGAGCCGTTTGAATATGACGGCGTTTTCCAGATTATTGACGAGCTCTACAAGGTTTGCTACCTCTCGATTACAAGCAACGGACTTCCTTTGGAGAAATCTGAGATTTGGAGTCAGCTAATGAGCCACAAGCCCGACAAAATCCACCTAACCATCCATAATCCCGACAATAGAGAAGAAGTGGCAAGAGTTCAGGGTCAGCTACAAAAAATAAAAGAAACAGGAATAAAGCCTGGCCTGAATCTTCTCGTGGGTGCCGACAAGGTGGAGTTTGCGAAATCGGTTTTCGAGCGGATGACAACATTCCTGAATCCCGACCAGATAATTCTGATACCTCAGCGATTCAGCAACACGCCCACGCCAAAGCAACTTGCAAGCGTGGCGGGCGGAAAGGCGTTTCAGAGTCCGTCGTGCCTCCTGAAATGCGAACGCCCAGCGGATTTCGTCTCCGTATCCTTCGACAAGAAAGTAAACTCCTGTTCCTACGCCAACGGAAAACAAGCGCTGAAAACCTTGGACTACAAGGGCTTGATTGAAGCCTTGAACGCAGTGGACTGGAAAGGAGTTTGCTGAAAAGATTTTTTGTACATTTTCCGCAGATTTTGAGCGAAGCGACTCCCACAAAAGAAATTTTTGCTAACTTTGCGCATATTTTAAAAATCACAAAACTATGGCACTTCAAGAACGCAAAGACATCAACGAGAAATACAAATTCGACGTTACACCGCTTTACAAAAGCAACGCCGACTGGAGGCAGAGCCTTCAGGAAGTAAAGGAAATGATACCACAGGTTTCGAAATTCCAGGGACGACTCGCCGAGTCGTCGAAAACCCTCTTGGAATACTTCCTCTTCGATTCCAACTTCGACCGCAAGACCTCGCAACTCAGCCTATACGCAATGCTGATGAGCGACGTGGATCTCAGCAACGCCGACAACGTGGCTATGAAAAAGGAAGTGGAGCAGGTCCACATCGACTATACCCAGGCCAACTCGTTCTCGGTGGCCGAACTCGCCGCGATTCCCGACGACATCCTCGACAAATACCTCGCCGAGCAGTCGGAAATGTATCAGTTCAACATCAAAATCAACGAGATTAAGCGCAACAAGCCTCACACCCTCAGCGATTTGGAGGAGGCATTGCTCGCCAAGACAAGCCTTCTCGGTGATCCCGCATACAACACTTTCAGCATTTTCAGCGACGCCGAAATGCCAAACCCTACAATCACTCTCCAAAACGGCGAAGCCGTGGAACTTTCGGCATCAGAGTTTGCAGTAATAAGATCCTCAGCCAACAAGGCTGACCGCGACGCCGCCTTCGCCGCCTTCTGGGACAACTACAAGAAGTTTGAGGGAACATTCGGCGAGATGAGCAACGGCTGTGTACGTCAGCACTATTTCGATGCCGTGGTGAACAAATTCGACTCGTGCCTTGACGCCGCATTGTTCGCAAACAACATTCCAACAAGCGTTTACCACTCGCTCATCGAAAACGTGAACAAGAATCTCGCAACATTCCACCGCTATCTGAGGCTGAAGGCAAAAATGCTCGGAGTCGATACCTTGGAGTATTCTGATATCTACGCGCCTTGCGTAAAGGACGTGGAACTCAATTTCACCTACGAGGAGGCAATGCAACTCGTTCTTGAGGCAATCAAGCCACTCGGCGATGATTACTGCAATGTGGTAAAGCGTGCCTTCGACGAGCGCTGGATCGACGCAATGCCGAGCAAGGGCAAGCGTTCGGGAGCGTATTCAAGCGACGGCGGATACGACGTTCACCCATACATTCTGATGAACTACGCGGGCCGCTACAACGACGTGGGCACACTCATCCACGAACTCGGCCACACAATGCAGAGTTTCCTCAGCGACCGCAAACAGCCATATCCGCTCAGTCAGTACAAGATTTTCGTGGCTGAGGTTGCCTCCACATTCAACGAGGCACTTCTCGACAATCTGATGCTCACGAAACTCACCGACCGCGGCGAGCGTCTCAGCCTCCTTATGAATATGCTCGACGGATTCAAGGGCACGCTCTTCCGTCAGACTCAGTTTGCCGAGTTCGAACTTAAAATGCACCAGATAATCGAGCAGGGCAAGCCAATCACGGGCAAGGTTCTCACCGAACTCTACGGCGACATCTGCAAGAGATATTATGGTGTGGCTGACGGCGCGTGCAAAATGGACGACCGCATTTCAATGGAGTGGGCATACATTCCGCACTTCTATTACGACTTCTACGTTTACCAGTACAGCACATCGTTTGTAGCGAGTCAGGCCCTTGTCTCCAAGGTGATTTCGGGCGACAAGACCGCTCTCGACAAGTACCTCAACTTCCTCTCGGCAGGCTGTTCCAAGTATCCTATAGAACTGCTGAAAGAGGCCGGCGTGGATATGACGAAGGCTGAGCCTTTCAACGAGTGCATCAGAACGATGAACAAACTTATGGACGAGATTGAGGAGATTCTATAAAATTTTTGCAACGTTGCAAAGGTTACCTTTGTTTGCTCAATGGTATTAACTTTGTAGAATTAAAAACAAAATATTAATACCTATGAGCAAACAAATTTTAGTAATACCCGACGTTCACGGACGTACATTTTGGAAGGAACCTTTAAAGAGAATCAACGATTTCGACAAGATGATTTTCCTTGGCGATTACCTTGACCCATATCCCAAAGAGGGAATCACTGAGGACGAGGCATTCGCCAACTTCAAGGAAATTGTGAACCTGAAAAACCAGTATCAGGACAAGGTAACTCTCCTGCTCGGAAACCACGATATCCATTATATCTGGGCAAAGGAAGCAGGCGTGAGCACACGTTTCTCAATAAAGAACGCAATGGAATATATGTGCTATTTCTATGAACACAAATCCTGTTTTCAAGTAGCGCATACTGAAATAATCAATGCCAAGATTCATCTGTTTACACACGCAGGTATAAACAGCAAATGGCTATCACATAACAATTTGAAATTGGATATATTCAGAATTCTGCAAACATTAAATTCATTATCACAAACAAGCGAAGGCCGTACAATTCTTAGTCAGATAGGGGCTGTCCGTGGCGGTAAATCACCTGCCGGCGGTCCATTTTGGTCAGACTTCGCCTACGAACTCAATAGCGGTAATCAGAAAATCGACGCACTGATCTATCAGGTAGTAGGCCACACCCATTCAACCAACACCAACAGAATTGGCCGTTATGCCGCGTGCTTGGATTGCGAGATGGCTTTTATGCTTGATAAGAACACAGGAAAGATTGAGGTTTGGAAGTAAAAAAAATTGCATTTTTCGCAAATTCTTTATTATATTTGCAACAGAAATTGAAACAAAATTTTTGATATGATAACAGTAGCAAATCCAATTTACGACTCAGTTTTCAAGTTCCTGATGCAGGATACAAAAGTGGCGAAAACTCTTCTCAAAAATCTTTTAGGTTGTGAGATAGAGGAACTTGTCTTGAAAAACAACGAGTTTATGTTTTATCAAGTCGACGATCTCAAATTGTCGAGATTGGATTTCTCTGCCCGTATCAAAGATGAAAACGGAGAGACAAAACTCATAACAATTGAACTCCAAAAAGCATTCCTGAAATCGGAGGTAATGCGATTCCGCAGATATATTGGTGAGCAATATATCAATCCCGAGAATTGTATCAAGAAAGTCCTAAATCCCAAAGAAGTTGAGGAAGGTCGTGAAAAAGAGAGAATTGATGAAAAGCCAATTCCAATAATTGCCATATATTTGCTTGGTCATAAATTGGAGCATATCAATTCCGCTATCGCAAAAACAAGAATTGATTTTGTTGACAATAATGGAATTTCTCTCAAGAACTTCGAAAACGATGATTTTTATAAAGGTCTGATACACAATTTAATCATAGTCCAGATTCCATTATTGCCTTCCAAGCCCAAGCCACACGTAGAGAGGATTCTCTCAATCTTCAACCACAGCGAAATGTTCGAGCAAGACAAGCAACTTATCCAAATCGAAGACCTCGACGACTTGGAGGATTACAAAATCATTGCCCGTCGTCTCGCCTTGGCCGCTGTTGATAAGGAAGTCCGTAAACGAATGAATATGGAAGACGACGCCAAGCACGAACTCGACCTTTGGAAAGAGGAATACGAAATGAGGATTAAGAATGCAGAGGCAAAAGTTAAGAATGCGGAGGTCAAAGTTAAGAATGCGGAGGCAAAAGTTTACAACATCGCCAAGTCACTAAAAGCCTCCAACATTCCAATCGAAGTAATCATTCAATCAACCGGCCTTTCAGCCGATATCATCAATAAACTATAGTATTAGCCCTAAAACACTTTAAAAATCAATACCCCCGAAAGTATTTTTTTCTACTTTCGGGGGTATTTTCTAAAAAAGAACAGAATTTATTCTCAACTATGCTTAAAAACTAATATTGATTTACTTAACAAAAGTGAAATCAAATTCCTTACCATTATAAGTCCAGGAATCATCCACATCGAGTCCGCCTTTGTGAACTCGCTTGAAATGAACTACGTCCTTCGAGCCGTCCTTCCAAGTTACAATGAAATCGTCATCGTAATTATTGGCTCCATTAAACTCACCAAATTCAATGTAATATTGACCGAAGTATGGACTTCCTTCATAATCATACTGCCTCAATTTGATGCCATCATAATAAGGCATATAATATTTTGAGAGGGAAGATTTAAGTTTAAAAGTCTCAGTATGATTCTTGAACTCTATGGTGAGACCATCGGCAGCAAAGTTTGCAGAAGCGGAATCCAAAAGGTCATCGCCATTGGAGTTTTGAGCACGGAACTGAAAAACAATAGGACCCCAATCTATTATCATATCGTCCTCTTCTCCCTCGCTTTCTTCTTTGTCACAGGAAACTACTGATGCCAAAAGCGACAAAAGCATCAATCCCAAAACAAATTTTTTCTTCATTTTTAGTAATTTATTTATAATATTAGTAATAATCGTTGTAAATAAATACAACAACGGAAGCTAAATTCCAATCGCAAAAATAAATAAATTCTGGGATATTTGGTAAATTTAAGTCATAAATTTATAACAAAAATAATATGAATAATTATTCAACATAGACGGAACATTAGTTTCCTTCAACACACAATACTGAGAAGCTCTGTAAAGTCAATACAGTGGGTGTAGGCAACAGAAAATAGTAACTTATTCTCACAACGCAATAATTCTTCCAGATTGCAAATCTACAATTTTCCACTTGAATCAAGCACATATTTTATCAAAAAATTGCCAATTCCCAAATTCTTGATTAATTTTGCGGATAAATAAAGAGAAACAAAATGGAATTAAACAAACTGATACGCTCATCAATATTGGCGGGCGTGTGCATTGGCATTGCCGGGTTCGGATACCTGGCCGAGAAAAGTATAATTGGCGCGGTAATGTTTGCCTTCGGACTCCTCACGGTGGTTCATTACAAGCTGAAACTCTACACCGGAACCGCCGGATTCATCACCAAGCATCAGGCCGGAGAGCTTTTCCTGATACTTGGCGGCAACATAATAGGCTGCCTGGCCATCTCTATGCTGGTGAGATGCTCGCCTATGAACCTACAGGAAACCGCGCAGGGCATACTAAGCGGACGCCTCGAGCTTGGCCCATTAAAAGGCGGCGTGCTGGCCATCGGCTGCGGATTCATAATGACCACGGCGGTAACATTTGCACGTCAGGGCAAAAACCTTCCATTGTTTTTCGGAGTTCCGCTCTTCATTATGTGCGGTTTTCCTCACTGTGTGGCTGATGCTTTCTACTATTGCTGCGTGCCCCTCAGCTACATTTCCGAGCATCTGGGCGAGATTATGTTGTTCTATATCAGCATTGTAGCCGGCAATTTTGTGGGCTGCAACCTCTACAGA
The DNA here is from genome assembly GCA_045597465.1 of Bacteroidales bacterium. Lineage (GTDB taxonomy): Bacteria > Bacteroidota > Bacteroidia > Bacteroidales > UBA3824 > UBA3824. The sequence continues at coordinate 18,318 of JAZLKG010000104.1, read as the reverse complement.
TTTATCTGGCCCTACAAGGAAGAAGAAAACAAATAGCAGACAAAACGAATCACAAGAAAATGATAAAAGCATTATTTTTCGACATAGACGGAACACTGGTTTCGTTCAACACACACGAGATACCTGATACCACCGTAAAGGCAATACAGCAGGCCAAAGCCAACGGAGTAAAGGTATTCATCTCCACAGGCAGACCAAAGGCGTTCATATCCAGCCTCGAGAGCATCGAGCCATACATCGACGGCTACATCACCAACAACGGCGCCTGCTCCTTCATCGGCGACACCGTAATCAACAGCAACCCAATTACTCCCGGCGACGTAAGCACCATCTACAACTACGCCATCGAGCACAACCACCCGATGATAATAATGGGCAAAGACGATTTCGCCATCATCAACAACTACGACATCGTATACACCATATTCTACGGCGAGCTCCGCATCCGTGTGGATAGAAACATACGGCCCGCCGAGGAGGTGATGAAAAGCGAAATTTACCAAATGACAATGTTCCTATCACCCGAGGAGGAGAGTCAGCTGACCCTGAAAACCAATCACATAAACTCGGCCCGCTGGTGTCCCGACTTCACCGACATCACCGACCAAAGCGCCGACAAAGGTCAGGGTCTCGAAAAGATGGCCGAATACCTTGGTTTCCAGATAGATGAGACAATGTCGTTCGGCGATGGCGGCAACGATATCCCAATCATAAAACGCGCCGGAATTGGCGTCGTGATGGGCAACGCCACCGACGAGGTAAAGCAATTCGCCGACTACGTGACAACATCGGTAGACGACGACGGCGTTTTCAACGCGCTCAGGCATTTTCAGGTGATTTAATCTACGGTTCCCAGTATTTTTAGGGTCAGCTGACCCTATGTCTATTGGGGCACAGATTCTGTAAAGAGGCTGCAATTTGGAATATTTTTCTGACACAAACCACAAAAAACGGAAAAATCAGCAAAATTTTCCTAATTTCACCAAAAATTTGTTTATGACGGAATACTTTCTCAACTTTGCATCGTGAAAAACGGAAATAAGAAAACGAAAGCGTTTTTGCGGTTAATCAACAGCAAGTTTTCTTGTTTGAAAAAAGTAAAAATTAAAAACAAAAACCATCACGAAAATGAGCAAGAGACAGTATTCACCATTTAGAGCCGACGTTGTAGGAAGTTTCCTCCGTCCAGAAAGATTGAAAGAAGCGCGTAAGAATTTCGAGGCAAACAAAATCTCGAAAGAGGAGCTTACAAAGATAGAAGACGAACTGATAACCGACCTCGTTGAAAAGCAGAAAAAGGCTGGTTTGCAGAGCATTACAGACGGAGAATTCCGCCGCATTACCTGGCACCTCGACTTTTTCTGGGGCCTGGAAGGTGTCGACCACGTGGTTTTGGAGCACGGCTACAAATTCCACGACGAGGAAACAATTCCCGATTCAGCAAAGATAGTTGGAAAGGTGGGCTTCAACCCCAACCATCCATTCTTCGAGCATTTCAAATTCCTTAAATCTATTGCAGGAGAAGGAGTTAGCGTTCGTCAGACAATTCCAGCGCCAGCACAGTTTTTCCGCGAGCTTACACGCGACGAGGCTGCCGTAAACAAGATTTATGAAGACCGCCGCGATCTTCTCGAGGATATCGCAAAGGCTTACAACCTCACTATCAGGAAGTTCTACGAGCTTGGCTGTAGAAGCATTCAGCTCGACGACTGCACCTGGGGAATGCTCTGCGACCGTGAATATACAAACCGGGTTTACTCCAACTACTCTTTCCATCCGATAATGGAAATGTACTTGGAACTCAACAACAAAGCCCTTGAAAACCTTCCCGAGGATCTGATAATTACAACGCACATTTGCCGTGGCAATTATCATTCTACCTACTCAGCATCAGGAAGTTACGAACCAGTGGCACCATACGTTCTGGCCAAGGAGAATGTAAACGCGTTTTTCCTTGAATTCGACACCGAAAGGGCCGGAGGTTTCGAGCCGCTAAGATTCGTAAAGAAAGACGCTATTGTGGTTTTGGGCCTCATTACCAGCAAGTTCCCAAAACTCGAGGACAAGGAGGCGATAAAGGAGCGCATCAGAGAGGCCACAAAATACGTACCTCTCGACCGCCTCTGCCTGAGCCCTCAGTGCGGATTTGCGTCCTGCGAGGTAGGCAACAAACTCACCGAAAACGAGCAATGGGCAAAAGTAGCCCTTGTGAAGGAAATCGTCGCTGAGGTTTGGGGCGAATAATTTTGAAAACAAAATATGAAGATACTTCTCGATGAATTCGACAGCAGGCGTATGGAACGCCTAAACTCCACCATTCAGACAAATTCTGCAATGGCGGAGGCGCTGTCGCTATATGTGAACACCAATCCAAAGTACGTGACTATCAAGCAGATTCAGGAATTTGTAGATGAATACGAGATGACAGCCGAAATGGCTTATTCAATGATTCTGGCCACGGCCCTTGGCTTCGATATCCACAAAAACAACGTTCATCAGGAGCTCTATCAAGACTACATTCTGCCAGCCATCAATCCCCTGCGGAAAGAGGATTTCTACAATTTCCCAAGCATCAAAAACCTAATAATCTCCGGCAAAAAGATTGGGTGTATGGAGCTGACCCTGAGACAAATCGAAGCCTGCGAAGCCCTATATTACGACGACTGCCACACCACAAGCGAATTCCGCGAGTTCCAGAAAATAGGCTTCTTTATGGAGCCACTGGAATATCCAGCGATAACTGAAAACGGCAAAATAGTGGCCGCACTGGATCCGCTCACCATATCCACAACCCAGACCGCCATCGAAAACGCCCACGGAAGAGTCCTGATGCTGGGGCTCGGAATGGGATTCCTGGCCGCAGAGTCAGCTACAAAAAAATCCGTGGAAAAAATCACCATTTTGGAGAAATCTAATGACATAATCGACATTTTCAAATCCGAAATACTGCCCCAGATTAAGGGCGGGGACAAAATAGAAATCATAAACGGCGACCCTCTCTGCTATGTAGAAGAGGCGGCCTCTCCCCTGCCCTACGATTATATTTTCTCTGATACTGACGATTTGAGAACCTTCCTGAAGCTGCGCAACTTGGGCTGTGAGTTTTCACGCGAGAAAAAGCTGATATCAGAACTCCGCAAAACAGTTTTCGAGCAGTTATATACGATTTTCAAAACCCCTACCGAAGGCGGAAAAGAAATAAAAACTTACCGTGAAGTAGCTGATATGCTGAGAGATAAGGAGCTCCGAGAAGTAAAGGTGAAAATGTGATTTGGTGATTTGAAGAGATTTGAATAAATTTGCATAAACTAAAAAAATAAACATTATAACTATGAATCACGGGAAAATTAAATGCGAGGCCTTGAAGGCTATCCGCAAGAAAATCGCAATGGAAAACGGCATCGATTACGAACCTGTTTTCTGCAACTATCAGGGAACCTGCTCTGGCACCTGCCCAATGTGCGAGAAGGAATTGGAATATCTTGAAAATCAGATTAAAAGAAAGAAATCTGCCGGCAAGAATATCGCAATTTTGGGTATAGCCGCGGGTCTTAGCCTGCTTACTCCACAGATGGGTCTTGCACAAAACTCAGAGTCAGCTACAAAAATAGAACAATCCATAGGCGACGAATATGTGAAAGTGACTGGAACACTGAGAGATTCAGCAGGAGAATACCTTCCGGGTGTATTGATAAGCGAAAAGAACAATCCAGACAAAAACAAGATTACGGTATCTAATATGGATGGAAAATTTGAGTTTACCGTTAACAAAGGCACCACGATTATTATTAGCGCTTTGGGCTACAAAGAACGCGAAATAGAAGTTTCCGAAAGTGTGAATCTTGAAATCGTTTTAGACGACGACACCGACAATTTGGTGACGGTGGGCCTGGTGATGCCTGTAAAAAAAGCGAAAAAAGACAAGAAAAACAAAAATAAATAAAACTATCGGAAGCGGCTGGTTTGCAGCTGCTTCCGATAGTTTTTTTATTGAGGAACCTCTTCCCAGTTTTCTATGTAATACGAGGTTAGGGATTTGTAGTCGGGAGCGGAAGTTCCGTCGGGGGCTGGAGTGGCCTTGCTGTTCTGAATCTGGAAGATCTCGAAGTGCTCTTTGTTGGAGTCGTCGAGGGTCATTTTTACAACAACGCCCTTGCTGATGCCAACGTCCTGACGGTCGGCTGTGGTGCGTGTTACGAGGCTGAGGTCCTTGTCGTTGAGCAATACGCCGGTGGCGAAAATGCAGCCTCCCTCGGCTGGGTCGAATTCGGCAGCGAGGATCTCTTCCTTGCCGTCGCCATCGATATCCTCGTAATGGAAATAGTTGAATCCTAAGGATTTGAGCCTCTCGTTGATTGAGGTTCCGTTTTTGGAGGCAGCATCAGGATTCTGCTCCGATTTTGTGGCTGAGGCTTGGGTTTCTGATGCGGCATCAGATTGCTGATTTCCCTTCTGGCCACCACAGGCGCAAAGCAGCACCGAGGCTGCAAGTATCAATGATTTTTTCATAAGGGTGTATGTTTTGATTTTCAATGCACAAAGGTAATTTTTTTTGCGTATTTAAAAAAAATTTTGCTAAATTTACCAGCAGATAAAAACCAAAAAATTCGGAAAATATGAATAATCTATCTACCTACGAGAAACAGCAGTTTGACGCGATTTTGGAATGGCAGCTTGAGGAGCCGGGTATTGTAACTCAGACAGTTGGGGCAATGTTTAAGCCCGTTAGCTGGCTGGTGGGAAAGGTGATTCCCGAATCGGCCATCGAGAAGGCTCTCAGCGGTCTGGATGCCGCCGCCGAGTGGCTGGCCGACAAGCAGGACATTCTGCGCGACGGCGGTGTGGCCGAAGTATCAGAACTAAGATACAAAAGCTTGGAACTCAGCGACCTGATGGCCAACAACGTCCACAACTGGGCCAATGCCGCGGCAGGCGCCGAGGGTGGTGCAGCAGGTGCGCTTGGATTGCCCGGTATGATTGCCGACCTGCCCACACTAATAACTATGGGATTGCGTGTAATCCACAAGATAGCAGCTTGTTACGGTTATGTTTGCGAGACCGAGGAAGACAAGAAAGTGGTTTTCGCGATAATGTCGGCGGCGGGCGCAAACAGCATCGAGGAGAAGACCGAGGCCATAAAAACCATAAAGATGATGGGCGAAAGCAACTGGAAGCAGATGGCCAACAATTCGGCCGTGAAGGCCATAGGAATGGACGCCACGGTAATTGTGGTGAAGGCCCTGGCCAAGCAACTCTCGAAAAACCTCACCGAGCGCAAGGCTTTCCAGGCAATTCCAGTACTCGGCATCGGCGTGGGCGCCGCTATGAACGTTCAGTTTATCAACGATATAGCCTGGGCCGCCCGCCGCACGTATCAGCAACGCTGGCTTGAGGATAATGGAAAAATTAACCTTGGATAACCCGTAGAGACGCGCCAAAGAAATTTAAACAAGAAAAAAAGCACTAAATCACATTTCCATTACTTGGAGTGCTTGGAAAACTGTCAAAAAAACCAGTTTTGACAGAAAACGCCTAACGCCAGAAAACAAAACAGGAGAAAACCGTAAAATGAGCGTTTTCTTTCGTTTTGTTTTTTAGCGTTAAGCGTTTTTTCGGTTATGTAAATAACCGGTTTTCTGCGCTCCCAATCAGAAGAAAAGTTATTAAAGCGCGTTTTCTTGTTTAAAATTCCTCATTTTATTTCAAGGCAATACATTTGGTTTCCGCGGCTGCCGATGAATACAAGATTTTGACTCACCAATGGCGAGCTCTCGAAATTAGTGCCGATGAGTTTCTTGCAGAGAAGGTTGCCGCTGATGCCGTCGAAGAGGTATGTATATCCGTGAGTATCAGCCGTAAATACATACTGGGTATGGTTGGGTCCCATAATGCCCACGGGCGACGACCACGAGTAACATTCGAGCTTTTTCTCGTAGACGAGTTTGCCGGTGTGGCGGTTGATGGCGATGAAATGTCCGCTCTGAGTGCCGGCCTCGTTGTCGACACGGTTCACGAAAAGGAGGTCCTTGCAGTTGCCGCGGCCGAGTAGCGGAGTTGCGTAGAATCCGCCGTCGAAGTGTGTGCCGTCGGCTGATACCACCTGATTGAGCATCATCTCGTATACCCAGACCTCCTCGCCCGTAAGTCCGTTGAGTTTCACGAGCCTTGCCACGCCGCGTCCGTGCTGCTTGTCAACCTCCGAGGCGGTATATATATAAGGTACGTTGTCCACCTCCTCTATGACGATTGTAGCGTCGCTGTCGTCCACGTTGAAGTAGTGCCAAACGGGATTCAATGTATTGAGGTTCACGCATATAACATTGCCGTTGTTGTCGCAGAAATAGCCGTAGTTTTTGTATGTGGCCATCGACGACTCCACTCCGGGGGTGGAATTCGCACCCTTTACACGGTAACGCATTTTGGAGTGGAGCGACGTCTTATCAGGAAGTGAATAAAACTTGTATAAAATTCCATTTTCGCCAAGTCGGAAAACATAATCTCCCACTCGCACCGGCGAGCTGTCGAAGGCGTTCCAGGCGCGGTAGGCGTCGGCATCAGGAGGAAACTGATCCACAATCTTGTTTTGGAAAAGATCGATGGTGAGCATTCCAAATGGCTGACGGTGAGGCACTCCGTGTCCCACATACAGTCGTCCCGAGAATGCGGGATCGAACATAGGAGTGCCTTTTATGGGATTTCCCACGTCGATGGGCTCACGGCAGGGATTACCATCAAAATAGTCGAGGAAGTAAACCTTGCCGCACAAAGATCCGAAAACAAGCTCTACTTGATCGAAGTTATTATCTATGCAAGTTTCCTCCGACCAACAAATAATAATGGGCTGACCGGTCCAGCCAGTGCCTCCGCCCCAAGTTCCTAAGTTTGTGGTGGTTAGGTCCATATCGGTGGCAAACTGCCAACGGACCTCTATATCGGAAGGAACCGTGTCGACCACTCCATCGAAATCGGCGTCGCGCTTGTTGCCGCCCCTGAAGGTATAATTTTGGGAAAGCCAAAACCTTTCCTTCTCGTAGTTTACAGTGTCTGATGCTGCTGTATCAATGTTGAACACCTGCCAATCGAGGTGGTATTGGGCCGATGGCAGAATGGTGTCGGGGCAAGGTGTCAGGAAGAGCTTTTCATCGTAGGATACGTAAGCCTCAGGGTCAGCTGACTCTAAAACATTGCGTTGCCCTGCATTGCCACAGCCGCACAGAAGCGCTATAAGTGAAATTATTACGTATTTGTTCATATTAGATGGTGATTTGCGAAGATGAATAAGTGTTTTGTCGGAAACCGGAGGCAAATATAATACGTGCTAATCGTAAATACAAAAATATACAAAAAATATTCAAGGTTTTTAACGATTAATTAATAAATAAACCTTAATTTTGCAGTGAAAATAAATATAATAAATCACACAAACCGCTATAAACCCAAAATAGAATTATGGCAAACAGTTTAAAAATCGAAAATTTGGATCAGGTGGTAGTGAGATTCTCAGGAGACTCTGGCGACGGTATGCAGCTGGCCGGAAACATCTTCTCAACAATCTCTGCCACAGTAGGTAACAGCATCAGCACATTCCCTGACTACCCAGCCGACATCCGTGCTCCACAGGGCTCGCTCACAGGCGTTTCGGGTTTCCAGGTACACATTGGCGCAGGCAAGGTATACACCCCAGGCGACCTCTGTGACGTACTCGTAGCAATGAACGCGGCAGCGCTCAAGACTCAGTATAAATATGCAAAGCCTAATGCAACCATCATCATCGATACCGACAGCTTCAAGAAATCTGACCTCGAGAAGGCCGCTTTCGCATCTGAGGACTACCTCGGCGAGATGAACATCGATCCAGACCGCGTTATCCAGTGTCCTCTCTCTACAATGGTGAAGGACTGCCTCCAGGATTCTGGTATGGACAACAAGGCCATCCTGAAGTGCCGCAATATGTTTGCCCTCGGTTTGGTTTGCTGGTTGTTTGACCGTGACCTCGAGATCGCATTCAACTTCCTCAAGGAGAAGTTCGCCAAGAAGCCAGGCGTTGCCGAGGCTAATATAAAGGTGATCCAGGCTGGTTACGACTACGGCCACAACACTCACAGCTCCGCTATGAATGTTTACAGAATCGAATCAAAGGAGAAGGTGAAGGGCCGCTATATGGACATCACCGGAAACAAGGCCACAGCCTACGGTATGATTGCCGCCGCTGAGAAGGCCGGTCTCCGCCTCTACCTCGGTTCTTATCCTATCACCCCTGCTACAGACGTTCTCCACGAGCTCTCTAAGCACAAGTCGCTCGGCGTAACAACCGTACAGTGCGAGGACGAGATCGCAGGCTGCGCATCAGCTCTCGGTGCATCTTTCGCAGGCGCACTTGCAGCTACTTCTACATCAGGCCCTGGTATCTGTCTGAAGTCTGAGGCTATGAACCTCGCCGTAATTATGGAGCTTCCTTTGGTGGTTCTCGACGTTCAGCGCGGTGGTCCAGCCACAGGTCTTCCTACCAAGAGTGAGCAGACCGACCTCCTCCAGGCTCTCTACGGCCGCAACGGTGAGTCTCCAATGCCTGTAACCGCAGCATTGAGCCCACCCGACTGTTTCAACGCCGCTTACCACGCCTGCAAGATCGCTCTCGAGCATATGACTCCAGTAATCCTGCTCACTGATGCTTACCTCGGAAACGGTTCGGGCGCTTTCAAGTTGCCTAACCTTGCTGAGTACCCAGCAATCAATCCTCCATACGTACCTGAGGACCTCCTCGGCAAGTGGACTCCATATATGAGAAACGAGGAAGGCTCACGCTACTGGGCAGTTCCTGGCCGCAAGGGCTTCACACACATCCTCGGCGGTCTCGAGAAGGACGACAAGACCGGCGCTATCTCTACAAATCCTGAGAACCACCACCTTATGACTATCAAGCGTCAGGAGAAGATCGAGAAGATCGCAGTTCCAGACGTAGTAGTAGAGGGCGACAAGGACGACGCTGACCTCCTCATCGTAGGCTTCGGCTCTACATACGGACACCTCCACGCCGCTATGGACGATATGCGCGCCGCCGGCAAGAAGGTTGCCCTCGCTCAGTTCAAGTACATCAACCCACTTCCAAAGAACACCGCAGAGGTGATGAAGAAGTACAAGAAGGTAGTTGTAGCAGAGCAGAATATGGGTCAGTTCGCCGGTTACCTCCGTATGAAGGTGGATGGCTTTGTACCTTACCAGTACAACGAGGTAAAGGGTCAGCCATTCGTAGTAAGCGAGCTGGTTGCTTCTTTCAACGAAATTCTTGCGAAATAATTAATGGAACGCAGATAACACAGATTTATAAAACAGATATTAAAAATGACCACATATACACAGAACGATTTCAAGAAAGGACAGCCAAGATGGTGTCCTGGTTGTGGTGACCACTTCTTCCTGGCCTCATTGCAGAAGGCAATGGCAGAGATTGGTGTGGCTCCAGAGAATGTAGCAGTAATTTCAGGTATCGGCTGTTCATCACGTTTGCCACACTATATGGCTACCTACGGTATGAATACCATCCACGGCCGTGCCGCTGCCATCGCTACAGGTTGCAAGGTAAGCAATCCTGACCTCTCTGTATGGCAGGTATCAGGCGACGGCGACGGTCTCGCCATCGGTGGTAACCACTTCATCCACGCCAACCGTCGTAACATCGACCTCAAGATGATTCTCCTCAACAACCGTATCTACGGTTTGACAAAGGGTCAGTACTCTCCTACTTCGCCAAGAGGTTTTGTATCTAAGTCGTCACCTTACGGTACAGTAGAGGATCCATTCCGTCCAGCAGAGCTCTGCTTCGGCGCAAGAGGTCACTTCTTTGCCCGTGCGGTTGCCACTGATGCTCCTGCAACTATCGACATCCTGAAGGCCGCACACGCTCACAAGGGCGCCGCTGTCTGCGAGATTCTCCAGAACTGTGTAATCTTCAACAACGGCACACACGATTCAGTTTACAGCAAGGAAGGCCGCGCCGCAAACGCTATCTACCTGAAGCACGGTGAGAAAATGGTATTCGGCGAGAACAACGAGAAGGGTCTCGTTCAGGACGGTTTCGGTATCAAGGTTGTTACAATCGGTCAGGACGGCTACACAATGGACGACGTACTCGTTCACGACGCTCACTGCCAGGACAACACACTCCAGCTGAAGCTCGCTCTTATGGAAGGTCCAGACTTCCCAATCGCTCTCGGCGTAATCCGCGACGTTGACGCTCCAACATACGACGACGCCGTAAACGCTCAGATCGAGGAGGTAAAGGGTGCCAAGAAGTACCACAACTTCGCCGAACTCTTGGAGACAAACGACATCTGGGAGGTTAAGTAATCATTGCCTAATTACGAATTACGAAATCCGAATTACGAATTTCTGATTCGTTGAAAATAACAAATCCGCAGGATAATGAGAAATCAGAATCCTGCGGATTTTTTTTGAGGGATTGTGTTTGGAGATAAAGGATTTTTGGGTATATTTGCAGAAAGAAAAATTGAATGTTATGATTGCATTAGATTTACCAATTGATATAAAATCAGACGAAACCATAGATATGGACGTATTCAAGAACAAAATTTCTGAATACGCTGTAATGTTGTATCATTTTATGAGGATTCCTCAAAAAAAGGAAGTTCAAGTTTCTTCAAACAAGAAAACTGAGTTAATGAAGAAATTCAAAATAGAAAAGGATACAATGAATTTCATAGAAAGTCTTTCGTTGCCTGGAAAAAACCTAATACCAGAAGACGAGGATTGTAAATATGCGTGTGCAAAATATAAATATGCCAATGAAAATGATTAGAGCATTTTTGGATACAAACATTTTGGCAGATATTGTTTATAATAGGAATATTTGTCTTAACGAAGAGCAAATAATTTTTGCATTGGCGCAAAACAAGAGAATAGAACTATATATTTCGGCTCTCTCTTTTATAAACGTTGTCTATATATGCAAGACATACAAATTGGAACAATCAAAGGTAAAAGAAATACTATTTAATATTTCAAAAATTCTAAATGTTATCGATTTAAAGGCGATAGATACAATTAAAATGCTTAAAACAGACTGGAAAGATTACGAAGATTCTATCCAAAACCAGTCGGCAATTAATTGTAATGCTCAATACATAATAACAAGAGATTCTGACGGATTTTTGAAATCAAATATAAAAGTAGTAAAACCTAAAGAATTTTTGGAAAGTATATATTCCGAAAAATAAATTATATTTGCATTGTACTTTACACTTTAAACATTACACTTTCAACTATTAAAGCGATGAAGAAAATTCCTTACGGCATAACAAACTTTGACAGAATCGTCAAAGAGAATATGTATTATGTTGACAAAACGGATTTTATTCCAAAATTGGAGAATTCCGACGCTTTTGTCACATTCCTACGACCACGCAGATTTGGCAAGACACTTCTGACGGCCGTACTCGATGCGTACTATAATGTAAAGTATAAGGATAATTTCGACCTGTATTTCAAAGGTCAGAAAGTATATGAAAACGTCACCGAGAATCACAATTCCTATCTCGTAATGAAGTTTGATTTCTCAAAGGTTGACAACAACATTGAGAGGTGTCAGGCTTCGTTCAATACTGAAATTCTTATGACTTTGGACAAGTATCTCAAAGAATATAAGGAATATTATTCACAGGAATTATATCAGGAATTCAGGAAAATAAAAGACGCTGAAAATCCTCAATCAAACGACGCCTTTAAATTTGTTCTTGATCAATCATATCTTTTGGGTTACCGAATTTACATCATAATTGACGAATACGACAATTTCGCCAACTCATTACTGGCCCGCAACGAGAATGATTATATAAAAATAACTCACGGCGACGGATTTTTTAAATTATTTTTCAATATACTGAAAGCTTATACTTCAGGAATGGGTTCTCCTGTGGAAAGAATTCTCATCATTGGTGTTAGTCCTTTGACACTCAGCGACGTAACAAGTGGTTATAACATAGGAGCAAACCACTCTCTCGATGAGGATATGAACGCAATGGTTGGTTTTTCAGAGACCGAGGTCAATAAAATGCTTGACTATTACCGCGAGGCTACAGGAGTTTTCAAACACAACAACGAGGAGATAATGGCCAAAATAAAACCTTGGTACAACAACTATTGCTTCAATGAGTATTGTCTGGAGGATGAACGTATGTTCAATTCGGATATGATTTGGTATTTTCTGGGTGAATACACCAAGAAAGGCCGTTTCCCAAAGGAAATGGTGGATACCAACATCAAAACTGATTATGACAAAATGCGAATGCTGATACGCTATGATAAGAGTTTCGGTAGAAAAGCATCTGTCATTCAGCAGATTATGATTAACGGTGAGATTGGCTCGTCTATCAATCGAGAATTCACAATTTCACAACTTCAGGACGACAAAAACCTCGTATCTCTGCTATTCTATTTAGGAATGTTGTCGATTACCAGATACGAATACGGCCGTGCAATCCTTGGAATTCCTAACCATACTGTTATGTATCAGTATTATACATATATGAGGGATTGCTACAACGATTGCATTTCCTGGCGCTCCGACAACGACCTTATCGATGAGCTTGGTCACCGTATGGCTTATTTCGGCGAGGCGATTGAGTTCTTGGAATACATTGTTTCGTGTATGAAAGAGTTGTCAGGTCCTCGCGATTTCGATCCTCAGGCTGAGGCTTTCGTGAAGGGTTTCATACTTGCGACTTTGGGCGTCAAGATGAATTTCTACACCATTGAGACCGAGAAGCAGATGAACCACGGATACTCGGATATTTTCATCAAACCGATGAGGGACGCCAAGAACGCTTTCGTTATCGAGCTGAAATATCTGAAAGCCAATGCCTCAGACGATGAGGTATTAGAGAAGGAGAATGAAGCTGAAGTTCAGCTGAAACAATATCTCTCGTCTAAAATCAATCAGCAGGAATTAGCCGATCAGGGAATCACCTGCCGAGGAATAATCCTCGTAATGAGCGGTTGCAAGAAACGGGTATTGAGATATTTAGAATAAAACAAATCCGCAGGATAATGATTTCTCAGAATCCTGCGGATTTTTTGTATCTAACAATATCTAAATCCACATAATATATGCGAATGAGACGGCGCTGATTATTACCCATAGCAATACTCCCTGAATCAGTGGCTTGATGCCTACCGAGCGCAAGGTGGTGAGTGTGAGGCCTGCGCCGATGAAGAAGAGCGACATCGTGATAAGGTGCTTGGCCAGAAGGTTGATTCCGCTTGAGAATTTGGTGAGCACTGACGAGGCACTCTCTCCTATCAGGTCGGGATTCGAGAAAATATATGTATTGACAAGGATTGCCACGATAAACCATACAATGAAAGTTGGAACGAGTTTGTACCAAGGTTTCCTTACTGCGCCTTCCGATTCCTTGTCGCGGAAGAAGAAGGGTGTTACTATTACGATTGCAACAATCCAGAGCGCACGGGTAAGCTTGATTGTGGTGGCAACCTCGAGCGCCGACACTCCCTCGCTTGCCATAAGCGCCTCGTGAGCCTGATCGTAGGCGGCGCCTGCTCCCACTACCGAGCTTGTGTCGTGAATGGCTATGGCGGCCCACATTCCAAACTCCTTCATTCCCATACCGAGCGAATCGCCTATCTGCGGGAAAATGAAGAGTGCCAATGCGTTGAGAATGAAGACAACTCCCAACGATACCGACATCTTCTCGGCGCTGGCGTGGATTGTTGGACCCACGGCAGCAATGGCAGAACCTCCGCAAATGGCTGTGCCCGATGATATCAGGTAACTGGTCTCGGAATCCACTTTCAGCAACTTGCGGCCGATAAGCCAGCCGAGTCCCAGAGTTCCGAAAACGCTCACAATGGTAAACATCATTCCCTCGCTGCCTGAGGCTATGGCCTGGTTGACATTCATTCCGAAACCGAGTCCGATAACGGAATACTGAAGCATTTTCTTCGACATTGCGGCGTTGAACTTCTTGAATGTTACTCCGAATATCAGCGCGAAGATGATACCCGAAACCAGTGCCACTGGCGACGAAATATGACTCGCAAGCTTGTACCAGAATCCGTGATTTAGGTCAAACTGCTTTACAAAAAACTGTATCAGCTGCGACGCCAAAAGCACCACAGCAAAAAAAACATACACTAATTTGTTGGTGGTAAAACCCTCTTTTTCTATATCTTTTGCCATACTATTAGATTTGAAATCATAAAACAAAATTACATTTTTTTTATAAAATACTCAACAAACAATACAAATATTTTGGAAAAATAAATAACTTTGCGATAATTACTAACAAGCAAATATTTACCAATAATGACATTCAAAGAATTATCAGAAAACCGCTTCTCGGCCAGAAAATTCACCCAGGAGGAAGTTTCTCAGGCCGACATCGACTACATTATTGAATCAACGAGGCTTGCGCCATCGGCCGTTAACTATCAGCCCTGGAGATTCATCATCGTGAAGAGCGAGGAATACAAGGCAAAGCTCCGCAAGGCCTACGACCGCGAATGGTTCGCATCGGCCCCAATGTATATCGTCTGCATCAGCGACCACTCACAATCCTGGCACCGCAAGAACGACGGCAAGGACCACGCCGACATCGACATCGCCATAGCCACCGAGCATATCTGTCTGGCCGCCAGCGACCTTGGGCTAGGCACCTGCTGGGTATGCAATTTCGACGCCAAGATGGTTCACGAGGATTTCAACCTCAGCGACAGCGAGGAGGCCTGCGTGCTGATACCGCTCGGCCACATTGCGCCCGACTGTCCACAGAAGGAGAAACAGAGGAAGGGTTTGGAAGAGATTGTGACAACGATATAATTTTGTAGATAATGCCGTAGAGACGGACCATGGTCCGTCTCAAATAAATGATGGTCAATAGATTAACGCAATATATCAAGACGGATTATATTGAGACAGACCATGATCCGTCTCTACGGCGTGCATACAAATATCAGAACAATAAACACCATGAAACGCATTTTATTTTTATTAATCGCATTTTTGCCTCTATTGGCGACAGCGCAGAAAGTTGATACAAAGATCAACGACGTAACGGTTTACAAGAACGGCGCGCTCATCAGCCGCTCGGGAAAGGTGAACCTGAAAAAGGGCGACAACGAGCTTACCCTTGTAAACCTTTCCACAAACCTTGACCCAAAATCCATCCGCCTCGGCGTGGGAAATTCTGAGGTCACCATCGTATCTTTGCTTCACAATTTCGGCGTAGAGACCAGCGAGGAGGTCAAGAAACTCCGCGAGAAAAACGCCAGACGCAAGGAAGTGATTGCAGATTCGATATCCATTTTGTCGTCGGAACTTAAAGTAATTAACGAGACAAAATCGCTGATATTGGAGAACAAGAAAATCGGTGGCGACCAGGGCGTTACAGCCGAGCAGCTCATCAAGATGACTCAGCTCTACAAGACCGAGCTCACCAACCTTGAGACCCGTGGACGAAAGATTTCTACACAAATCAGCAGACTGCATACAGAACAGAACACAATTCTCAATAACGAGTATAACGCCGGACAGCAGGGCTCAAAGAAAATCTCGACCATAAAGCTGAAACTCTCGGCTCCACAGGACATCAACGGCGTGAATATCAGCCTCTCATATCTGATTTTCGATGCCAAGTGGACTCCGTATTACGAGGTTCGTGTTGCGGACGCCGACAAGCCTTTGCAGTTGGTTTACAAGGCGCGCGTTAATCAGAACAGCAACGAGAAATGGGACAATGTGCAGCTGACACTAAGCTCGGGCGACCCATCAATGGAGAATCAGAAACCCGCTTTCGAGACTATGTACCTGCCACCAGTGCGCCGACAGAGCGGAAACAAAGGCTGGACACGCCCATCAAGCAATCTAATTTACGGAACAGTTTGCGACGAAGACGGAGAGCCTATAATTGGAGCTCAAGTTGTTGAGAAAGGCACTACCAACGGAACAATTACCGATTTTGACGGCAAATTCGAATTCAAGATGCAGAATACCAATAACAAAATAGTATTCTCATTCATCGGCTACGAGAGTCAGGAAGCTGTGCCCGGCGAGAAAATGCAGATTTATCTGAAAGAGGATGAACACGAGATTGAGGAAGTAGTTGTAGTTGGATATGGTTCAAGAAATGGCGGATCCAGAGGCAACGCACGAACAGCATCAAGTGTATCAAACTCGGTTCCGAAAGTAAAGGCTGACATTCCGCTCGAACTCAAAAACACTCTTGCTGTAAATGAGTTCAAGATTCAGATTCCGTACACAATTCCAGCCGACGGTCAGGATTACGCTGTATCGATGCTTACATACACAATACCAGCTAATTACAAGTACGCATCAGCACCAAGATTCAATAAGGAAGTTTTCCTGATGGCCGAGGTTCCCGACCTTTACCAGTATTCATTGCTGAAAGGTCCTGCAACCATCTATTTCAACAATATCTATCAGGGCGAGAGCGAGATAGCCCCTACCCTCTCCGACGACACTCTTAAACTTTCGATAGGCAGCGACAAGATGCTGGCCATCGACTGTCAGGAAATACACTCAAAGACCAACAAGGCCATTGTAGGTAGCAGCCGAAAGGTTACCAAAACTTTCGAGACCACTATCCGCAACAACAAGAATATTGCCGTTGACCTTGACCTTGAGGACCAATACCCAATTGCAAAATATTCCGACATCAAGGTTTCACTCACCGACAATGGCGGCGCCGAGGTAAACACTCAGAACGGCCGCCTCAGCTGGAAAATCCATCTGGAGCCCCACGAGAGCAAGAAAGTTCAGTTCTCGTATGAGGTTAAGTATCCGGCCAATCAGTACAATTTTAATGTGGAATAGACCTGAGTAGAGACAATTCAGCCCGCAAGATTCGCAAGGAATGATGCGGGCTGAGTGTTATTTTTTTTGGGGAGGGGACGCGGCAAGGGGGGTGATTACTTGCGATACTCGACATCAGACATATTGGCAACCTCGGCAAGGGAAAACAGCCTCTCGAAAGGCTCCTTGTCCGCAAGTTTCGGTCTTGAAGTGTAGTTTCCCATATTTATCAAATTAAAAATCCAACCTTCCAAATCATTATATTTAGGCAGGCAAGACTCATATAGAAGATTCTAACTATTCTTCCTGCCAATCCTCATACTTGATATTAGGAATCCTACCTAAATGCTTTATATTATGAGTAACAACTATATAATCATTATAGAGAGCGGTACATCCTATCAACAAATCAAAATCATCTATTCTTGTACCTTTTTTTTGTCGACCACTCTTGGCAGCTCCATAATACAACTCAGCAAGAGTGATTTCAGACACATAGCAGTTATCTACTCCGACCTTTATAATACGTTCACGAATGCCAAACCTATTCTTCAAAAGCGATATGCAGGCATTGGTATCCAACAAATACTTATCCATATCATTACCGATTACCAAGGTTCTACATTCCAATCACTCAAACGACTTTTGCGTAATTCCTCAGCTATCTCATTGGGATCACGGTCGCCTCCCCAATCTTCATGAAGACTATCAAAGAAATGAATATCTTCCTGATGCTGCCTTTCCCCCGAAATACAACTTGGTATAGATATCATTGCATCAACTATCTTCTGAAGCTGCTGTTTCAGCAAATTCAGATTAACGACATTGGTATCAGGTATCTCTAATGTAAGTGTAGCCATAACAGAATCATTTATGTTTCTGACAGCAAATATAGGGAGAAAATTTGGGAATGCAAAAATAAAATTGGTATATTTCTCACAGGTTTGAAAACCTGCGCTGAGAGAATGACGCCCCGTTGGGGCTGGATAGGTATAAAAACACTTCAGCCCGCAAGAGTCGCGATGAATGATGCGGGCTGAGGGGGTGTTCAATCACTTCAACATTTCAACACTTCAATCACTTCCTCGTAAGATGCAAGAACCTCGTTACCTTTCTTACGAAACTTCGGTCCTTCTTATCAATGTATGCATCCAGAAGTTTTACGCCGCCGCTCTCGGGGATGATATCGTAATCGGCTATGGCGGCTGGTATCAGGCAACTGTTTCCTTCCTGAAGCTGAATCTCATAGCCCGTGGAACGGATGCGGATTTTGCAGTTTCCTGATATGCACATCGAGATTATGAAGCTGTCGTATTTAATGAGGTTTCGGTGGAAGGGCTTGGTGGTATTTACCAATCTCACGCTGAAATAGGGTGAATCTATCACGTGGCAAGCCCTGTTGTCCTCGGCGGAATATTCCGTGCGGTACTCGTCCACAACGTGGAAATCCAAAGCCTTGGCGGCCAAAACGGTAT
>JAZLKG010000103.1:0-64943 GCA_045597465.1 Bacteroidales bacterium | reverse complement strand
GTGAATTAAACAATATCCTGCAATTTGACCTATTGTGCGTTTGAAAACCTCATTTTTTCGCTGAAAGTTTTCAAACCTTGTAACATATTGATTTTGTGAATTATAGATTATGTTTCATCCTGCAAATTGACCCATAGACCTTTTTTTATTGATTGGAGGTGATTGGTTAGTTTTCGTCTTTAACAAAATAACAACGGACTATGGCGAGAGTTTCTGCCATAGTCCGTTGTTTGTAGTGTAAGTCTTGTTACTATCTCTGTGCGGCCTTATTTCCCTTCCAGGAGATCCTTCATCTGAAGCTGAAGCTCCTTGGCCTTCTCGCTGGCCACCTTGGCGAAATCCTCGCCGTTAGAGGCATAAATAATTCCGCGCGACGAGTTTACGAGGAGTCCGCAATTCTCGTTCATGCCGTACTTGGCCACTTCCTCGAGGCTTCCGCCCTGTGCGCCAACTCCGGGTACAAGCAGGAAGTTCTTTGGGGCTATCTTCCTGATGCCCTCGAACTTGTCGGCCTTGGTGGCACCGCAAACGTACATGATGTTCTGCTCAGAGCCCCACTGCTGACCGTATTTCAGGGTCTTCTCGTAGATGAGCTCGTTGGTATCAGCATCCTTTACGTACTGATAGTCGGCTGCCGAAGGATTTGATGTGAGCGCGAGTATTATCGACCACTTGCCCTCGTACTCGAGGAATGGAGCCACCGAATCCTTGCCCATGTATGGAGCGAGCGTAACGGCGTCGAAAGGCATCTCCTGGAAGAATGCCTTTGCGTACATCTTGCAAGTGTTGCCGATGTCGCCACGCTTGCAGTCAGCGATGAGGAAAATCTCAGGGTATTTCTCCTTGATGTATTTTGCGGTTTTGTCGAGCGCCATCCAGCCCTTGATGCCCAACGACTCATAGAAGGCTGTGTTTGGCTTGTATGCCACTGTATAAGGCGCTGTGGCGTCGATTATTGCCTTGTTGAAGGCGAATATTGGGTCTTCCTCGCTCAGGAGGTGCTGAGGTATCTTGTTGATATCAGTATCCAGACCTACGCAGAGGAAGGATTTCTTCTTCTGGATCTGTGCGGCGATTTCGTTGTAATTCATGGATGAATGATTATTGGAACGCAGATTACGCGGATGGAGCGGATCTGCGCTGTTTTTTATTTATTAAAGAACGCAGGTGAGCCTGATATCTGCGGTAATCCGCTCAATCCGCGTCATCTGCGTTCTATTCTATTACAAGCCTGATTCCTTCAAACGTTCTGCGTTTTCAGCAATCTGGAGTTTCTCGATGAGCTCATCAATCTCGCCGTCCATCACGATAGGAAGGTTGTAGAGTGTGAGGTTGATGCGGTGGTCGGTAACTCGCGACTGTGGGTAGTTGTAGGTGCGGATCTTGGCCGAGCGGTCGCCGGTGGAAACCATTGTCTTGCGCTGAGATCCTACCTTGTCGAGATATTTCTGATACTCGATGGCGTAGAGGCGTGAACGGAGCTCGCGCATGGCCTTCTCGAGGTTCTTGATCTGAGACTTCTCGTCCTGACATGTAACAACCAATCCTGTAGGGATGTGGGTGAGTCGGATGGCTGAGTATGTGGTGTTTACCGACTGTCCACCAGGACCTGACGAGCAGAATGTATCCTTGCGAACGTCTGACTCCTTGAGGTCAACGTCGAACTCGCCAGCCTCAGGCAATACTACCACTGATGCTGCCGATGTATGGATACGGCCCTGAGTCTCGGTATCAGGCACACGCTGTACACGGTGAACGCCCGACTCGTATTTCATGATTCCGTAAACGCCCTCGCTTGATGATGATACGGTGAACACTATTTCCTTGTAGCCACCCATGGTGCCCTCGGTGAAACGTGTAACCTCCACCTTCCAGCGGCGCTTCTCGAAATATTTGCAGTACATGCGGTAGAGGTCGCCGGCAAAGAGGGCTGCCTCGTCGCCGCCAGTACCGCCACGGATTTCGAAGATTGCGTTTTTCTCGTCCTCGGGGTCCTTGGGCAGGAGCATGAGCTTGATTTCCTCCTCGCGTGCAGGCAAAGACTCGGTGAGCGAGTTCATCTCCTCCTTGGCCATCTCGCGCATTTCCTCGTCCTTCTCCTCGGCGAGTATCTGCTTGGCCTCCTCTATGTTGGCGAGGATTTTCTTGTATTCGTCGTAAGCCTTTATGATAGGCTCCAGGTTCTTGAATTCCTTGTTGAGGGCCACGTAGCGCTTCATGTCAGACATCACGTCTGCCGAGTTCACGAGTTCTGATACCTCGTCGAAACGCTGCTTAACGCCTTCAAGCTTTGTTAAAATAAGATTTTCTGCCATTTATTATCTATAATTAAAAGTGCCCTTGTCGGACTTGATGGTTACATTCTTTTCGTCGGCGGCCTCGCAGTAGCCGATTATCTGAGCGTCCACGTTGAACGACTTGGAAATCTCGATGATGGCCTGGGCTGTCTCCTTGTCGGTGTAGAACTCGAAACGGTGTCCCATGTTGAATACCTTGTACATTTCTTTCCAAGGTGTCTTGCTCTGCTCCTGGATGAGGGCGAAGAGTGGTGGCACTGGGAAGAGGTTGTCCTTAACAACGTGGATATTCTTGATGAAGTTGATTACCTTGGTCTGAGCGCCGCCCGAGCAGTGGATCATCGCGGAAATCTTGCTGCGGTATTTCTCCAAAACCTTCTTTACGATAGGTGCGTAGGTACGGGTGGGGGAGAGTACGAGCTTGCCTGCGTTTACGTCAACGCCTGCCACCTTGTCGGTGAGCTTCATAGAGCCAGAATAAACGAGGTTCTCTGGAATAGCGTGGTCGTAGGTCTCAGGATACTTGTTTGCAACGTCCTTGCAGAAAACGTCGTGGCGGGCTGATGTGAGTCCGTTTGAGCCAGTTCCGCCGTTGTACTCGGTCTCGTAAGATGCCTGACCGAAAGAAGCAAGGCCAACTATCACGTCGCCGGGCTTGATGTTGCACTCGATAACGTCGGAGCGCTTCATGCGGCAGGTAACGGTGCTGTCCACGATGATGGTGCGTACGAGGTCTCCAACGTCGGCAGTCTCGCCGCCAGTGCCGTAGATCTCGATTCCGTAGCTGCGGAGCTGAGCCATGAGGGCGTCGGTAGAGTTGATGACTTCAGAGATCACCTCGCCTGGAATCACGTTGGCGTTGCGGCCTATTGTGGAGCTAACGAGGATATTGTCGGTGGCGCCCACGCAGATGAGGTCGTCTACATTCATGATGAGAGAGTCCTGAGCGATGCCTTTCCAAACCGAGAGGTCGCCGGTCTCCTTCCAGTAAGCGTATGCTAATGACGACTTTGTGCCTGCGCCGTCGGCGTGCATGATTACACAATATTCGGGATCGCCAGCCAGAATGTCTGGAACCACCTTACAGAAGGCGTTAGGGAAAACGCCCTTGTCGATATTCTTAATTGCATTGTGGACCTCTGTCTTAGAGGCGGATACACCGCGCTGTCCATAGCGGAGTTCTTCTTCCATGGGTATCTATTGATTAAAATGTATATACACCGCAAAGTTAGTTGTAATTATTGAAAGTAACAAAAAAAATTACAAAAACAAATCCTCCATAGTTACCGAGTTTTGCACTATGCCGGAATACATATTCTGCTTTACTCCGAATGTGGTGATGAATGTTATGTGTACGGAACTTTTTTTGGGGAGAGTCTCCAGTAGTTTGTCGGCTCGAGCCTCTACTTTTCTCCTGTATTTTTCATCTATTGCAAACTCGTCTTTGCAGAATTTAATCTCGCAAAGATTTGCCACGTTGTCATTCCTGATAATCAACATATCTATCTGAGTTTCTGTTTTGCCGTCTTCTCCGTATATTATAAGGGGTTGTTCTATGCTAAGTACGCCTCCACATTCCAGTTTGTTTTTGATTTGTCTGATGTGGTTGAAGCATACGTTCTCGAAAGCCAGTCCCCTCCATGAGTTCAGAGTGTTGGTTTTGTAGTTTGACTCCCAGAAATTGTCTTTGGGCTTACTGTCTGCCATAAACGAAAGCCAAGTTTGTATGAATGGGTCAACTAGTTTGTATTTTACAGTTTTCTTGGTGTCGTATGGCTTGTAGTGTATTATAAAGTCGCAGGCTTCCAAGTTGTCTAATATCGTGGAAATGCCTTTCCCTGATTTCATGTTGGTCTCCTTTATTATTTCGTTTCTTGTGCTTCCTGATCTTGTTTTCGCAATGGCTTTTATAGTTTTCTCGTAGGCTTCAGGATTTATAAAGAGTGAGCCGAACAGCCTTTTGAATTCCAGTTGGAGGATAGCGTTCTTGTTGAATATGATTTTGTCTAGATTCTTTGGTACACTAAGACCTTTTTCAAATTGGCTCAAATACATAGGGATTCCACCTACAGCCATATATGTTTCTACTATGTCGTAACGACTCATTGCCATGTTTTTGCTTTTGAAATATCTCTCACATTCCAAAAGTGTAAACGGCTCAAGTTTTATGTTATATGTAAGTCGGTTGTACAATCCGCCTTTGTTGTTTATCAGATTGTGGACCATCCACGATGTTGCAGAACCGCAAACAATCAGCATTACATTATCCCTATAATTGCACCAGCTGTTCCAAAAATGCTCCAAAGCTGTTATGAATAGCGATTTGGGTGTATCCATCCAGGGTAATTCATCTATGAATATTACTATTCGTTGACCTTCGTCGATTTTGGAGAGGGCTCTTTCAAGCATGAAGAATGCTTCCAACCAGTTTAGTGGTTTTTCGTCAGGCTCTAATCCAAAGGCCATCATGCTATTGTAAAAGGCTTTTATCTGATTGTGCATATGATTCCCATCGTATTTGTCATACGGAGAAAGTCCTGTGTGATAAAATGTCAGACGTTTTTTGAACAATTCTTTTATTAGAAAAGTCTTGCCGACACGTCGTCTGCCGTATATTGCAACGAATTCAGACTTGTCGCTTTGGTACAAGTCTTCAAGTTTTTTTATCTCGTTTATGCGTCCTATTATGTTCATTGTGCTTGGAATTTATGATGCAAATATACGTATTATTTTTAGATTTTGGCATTTTATGATAGTGATAATTTGCCAAAATCTCATTTTTTTTATGATTTTGGCATTTTATGATAATGATAACTCGCCAAAATCAAAATTTTTTCGAGTTAATGGCGAGTTATTATGGTGATAAATTGCCAAAATCTCTCAAAAATGTAACTTTTGGCAATTTAGTTGATGTTTATTTTGCCAAAAGTTGTGTTTTTTGTGACTTTTGGCAATTTAATTGGTGTTTATTTTGCCAAAATCATAATTTTTTCGAGTTAATGGCGAGTTATAATAACGATAACTCGCCAAAATCTCAATTTTTTTGAGTTAATGGCGAGTTATCATACGCTAAATTGCCAAAAGTTGTGATTTTTGCAACTTTTGGCAATTTAGTGGAGGGAAAATTGGTACTGCACTATTGATATTGTCGGCTACGTGAGGCCGAGGTAAATAAAAATAATCGTTCAATCATTTGTTTTTTCGACAAATTATTATCAATTTTGTCAATGTTGAAATCATTATTACAAAAACAATGGTCTCAATTACGTAATTTATTTGCGTACAATTAATTAACATATTATTAACTAGCGTTTGCTACTATTCTAAAAACATTCCGAAGCTTGGTCGCATAAGGATGTCCGAATTAGGATGAGTTGCGAATGCTCGCGCTATTGCGTGGGCATCAACTTATATCTTTCGGACAAGGTATGACCAAGCACCTGGAATGTGGATATAGTTTGTCCACGTTTTTTGTGCTTGGTCATCAACGTTTTTAGGCAGTGACAATGCTCTAAAAAAACAATTTATTATGTCCATAACATTGGGTACAATTTCCGCTGCGATTGGAATTGGAAAATTTATCGGCGGATTGTTTGATGAAAGCGAAGAGGAAAAAAGAGAAAGAGAAGAAAGAGAACGAAAAGAAAGAAGGCGAATAGCCATTGTTCGTTGGATAGTCTTTATCTTTTTTGTTGGTTTGGTAGTAGGTGGTTATTTCCTTTATAAGCATTTTACATACGATTACACTTCCCATATTTATTCCTTGGTAGAGGATGGTGATTTTGCCAAGGCTCATAAGGTCCTTGGCAAAATGTCAAAGGACAAGAAGGAGAACGAAGAGACTGATTCTACTCTCAGTAACTTCGAGTTGGTGAATGGATTTGTTTTCAAGAAGGAGATCGCATATTATGATAGTCTCGGCAACAAAGTGAAACTAAGTGAGGTTCTATCTTCTTTTACTTCGTCTATCGAAGCTGTACGTGGAGATGTTTTTGACTCTTTAACGATCTCCAATAATGCGAAATATATTCGCTATGTCTCTATTAACAACTCAGTTTGTGATAGCCTTATTGGTAAGTCAGTAAATAAGGGCAATGTTGAGATAGCCAATGTTTTGCTTGAAGGTATAAGACCTATGTTGATTGTTAAGCCGATACAAAACGGGTTCAATTATTCTCTCGACAATTCAGCACGGAAGAGTTCTGAGGTTGTTGTTGAGAAGTTGAAGAAAGAATTGAAATGATTTCGGCGTTATATATCGTGGAATAAGATGCGGACTGTTTTACGGCTATGAGTTCTATAAAATTAGGCGGACTTCAAGTCTGCCTATTTTTTTTTTCAGTTATAACTGAAAATTCAGAATCCTCCAAAACTTGAGAATCTGTGCAAATTCCTCAAAGAAAATATTGAGATTTTGGGCAATTTTTGGGAATTCCTGATTCAAAACTTGAGAATCTGTGCAAATTCTGCGAAAAAAAGGTTGAGCTTTTGGGCAGTTATGATAAAAAATTAAACCTCCTCCCTCTGCCATAGTCAAATCGTTATAACCCCAAAAAAACTACAAAACACAATGAAAAAACTCATATTCCTTGCCTCGGCAGTTGCCGCAATGCTTTCATTCTCAGGATGCTCCAATAACAGCGCATCAGACAACAACAAGAAACTCACCGCTCAGGAGGCTCGCGTCACCGAGTGGAAAACCGTATCCTCCGACGAGATTCCATACAATCCAATAGCCGGTCTCCGTGACCAGTGGATGCTGCTCGCAGCAGGAAACGATACTGCCTACAATGCAATGACGATAGGGTGGGGCACTTGGGGAATGCTTTGGGGGCGCCCGGTAGTGAATGTCTATGTGCGCACCTCACGCCATACCAACGAGTTTATGAAGTCGTCGCCATATTTCACAGTGACTGCATTCCCAGGCGATGCGCGTCCTGCGCTTCAGTATATGGGCTCGCACTCGGGCCGCGACGAGAAGGACAAGGCTGCTTCGGCAGGCCTTACCGTGGAATTCACCGAGCTTGGCAACCCTGTCTTCAAGGAGGCCACCCTCGCCGTGGAGTGCAAGACCGTATATTCCACATTGCTCGATCATTCCAAACTTCCCGACCACATGCGCGCTATGTACACCAATGGCGATACCGCCGCTCACGTGATGTATGTGGGTGAGATTGTGAACGTTATGGTGAAGAAGTAATCTGCTGACAACAATGACAAACAATCCACGTATCCAGATTCTTGATGCCTTGAGGGGCTTTGCGCTCTTGGGAATTGCCTTGGCCAACTTCCCGGAGTTCTCGCTGTACAGTTTCCTGCCCGAGAGCGTGGCGGCTGCCATGCCTTCCGCTGATGCCGACGGCGTAACACGTTGGCTTCAGTTGCTGCTTATCGACGGCAAGTTCTACACAATATTCTCTGTGCTTTTCGGAATCGGATTCTCTATCATTATCGGAAACGCCAAGAAGCGTGGCGCCGATGGAATGAGGATTTTTTACCGGCGGATGCTGATGCTCGCCCTTTTCGGTTTCCTTCATCTGATGCTGATATGGAGCGGAGACATTCTCCTTCTTTATGCATTGATGGGAATGGTTTTGCCTGTATTCTACAACTGTTCCAACAAGACTCTGTTGATATGGGCGTCGGCGCTGCTGCTCTTGCCAGTGCTTTGCGATATACTGATTGCCGTTACAGGAATCGATCCAAGTCAGGTTCCTTACGATGCCTGGTGGTATTGGGCCGGAAGGTTCGGTATCTGTGAGGAGAATTTCCACACCTGGCTCCGCGATGCCGACAGCTACGTTGGAATGTCGCAGTTTCTTGTTCAGGGCGCTTTCGAGAGGATGTGGGAGTTCGTCTCAAGTCACAGATATTTCAAGGTTCTCGGACTCTTTGTCCTTGGCCTCTATATCGGCAAAAACGGTATCCACGCCAACATTGAGGCGCAGAAACCGCTTCTTAAAAAGGTTTGCAAAGTCGCGATATGTGTTGCCCTTCCACTGTCTGGAATGTACGCCTGGAGCGCCACTTGCGATTATCCTTTCGGCAAAATCGTGCACTCTATTATATATGTGTTCTCGGTGTATCCGCTTGGTGTGGGATATATGGCCGCCTTGTCGATTCTGTATCTCTATACCCGCAATTCCGCAATCTGGAAATCTCTTGCCCTGCCCGGCAAGATGTCGCTGACGACGTATATCTCGCAGTCGGTGATGGGCGTTGTGCTGTTCTATGGCGTGGGCTTCGGCCTCGGATGCTCTCTCGGATTGTGGCAGACCGAACTCGTGGCAGTAGGAGTTTATCTGTTTCTGATGTGCTTTGCCTGGCTCTGGCTGAGGAATTTCGACAGAGGTCCGTTGGAGTGGGTTTGGAGACGGGTGGTGTATGGGAAGTGAAGGGGATGAACTTTTTAGTGAAAAATATTTTTAAAATCTAACTAAAAAGTGTAATTTTGCTTTCGATAATTTTTATTGTTAGTTATGAGCAATATGATAAAAACACAGCAAGAGGTTGAGTCCTTTCTGCGTCATTTTATGCCCAAGTTTGATATTTTCGGCATTTTCTTTCTCAATAGAGAAAAGAATGAACGGGCCTTGCTTGCTTTGGGTATTACCCGAAAGTATAGGGAAGAGGTTGTAAGAAGTATCGAGGTGAGTGATTACGTGGAGACAATCTCTGACGCCGTGAGTTATGGCGTCAGCAACACAATTTGTATATCATTCCACGAAGCTGAGCACCCGATCAATTATGCGTTCAAGAAATAGGGAGGTCGTTATGGAAAAGAAATTGACAGCATTGAGAAGTCCATTTACTGGAGGTCGTGTGTTTGAGGTTTTTGATGAGGAGGAGCGCGAGTTCCGCAAGGAGAAATTTCAGGTGCACTGCCGTTATTATGTCTGTGAGGATACCGGTGAACAGTTTACAGGCGATGATCAGGAAGATCTTTGGGTCAATGAGGTTTATAGTCAGTGGAGAATTCGCCACGGAGTTCCTTTCCCCGAGGAGATAACAAGTATCAGGCTCAGATATGGAATGAATTATACACAAATCTCAAAGATAATGGGATTCGGTGTCAACCAGTGGAAACAGTACGAGGATGGATGTATGCCTTCGGAGTCCAACGGCAAAATGATACGTGCTGTCACAAACAAGTCAACTATGTTGTCGTTGCTCGAAAGTAGCCGTTCTGAGTTTTCGGAGTCTGAATATGACAAACTCTTGAATCAGGTGAAATCCGTTGATGAGTTCAATCCTGATGATTCCCTGAAATCCATAATTTATGGTAGAAACCGTTCCGTTGACATTATGAATGGATATGGCTCGCACAATCCGGCCAAGGTGTCTGCGATGGTAAAGTATTTAGTGACAAGATGCAAGGGTGTTAGTCCTACCAAACTCAACAAGATGATGTTTTATTCCGACTTCTATAATTTCAGAAGGTCGGGGTGCTCTATCAGTGGTTTGCAATATAGGGCAATCCAATTTGGCCCCGTACCTGATCATTACGATACTATTTACGACAATATTCCGGGATTGGAGAAACGTGTTCAGATTTATCACGAAATGGAATGTGCCACTCTTTCTGCGGAATATGATGGCGATACTTCCATTTTATCAAAATATGAAATTGGCGTACTCGACGGTGTGTTGTCAACTTTCGGCGCTCTCTCAACTTCCTCGATAATCGAGCGCAGTCATCAGGAGACCGCATGGATCAATCACGAGAAGGAACACGGATTGATTCCTTACAGCGAGGCGTTCGGATTGAAGTAGAGGATGATGTTCAGGCGCTTTTGAAAAGGTCATAAAAAAATCTCCGAGATTTCTTTGCTTTTAAAATAATAAATTGTAATATTGCAAGTGGAATGGGCAAGTTGGTTTGCCTGTTCCACTTTTTACATATTAAGGCGTTTACACGCCTTGTTTCGGCGCTCAAAGAACTTCGCAACTTCTAAGCTAATGTCGATGCAAGGCAATGTGGAATGCCCTATGGCTGTGTATATACACCTATGCCGTACCCTCTATGGGTGTGGTGTGGCGTTATTATACCATAGTGTGGGGTTTTCGCATTGCTCGTTTCCGATATTAGCGGGCATAGCGAAGGCCTTTTGAGCGTGGGACGGGTGATGTACGGCTCCACGCTTTTTTTATGTGTGGTTACATTGATGTTTAACTTCCCAAGGAGCCCGGAAATTTTGTTTTTGATGCAAATGGATAATCGACCATTGTTAAATTTAATAACCAATGGTATTGCTGATTGGGGGAAGGAAGGAAGGACTCGTTTCCAGTCAGCGATGGATAATGCTAAGACTTCTTTTGTAAAGTTGTTGGACGAATATACAAAGTCCAATAAGGAAAAAATGGAAGGAGTTTACAAGGATTATATAAATATTTTACAGGAAGTTAGACGCGATATTTCGTCAATTTACGACGATGACACTAGGTTCAATTCCATTAAGGATGCCTATGTGTCTGCTATTAGTACGCAAATTGATGAAGCTGTAGATTTAGCCGATAGGTCTTTGAATAATCAGGTTTGGGATAGGCTTGTCGTTGGATTTTTCGGCGAGACCAACGCAGGTAAATCCACAATTGTTGAGACTTTCAGAATTCTTTTTGACAAGAATAGAAAATCTAATAACGATGGTCTTATTGTCGGTGATGGTCGTCATGACTTTACCCGTGATTACTCAGAGTACGATTTGACAATCAATGGTATAGATTTTACTCTGATTGATGTGCCAGGTATTGAGGGTAATGAAAATGAGGTCAAGGACAATATCTTGAAAGGTCTTTCTAAGGCTCATATTATTTTTTATGTACAGGGTGAGAATCAGAAACCTAATTCCGCAACAGCAGAGAAAATTAAAAGGTATCTTAGCGATGGCGCTAAGGTTTATTCCATATACAATATCAAGGGTGGAGTTGGCAATTACGACGAGGAGTCTGAGCGAGAGACTTTGCTGACTGATTCTGTCATCAAGACCAATAGTTTGATATATGATACTTTTGAGGCTTTCCTTGGGAAAGACACTTATCAAGGAAGTATTGCATTGCAGGCATATTTGGCAATGTGTGCTAACGCCACATTCTCATCTGAGCGTCAAGATTTGATTAAAAATCAGAAGAAACTTTTGAAGTATTTTGGTAGTTCAAGTGAAGTTCTTCAATTCTCGCAGTTTCAGGTTTTGGTAGATTTGGTTTTCAAGAAGTCTAAGAATGCCCAAGAGGAGATTGTTGAGTCAAATAAAAATAAACTTGTTTCTCTGATTAAAAGAGCCTATAAGTCATTCTCTGCAACTACAACAGAGCAGAGCGAAATCATAAGTCGTAAATTACAGGAACACAATAATTTCAAAAATGCTATTGCTGAAATTTTCGATGATGCCAAAATTCATTTGAGGAAACAATGTGATTTGGAAATTAATGGAGCCTTCAATCAATTCAAGGATGAAGTTGAACGAAGTATCGTTCAGGAAATTCAAAATTTCGATGGAGCTGAGTCTATTTTGAAATACAATATAGAAAATGGTATAAAGCATGCAATTAATAGTGCCGTTGCTTCAATCAAGAATGATGTAAAGAAGAAACAGGCTTATTTCAATGTTTCGTTTACTCCATTTTCTGTACAAGGTATTCAAGCAGGGCAAATTACTGAAAATATGGATTATAATTGGGGTGATTTCGGTTCTGATGTTTTGAGCGTATTAGGTTACGCAGGAACAGGAGCCGGCTTGGGGTCAGTTATTCCAGTTCTTGGTACTGCAATAGGGGCAGTTGTAGGTGCTGTTTTTGGTATTCTGGTTTCTATCTTTAAGGATAGAAGTGAAAAAATAAGAGAGGCACAGAATAAAGCCAGAGTTGAAATAGAGAAAGCACGTAAAACAACAATCGATAATTTTCATTCAAAATCATTGCCTTTTATCAATGAAGAGTTTGAGAATAAAGAAGATAATGTTGTTCGTTCTGTGGATGAGTCAATTTCAAAATTGAACACTATTGATTCGTCAATAAAGTCAACTCAATTGCGAATCCGTGAATACGCTGAAAATTTAAGAAGTAAAAAATATGGAAGTCTATAATTTCGCTAGCAAAAACTCCAATTATGATTTTTCAAAATTGGATGCAATCCTTAAGGAAGGTCAGGAGTTGGGACTTGACGTCTCTGAATTGATCTCCAAAATTGACGAGGTCAAGAGAACCTTGTCTGTAGGTGTCACCAAGATTGTACTTCTTGGTAGCTTCTCTGATGGAAAAACAAGCGTTATCGCTGCTTTGCTTGGTCGTCTTGAAGATTCTATGAAAATTGACAATGACGAATCTTCAGATGAGTTGACGATTTATCGTCCTGATGGTCTAAGAGAGGGTTTTGAGATTGTTGATACCCCAGGTCTCTTTGGAACTAAGGAAAAGGAGATTGATGGCCAAATGGTAAAGTTCTCTTCCATTACTGAGAAGTATATATCAGAGGCTCATATAGTTATATACGTATGTGGCGCAGTTAACCCTATCAAACAAAGTCATATTCCTGTCTTGAAGCGTGTTTTGCGTGATTACAATAAATTACCTAATACAATCTTTGTAATCAATAAGATGGATGCTGTATGTGATGTTTTGGATGAAGAGGAGTTTTGTGATGCAGCACGTATTAGAAAGGAAAATTTGAGGACCAGGTTCCAGAATGAAATCAATCTTTCGAAATCAGAAACTGATTGTTTGAACATTGCTTGTATTGCCGCCGATCCTAAAGGTAAGGGGCTCAAGTATTGGTTCGCTAAATCTGACGACTATATGGAACGTTCTCATATTGGAGATTTACGTAAAGTGTTGGATTCTGTTGTTGATAATAGCGATGTTTCTGAGCTTCAAAATTCGTCTGTTCTTGCTTCTGTCAAGGATGTGGTTTCCTCTGTGGGAAAGACTATCGAGTATGAAATCTTGCCTTTAAATAAGGCATTGGATAGTTGTGAGTTTGAACAAAAACATTTGCATGATGGATTGGATAGAACAGAGAAGTCTTTGAAAACTAATAGGGATGATTTGTTTGAGTCTTTGACTCAGTTTAAGGATTTCATCGTTTCCGAAATTAGCAATGCAAATTATGAGACTATTGGCAGTGTTGTAGAAACTCATTTGGGAATTCAAGATAAAAAGGTTTCTTTTTACTTGTTTATAGCCAAAATCAATTTGCTCATTAAGTCATGTACAGAATCGAATGTTCATAAGATGAGTAAGTTTAGTGGAGATATTGAAGTTTCCTTCAAAAAACAAAATCAGATGGTTCAGGAGGGCTTGAAGACAGGAATGAAGGCTGCGAAGGGTCTCAATATTTCAAACAAAACCGTTTTGGCAGCAAGGAATTTAATTGCTCCTGCCGTGAAGTTCAAGCCTTATGGAGCTGTTAATCTCGCAAAGAATATCTCCAAGGGAATTGCTATCGCCGGTGTGGTTTTGGATATCGGTATGGCTATTTACGATTGGTGGCAGAAAAAGAAAAAGACTGAGGAATGTGAAATACTCAAGGAAGATTTGAAAGGAGAGATCAACAACTTTTTTGCCTCCATATTCGAAGAGTTCAACAGTGATGATGCATATTACAAGAATTATGCTCCTGCTTATTTGGAACTGAAAAAACAAGTTGAGGAGCGTGATCAAGAGATTGCAGATTTGAAATCTCAGTTGAACAAGCTTGGTATGTATAAGGCTAAACTTGATAAATTTTACGGTTCAGATATTAAGGATGTAGAATGGGAGGAGGCCTAATATAATTAATTTTGTAACTAGTTTAATACCGCCGACGCGGTTGTGATGACGTCGGTATTAATACAATTAATATATGGAACAATTGTCATTGCCAGAAATCGAAAAAAAGATTCAGGAGTTGGAAAGGAAGAAGCATTTTATCCTTCCCATTGCTATACAACCTCGTCCGATAATACAAAAGGCTATGGATCTGTTTGTGTTGCCTCATATCAATGGTGTGTCAAACAAGGAGATTGATGCTGAGTTGAAAAAGTTGTATGCTATTCGACGCAAATTGATTATTGATGAGTTGTGTTCACCTAACAATATGATTACCATAGAATTGTTAAAGTCTTTTGTGAGACGCTTTGATTTAGATTATTTGAAAGTGACTTATAAGGATACTAATAGTGTAAATATTGAAGGTAAGGATTTTGCGGCGACTACTATATACTCTAATGCTGGAGTTGCTGATGCAATCTATGTTGGAATCAAGATTTTGAAATAAAGAATAACTCTTTGTCCCAAAGATAGACCTTTTATTCCTATTAAGAAAAGTTTGTCCGGTATCTCATATCGAACAAACTTTTTTTCTTCCCCAATAATTTCTATATTTGAAATTAATTGCCAGCCTTGTAACCTTAACAAATATCGCTATGTGTACTATAACTATGACATTTGATGTTCCTGAGACAAGGAAAATAGATAATAAACCTTGGACAGAAGAGTTCCGTGGCAAATGGCAGGACGACAATATGACTGCTGAGGAATTCGTAAATGAGATCAGAAGAAACCGGGATTCTAATACAAGAGGAATTGTAGAATTGTGAGAAAAATTCTTTCAATAATAATCTCTTTTTTACAATCTTAACCGCTCGATTTGCAATTACCTAACTTTAAAATTGCTCTTTTATATCAGGGCGGAATCTATGTTTTTTTTGTGGATTCCGCCCTGGTATAATGAATTTATTATTATATTTGCGCATTCAAAATAACATAATAATCGCAGGTATGGCATACGCAAAGGAAGTAGTAGGAAGGCGTCACGAACAAGATGTCTTGAGGTATTGTATGGAATCTCCACGGGCAGAATTTATTGCTGTTTATGGAAGACGCAGAGTTGGCAAGACATATCTGATAAAGCAGTATTTCAAAAACAAATTTGATTTTTATACTTCTGGAATTTTCGGTTTGGACCTCAAGGACCAACTTGAGAATTTCAGAATTCAGCTTGAATTGTATTCAAACCGCAGTATCAAGACCTTAAGCACTTGGTTTGAGGCTTTTGCTGAATTGCGTAAATTCCTTTCCGAGATCAAGAAAAAGAGGATTGTGGTATTCATTGATGAATTGCCTTGGCACGATTCTCCCAAGTCCAATTTTGTACGTGCATTGGAGGCTTTTTGGAATATGTGGGCCTCGGAGCAGAATAAACTTAAGCTTATTGTTTGTGGCTCGTCAACCACTTGGATGACAAATACATTGCTTGGCGACAAGGGTGGCCTCCACAACAGGGTTACCCGTCGTATTAAATTGAGTCCTTTTTCTCTTTTGGAGACCGAGCTATATCTGAAACGGAATGGTTTCGATTGGACAAGAATGACAGTTTTGCAGAGTTATATGACTATTGGAGGAATCCCGTTTTATTTGAGCATGATGCAGCCATCGCTCAGTTTGGAACAGAATATCAACACCTTGTTTTTCTCTGAGGAAGGTCCACTTAGGGACGAGTATGATTTCCTTTTCAGGTCGTTGTTTAATGAGGCCGTCTCGTATAGGCGGATTGTGGAAGTGATTGCCACCAAACTGAAGGGGCTTACTCGGTCTGAGATTCTTCGCGAGCTCAAATTGCAGGAAAACGGCCATTTGTCGGAGATTCTCGATAATCTTTGCAAATGTGATTTTATCCGTTGCTACAATGCCTACGGAAAGAAGGTGAAAGAATCCATGTATCAGCTTACTGATATGTACGTATTGTTTTATCTTCGATTTGTAAAAGAATACAAGGGGCATGATTCTGAAGCTTGGAGCAAGGTAAAGGAGACTGTAAAAACTAATTGGTATGGCTATGCCTTTGAGCAGACGTGTCTCAACCATATTCCTCAAATTAGGTCGGCTCTAAGGATTGATACACTTGCAAGTGATGTAAGTTCATGGTCGTATCGTTCTGATGAGGAGTCGGCGCAGATAGACCTTATATTGGATCATGGTGAGGGCTTTGTGAATCTTTGCGAGATAAAATTCTCCCAAACCAAGTTTGTGATAGACAAGGATTACGAGGAGCGTTTGCGGGAACGTGCGGCATTGTTTGCCCGTGTGTCCAAATGCGGCAAGAGTATTCTTCAGACTTTTATCACCCCATTGGGAGTAAAACCCGGCAAACACTCCTCGGTTGTAAATAGTGAGGTTGTTCTTGATGATTTAATACAATCCCTACCTCATCCCCTCCAGCCATAGAATTTGTGTTCTATACTTTGGTAGAAGGACGCTTTGTTCAATGTTTCGCATTGGAGAAGGAATATAATATTTCGAGAAATTCAGTGCGTGGTTGTTTCGATAAACTGTATCAGATTTTGTTGTCAGATTATAATGAAAAGAAGTGGTTTGTTCAGACATTAGTTTTCGAAAAAAATGGTCATTTTAATTTGTATTATGATTATGACGACCATTCGGAGAATACAATTGAGTACAAACAGGTTTGGAAAGATAAGTATGTAAAATAGCCTTCGCGGAGGAAAGTCAGTTGGCAATTTTATTTGCGATTTGTTTGCATAGTTGATACTATTGCCTATGTGATAAAGAAAAGTTTGTCCGGTATCTCATGCCGAACAAACTTTTTTCTTCCCCAATAATTTCCTTATTTGAAATAAATTGTTTGCCTTGTAACCTTAACAAATATCGCTATGTGTACTGTAACTATGACATTTGATGTTCCTGAGACAAGGAAAATAGATCCTTCCTCCCCCTCTAATATATCACCGGCAGCCTGTCCAAATAGAAACGCTCTTCCTCCAAATCCTTTTCTACGAAAGCCTTGAAAGCCTTGTCGTCGGTGTGTTTGGCGATGTTGTCGAGGTCCATGGCGCGCTGAATGTAGGGGTCGTTCCAGAGAACCTGGTAAACCACCGAGCGCAGCGAATACACATAGGCGGTATCCTCGGGAGCCACAAGCTTCTTGAGGTCGGTGTATGGCCAGTTGCGGTCTCTGCGGTATTCGCCTATAATCCTGATGTTCCTTTCCTGAGGGATGTTTCCCCTGCCGCCGTATGCCAGAGCCTCAGCCTTGGAATCGAAATCCGCCTCCGACACTCCGTAGGCCTCCAAAACCTTCTCCTTCTTGAAACCGCGGCTAACGTCGTACCAGGCGGCTATCAGCTTGGCATCGTCGCGGGAGATGGGCACATTCACCATCTCGCTGCTCACCAGAGATTCTACGAGCTCGGTCTTGGCGTGGTATGGCTCCATCCTGTGTCCATACAGCAGTATCAGCACTCCTATGGCAATGCCGATTATTGCGCGCGGCATCAGCTCGCTTCTGCCAAGGGCCTGAGGCTGAATCTCCTCGGTGGCATGGCGGCCTTCCGTCTGAGCGTCCTGACTGCTGTAGTCGCTGCCAAATATCAGCATTATGAGAACTATCACGAGGGTTACCGAGCCAAGCATCAGCATCAGCGATCCGCCGGGAAAATGCTTGAACTTGAACATTATACCTATCGACAGCATGGCCAGGGCTATAAGCGCGAATTTCCTGCGGCCTATCACCCGGGCGTTTTCGCCGCGCTCCATTCCCGTAAGGCTTATCCTGAACAGCGATACCATGTACACGGCCGCCAGCGCAAGCGATGTCACTATAAGCATCTGCCTTAGCATGGTGTCGTCTATGTCGAGCTTGGCGCAAAGCATTATTATGCCCAGCACCACCAGCTCTGCAACCTCGGCTATTTTCAATGTCTTGCTGATGTTTTCCATAACGTATGTGTTTTATTCTGCCGACGCCTCCTCGTACTTCATGGTGGCCTCCTCCCAGAAATTCATCTCGTTTTCCAGCTCGGCCTTTATGTTGTCGTATTGCTTAAAGAGGTCCATATCGGTCTGGTTTTCAGACAGTTCTAGCTTCTTCTCTATGGCCTGCATCTCGCTTTCCAGCTGGGCTATCCTCTGCTCGGATTTCTCCACCTGGGTCTTCAGCTTGCGGAGGTTTTTCTCCTTTTCCTTGCGCAGCATGTAATCCTCCTTGCTGCCGGCGGCGGGTGCTGCGGTATCGGCCTCGGGGGTGTTTTTAGTGGCTGATGCCTGGGTTTCCTGTAGCTTGGCCGCAGTGGGCTTCTGAGCCTCAAACTGCTTCATATTCTCCAGCTTCAGCTTTTCCAGGAAGTAGCTGATGTCGCCCTTGTATTGCTTTATCTTCTGGTCCTTGAACTCGTAGATAGTGTCGGCAAGGCCGTGGAGGAAGTCACGGTCGTGGCTTACGAGGATTATTGTGCCGTCGTAGGCCAGCAGTGCCTTCTTCAGGATTTCCTTGCTTCTGATGTCGAGGTGGTTGGTAGGCTCGTCGAGCACCAAGAGAGAGTATGGCTCAAAGAGGAGCTTGGCCATCTCCAATCGTGCGCGCTCGCCGCCGGAAAGCACCTTCACCTTCTTCTCGATGTCCTCGCCGCCAAAGAGGAATGCGCCAAGGATGTCGCGTACCTTGGTTCTCATGTCGCCGGTTGCTATGTCGTCCAAGGTCTGGAAAACTGTCTTTTCCAGATCCAGAAGCTCGTCCTGATTCTGTGCGTAGTAGCCGATGGATACGTTGTAGCCCAGCTTAAGCTCGCCGTCGTATGGCAGCTGACCTATTATGCAGCGTGAGAATGTGGTTTTGCCCTCGCCGTTTCGGCCCACAAAGGCAACCTTCTCGCCGCGCTCCAGCTGAAAATCTATGTCCTTCAATATCACCTTCTCGCCGAAAGCCTTGGTCATCTGATTGGCTTTCACTACAATCTGACCGCTTCTTGGAGCCGGTGGAAACTTGAAATGGATGCTGCTGTTGTCCTCCAGATCCACCTCAAGACGCTCAATCTTGTCGAGCATCTTGATTCTCGACTGAACCTGATTGGATTTTGTGGGTTTGTATCTGAAACGCTCAATGAAATCCTCGGTCTCCTTTATCATCTTCTGCTGATTCTCGTAGGCCGATATCTGCTGCTGACGGCGCTCCTTGCGGAGTTCCAGATATTTGGTATAAGGTGCGTTGTAGTCGTAAATCTTTCCGAGAGAGATTTCGATGGTGCGCTTGGTAACATTGTCGAGGAATGTGCGGTCGTGGCTTATTAGCACCACTGCGCCGGCGTAGTCCTTCAGGAAATCCTCCAGCCACTGGATTGACTCAATATCGAGGTGGTTGGTGGGCTCGTCGAGGAGAAACACGTTTGGCTTTCTCAGGATCACCTTCGCAAGGATTATGCGCATCTTCCATCCGCCCGAGAACTCCGAGGTCTGACGTGTGAAATCGGTCTGCTTGAAACCGAGACCTTTCAGTACAACCTCAGTCTCAGCCTCTCTCTTGCTGCTCCCCATCATCTCCAGACGGTCGTTGGCCTCGGTCATGCGGTGGATCAGGTCCATGTAGCTGTCGCTCTCGTAGTCGGTGCGGGTGGCAATCTCGTTGCTCAGCTGTGCGATCTCAGCCTCCAGCTGCTTGGCCTCGTCGAAACAGGTAAGGGCTTCCTCCATCACCGTTCTGCCGGCAGGAAGGTCCATGTGCTGAGGCAGGTAGCCAATGCTTACGCCTCCCGGTATGGTTACCGATCCGCGCTCCAGCGGCTGCTCGCCCACAATCACCTTCATCAATGTGGATTTGCCCGCGCCGTTTTTGCCGGCCAGACCTATCCTGTCCTTGGGGTTGATTACAAAACTTATATCCTGAAACAGGTCGTTGCCTGAGAATGTAACAGTTACGTTGTTTACTGAGATCATTGCTGTTTATATGGTTTTACGTTGCAGTTGTCGGTGCATTGCTGCAAAAGTTCGTTCATTGTCTTGTTGATAGTGGGATGCATCAGGTCCCCGTCCAGCTGGCACATAGGTATCAGCACAAACTTCCTTTCCTGCATCCTTGGATGAGGCACCGTCAGGGTAGGGGAGTCCACCACCTCGCTGCCGCATAGCAGAATGTCGATGTCTATTGTGCGGGCCTGATATCCTTGCCTGTCGCGTATGCGCCCCAGCTCGTTTTCTATCCGGCTTGTGGCCTTCAGGGTTTCCTCGGGGCTCAGCGTGGTTTCGCATACTATCACCTGGTTCAGGTAGTCGTTGTCCTGATACCCCCACGACTGGGTTTCGTATATCGGCGATTTCCTTGTTACGCGGCCCACACGCTGCTCTATCAGCTCTATGGCCAGCTTCAGGAAACCCTCCCTGTCGCCAAGGTTTGTTCCTAATAATATATGTGTGTTCATTCCTACTAACTACTATCTACCAACTACTATCTACTTTACACTTTACACTTTACACTTTCTACTTTCTACTTTCTACTATCTACTAACTACTACCTACTATCTACTCCCTACTCCACCACCAAAGTATCAATGTATACCGTGTTGGCCGAGAAATATCCGGCGGTCTTCACCTGGCTGCGGTTGCATATCAGGTTGGTGTGCAGGTTTCCGTGGGCCTCGTCGAAATATCCGCCGCTCCACAGCTGCTCGGCCAGCAGCGATCTCAGGTAGGTCTCGTAGTTTTTGTCGATGCTGTATTTGCGCTCTATCAGTTGGGCTCCCGATGGGAACCTTGTTTCCTGAACCTTGGGCGCAAACAGCTGCGATATGTCCACCGTGGTGAGCGAATAGTAGTACAAGTTGGCCCGGCGGGGCTCTTCGCTGCTATGGTCGGTCCAGTTTACCTGCACCACGTACTTGGCGGGGTTTTCTGATACGAAAGCCTCAGCAATATAGCCTATCGACCTGTTGCCGTCGGGATGGCTCTTGAATGTGATTTTCTCGGGCGGCGTTACGGGGAGCATCCTGCTCTCGGCCGATATGATTGTGGAATCGTTGATCCTTACGTGGAGGAAGTATACATTGCCAGCCACGCCCACAAACTTGGTTTCCGATGTGTATATTCCGTCCTCGGTCTCGTTGTAGTAATAAGTGCTGTCGCCCGATGATACCGCCACGTAAGCGCCTTTCAGCATATTGCGGACGGTGTCCTCGTATGACGACAGCCTTGATATCTGCACCGTGTGGTGCATGTATTCGTTGGTGATGTAGCCTTCTATTACTATCGTGTTTTCGTCCACCTCGCCCTGCCTGAACGGAAATTCGTGAACGCAGGCGCTTGCCGAGATGGCCATGCCGACAGCCAATAGAAGCCTCCTCATATTAGAATTCCTCCTGATACTCGTTGAACTCCTCGAAATCCACGCTGTGCTCTATGGTCTTGCCCTCGCTCAGGCTCTCGCTGTTCTCGTATTCGTCGTAGTTTTCGGGCTTGGCAAACTCCACGTCGTCGCGGTAAATCTTCGAGAGCTCGGGGTCCTCGTAGATTTTCTTCATGTAGTATCCGAACACAGGCATTGCCATGCGCGCGCCCTGGCCTATCTCGCCGTTGGAGAACTGCACCGCGCGGTCCTCGCCGCCGGCCCATACTCCCGATACCAGCTGAGGAGTGATGCCCATGAACCATCCGTCGGCGCAGAGGTTGGTGGTTCCGGTTTTGCCGCCGATATCAGCCTTGAGGCCGAATACCGAAGGCATCATGAGGCGTGTGGCGGTGCCGCCGTGTGTTACGCCCCTTAGCATTTCCACCATCTTGTAGGCTGTAATCTCGGGGATTGCCTCCTTGTGGGTGGTGCTGAATGTGGCCACCTGGTTGCCGTTCTTGTCGCGGATTTCGGTTACGAATATCGGGCTTGTGCTCTGTCCCTTGTTGGCAAAGGCGCAGTAGGCCGATACCATCTCCTTTATCTTTAGCTCCACGGCGCCCACGCATATCGATGGCACGGGCTCTATGGGCGATATGATGCCCATGCGGTGCACAAAGTTGATGATGGTTTTAGGGTCGGTGGATTTCATGCACCATGCCGATATCTGGTTGAGACTTAGCGCAAGGCCGGTCTTCAGGGATATCATCTCGCCGTCGCGGCTCGATTTCGAGAATCTTGGTGTGTAGAATGGGGGAGTACCGCCCGGATTGTCGAAGCTGTATTCCACGTTGGCCAGCATGTGCTCAGGTGTTATCTCCTTTCTGTTCAGGAACATACCGCAGTATACGTAGGGCTTGAAGGTGGAACCCACCTGACGGCGTCCCAGGCTTACGTGGTCGTACTGGAAGTATTTGTAGTTGATGCCGCCCACGTATGCCTTCACGTGTCCGGTCTGAGGCTCCATGCTCATCATTCCGCATCTCAGGAATCTCTTGTAGTAGAGCAGCGAGTCCATAGGCATCATCACGGTGTCATGTCCCTCGGGATGGCTCCATGTGAACACGCGCATAGGAGTCATCTCGAAAAACTGCTTTATTATCTGTACGGAATCCAGGCCTGCCGCCTTGCCGGCCTTCCAGCGCTCGCTGCGCTTTACGGCCTGGTTGATTATCTGCTTGGTCTGAGCCTCGGATATCCTGCTGCTGAACGGGCGGATAAAGTCGTGTCCGCCTATGTTCAGCTTCTTGTGGAGCTTTATCTCCGATCTCTCGAAAAGGCCCTGGAGAGGGTCATACGAGAACTGTCCCACCTTGAAGCCTTTTCCCATGTGCATCGTTACGGCCTCCTCGGCAAACGCCTGCATGCGGCTGTCGATGGTGGTGTATATCGTAAGTCCGTCGTTGTAGATGCTGTAGTTTTCGCCGTTGGCCTTCTTGTTTTTGTTGCACCATCCGTACAGCGGGTTGGTCTCCCACATGAGAGAGTCCTCGTGGTATACGTCGTCCTGCCATTCAGCATAGTTGGCGCGCTCGGGTTTCTTGGCGGTCATGAACAGCCTCAGGAACTCCCTGAAATATGGTGCGCCGCCCTCGGTGTGGCTCTCGGCTGTAAAATGGAGCTCTATGTTCTTGGCCCTCATCTCCTCCAGCTCGGCGTGCGAGTACAGGTGGAAGTCCTTCTCGCTCTTGGTGCCCTTGTAGATTTCTTTTATGTCGGCCTGATACTTCTCTATCTGTCCCAAAACCGTGTTGCGGCGGGTCTTGGAAGCCTGAGGGTGCGATTTTGGGCTGTATCTTGATGGAGCCTGAAGCAGACCCACAAGCACGGCGGCCTCGTCCTGGGTGAGCTCCTCGGGTTTCTTGTCGAAGAAGGTGCGTGATGCGGCCTCTATTCCGAAAGTGTTGTGTCCGTAGGTAACGGTGTTCAGGTACATGCTCATTATCTCGTCTTTGCAGTAGCGCTTTTCCAGCAGCACGGCGGTAACCCATTCCTGAAGCTTCAGGACAAACTTCTCTGTAATGGCCCTGTTCCTGATGTTTACATCCTCGCCACGCAGCTTGTAGAGGTTTTTGGCCAGCTGCTGTGTTACAGTGGAGCCTCCGGAAGTGGATCCCGCGCCCATGAAGCCCTTCACCACGCGCAAAAGTGCGGTGAGGTCTATTCCTGCGTGGTCGTAGAAACGCACGTCCTCGGTGGACAGCAGCGCTGTCTTTATGTTTACGGGAATATCCTTGAAACGGTCGTTGGTGGTGCGGTTTTCCTTGTAGAATTTGCCCAGTATGGCTCCGTCGCTGGATTTGATGGTGCTGGCAAGGCTGCTCTTGGGGTTTTCCAGATCCTCGAAATCAGGAATGGTGCCCAGACTGCCCGTGCCTATCATGAAGAATATTACGAAAGCCGCTATTACCGGTATGATGAATGCGGCCCACAGGAATATGAAGAAATTCCTTTGTGTTTTTTGGCTTAGTTCCATTTTGTTGCTGTAAAGTTGGTTTGTTGGTGAAAACTTAGGCGCAAAATTATAAATTTCAGTGCAATAAACCAAGGTTTATAATATATAATGTGCGATTTTGAAAAAAAAATTTGTCAATGGCCGCCAAATTTTATTACTTTGCACCCTGATTTATCAGGCATTGCCTGCTTTTACAAAAACCAAACATTTTAGAATTTACACTAAATGGCAGCAAACTTAGTAATAGTGGAGTCTCCAGCCAAGGCCAAAACCATTGCGAAGCTTCTTGGCGACGACTACCTTGTAAAACCAAGTTTTGGACATATCCGTGATCTTGCTAAAAAGAATTACGGTATCGACATCGAGAACAATTTTGAGCCCAAATACGAGATCGACGCCGACAAGAAGGCCGTTGTGGCCGACCTGCGCAAGGAGGTGAAAGCCGCCAAGCAGGTTTGGCTCGCATCCGATGAGGACCGCGAGGGAGAGGCTATAGCATGGCATCTGGCCGTTACGCTTAAGTTGCCGGTAGATACCACAAAGCGAATTGTGTTCCATGAGATTACTAAGAAAGCCATCGAGGAGGCCGTAAAGAATCCACGCACCATAGATACCAACCTCGTAAACGCGCAGCAGGCCCGCCGCATTCTGGACCGCCTTGTGGGTTTCGAGCTCAGCGAGGTGCTCTGGAAGAAGGTGAAGAGCAGCCTTAGCGCCGGCCGCGTGCAGAGCGTGGCAGTGCGCCTTATCGTGGAGCGCGAGAGGGAGATCATCAATTTCGTGAGCACTCCGTCGTTCAAGGCCCAGGCCAATTTCTCTGTGCCAAGCTCTGATGCCGCCTTCCGCGCCGAATACAACGGCGACCTGGCCGACGAGGATGCCGTAAAGAAATTCCTCGACGAGTGCAACGGCGCAGATTTCGTTGTCAACTCGGTGGTTACCAAGCCGGGCA
The DNA here is from genome assembly GCA_045597465.1 of Bacteroidales bacterium. Lineage (GTDB taxonomy): Bacteria > Bacteroidota > Bacteroidia > Bacteroidales > UBA3824 > UBA3824. The sequence continues at coordinate 40,095 of JAZLKG010000103.1, read as the reverse complement.
AACATTCTCCGGCAGCGCCTTTCACCACATCCACTCTTCAGCAGGAAGCCAGCCGCAAGCTAGGTTTCTCCGTTAGCCAGACAATGTCGCTGGCACAGAGCCTGTACGAGAGCGGTTTCATCACATACATGCGTACCGACAGCACCAACCTTAGCGACGTATGCATGAACTCATGCAAGGATTTCATCACCAAGGAATACGGCGCGGCCTACAGCAAGCCACGTCAGTACAAGACCAAGACCAAGGGCGCACAGGAGGCCCACGAGGCCATAAGACCTACCAGCATGCAGCAGGTGGTTTCGCAGAAGTGGGACGAGCAGCGTCTCTACGAGATTATCCTGAAGCGCACTCTGGCGTCTCAGATGGCTGATGCTCAGATAGAGCGCACCACCGTGAAGATCGACGCCAAGGGCACAAAGCATCAGTTTCAGGCCTCTGGTGAGGTGATAAAGTTCGACGGTTTCCTAAAGGTATATTCCGAGGGCACCGACGACGAGACAGCCAAGGACGAACAGCTGCTGCCTGCATTGCAGGGAAAGGAAAGCATCAGCCTCAGCCAGATGGAGGTAAACCAGAGATTCTCGCGCCCCAACCCACGATACACCGAGGCAAGCCTCGTAAAGCGCCTTGAGGAGCTCGGCATAGGCCGCCCTTCCACATACGCGCCCATCATCACTACTATTATAAAGCGTGGATACGTGATAAAGGAAGACCGCAACGGCGTGGAGCGCGAATACGTAAGCTTCAGCCTTAAAGGCGGAAAGGTGAAGCGTCAGATAAAGAAGGAAAACACCGGCGCCGAGAAAAACAAGCTGTTCTGCACCGACATTGCTATGGTTGTGACCGATTTCCTCGGCAAGCATTTCCACGACATAATGGATTACAACTTTACCGCCACGGTAGAGAAGTATTTCGACGACATAGCATCAGGCGACCTGGAATGGACCAAGATGCTCCACGATTTCTACGAGCCTTTCCACGACACCACTCAGAAGAGCATCGAGGAGGGCGAGCGTTCGTCGGGCGAGCGTCTGCTGGGCACCGACCCCGAGAGCGGCAAGCCTGTGAGCGTGCGCATTGGCCGTTTTGGACCCATCGTGCAGCTGGGCAACAACGACGACGCCGAGAAACCAGTGTTCGCATCATTGCTGAAGAGCCAGCACATAGAGAGCATCACCCTGGAGGAGGCTCTGGAGCTTTTGAGCAACGAGCTGGGCGGCACGCTTCTGGGCGTGGACCCCAAGAGCGGAAAGAACGTGTATGCGCGTGTAAGCCGTTTTGGGCCAATGGTTCAGCTGGGCGAGGCCGACGACCCCGAGAAGCCAAAGTACGCCACCATCCTGAAGCCATACACCATCGACAACATTACCCTGGATCAGGCCCTGAAGTTCCTGGAGCTGCCACGCGACCTGGGCGAGTACGAGGGTTACAAGATAAAGGTGGCCGTGGGCCGTTTTGGTCCATACGTAAGCTGGAACAGCAAGTTTGTGTCGCTTAAGAAAACCGACGACCCTATGACTGTATCCTACGAGCGATGCATAGAGCTGATAAAGGAGAAGGCCGAGAAAGACGCCAACAACCTCATAAAGGAGTTCAACGACAACCTCCGCATTGTAAGGGACCGTTGGGGACACCCCACCATCTGGTACAAGAAAAAGTACTTTAAGCTGTCGTCGCAGACCGATCCCGCTACTCTTAGCGAGGCCGACTGCCTGAAGATAGCCGGCGTGGACCCCGAGAAGGAAACAACCAAAAAGTCAGCATCAGCCACCAAAACCACTACAAAGAAAACCTCTAAGAAGTGATCTTATGAAGAAGACTCTAATAACCCTGATATCAGCCATGTGTGTATCGCTGTCGGCAATAGCCCAGCAGGATGCCCATTACAGCCATTTCATGTTCAATCAGGTGGCCTACAATCCCGCCTACTGCGGAGCCAGCGACCTGATAAACGCCACCCTGATATACCGCAACCAGTGGGCAGGCATGGACGGCGGACCCTCCACCACGATGATGTGCGCCGATGCCCCGGTGCGTGTGCTGGGTGCTCTGGCAGGTGTGGGCCTCTCCATCATAAGCGACAATGTGGGCTATGAGTCTAATTTCACGGCAAAGGCGGCATACGCACAGCACATCCAGGTAGGTACCGGAAGGCTCTCGATAGGAGTGGACGCCGGAATCTACAACAAGAGCGTGGATGGCCAGTGGCAGTTTCCCGACCAGACAGAGGCGATATTTGCAGGAAAGACCAGGAAAATGATACTCGACCTCGGCGCAGGCCTATATTATAATGTGGGCGGCCTTACTTTGGGAGTGTCGTCGATGCACGTGGCCAAGCCGGTGCTCGATTTCTCCGAGGACGGCGAAACTTATCTTGCAAGACATTATTATTTTTCGGGATCATACAATATTTCCATACCAAACACGTTATTTGATGTGACGCCCTCGATAATATTGATGTCGGATGGAAACACAACACAAACTGATATAAATATTAATATTTTATACAATAAAAAGGCATGGGGTGGCGTTACCTATAGAAACGGCGACGCAATAACACTGCTGGGCGGCCTTACAATAATGAAGGATTTGAGAGTGGGCCTGGCCTATGAGCTTGGAATATCGAAACTTAGGAAAACAAACATGGGTTCCTTCGAGGTGATGCTCGGATACAGTTTCATGCCGGAGCGCAGCAAGCCAGCACAGAAAGTGAGAAGCGTGAGGTTCCTTTAGGAATAGAAAAATAACTAATGTGTAATATCAACTTAGGAAAAATATAAAAGTATTATGAAAAAGATTTTAGTGGCAGCAGCATCGGGCCTTCTGATGCTAAGCTCATGCAACAAGGGAGCAACGGGCGAGCTTACTGGAGCTCTAAACCGTCCTGCAAACTATGCTGAGGCAGACCCATACGGAATGGTTTTCATCCCTCAGGGTAGCTTCAACATGGGACCAAACGACCAGGACGTGCCTTTTGCGCTTACATCACAGTCAAAGACAGTGACAGTGGATCCATTCTGGATGGATGATACCGAGATTACAAACAACGAGTACCGCCAGTTTGTGGAGTGGGTGCGCGATTCCATCGCAATGCGTCTCTGCATCATTGCGGGTGCCGGCGAGGACAGCAAGGGAAACATGTTCAAGATCCATGTGGACGAGGACAAGGTCGACATCAACGAGTACGACCCTGAAAACCCAAAAACCTGCTGGCTGAATTGGGAAAACCGCGACAAGGTTTGGGACAAGAGCGGCAAGGGCGATGAGCGTCAGGCAATCTCCGATGCCATCAAGGACCTCTACCTTGTAAAGGAGGAGCGTTTCAACAAGCTCCAGGAGATCGATGCCCGCAAGCTCGTTTACGACTACGAGTGGGTAGACCTCAAGCAGGCCGCCCTCAAGGAAAACCGCTACAACTTCAACGAGGACTACACCGGCGGTAAGTACGAGGGTACTGTAATCGATGCCAAGGGCAACGTGGTTCCTATCCAGGACAGACGCTCGTTCATCATGAAGGGCCGTATCCCTGTATATCCTGATACACTGGTTTGGATGAGCGACTACACTTACTCATACAACGAGCCTATGGCAAGAAAGTATTTCTGGCATGTGGCTTTCGACAACTACCCAGTAGTAGGTGTTACCTGGAAACAGGCAACAGCATTCTGTATCTGGCGTACCGATCTGCTCAACAACGCACTCCGTCAGAACCATCAGCCTATGGTGGAGCAGTACCGACTCCCAACCGAGGCAGAGTGGGAATATGCCGCACGCGGCGGACTCGCACTCTCAATGTATCCTTGGGGAGGTCCTTATACAAGAAACAACTCAGGCTGTTTTATCGCAAACTTCAAGCCTCTCCGTGGACGCTATGCTGACGACGGCGCCGCAAGGACAATCGAGGTGGCAACATACGCACCTAACGAGTATGGCCTCTACGACATGGCTGGAAACGTGGCCGAGTGGACATCAAACGCTTTCGACGAGAGCGCATACTCATACACACACGACCTCAACCCAGATTACAGCTACAACGCCATGGCCGACGATCCTCCAGTACTCAAGCGCAAGGTTGTACGTGGCGGTTCTTGGAAGGACGTTGGATACTATCTCCAGGTTGGCACACGTACCTACGAGTATCAGGACACAGCTAAGTGCTATATCGGCTTTAGATGTGTAAGGTCTTACATGGGACGTAACGCTACAGATTGGGATTATGGCAACTTCTAGAATTTCATAATACTTCATCAGATAATATCGCAATGCTGTTGGCGCATCACCTGCCAAGGCATTGCGATTTCTGTTTTAATTTGTGTGCCTCAGAAAAAGTTTTAAGTACCCTTTTTGTGGAATAATTTTTGCATTTGAAAAAAATATTAAAAAAAATACGTATAAAGTTTTTTGCTTTCGCAAAATATATATACCTTTAGCGTGTCAATTTTATCGCCAAAATGTACGTTTTGGCGGTCAATTACAAACGAAATAAATAATCAATTTTCAATAATTTAATTTTTAAATTAACAAATTATGGTAGCATTTAACAAAACCAGGAAATTCGCTAACATTTTCCAGAAATTCAACTCTATTGGTGCCGCTGTCGTAATCGTCGGTGCGCTGTTCAAGATCCAGCACTATCCAGGTGCTTCTATCATGTTGATGGTAGGTCTTCTTACTGAGGCTGCTATCTTCTTGATCACAGCTTTCGCTCCACTTCCAACTGAGTACCACTGGCAGAATATCTTCCCTGAGCTCATGTTCACAGAGGAGGATGAGGAGAACCTCGAGGCTGCTGGCACACCAGCTCCTATCTGCAAGGTTATTCCTTGGGAGAACCAGATAGACAAGTCTCACAGCCCATACAACTTCGAGAACATGGGTGGTGGCGTAGCCAAGTCACAGGGCGGTGCCGCACTTGATGGTTTCGACAAGATGCTCGAGAGAGCCGGCGGTGAGAAGTTCTTCGATAAGCTTGGCGCAAACCTCGCCAACCTCAGCGAGAACGCTAAGGACCTCGCTTCTGTTTCTAACGCAGCTGTTGCTTCTAAGTCTTTCACAGATACTCTCCAGTCTGCTTCTTCAGCTATCTCTTCTTTCAACTCTTCAGCTGAGGATATGGCCAACACAATGGGTTCTGTACAGGGCCAGATCACAAAGCTCGGTTCTGTTGACTTCTCCGCCCTCACCGATGGCAACAAGGAGTACAGCGACAACATCGCAAAACTCAACAAGAATCTCGGCGCTATCAACGGCGTGTTCGAGCTCCAGCTCAACGACTTCGATTCTGTTATCGACGGTCTCAAGGAGTCTGTTCAGGGTGCTAAGACATATTCTGCCGAGGTTAACAAGCTTGGCAACAACCTCAAGGCCCTCAACACCGTTTACGGCAACATGCTTACAGCACTCAACGTTAAGATGTAATCATCGCCCTAAACACACTTTTTAATTAATCAGTTTTTTTTAATCATTAAAATTAGTATAATATGAGTGGAGGAGGAAAAGAAACCCCAAGGCAAGCGATGATCGGTATGATGTACCTGTTCTATACCGCGCTTTTGGCGTTGAACGTTTCTGCAGAAATCCTTTCAGCATTCTCTCTCGTGGACTCGTCTTTGCGCAAGACAAACCAGATCAACGAGAAGGTGATTAGTGATACGCATGAAGGCTTCAAGGATGCCTTGAAGAATGATCCTGGCGTTGCTCCTATTTTGGCTACTGCCGAGGATGTAATGAAGCATTGTGAGGAGGCTTACGGTGTTGTTCAGGGATACAAGGAGTTGTTCGTTTGCACCCTCGAGGGTGTTCCTTATGATATGAGCAATCCTGAGGCTGGTATGCAGGCTCTCTATGCCGGCAAGGATCTCAACTATGAGAACGACAAGAATACAGTATATTTCGGAGACCTCGTTTCCAAGAAGGACGACAACAATGTCGGTGGTCAGATCTTCATTCAGGAGAATGAGGGTGAGCACGGCAAGAAAGTTCAGAGCAGCCGTGAGGACCTCAAGGCATATCTCTCTGATATCGTGAACAAGGACACACTCTCTACCGCTGGTGAGAAGGAGTCTATGATTGCGACAATCACCGAGATGCTCGCTACAGACGCTGTAGAGTCTCAGGAGGAGAAGGGCGTTATCGTTCCTTGGCCTGCTGCCAACTTCGAGCACCTTCCTGCTGCCGGTGTACTCTCTCTTATGACCAAGATGCAGAGCGACGTTCGCAACGTGGAGGCTTCAATGCTTCAGTATCTCCGTGGCCTTATCGGCAAGGCTGATATGAAGTTCAACGCCATCAAGGCTGTTGTTACAGCTCCATCTAACTATGTTCAGGTAGGCGAGCCTTTCAAGGCTGAGATCTTTATCGCAGCTTACGACTCTACACAGAATCCTGACATTCTCGTTGGCGGTCAGCCTATCACTGTTAAGAACGGTGTTGGTACTTATACCGGAAATACCCAGAGCCCAGGACCTCACTCTTTCAGCGGTGTTGTTAAGTTGAAAAACAAGAACACTGGCGAGATCAAGGAGTATCCTTTCAAGAGCGAGTACGAGGTTGGCGTTTCTTCTTTGTCGGTTTCACCTACCAAGATGAACGTTCTCTACATCGGTGTTGCCAACCCAATCGAGATCACTTCTTCTGGTGTTGACCCATCTAAGTTGATTCCTTCCATCACTGGAGGCGGCTCACTTACCAAGGGTGCAAAGCCTGGCGAGTACATCGCTACTGTAAAGGCAGCCGGCAAGGTAAACATCTCGGTTTCAGCCAATATCGACGGTTCTACAAAGAGCCTCGGTACAAGAGAGTTCCGTGTTAAGAGAGTTCCAGACCCAGTTGCTGTTGTAGGTAACGATCCTGCCAACAAGCGTGGTGGTACAATCTCTAAGGCCACACTCGCCAACCAGGCTGGTGTAAAGGCCGACCTCGAGAACTTCGATTTCGACCTCAAGTTTACAGTTGTTTCATTCACCGTTTCGGCCAATATCAAGGGATTCGTAAAGGATGAGCCATCCAAGTCTGCCGCTTTCACACCAGCTCAGAAGGCCCTCATCAACCAGCTTGCTCCTGGCAGCCGTGTTTCTATCGACGATATCAAGGCCAAGGGTCCTGACGGTTCTATCCGTGACCTCGGTTCTATCAACTTCAAGCTTAAGTAGCATCAGGATGATATCGGATTCCTTCCGGTATTTCCCGTCATAAAAAAGGAGAGTTTTAATAATACCTTGCGTTTATTAAGACTCTCCCTTTTTTTGCTTTTTTCATCAAAAATATTGTGGCATCATTACAATATTTCGGCGAAAAGAGAGTTTATATTTAATAAACAAGTTTTATAAAAAACTCTCTAATATCGAAGTTTACTATTTAAGTCAATAAAATCATGAAAAAAATTCTGTTCTTGATGGCTGTTTTAGCCATGTTGCAGTGTCTGGATACCGTAGAGTGCCAAGCTCAGGAGCTCTTGGGTCTTCCTTACGAGAAGATACACACTGTAAACCGCAAGCCTGTTCCTTACCAGTACGTAAGGGAGTCTGATGTAATGTGGAGCAAGATTATCTGGCGCCGCATCGAGCTCAAGGAGCGTGCAAACCATCACCTCTACTTCCCAAAGCGTCCTCAGGACGGCCGCATGAGCCTTATAGATGTTCTTCTTGAGGGTATCCACACTCAGGGCCTCACGGCCTACGAGGAGAATGGAGACGACGAGTTCGGCACAATCGTTACCGAGAAGAATGTGCATACCAATATGGGTAGCAAGACCGAGACCCTTACAGTGGAGGATCTCGATGGTAATATCGAGTCCAAGATCGTAGAGCAGGCATACAACAGTGCCGAGGTTCAGGCATACCTCCTCAAGGAGCTCTGGTTCTTCGACAAGCAGCGCTCTGTAATGGATGTCCGCATTATCGGTATCTGCCCTATCAGAATCTACTACCGCGACGACGATCCAAACATGGAGAGCCCTCAGCAGAAGAAGGTTTTCTGGATTTACTATCCTGAGGCCCGCAAGATTCTCTCGAATGCAGAGTGTTTCAATATGAGGAACGATGCTCAGAGACTCAACTTCGAGGATATCTTCCAGAAGAGATTCTTCTCAAGCTACATCTTTGCCGAGTCAAACGTTTACGACAACCGTACCATTCAGCAGTATGCTCAGGGCGAGGAGTGCCTTCTCGAGGCCGAGCGTATCAAGGAGCAGATTTTCAATTTCGAGCAGGATTTGTGGGAGTACTAAAATCCTGATATATCACACAAGCGAAAGGCCTGGAGTCCACCGGATTCCAGGCCTTTCTTCTTTTTCAGCAGCATCAGAAATATCAGCAGCATCAGAAACAGCATAAGCATCAGTTTTGCTGATACTGTATCTGATAGCTCAGCATGGGCAGCAGGCCGGGCAGCGCGAGGCCCGTTGCTACAAAATCGTTTTCCTTGATATAATTGGATGGTATCACGTAGTTGCCATTGTCGGTCTCTATCTTGTTGTAGCTTACCATTACATAGTTGTTGCGGTTGTAAACATTATATACCGAAAGTGTCAGCTTGTGGGAAATGCTGCTGTTTCTGGCCTTGCGGAAGTTGTATTCCAGCGCCATGTTCAGCTTGTGGTAGTTGGGTAGTCTCGCGTTGTTGCGCTCGCCGTAATAGGGTATTTTGTACTCGCTGTAGTAGTAGAAGCCCACAGGCTTGGTGTACGGAATGCCCGAGGTGAGGTTCCAGTCGGCCTTGGCCACCAGTTTGGGCGTTATGCTGTATTGCAGCATCATGTGCAGCGCATGTGGAATCGAATTGTCGGGTATGTAGTTGTAGTCATACAGGTCCGGGGTGTATCGTCTGGATGCGGTGAATGTATACGATGCCTTGGCCCTGAGCTTTCCGGTGTTTTTCTCGGCTGATATCTCGAATCCATTGCTCCGCGCCCTTCCGTTGTGGTAAAACTCGGTCTCTATATACTGGTTCATCAGCATGTTGGCGTGCAGCCTGTATTCCGTAAGGTTGGTGAGTCTTTTGCTGAAGATGCATGCCCAAAGGTTTATCTCCCTCAGTTTTATGGTGGCGCTGGCTGTGTAGCAGTGCGATTCCTGTGGCACGAAAGTCTTGCCGCTTGGTATCCAGAGGTCCAGCGTGGTGAATGGACTTATCGAGTTGCTCAGCATGTGCTGGAACTGCACGTTGCGCTCGGCGGTCACCTTTATGGCCAGGCGGCTGTTAGGAATCATCAGGGCCGTAACCCTTGGCTCAAGCCTCCAGTATGTGTTGAATCTGCCGCCCGGATACGATATGGTGTCCCATTTTCGGATCTGCTCGTCATACACGTAGCTTTTGGCCGGTCCGTAGTTGCTCCATGTGTTTAGCCTGGCGCCGTATTTCAGTGATATTTTCTTGCTGATATTGCTTTCCACCCCGGCATACAGGCAAGCGTTGTCGGCGTTTCCGGTCAGCAGTCCGCTGTTGGATTTCAGCTTTTCGATATACAGAGTGGCGGGGGTGAATATATGGTAGGAATATTCGGCTCCCAGCCTTATCAGCTGCTTGGGCGTCAGGTTGTACGTCATGTCGTTCCTTATGGTTATGTTGCCTATCCTGTTGTTCCAGAAGTTGCTGTGGTCCTCGTTGGTATACACCTTGTATTTGTATTGCCCGAAATACATGGTCAGGCTCATGTGCATCCTGGGGCTGAGCACGCGGTAGTATCGTATTGTAGCGGCCAGGTTTTTCCACGATACGGCGTAGTTGTTGCCTGTCTCCAGATTCGAGTAATAGTCGCTGCCGTTGAATATCGACAGGTACAGTCTGTCCTTGTCGGACAGCTTGAAATGCACCTTGCCGTGGATGTCGTAGAAGCTGAAGTCTCCGTCCCTGTTCAGCAGGCTTGCAGCCCATCCCAGGGTGGATTTCCTGTAGTTGGTGGTTGCGGTTATCTTGTCGCGCAGTACGGGAGTTTCCAGACGCAGCGATGTTGTCAACGGGGTGGTTTCGGCGCATGCGTTCAGTTTTCCAAGGCTTCCGTCCTTGGTCCTGATATCGGTGATGGACGACAGCCTGCCGCCGTATTTGAGTGGAAAATCCGAAGTGTAGGCCTCTATGGAGTTGATGGCCTGTGGCGCCACCGACGAGTAGAATCCAAACAGGTGTGACGGGTGGTATATCGGGGCATCGTCTATCAGCACCAGGTTCTGGTCCTTGAAGCCTCCGTGTACGCTGTAGAAGGCCGAACAGTCAGATATTCGGGTGATGCCGTGGTCGGTGGACAATATTCCCACCACATCGCCACCCAGCACCAGGCCCGAGTATTTGGTGAAATCATCCACATTGAGGTGGCTGCTCCGGCGCAGCATGTCCTTGGCGTTCATGCTTTGGTGGTTTCTAGTTACAGTGATGGCCTCCAGCTGCAGGTCGGTGGGCGACAGGTTCATGTTTATTATGTCGTCGCCGTTGTGTATCACTGGCAGGTATTCCCTCTGATATCCCAGATAGGAGTATATCAGCGTATAGGGTCCCTTCTCCAGGGTTATCGAGTAGTATCCCACGGCATTGGAGGTTGTGCCAAGAGGCTCGTTTTCCACGCTTACAATCGCGCCAATCAGGGGTTCCCTGGTTATGCTGTCCAGTATGTATCCGCTTATGGTGGCGGTGTTTTTTTGGGGATTAGGGGATGTTATGTGTTCCTCTTTCCTGGCCTTCAGTATTATCTGTTTGTCTATTATCACGTAGTTGAAACCCAGCTTGTTGGATAGCTGGTCCATCACGTTTTCCAGGTTTTTCTGCCTTATCCTGATATCCAGTGTGCGCTGGTCGTTTATCTGCTCGCTGTTATATACAAACAACAGCCCGCTTTGCGCCGATATGTCGTCCAGTATCATGCGCAGCGGGCTGTTGTAGTATGATATGTCTATAAGGTTTGCTTTGCTGCCTGTTTGGGCCATTGCAGGCCCTGCAAGCTGCAGGATTATCATTATTGTGGCTGATAATATCGCATAAAACCTGTATACTCTCATCTATATTTCCTTACTTGCCTATGGTCCATACCCCGTTGGATCCCCGTTCTATTTTTAGGTCGAGGGCCTGTTCCAGTATGTTGAATATAGGCTGAAGCTCCTGGTTGTCGAATTTGCCGGTTACTGTGGCGTTGGCGGTCTCCTCGTCGGCAAACTTGTATCTGAAATCGTATACCTTGCTCAGTTGCTCCATGATTTCGTGCATTGGAGTATCGCAGAAATCCAGCTGGCGAAGTTTCCATGCAATGTTGTTGAAGTTTTTGACCTCGCTCACTTCTATCTCGCCGTTTTTGTGGCAAGTCACCTGGCCGCCCCTGGTAATGTTGTTGACCATGGCGTTGTTGGAGTTGGATCTTACCTCCACGTTTCCTGATGTTACAGTGACAGTGGTCTCGTCGGCATGCTCGCATATATTGAACGATGTGCCGTGTACTATCACTGTGAGGTCCTCGGTGGAGATCTTGAAAGTGCGCGCCGGGTTTTTCTCCACGTCGAAGTAAGCCTCGCCGTGCAGTTTTACGGTGTATTCTCCGTTGTCGCGGTTGTCGGTGCATGTTATGGCGCTGTTCTTGTTGAGGCTTATCTGTGTGGATGTCTCCACAATAGTCTCCATGGCCTTGTCGGCTGATGCGTAAGTCTCAGCCTTGGGGCCTCCAAGATAGCTATATGCCAAAATACTCGCACCGGCTATCAGTATCACTGATGCCGCCACTTTCCATAAGTTTCGTAGACTAAAGACCTTAGGCTCTCTGATGCCTGCCGCAGCCTTGAATTTGTTCCATTCCGCGCCAGTGTCAATATCCAATAGCCTGATGTCCGATAAGTCAGGTATTTCGTTGTTGCGGTTCATTTGGTTTCAAAGATTTAGTTCTCAAAAATAAGTTGACTCTTAATATATAGTAAGCATTTTTTCTGTATGCAAAAATCATACAATATTTTCTTAACATAACACGTGATTAGTCAGCAACCCTAATAAAAATGTTAAAATTCTGATATTTATTTCTCTTTTCCGAAAATTTTGAGCCTCAGTGCCTTCAGTGCCGATGTTATGTGGGCCTCCACAGTCTTTATCGATATGCCCAGCTGCTCGGCAATTTTGCTGTTGCCCAGTTTCTCGTAGCGGCTGAGCACAAACACCTGCCTTATCTTCTCGGGCATGTGCTGCACGGTCTCCACTATTGCCGATTCCAGCTCTGCTGCCCTTATGTCGGAATCAGCCTCGTGGTTGTCGGTCTCGGTGAGCGGCATGTCGTCGCTCGAAGTGAATTTCTTGTTGTCCCGGATATAGTTGATGCTCAGGTTGTGGGAAATGCGATACAGAAGAGCCGGGATGTTGCTGCCCTCGGGTATCGAGTCGCGTTTCTCCCAGACCTTCATAAAAGCCTTGTGGGCTATATCCTTGGCATCGTCCACGTTGTTCACAAAACGGTTGATGTAGGATGTAATGGCAACAAAGTACTTTTTGAATAGTGTTTCAAACTCCTTTTCGCTTACTCCCATTTTTTTGTTTGCTTATATGATTAAAAGCTTAAAGTGGAAAGCTTTACACTTTAAGCTTTCCACTTTCCACTATTAATAATGCTTGGCACGGAAACCGAAGATCTGGCGAACTTCCTCCACTGTTTTCTGAGCCTGTACACGTGCCTTCTCGGCGCCGAGGCGGGCCACTTTCTCAAGGTAGTCAACGTCGTTGTAGATATCGTTGATGCGCTCGCGGATTGGGGTCACCACCTTGATGATGTCCTCGGCCAGCTGCTTCTTCATGTCGCCGTAGCGGATAGAGCAGTCGTTCCAGGCGGCGTCGAAATGCTCGATGGTGCTCTTGTCGGATACGAGGTCCATTATGGTGAAGAGGTTCTGGATTACCTCTGGCTTCTGGCTGTTTGGCTCTGTTGGGCCTGAGTCTGTTACGGCCTTCATCACTTTCTTGCGGATGTCCTTGTCGCTGTCGAGCAGGTAAACGCAGTTGCCCTCGCTCTTGCCCATCTTGCCCGATCCGTCGAGGCCGGGAACCTTTACGAGCTTGTCGCCGAAAGAGAATGCCTTTGGCTCCTTGAAGTATTCCACGCCATACATGTTGTTGAATCTGCGGGCAAACTTGCATGTCATCTCCAGATGCTGCTCCTGATCCTTTCCTACCGGTACGAGGTCGGCCTTCTGGATAAGGATGTCGCAGGCCATGAGCACGGCGTAGGTGAGCAGGCCGGCGTTTACGTTGTCTGGATTCTGACGCGCCTTGTCCTTGAAAGATACCACACGCTCCAGCTCGCCTATGTAGGCGTTCATGTTCATGAGCATGTAGAACTCTGCTGTCTCGAAAAGGTCGCTCTGCACGTAGAGGGTGCATTTCTCGGGGTCGAGGCCGGCTGCTATGTATTGGCTGAGGATTTTTCTTACGTTTTTCTGGATGTCGTCTGGATGAGGATGTGTGGTAAGAGAATGGTAGTCAGCTACAAAGAAGAAACAATTGTAGTCGTCCTGCATTCTTACGAAATTCCTCAAGGCTCCGAAATAGTTGCCAAGGTGGAGGTCACCTGTTGGGCGTATTCCGCTTAATACTGTCTGCATTTTGATATGTTTAGTTTTGTGTTATACCTTTTATAATAATGACCGCAAAGTTATAATTTTTTTTGATTTATTGCAACTCTCGCTTTATTATTATGTTTTTTTACTTGCAGCGCCTTGTAATTGGTTTTTATATTACTGAGGATTTGCTATTTTATTGTAGCGGAAAAATGCGTATATTAAGCATATATTAAAAAAATGAAAAAAAAGTGTCAAAAAATTTTGCCAGTGAAAATATTTATTCATAATTTTAGGAGACCAAAAAATGTATAATATAGCGGACAGCTAAATCACAAAATATTATGAATTTGTTTAAGAGAATAATATTCGTAGCGCTCATGTTTATCATGGCGAATGTATCGGTGGCTATTGCCCAGGAGGAGCATCAGGCCGAGGCTTTCAAGCCTGGTGAGTTTATCCTTCACCATGTGGGCGATTCGTACGAGTGGCACATGGCTACTATCGGCGATTTCCATCTGTCGTTGCCCCTGCCTTGTATTCTCTATAGTGAGACATCAGGTTTCCACATGTTCTGCTTCAGCAATCTCCATCACGGCGAGGCCGAATACGAGGGCTTCCGCATCAGCGAGTCGGAGAAATACGAGGGCAAGATTGTGGAGATTGTCAATGGGGAGGAGGTGCGTCCCTGGGATTTCTCCATCACCAAGAATGTGGCCGCCATATTCGTGAGCATGATTATCATCTGCCTTATATTCATAGGACTCCGCAAGCATTACGAGAAAAACGTGGGACGCGCTCCCAAGGGTCTCTGGAATGGCGTGGAGATGCTGGTGATGACAGTGAGGAACGATATTGCATACGCATCGCTCGGCAAGAAGTATGGCGACAAGTTCATGCCTTTCCTGCTCACGGTGTTCTTCTTCATCTTCATCAACAACCTTCTGGGACTTGTGCCTTTCCTTCCGGGTGGCGCCAATGTAACGGGCAACATCGCTGTAACATGCGTTTTGGCCCTGTTTACATTCGTGATTACCACATTCTCGGGCAACAAGCATTACTGGATCGACATTTTCTGGCCTCACGGCGTGCCTGTATGGCTCAAGTGTCCGCCAATAATTCCCCTTGTGGAGCTTATCGGCGTGTTCACAAAGCCTATCGTGCTTATGATACGACTTTTCGCCAACATCACCGCGGGCCACATCATAGCGCTGGCCTTCTACTCGCTGATATTCATCTTTGGCGCCAACTCGCCAACAGCGGGCTACGGCGTGGCATCGTTCTCTATAGTGTTCACAGTGTTTATGTCGGTGTTGGAGCTCTTGGTGGCTTTCATCCAGGCGTATGTGTTCACCCTGCTCTCGTCCATCTACTTCAGCATGGCTGTAGGCGGAGGCGAGGAGCATGAGGCCGTGGAGGCCCACTGATAAAATTGTAGACAATAAATTCAAGTAATAATTAAAACAGTACAGATTATGACATTAATGACAATTTTGAATGCATTGCTTCAGGCAGGTGTTGATGCCGAGGCCGTATCTACATTAGGTGTTATGGGCGCTGGTATCGGCGCTGGTTTGGCCGTTATCGGTGCCGGTCTCGGTATCGGTAAGATCGGTTCTTCAGCTATGGAGGCTATCGCACGTCAGCCTGAATCTGTAGGTGATATCCGTACCAGCATGATTATTGCTGCCGCTCTCGTGGAGGGTGTTGCGCTTTTCGCAGTAGTTTGCTGTCTGCTGGTTATGCTTTAGCATTTTGGCTGATATCAGCCACAGGAAAAATCTCTGTCTCAGTCATCAGGCCGCAATGCGGTTGGCAACGGGCCTGATGCCGGGACATTGGTTTTAGATTACTTCAACTTTTTTAACTTGTAAACGATATGGATTTATTAACCCCGGGTTTAGGACTTCTGTTTTGGATGCTGGTTTCGTTCGGCATTCTGTTCTTTATCCTGGCCAAGTTTGCCTGGAAGCCAATCATGAAGATGCTTCAGGACCGCGAGGACGAGATCAACAAGTCTCTGGACTCCGCCCAGGCAGCCAGGGCCGAGATGGAGAAGCTCAATGCCCAAAACGAGGCTATCATGAAGGAGGCGCGTGCAGAGCGCGACGCCTTGCTCCGAGAGGCCAAAACCACCAAGGACCAGATTGTGGCTGAGGCTCAGTCTGCCGCAAAGGCGGAGGCCGACAAGATTCTCCTCGCCGCCCGCCAGGAGATTGCCGCCGAGAAGGAGGCTGCAATGGCCGAGATTTCAGGCAAGGTGGCCGAAC
Source organism: Bacteroidales bacterium (assembly GCA_045597465.1). Classification (GTDB taxonomy): domain Bacteria; phylum Bacteroidota; class Bacteroidia; order Bacteroidales; family UBA3824; genus UBA3824. Next base: position 24,314 of record JAZLKG010000103.1, on the reverse strand, counting down.
TGTCAGTAGAGATAGCCGAGAAGATCCTCCGCAGGGAGCTCAGCTCGGATATCAAGCAGGGCGATTACGTAAACGACCTTGTTAAAAATATTACTCTCAACTAACCGGATAATCTATTTTACACTATGAACGACAGCAAGATATCGGTAAGATATGCCAAGGCATTGTTCCAGACCGCGGTAGAGCAGAAATGCGACACTGTTGTAAAGGGCGATGTGGAAACTCTGAGAGACTGCATTGCCGGTTCCAATGAGCTGAGGGCTGTATTGGAGAGTCCCGTGATTGCGGATACCAGGAAGATGGAGATTTTCGAGTCGCTATTCGCATCCAGTTTCTGCAAGCTCACGATGGATTTCCTGAAAGTGCTTGTGAAAAACAAGCGTGAGAATTACCTGAGGATTATCTGTCTCGATTTTCTGGAGTTCTACGCCAGATACAAGAATATCCGCAGGGTAAAGGTGACATCTGCCGTAGAGATTTCTGCCGATGTTGCGGCCAAGGTAAGGGAGATAGCCGGTGCCGGCGCGTCTGCCGTGGAGCTTACCCCAGAGGTGGATCCCGGTATCATTGGCGGTATCATAGTGCAGATCGACGACAAGGTTTACGATGCAAGCGTGAGAACCCAGCTTGCAAAGATAAAGGAAAATTTAAAGTAAAATACTAAATACTCAGAACTATGGCTTCAATAAAAGCAGGTGAAGTATCCGAGATCATAAAGCGTCAGCTGCAGGGTATCGATACCGAGGTTTCTCTCAACGAGGTGGGATCGGTATTGCAGGTGGCCGATGGTACTGCGCTCATCTACGGCCTCAGCAACGTGCAGGCCGGCGAGATGATTGAGTTCGAGAATGGTGTCAAGGGTATCGTCCTCAACCTGGAGGAGGATAACGTTGGTGCCGTGCTTCTGGGCTCTTCCGATGGTATCCACGAGGGTACTCAAGTGAAGCGCACAAACAAAATCGCCTCTATCAATGTGGGCGAGGGCGTGCTTGGCCGTGTGGTAAACACTCTGGGCGAGCCTCTCGACGGCAAGGGCGAGATTACCGGAGAACTCTACAACATGCCTCTCGAGCGCAAGGCTCCGGGTGTATTGTACCGTCAGCCGGTTAAGGAGCCTCTCCAGACTGGTATCAAGGCTATCGACGCCATGATTCCTATCGGACGTGGCCAGCGTGAGCTTATCATCGGCGACCGTCAGACTGGTAAGTCTGCCATCGCCATCGATACTATCATCAATCAGAAGGAATTCTATGAAAAGGGCGAGCCCGTTTACTGTATCTATGTCGCAATAGGTCAGAAAGGCTCTACAGTGGCATCTATTGCAAAGACTCTGGAGGAAAAGGGCGCAATGCCTTATACCGTTATCGTGTCGGCATCAGCATCAGATCCTGCCGCTTTGCAGTATTACGCTCCATACGCCGGAGCCGCCATCGGCGAGTTTTTCCGCGATACTGGCCGTGCCGCGCTCATCGTTTATGATGACCTGAGCAAGCAGGCTGTCAGCTACCGCGAGGTGTCGTTGCTCCTCCGCCGTCCACCAGGACGTGAGGCTTACCCTGGCGATGTATTCTACCTGCACTCGCGTCTTCTCGAGAGAGCCGCCAAGATCATCAGCAATGACGAGGTGGCCCGTCAGATGAACGACGTTCCCGAGTCTATCAAGCATCTCGTAAAGGGTGGCGGTTCGCTTACCGCGCTGCCTATCATCGAGACTCAGGCCGGTGACGTTTCCGCTTATATCCCTACCAACGTAATCTCCATTACCGATGGTCAGATATTCTTGGAATCCAATCTCTTCAATGCCGGTGTGCGTCCAGCCATCAACGTGGGTATCTCGGTATCGCGCGTGGGTGGTAGCGCCCAGATAAAGGCCATGAAGAAGGTGGCAGGTACATTGAAGCTCGACCAGGCCCAGTTCCGTGAGCTGGAGGCGTTCTCAAAATTCGGTTCGGACCTCGACGCGGCTACCATAGCAGTGCTCGACAAGGGTCGCCGAAATGTCGAGATCCTCAAGCAGCCTCAGTATAGTCCATACCGCGTGGAGCAGCAGATTGCCATCCTATACTGCGGTACCCACAACTTGATGCGCGAGGTGCCTTTGAAGAAGGTGGCCGAGTTCGAGAAGGAATTCCTCGACAAGCTGGAGGCTGTACACGCCGCCGACGTGCTCGAGCCTTTGAGCAAGGGCGTAATCAACGATGATATCTCCAAGATCATCGAGACTGTGGCCAAGGATGTGGCTTCCAATTACAAGGAATAGTTAATTATCTCTCATTCTACAATAATACGGTGGAGCGGTATCCGTGGATGCCGCTTCTCCGTTAATTTTGATTTTTGGTTCCGTAAATTTACGGTCAGGAATATAGAAACATTCACTTATAAATATTGCTATGGCAAATTTGAAGGAAATACGCAGCAGAATAGCTTCAGTAACATCCACCCGTCAGATTACATCAGCTATGAAGATGGTGGCTGCTGCAAAACTTAGAAAGGCTCAGAATTTCGTCTCCAAGATTGTTCCCTACAAGAACAAGATGCAGGAGGTGCTGTCTGTGCTGTCGGAGACTCTGGCCGACAACGACGAAAATATCTATACCTCGCAGCGCGAGGTAAAGAATATGCTCGTGATAGCCGTAAGCTCCAACAAGGGCCTTTGTGGAGGTTTCAATAGCAATGTTTTCAAATATTGCGCCCAGCTTGCCGACCGCGAGATGGCCAAGGGCGTAACGGTGAAGTTCTATGCCATAGGCCGCAAGATCTCGGAACTGCTTGCAAAATCGGGATACTCGGTATACAAGTCTGATACCGACGCTGTGGATTCTGTGGATTACCAGAAGTCGGCCGCCATAGCCAACGAGGTTTCTGAGGTTTTTGTGGACGGCGGTTTCGACAGCGTGAAGATTGTTTTCAATGAATTTGTGAACCCCGCCGTGCAGAATGTGTCCGAGGGTGTTTTCCTGCCTTTGAGGTTCGAGGCCGGAGATTCCAAGTTCAAGAGTGATTACATCTTTGAGCCCGACAAGGAGAAGATTGTGAGCTCTCTCATACCGCAGTGGCTGAGGCTTACGCTTTTCAGCTCGCTTGCCGAGAGTTTTGCCGGAGAGCAGGGCGCGCGCATGACCTCCATGAACAAGGCTACCGACAACGCCACCGAGCTCATCAAGGACCTCAACCTACAGTACAACAAGGTGCGCCAGGCCAGCATCACCAACGAGATTATCGAGATTGTATCAGGCGCCAATGCCAACTAAATGATGGCGGCATCAGCGCACAGATGACACAGATGACACGAGATTCTATTTTGTGGCTTCTGTGTCATTTGTGTTTTAAGTTTGTAGTAAACTGAAAAGAGTTTTTTAGAAAATGAGAATACTTGTAATATTGATTGCGGGGGCGGCGATAGGCTTCTGCCTCCATCATTTGTGGGTGTCATTCTTCAGGAGCAGGAAGGACGACCTTGTCATGCATACTGGTAATTATATTCTTACGATATCGCTGAATGCCGACGACACCTATCATGTAAACATTACAGAGAAATCTCTCCTGCAAGATAAAAGCATCCTTGAGCTCAATGTGTCAAGGGATGCGCTTTTGGATGTGATAGTATCAGCCAAGAACAAGGGATATATAGATGCGGATGGCGAGGCCCTGATATTGGCCAAATACGAGGGGTAGATTGTCTTTTTGTTTTTGCCGATTATAAAATAGTTATTATCTTTGCGCTGTAATTTATTATTTTCATTAGATGGACAATACAAGACAAAATAAAGTAAGCCGGCTTCTCCTGAAGGAGGCGGCAAATTATTTCCTGCACAATGCGGGAGAGTATCCGGGAGCCATGATATCGGTATCCGAGGTAAGGATTACTCTTGACCTAAGCGAGGCCAGGGTTTTCGTATCCATTTTCCCTCAGACCAAGCGTCAGGAGGTTTTCAATCTTATAGATGTGAAAACCAAGGATATACGTTTCGCCATTGGCAAGGAGGTGAGGCATCAGCTCCGCATTGTGCCCAACCTCATCTTCATGATGGACAACAGTCTCGATTATGCCGAGCGCATCAACGAGCTGCTGGACAAGGACAAGAGCCTCCGTAACGAGAAAACTGAAAACCAGGAGTAGGCCATGCAGTACGATCCAGTAAAACGCTCCCTTGGCAATGTGTTCAACAAGGCCCTGTGGCTCAGGAAGCTGTTCTATCATCTGCTGGACTTGTTATTGCTGCGCGCCTGGTATATCAAGCGCGAGTTCCGCAAGATTTTCCAGCGTACAGGGGATTCTGTCAGCATTCTTGACGCCGGGTGCGGATATGGCCAGTACGACTATTACATGTCGTCGCGTATCAGCAACGCCAAGATACTTGGTGTGGATGTCAAGCAGGAGCAGATTGACGACTGCAACCAGTTTTTCCAGAAGATAGGCCGCGGCGAGAGGGTGAGTTTCCAGTACGCCGACCTCACGGATTTTGTAAGGGAGGACGAGTACGACATGATACTGTCGGTGGATGTCATGGAGCATATCCAGGAGGACGGGAAGGTGTTCCTGAATTTCGCCAAATCGCTCAAGAAGGGCGGCACTCTCCTGATATCGACCCCGAGCGACCAGGGCGGCAGCGATGTCCACGACGAGGGCGAGCACTCTTTCATCGACGAGCATGTGCGCGACGGCTACAATATCGACGATATCAGGCGCAAGCTTGCCGAGGCCGGTTTCAGCGAGGTGGAGGCCCGTTACTCGTATGGCACTCCGGGCTCCATTGCCTGGACTCTATCGATGAAGTGGCCCATTACGATGCTCAACAAGTCGAAGCTTTTCTTTATCCTCCTGATACCTTATTACTGGATATTCTATCCATGGTGTTTCTTGCTAAACTGGATAGATACCTTATCCACCCACAGCAAGGGTACAGGCCTGATAGTAAAGGCTATAAAGTAATCCGCAATTTGTAATCAGTATGCAGCTGCCCCTGAAAATAGCATTCCGCTACCTGTTTGCCAGAAAGATAAGCCTGGTGAACATCATCTCCATCATATCCGTAGTGGGTGTGGCGGGCATGACTGCCGCGCTTATTGTCATCCTGTCGGTCTTCAATGGTTTCGACGGCCTTATATCCAGCATGATAAACCAGTTTGATCCTGACCTGAAGGTGTCGGCCTCGCAGGGAAAGACCTTTGAGCTGGATTCCGCAGCCGTGGCTGCCATAGCCGGCATGGATGGAGTGGCTGCCGTGACACGGTCCATAGAGGAGACCACACTCTTCCAGTATGACAATCTCCAGCACATAGCCACCATCAAGGGCGTGGACTACAACTATTCCGAAATCTGCAACATAGGAGCCTCGGTGTATCAGGGCGAGTATCAGCTCTGGGACGAAAGCGGTGTGCCATACGCCGTGGTTGGGGCTGATATCGCCGCATATCTGTGGGTTCAGACCAACAATGTGCGTCCCCTTTGCGTGTATGCGCCGCTGCGTGATGCCAAGGTGTCGCTGAATCCCGACGAGAGTTTTGCCCGCGGATACATAGTCCCCTCTGGAATTTTCCATATCCATCAGGATTTCGACTCCAGATATGTGATAGTGCCCATAGAGTTTGCCCGCGGGCTGCTCCGGTATGGAGATACTGAGCTGTCGTCGCTGGAGGTGGCCTTGCTTCCCGGTGCTGATGCTGCCGTGGTTGCCGGTCGCATATCCGCATTGCTGGGCCCCGGATGCGTGGTGAAAAACAGGTTTCAGCAGCAGGACATGCTTTACAGGATTATGGCCAGTGAGAAACTGTCGGTGTTCGTGATGCTGTCCTTTATAATCGTTATCGCATCTTTCAACATAATAGGAGCGCTTACAATGCTTATTATCGACAAGAAACATGACATCCAGACACTCAGCAACCTGGGCGCCAACAGCGGTTTCCTAAGGACTGTGTTTCTGCGCACGGGACAGCTTATTACCATTACGGGCGTTGTGGCAGGCCTTGTAATCGGGCTTCTGATATGCTGGGCCCAGATCAGTTTCGGGTTTCTGTCGTTTCCCGAGGGCTCTTACATTATCGACACATATCCCGTTGAAATAAGGCTTATGGATGTGCTTGCATCGGTGGCCGTGGTGGTTGTGATAGGTTTTGTGGCCTCGCTGATACCAGTGAGAAAAATTTCATAGAAAAATTTCCGAAATTTTTTTATGGAATTTTGCTCATTGTCTTATCTAAAGGATGTAATTATAAAAACAAATTCATACATAAACATGAAAAGATTATCTAGATTTTATCTTGGCCTTGTAGCCCTCGTGATGGGCTTTGGCCTGATGCTTCAGAGCTGCGGCGGTATTACCGCAGCCGGACTTGCCGCTTCTGCCAATGAGGGTTGCCCTCAGGACCTTGGCGATGGCGTTGTTTTGCAAAAGGTGGAATCCGAAGGCTCTTGGGTCGTTTTCTATTATTCGGTGCCAGAGGATACCAATCTTGAGGCCATTGCAAATGCTCCTCAAGAGGCTAAGGTTGCCCTCGTTGATGACCTCAAGGCTTCCGACAAGGAGCTTTTCGAAGGTTGTGCCGCTCTTGGCGTTGGTATCAGATACGTATACCAGACATCTGCCGGCAAGGCTTCCATTGATTTGCCTGCCGAACTTCTCAAGTAACTTTGTTTTTATCCACGATTGGCCTTTATGCATCAGTCGTGGATTTTTTTTTGTTTTTTGTCTTTGTTTTCCGAAATTATTCTTACCTTTGCCCCGGATTAAAAAACAGTGCGGACAGATTTGGTTTTGATTGCAACCGCTAAAAAAAATGCTAAAGCAATATCCCTTACATTATCATTTCCCCACACATTTTTTTTAATGACAGTAAAATTATTTATTTACAAACAAAAACATTAAAAACAAATGTCACATTTCTTCACTTCAGAATCAGTATCAGAAGGCCATCCCGACAAAGTAGCCGATCAGATTTCTGATGCTCTTCTCGACGAGTTCCTCAAGCAGGACGCAGAATCCAAGGTAGCATGCGAGACTTTCGTTACCACAGGTCTCACCGTTCTCGGTGGCGAGGTAAAGACCCAGGCCCATGTGGACTATCAGCAGACAGCACGCAACGTGATCAACAAGATTGGTTACAACAAGAGCGAGTACATGTTCGACGGCAACAGCTGCGGCGTGATATCAGCCATCCACGGTCAGAGCCAGGACATCAACCGCGGTGTGGAGCGCGAGGACCTCGAGAACCAGGGCGCCGGCGACCAGGGCATGATGTTCGGATACGCCGTCCGCGAGACCGAGAGCCTGATGCCTTTCTCCATCGAGCTCAGCCACAAGCTCCTCATCGAGCTTGCAGCCATCCGCCGCGAGGGCAAGGTGATGACTTACCTCCGTCCCGACAGCAAGAGCCAGGTAACCATCGAGTACGACGACAACAATCAGCCTTCACGCATCGATACCATCGTGGTTTCTACCCAGCACGACGATTTCATTAAGCCAGCCGACTGCACTGAGGCTGCCCAGCTCGCCGCCGACAAGCAGATGGTAGACAAGATTACCGAGGATGTAAAGAATATCCTTATCCCAAGACTCATCGCCACACTCTCCGACAAGGAGAAGGCTCTCTTCAATACAGAGTACAAGCTTTTCGTGAACCCAACCGGCAAGTTCGTAATCGGCGGTCCTCACGGTGACACTGGTCTCACCGGCCGCAAGATTATCGTGGATACCTACGGCGGCAAGGGTGCACACGGCGGTGGAGCATTCTCAGGCAAGGACCCATCGAAGGTGGACCGTTCGGCAGCATACGCCACACGTCACATCGCCAAGAATATGGTGGCCGCAGGTGTCTGCGACGAGGTACTCGTACAGGTGGCCTACGCTATCGGCGTTGCACAGCCAGTGGGCGTTTACGTAAACACCTACGGCACAGCCAAGGTGAAGGTTTCTGACGGCGAGATAGCCAAGAAGATTGCCAAGATCTTCGACCTCCGTCCAGCCGCCATCATCAAGAGACTCAAGCTCAAGAACCCAATCTTCCAGGCCACAGCAGCCTACGGTCACTTTGGCCGCGCTCCATACACCGAGAACGTTGAGGTAATCGAGAACGGCAAGAAGACAACAAAGGCCGTAGAGTTCTTCACATGGGAGAAACTCGATTATGTAGAGCAGATCAAGAAGGAGTTCGCATTGTAAGAGGCGGATACGTACGTTGTAAACCGAGCACGCCAGACGATGGCACTGATGCCATCGTCTTCGGCGTACCCGGTTAGTCAATATAGCGTCTTCCAGACGCATTGATACTGGGGACGGATTGGTACATTTTGTATCAATCTGTCTTTTTTTTTAACATAAAATATTCCCTTCCCAACTTCCTTTCCCTCAATCTTTTATTATCTATAACTGAAAAATACGTTATAAAACTGAAAAATAAATTTGCATAACTGAAAAATAAGTTATAATATTGCATTATCAGTTAAATAACTGATTAAGCAATTAAAGTACTAACCTTTTTAATACATCAATATTATGGAACAGAAGAAGACAAATAGGGCAGACCTTGAGGGCAAGAGAGGCATCTTTTTCAAGATAGGTCTTATAGTGGCGATTTCGCTGATGATTGTGGCTTTCGAGTGGTCAACAGTTGTGGATAGGGCAGAGGACTACGGCCTTTCCTTCGATCCTGGCACCGAGGACTTGATCGAGATTCCCATCACGCGTCAGGAACCGGAGCTTTTGCCTCCGACTCCTCCTGCCAGGCACGTGGTAGAAATAATAGAGATATGCAGCGATCCCGAGAGCGATTGCGACGATTTCTTTTTTAATGCTGAGGCCGACGAGAATACAGAGGTTAAAATCGTGGAAATGGTGGAGCCCGAGCCAGCCGTTTATTCCGAGCCGGTGGACGAGATTGATCCTATCATCGATTTTGTGGAGCAGGCAGCAGAGTTTCCGGGCGGCGAGACTGCTCTACGCATGTATATCGCCAAAAACCTCCACTATCCCGAGCTGGCAAAGGACAACGACATTCAGGGAACTGTTTATGTGCGTTTTGTGGTGGAAAAGGATGGCCGTGTAGGCGATATAGAGATTCTACGCGGTGTAGACCCTCTTCTCGACAAGGAGGCCACAAGGGTGATATCAGGACTTCCAAAATTCACACCCGCCCAGCAGATGGGCCGCAAGGTGAGGACTCGCATACAGATTCCTGTAAAGTTCAAACTTCAGTAACGAACACTTAATTACATTTCCAAAAATGAAACGAATAATAATGTCATTGGCCCTGATGTCGGCATCATCGCTGCTATGGGCGCAGAACGATACTATCCCCGAGATTCAATCTGATGGGCCTTGTGATGGTCCTTGTCTTGAGGAATCGTTTAAAGAATTTATGGTTGATGATTGTGCCGATGAGGAAATTGCTTGTGATGATTCTGACTATGACGAAAAGGTTTGCGAGCCTCAGTTTTTTTTTATCGTGGAAGATATGCCTGTATTTCCCGGTGGCGAGGTTGCCCTCCGCAAGTACATCGCCGAAAACCTGCGCTACCCTGAAAACGTGGAGCCAAGAGTAAGTCCAACCGTGTATGTCAGATTCGTTATCGACGAAAATGGAAAGGTCACCAATCCGGAATTACTCCGAGGTGTCGGCGAACCCTTCGATACAGAAGCCCTGCGTGTGGTGAGCAAGCAGCCTCTATGGAAGCCGGGACGTCAACGTGGAAAGCCAGTGAAAGTGAGCCATTCTGTTCCCGTTAAATTCGTAGCGGAGTGATAATCTGATGCCGTGTCCGTCTCCACCGCATGATTAACGGATTCCACCGTATGATTTGCGGGCGTAAAATCAATTTGTTTGCCTTTCCGTAGAGACTGACCATGGTCCGTCTCCACCGCATGATTACCGGATTCCACCACATAATTAACGGGCGTAAAATCAATTTGTTTGCCGTGTCCGTAGAGACTGACCATGGTCCGTCTCCACCGCATGATTAACGGTCTCTACCGCATGATTAACGGTCTCCACCGTATGATTTGCGGTCCGTAAAATCAATTTGTTTGCCGTATCTGTGGAGACGGACCATGGTCCGTCTCTACCGCATGATTAACGGTCTCTACCGCATAATTAACGGATTCCACCGAATATTTAACGGTCTCCGTCTCCACAGATCTAAAATAAAAACCCTGCTCAACAATCTATCAGCCAGCATATTAAAAACAAAACTGAAAATTCCGTTAAAAAACTGCAAAATAAATTTGGTGAACTGAAAAATAAGTTGTAATATTGCAAAGTCAATTAATCAACTAAATTTTCAATTATGGAAGCATTAACAAAGGCAGAAGAAAGAGTGATGCAGATTCTCTGGAAGCTCAAGAAGGCTTTCGTGAAGGATGTAATCGAGGAGATGGAAGAGCCAAGGCCTCCATACAACACCATAAGCTCGGTAGTGAGAATCCTGGTGGAGAAGGGTTTCGTGGATTTCAAGGCTTACGGCCGCACATACGAATACTTCCCAAAGGTATCCAAGCTTCAGTACAAGAAGTTCACCTTTGGCCAGATGCTCAAGAACTACTTCGACGGTAGCTACGAGACAATGGTGTCATACATGGTGGACGAGGAGCAGATATCCGATTCCGAGATCTCCAAGATCAAGGAAATCATCGACCAAAAGTAACATAAGCCCATGCTTGGTTTCCTAAAATACACGGTAGAGGCCGGCATCATCTTCGCGGTGCTTGCTGCAATATACAAATACGTGTATCGCGGGGCAAGCTACAACAGGTGGGAGAGGGGATTCCTGCTTGCGGCCACGGCGGCCAGCTATGTGCTGCCACTGCTGAAGGTAAGGTTCTACACACAGCCCAGGATTACGAGACCTGTCGATTCTGTGGTCGACATCATAAGCCTGGATCCCGTAGACATTGTTACACTGTCGCATGAGCGGACTTTCGCCCATTGGTACGACAGGATAACGCAGTATCAGATCTTTGATAACGTAGTGGCGATAGTGTTTGCGCTATACATAGCCGGAGTGGCCGTAAAGATGGTGAGCTACATTAACGGTATCCGCAAGACCCTGAGGCTCCGACACGGACAGTACACCATGCTGGACGGCGGCATCAGGCTCTACCGGACATCGCTCGATACGGTGGCGTTCTCGTTTTTCGGCAACATATTCCTGGGCAGGCGCGCCGCACAGCTCTCTCGGGAGGAACTCGATATTGTGGTGGCCCACGAGACCAACCACATACGCGGCCTCCACTCGCTGGACACAGTGGTCTACGGATTCTATTCTGTGGTCCAGTGGTTCAATCCAATGGTGAGGGAGGCGGCCAGAGAGTCCAGGGCGGTATGCGAGAATATAGCTGATTCCGGGGTGTCAGGACAGGCCACGGAGTATTCCAGGCTGATACTCAGGCTCGGGATGCAAAACCGGACAAGCGCCTACGGACCCACCAAGTCGTCGGGAGCCATATTGCAGAGGATAGCCCAGCTGCTGAGCAAGGATGGCGACAAGATACGGCGTGTCAGGTTTGTATGCACATTGCCGGTGATGGCGCTGGTGATGGCGGCATATATGCTGCTGTCGGGCATGGCAAACCCCATAAGCACGGGGCTGCCGGTGCCGGTGGAGGGCAGCTACAACGTTACGGCGGGCTATTTCGACCAGCAGCGCATAATGGATTCCGAGGGCATGCTATACAGCGTGCAGCACAGGCAGATGGATATGCAGGCTGATGCGTCGGCCAGGATATTCGCCCCGGCAGGATGCAGGGTGTGCGGAGTCTCCGATGCCAGCGTTTCCATGCAGTACCGCCACATGACAATCACCATAGGCAACATAGAGCCTGCGGCCCTTGGCGTCGGTGACACACTCCTTTGCGGACAGACCATAGGCCACCCCATTGCGGGAAGCCTGATGTATCTGAAGGTTGCGGACCAGGATACTCCGGTAAACCCGGAGCTGCTGTTTGATTTTTAGCCAGCGGGCTGATACTTACATCCCAAGACGATGACAAGAAAAAAGACTCAGGAAGCCGACCTTGAAAACAAGCGCGGCATATTCTTCCAGATTGGACTTACGGTGGCCCTCTCGGCCGCGTTTCTTGTAATCAACTACGAGACGCCCAGGCCGTCCATGGAGGACACCACAACCCAGATACTGGGACTCGAGATAACGAAAATCGGTAGCTATGACACCGATACGGCATCAAGAATGGCGCCCCCGGAGGCCAATTGGGAAAAAATTGGAAAAAAAACGGAACAAAAATTTTCAAACACCAATTTATCTCATTAAATTTGCGTTTTGAAAATTCCATACAATAAACACATTACTTAAACTTAATAAGAAAAGAATAATGGAACAGAAGAAAACAGAAAAGGCCGACCTTGAGAATAAGAGAGGCTTCTTTTTCGAGATCGGTTTGTTAGCTACTCTCGGAGTTTTGTTCTTGGCCTTTGAGTGGAGCACCACAGTAGAGAAGGCTGAAGAGCTTGGACAGATAGAGGCAATAATTGAGGACGAGGAGATGGCTCCTATTACAGAGCAGCCTCAGGTAGAGCTTCCTCCACCACCTCCACCACAGCAGACTGTGTCTGACGTTATCGAGATTGTGGACAACAAGGTGGAAGTAGACGACGTTCCATGGCAGGACACCGAGGACGTGGATGCAGAGGTGCCTGTCGACATCCCTGTTGAGACAGCCCCAGTAGAGGAGGAGCCAGAGGAGCCTCAGGTATTCTTCATCGTTGAGGAGATGCCAGAGTTCCCAGGCGGTGAGCTTGCCCTCCGCAAGTATCTCGCCGAGAACGTTAAGTATCCAGAGATGGCCAAGGAAAACGATATCCAGGGTACTGTATACGTTCGCTTCGTGGTAGATACCGACGGTTCAGTAAAGAACGTTGAGCTCATGCGTGGTGTAGACCCGTTGCTCGACAAGGAGGCTCTCCGCGTGGTAAGCAGCCTGCCTAAGTTCAAGCCTGGCAAGCAGCGCGGAAAGGCAGTTAAGGTAAGCCACCAGGTGCCTATCAAGTTCGCCCTCGCTCACTAATTATGCGTAACATAGTTCCCATCGTATAGTACAAACCCCATTTTCTTGCAAAGTCAAGGAAATGGGGTTCTTTTTTGGAACACATATTGCATATTTTATTTGGCGGTTAAATATTTTTTTAGTAATATAGCCGTGAGTTTTAGGATTTATTGTAAACAATGGATACAATGGATACAGCATCAAACAAAAGCCCCATAGTGGTGCCTTGGGATTATTCCGAAAAGGCCGAGTTCGCCCTGATGCACGCGATAGAGTTTGCCCTGCAGCTGGACAGGGATATCATCCTGGTGCATATAACAGAGACCGAGCTCGACAACGCCATACATGTGGAGCGCCTCAATCTTGTGGCAGAGCGTGTGATGACCGAATACGGCATACGCCCCGGGGTGATTGTGCGTACAGGCAATATTTTCACAGAGATAAAAGCCGTGGTGGAGCAGTGTAACGCCGAGCTCGCTGTGATGGGCACACATGGCATCAAGGGTTTGCAGAAGTTTATAGGAAGCTGGGCCTTGAAGGTCATAGCCGGATGCAAGGCTCCATTCCTCGTGGTTCAGGACAAGCCACGGCAGGCCGGAATCCTGAAAATCGTGTTGCCACTGGATTTCAAGCAGGAAGACCGTCAGAAACTCACCTGGGCAAAGTTCATGTCACGGGTGTTCAAGTGCAAGTTCTATATTTGCTATATCGACAGCCTGGAGCCTCAGGTCAACAAGCGCACCCAGGCCAACATACACGCAGCCGTGAAATACCTGGAGGCCGAGCAGATCAACTACGAGCTTCAGAAACTCGATGCCGGAGAGGGCCTGTCTAACTCCGCAGTCGATTTTGCCGTACAGATAGGAGCGGGCCTATTAATAATCACCACCACCAAGAATATCCGTTTCCAGGACTACGTGCTCGGTGCGACAGAGCAGCAGATTATAGCAAACGAGCCAAAAATTCCGGTTCTTTGTGTAAATCCCATGGAATAGAGTTTTGGATATTTGGGAAAAGTTTTTTACCTTTGTGTTTGGTTTGGCATCTGATGCCGGCTATTAACAAAACTCATAACACTAATGGAAAAGACTAACGACAACAAATATGTGATTGGTATCACCCAAGGGGATATCAACGGAATAGGATACGAAGTGATATTCAAGGCATTGCAGGATCCCGACATGTACAAGGACTGTACATTCGTGATATACGGATCGTCCAAGATAGCTGCCTTTCACCGCAAGCAGATCAATCTGCCCAACATTACAGTAAACAACGCCAATGACGCCACCGAGCTGGTGCCCAGGACCATCAACATTATCAACGTATGCGACGACAAGGCCCTTGTGGAGCTTGGCAGCAACACACTTCAGGCTGGTGAGTGCAGTCTGGCCGCCATCCACCGTGCCCAGGCCGACCTAAAGAACAATCTCATAGACATACTTGTGGCAGCACCTGCCAACCAGTTCAACATCAACGACGCAGGATTCCGTTTCGCGGGATTGCCTGAGTCTGTGGCTCAGGAGCTCAACTGCCGCAATTTCGTGCAGATTTTCGTGGGACAGAATGTAAAGGTGGCCACTGTTACAAGCCCAATGCCTGTGGGCAGCATACCCGCAGCCATTACTACCGACAAGATTCTCTGGAAGATACGCACCCTGGCCAAGACCCTCTGCAACGATTTCTCGATCCGCAAGCCAAGGATTGCCGTATTGGGCCTGAATCCTTTCGCCAGCGATTACGGTGTCTTTGGCCAGGACGAGGGCGAGAAAATACATCCCGCTATATTGAAGGCGTCAGAGGAAGGCATAGTATGTTTCGGACCATACAACGCCGACGGTTTCTTTGCAGCCGAGAGCTACAGAAAATTTGACGCAGTACTGGCAATGACCTACGACCAGGCTCTTGTGCCATTCCGAATAATAGAGAAAAACAACGGCGTGCAGTACACGGGAGGCCTTCCTGTGGTATGCACCGCACCCACACACGGCCCTGCATTCGACATCGCAGGCAAGGGCGTGGCCGACGAGACTTCGTTCCGCAACGCCATATACACAGCCATCGACATCTACAACACCCGCAAGATGATGGAAGGCATCGAGCCACTCAAGAAACAGACCGAGCTGGAGGCCGACAAGAAAATCTGCTAACATATCATGAAGGTAGTAATACAGCGGGTTACTGAGGCATCAGTAACCATAGACGGCTCCGTAAAGGGCCAGATAGGGGGCGGATACATGATACTGGCCGGTTTTGTGGCCGACGACACCGAGGAAGACCTCCAGTGGATAGCCCAGAAGATTGTGGGCCTCAGGGTCTTCAACGACAGCGAGGGTGTAATGAACCTCTCCATCGGTGACGTGGATGGCGACATACTGCTCATAAGCCAGTTTACCCTCCACGCCATGACCAAGAAGGGAAACCGCCCGTCATACATAATGGCCGCAAAGCCTGATATCGCCAAGCCGATGTACCTGCATTTCATCGATGTATTGGAGAAGGCTTTAGGCAAGAAGATTCAGACAGGCGAGTTTGGCGCCGACATGAAGGTGCGCCTCCTAAACGACGGCCCCGTAACGATAATTATAGATTCCAAGAATAGGATATGACGATATCAGAGGCTCAGAAAACCGTTGACGACTGGATAAAGAAATACGGAGTACGCTATTTCAGCCAGCTCACCAACATGGCCATACTCACCGAGGAAGTGGGAGAGGTGGCCCGCATAATATCGCGCACCTACGGCGAGCAGAGTTCCAAGGAGAGCGACAAGAACAAGGACCTCTCCGACGAGCTTGCCGATGTGCTCTGGGTGGTCATCTGTCTGGCCAACCAGTGCGGCATAGACCTCACGGAGGCTCTGGAGCGCAACATCCGCAAGAAAACCGAGCGCGACAGCACACGCCATATCAGCAACGAGAAACTCAAAAACTAATATCATGACCAAACTATCATTCAGCAAATGGGGCTCCGAGTATGTGGACCGCAAACTCGAGGAGTATCAGAACAATCCCCTGAAGCCTACCAAACAAATTTTGGAGAATATTTTCCGCTGCATAGACCTCACCAGCCTCAGCAGCGACGATACAGAACAATCGATAAAGGAGTTGGCACAAAAAGCCGAATTTAAATTGGATGATGAGCATGATTCTATTAAGGTGGCTGGCGTATGTGTATATCCAAGGTTCGTAAAGTGCCTTTATGATATGCCCTTTGGCCTTATGCCGGATTGGAGAATCGTATCAGTGGCCGGAGGCTTCCCCCATGCGCAGACTCCAACAGAAGTAAAGGTGATGGAGGTGAAGATGGCTGCGGAGGCCGGTGCCGACGAGATAGACGTAGTTATAAACGCCGGTGACATAAAATCCGGAAACCTCTTTGCCGCCTATGACGACCTTAAGGCAATGCGCAATGCCTGTCCCGGCCGCGGACTAAAAGTGATTCTGGAGACTGGAATCTATGATACCGACGAGCAGATATACGATGCCGCTGTTACGGCAATGTATGCCGGCGCCAATTTCATAAAGACATCCACAGGAAAGTATTCCCCTGCCGCCACTCCGAGGTCAGCATTGATAATGGCTCTGGCAATTAACGATTTCAAGGAAGCTAATTCAATTGTAGTTGGTTTGAAGGTTGCAGGCGGCATCCGTACCACAGCAGAAGCCTTGCAGTACGCCAAGATAGCAAAAGAAATGCTTCAGGTGCCTATCGACGAAATGTATGATGACCCTGGATATGACCGTCATGGATATGGTGGTGAGGTTGCCGATTATTTTGGCTATGAGCCAGATCATCTGCGTGATTTTTTCCGCATAGGCGCCACATCTCTTGCCCAAAACATAATCGAAGACATCAAGAAAATGCAATAATCTATTTCTTCTTCATTTCCACCTCAGCCCCCAGGCTCAGGAGGTCGCAATATGGATCGAACTCTATATCCGACACCCTGAACTTGGGGTTTATTGTAAAATGCTGGTGGTTTACCGAGTGGTTGAGCACAAAGAGGGTTTTCTCGCCGTCGGTGCCGTGCAGCATCAGGGCTATCTTGGCCCTCATGAACTTGCCAGTGCCGCCGGAGGTCTCCTCGTCTACCACCAGGCTCACGTGTCCGTCGCCCTGCTGTTTCCACCTTATGCTGTAACGCGGAATGCCGGCCCCGTACAGCCATTGCCCGAAAAACCAGTCCAGTTTGCGTCCCGATACTATCTCCACCGTCTCTATGAATTTTTGTGCTGTGGCGTTGCCGTATTTCAGCAGCGGATTGCCCGCGTACGATTTCATGCAGCTGAAGAAAATATGGTCGCCAATCTCTTTCCTGAGCATGTGGAGCATCATGGCGCCCTTGCTGTACACCACGTCGGTATCGAAAATCTTGTCGACGCTCTCCACATTGCTCCTCAACAGGCTCTCGCCGGATTTGCGTATGGCCTTGTTGATGCACACGCGCCTCCATTGCACGGGATCGCTGGATTGCGCCACGCCCTTCTCTGTGGCCAGCAGCTCGCAGTATGTGGCAAATGCCTCGTTGAGGAAAACATCATTCCAGCTGGAGCATGTAATCATGTTCCCAAACCACTGATGCGCCAGCTCATGTATCATGAGGTCCAGATTGGGCGCGTGCAGGAAAGTCATCGTCTGATGCTCTATTCCTCCCTTCCAGCCAAACTGGGCCTGTCCGTATTTCTCTCCGGCAAAGGGATAGGGGCCAAATGAGTCGCACATCATCCTGTATGCCGGGCCTATCTTGTATGTGCGCCTGCGCCACTGGTCGTATTTCTCGGGATACACGTAGTTCACCATCTCCAGCGAGTCGCCGCCCGACGATATCAGCCAGTCGGAGTATTTCCTGTAGTTGGTTGCTGATACCCCCACCAGATAGTATGCAATCGGAAAATTGTGCCTCCATTCCGTTGTGCGCTGCCCATTGGCCACTGTGTCGGAATATATTACTCCGTTGGCCGCCGATCTGTACCAGGCCGGGCATGTCACCCTTATTCTCAGAGAGTCTATCTTGTCGTCCAGGAGCTGCCTGCACGGCCACCAGTCCATGGCCCCGTATGGCTCCGACATGGTCCAGAACACGGGAGTATTGTCGTGGGTGTCAAAAACCACCGATCCCAGGCCTGATATTGGCGGCACTCCGTAGTACTGTATGGTTACCGAGTCGTCGGGAGCCCATTCGCCGCGCGGGTATATCCTCAGATGCTGGTTGGTTCTATAATAATAAAGTGATGCATTGTTGGAAGAGATGGACGACACAATGTAGTCATCGGCCAGCTGAAACTCCATGGGGAAAGCCCTGGCTGCGCTGTCCAGGGCGAATCTCTGGGTGCACCGTCCGTTGATATACCGGCGTGCGGGATCCACCTCTATCGACAGGTCCACATGGTGGATATCGATGGGGGCCTTGGCCGGGGCTGATACCTGGGCATAGGCATGTATCCTTGCCCAGACGGCAAACACCATAATCAAGAAACGAAAAGCGCGCATAATGAAATCAGCAAAAATGGCTGGCTGCGGAAAAAGTATGAAAACAGCTGCAAAATTAGCATCAAAATCAATATCAAAACCAAAAAAAACAATTTTTTTTTCATACCATTCAATTTTCAAATCTCTCTGTTAGTTAATTAATTATTAAGTACTTATTCGAAAAAATAAAGATTTGTTATACAACGCATTATAAAAAAAATTTTTTTTTATGGTCGAAATTTCTTTACTTTGCAGTCGGAAATATACTTAGTATATCAGAACACATTATTAATAATTAAATTTAAATTCAATAAATTATGTCAGAAATTTCTTCAAAGGTAAAGGCTATCATCGTTGACAAGCTCGGCGTTGATGAGGCAGAAGTAACTGAAACAGCAAGCTTTACAAACGATCTCGGCGCAGATTCACTCGACACAGTAGAGTTGATCATGCAGTTCGAGAAGGAGTTCTCTATCACCATTCCAGACGATCAGGCAGAGAAGATCACCACAGTAGGCGAGGCTATCGCTTTCATCGAGGGTGCTGCCAAGTAATTTGTTTTACAAACGTTTAAAAAGGCTAAAGTAATTTTATGGAATTAAAACGAGTAGTTGTAACCGGCATGGGAGCCATAACTCCCTTAGGCCACAATATTGCCGAGTTTTGGGATAACTTGAAAGCTGGGGTAAGCGGTGCAGGTCCAATTACCCGTTTTAATCCCGAAAAATTCAAGACTAAGTTCGCCTGCGAGGTCAAGGACTACGACCCTGCCAAATACTTCGACAGAAAGTCTGTCACCAAGATGGACCTCTTTACTCAGTTTGCCCTTATAGCAGCCGAGGAGGGTATCCAGGATTCCGGCATCCTTGATGCCATGGACCCTGAGCGTACCGGTGTTGTATGGGGTTCAGGCATTGGCGGTATCAACGTTATGAGCGACGAGGTTATCCAGTTCGCCCAGGGCGATGGTACTCCAAAGTTTAGTCCTTTCTTTATCCCCAAGATGATTGGCGACATTGCTGCCGGTTATATTTCTATGAAATATGACTTCCGCGGCCCCAACTACGCCACAGTATCAGCCTGCGCATCATCTACCCACGCCATCATCGACGCATTCAACTGGATACGTCTTGGCAAGGCCGATGTTGTTGTTACAGGCGGTTCCGAGTCTCCTATAGGAATTTCGGCTCTTGCCGGTTTCAATTCCATGAAGGCTCTCTCTACCCGCAACGACGATCCTACACACGCTTCGCGTCCATTCGACAAGGACCGTGACGGTTTCGTTATTGGCGAGGGTGCCGGATGTCTCGTTCTCGAGGAGTACGAGCATGCCAAGGCCCGTGGCGCCAAGATTTATTGCGAGGTGGCTGGTGGCGGAGCTTCTGCCGATGCACATCACATTACTGCTCCTCATCCAGAGGGACGTGGCGCTGCCCAGGTAATGAAGATGGCTCTCGACGATGCTGGCATGAGTCCAAACGAGATTGATTACATCAATGTTCATGGTACTTCTACCGGTTTGGGTGACAAGGCTGAGTCTTTGGCCATTAAACAGATTTTTGGTGAACATGCCTACGAGTTGTCTATCAGCAGCACCAAGTCTATGACTGGTCACCTGCTTGGCGGCGCCGGAGCTATAGAGTCTATCGCTTGCGTGCTTGCGATGACAAACAGCACTGTGCCTCCTACCATCAACTTCGTGACACCTGACCCAGACATCGATCCAAAACTCGATATCACTCCTAATGTTGCTAAGGAGCGTCCTATCAGGGCTGCCCTCAACAACACCTTCGGTTTTGGTGGTCACAACGCTTCGGTGGTGTTCAAGCAGCTCTAAGCATTAAATACTAATCGACAGTGTTTACCGACTTTTTGTCGTTAATTAAATTTATTTTTAGGCCCGATAAAGAATTCGTCTTAGCAATAAGACGAATTACGGGCTTTTTTCCAAACGACCTTGAACTCTACAAGACTGCTCTTATCCATAGGAGCAAGTCGATAAGGAGAGGCGGTCAGCTGATCAACAACGAGAGGCTCGAGTTTTTGGGCGACTCTGTTCTCGATCTGCTTATTGGAGAATATCTATACAAGAAATTCCCAGACCGTCAGGAAGGGTATCTCACCCAGACCAGGTCAAGGATTGTGAATGGCGAGAATCTCTCGGAGCTAACGAAACACATTGGTCTCGACAAACTTGTTAAAACCAATGTAAAAGCCAGTGCCAAGGGCGTCCATCTATACGGTGACGCTTTCGAGGCTTTCCTTGGTGCCGTATATCTCGACAGAGGTTTCAAGAAAGCTGGAAAATACATCTACGAGCGCATTATGCCAAATTATCTGGATATTGTGGAATTGGAGCATCACAACTGCAACTACAAAAGCCAGATGATAGAATGGGGCCAGAAAAACAAGCGCAAGGTGGAGTTCGATACAGCTCTTGACGCCCCGGGAAGCAAGTATTTCCTGTCGATTGTTTCGGTAAACGGAGAGGAAATGGGTACTGGAGTAGGCATTTCGAAAAAGGAGGCCGAGCAGACTGCATCGCGCATGTGTTTGGAGAGACTGGGCGCACTTCAGGAAGAATGCTGAATTTTTGCATTTGTACCTTTCTACAAATCAATAATTTATGAATAATCCAACTAACTATTGTTTTGGTTTGTAATAATGGCTGTTTCCCATAGGGGCTGCATTATCACAAATTAAACCAACCGATGGATTATTCATAAATTATTTTTTTTGTGCTTTTTTATTATAAATTTCTATAAGAATACATTTATCATGATTATATTGAACGACGTACTCATCGACGAGGATATATTTCTGGAGAAGTTTGTCTGCGACCTCGCGGCATGCAAGGGCTGCTGCTGCATTGAGGGTGATCTGGGGGCTCCTGTGGACCCAAAGGAATATGACGAGCTGGAGCGCAACTACGAGGCCGCCAAGCAGTATATGTCGGATGACAATATCAGGGCCGTGGAAGAGAATGGCCTGGTGGAGATAGATCCCGACGGCGACCCATGCACCACTCTGGGGCCGAGCAAGGAGTGCGCATTCGTTACCCACAAGGACGGCATGCTCATGTGCGCCTACGAGCGGGCCTTCCTGGATGGAAAAACCAACTGGCGCAAGCCAATCTCATGCTATCTGTATCCTATCCGTATCGACAAGGTTGGACCTTTCAAGGCCATTAAGTTCCACCGCTGGGATATCTGCGACTGCGCCATCGCCAACGGCAGCAAACTCGGCGTGCCGGTATACAAATTCCTTGAGGACCCCATAACAGAGGCCTTTGGAGCCGATTTCTATGCACAGCTTTGCGAGGTGGCCGAGGCGTATCTGAATAAGTAATTACGAATTACGAAATCCGAATTACAGATTATGAATTTTGCCATTATAGCCATTCGTAATTCGTAATTCGGATTTCGTAATTATTTATGTCTTCATCTTCTTCTTTTTGGCCGCAGGGAAGAGCACGTTGTTGAGTATCAGGCGGAACCCCGGAGAGTTGGGGTGCAGCTCCAGGTCGGTGGGTGGGTCGCCAACAAAGTGCTGATAATCGGCGGGGTCGTGTCCTGCATACCATGTCCAGGTACCCTTGCCGTATTCGCCGTGGATGTAGCGTGCCTCGTTGGCGGCCTTGTTGTCGCCCATTATCAGTACCGAGGGCTTCAGTACCTCCTTCCTGTAAGCCGTGGTCTGTCCCATGAAGCCGTCTATTACGGCCTCGTGGTTCTGGCAGAGCATTGTGGGCACGGGATCCCATTTGGCCGAGAAATCAAACAGTGTGAACACATCGTTGCTTTTCTGGACGTTGCGGGTGTTTGTGGCGTCTATATCAGAATACTCGTATACATTTGGATTGAGCTCCAGCTTGAAGTTCTGGAAGGCGAATGTCTTGCTGAAATCCAGCTTGCTCTGACAGTCGGGATCGATGGGGTCGCCGTCAAACATGGGCTGACAGATGTCGACGCCCTCGGCGGCCAGGGCTATGTCGTAGCTGTCGGTGGCCGAGCACATGGCGAACATGAATCCGCCGTCCTCCACAAATTTCTTCATTGTTTTGGCTACGGCCAGCTTCAGGTGCGATACCTTGCTGTAGCCCATTTTCTGTGCCAGCGCGTTGAACTCCGTTACCTGGTTTCTGTACCAAGGCGCATTCTTGTATAGCGCGTAGAATTTTCCAAACTGTCCCGTAAAATCCTCATGGTGAACGTGCAGCCAGTCGTAGTCCTTGAGGTCGCCGTTCAGGATTTCCTCGTCGTATACCACGGTGTATTTTATCTCGGCGTATGTAAGCACCAGCATTACGGCGTCGTCCCAGGGCTTGTAGGTTTTTGGGGCGTATACGGCAATCTTGGGTGCTTTTTCCAGCTTTATCTGCTCCATGTTAACATCGTTGCGCGATATCTCGCCAAGTATGTTGTTTACGGCAGCATCAGCCAGCGACTCAAACCTGACGTTCCTTATCCTGCACATGGCCACCACATCGTCGCTGTAGTCGGTGAGGAAACTGCCTCCGCGGTAGTTGAGCAGCCACTCGGCGCTTCCGCCCTTCTCCAGTATGGCGTAGCACACGCCGTAGGCCTTCAGGTGGTTGGTCTGCGTATCGTCCATCGGGATCAGTATCTGCATGGCTGATACTTGGAGGGGGAGGAGGAGGAGGGTGAGTATGAGGATGCGACTAAGTCGTATGACCGAAGGTACACATCCCCTATGGGGAAGTGCACCCTCGGTTACTGACACCTCGTCCCCTATGGGGACATTATTGGGTATTGATATCAAGGAATGCTGGGTCATATTCTATTTCGTTTTCTTTTATTAGCGTTTCTAATTCAGTATAAGTGGATATAGATTCGTGATGGGTTTTCTGATTTTTGATATAATTTATTATCTGGTCTTTTTCTCTGATGCTGTATGATATGGCGCAGAAGGATTTTCCCCATCCGCACCAGTCAGGAAATTTATTGTTGTTTCGTTCCATAAAACTGTTGCAAGCAAGTTTTAGGTCATGTACAAAATCAGAGATTGCAAATGTTGGTGGCATGGATGCAAATATATGAACATGGTCAGGCATCCCGTTTATTCTAAATATTTTGCATTGCCGTTGTGTGGCATAGCTGTATATATAATAGTAAAACTCCTTTTCGTGATCCTCGTCTATCGACCATATCGATCTATATGTTCTGAGTATTAAATGTATATATAGCTTCGTATATGCCATTTCCTTTTTGTTTTTTGTGACTTGTCCCCATCGGGGACAAGGTGTTATGTAACCGAGGGTGCAACATAGACCTACTTGTAGGTCTATGTTGCACCTTCGGTTTATGTATAGTATGAGTTATGTATGCATAGCTTAGAATGGTACCTCCTCGGTAGGAGCTACGCCTCCGTCAAATGTTCCTGCAAATTGACTAGGATCTATGAGGCCTCCAGCATCGTTGTTCATCGACGATCCGAGCACCATGTTGCCGCTGTCATCGAGAGGGGCCAGGCCTGTGGTGAGGCCCATTGAATCCCACTCCTCGAAACGGGCAAATTCGGCACGGAAGTGGAGGTTTACGTCGCAGGTGGCGCCGTTACGGTGCTTGGCTATGATTACCTGACCCAGGCCCTCGGTGCTGTTGCCCTCGGCATCCTGGAGAATTCCGTAATATTGCGGACGGTGGATAAAGCATACAATGTCGGCATCCTGCTCGATGGCTCCCGAGTCGCGGAGGTCGTTTAGCTGAGGACGGTTGTCGCCGCCTCGCGATACTGTGCTACGGCTAAGCTGCGAGAGCGCAATTATCGGCACGTTCAACTCCTTGGCCAGCTGCTTGATGCCTCGCGATATGGTGGAAACCTCCTGCT
>JAZLKG010000102.1:0-4559 GCA_045597465.1 Bacteroidales bacterium | reverse complement strand
ATTTATACAGAAAAACCTTTCGCCTGTTGAAAGAGATTACCTGAATGCCATTAAGGAATTGGAGCAGAATGCAAAGAAACAAGCCAAGAAATAGATTTCTTATTACCAAGGCATAAGATTTTTATTTCATATTTATATATCAAGCCACCTTGCGGTGGCTTTTGTTTTTTCCCGTTTTCCCCGACCTCAGCAGTTTATGCGGTTGGGTTAAGGTCGTGGCTACGGAGCGTGAAGGTCCACAAGTGGACCTATAAGGAGGCGATTATTGACATAGCAAATTTTACGCAAAAATGCAAGAGGTCTTTAGACCTCCACGTTCCGTAGCCCCGACCTTCACCACGTGTCAATAATCGCTGAGGTCGGGGAATGATGATGGGATATGATGGGACAGCAAGTCAAGATAATTTGTAATCTTTTCTCTTGCAAGTTTTGATTTATTGTTTTACCTTTGCTAAATAAATAATCATCACAAGACAAATGATAACAAAAGACAACTTTCCCAAGGCTCTTGAGTCGTTGGGCTTTACAAAATACGAAAAGTCGTGGAATAAATTATACGGTAAATATGGTCTTACCGCCAAACTGAATAGCAAGGGCGGTTTTGATTTTGTTTACCCCTCTGATATGGACTTGGACAGAGAGACTACCCAAGACGACCACCAGAAGGAAAGTTATGTCGTTTTTCTTTGTGTTGCTCAGTTGTTTGATTTGGGATATCAGCCCAAGCAGTTTAAACTTGAAGGCAAAAACTATGCAGGAACCGACAAGGGTTTTTGCGATATTCTTATTTCGCGTGTTATTGAAAACGATGGTGTTGTCTCCAAGGATGATTTTATGATTATTGAGTGCAAGACTGAGGATTTGGAAAACGACAATACTGATGAGTTCCGTAAACATTGGGACAAGACCAAGAAAAACGGCGACCAACTTTTCAGATATTTCAATACTTACAGAAAATCAGAATATCTATGTCTGTACTCCTGTGATTGGTTTGGAGAGAAACTTGTAAATACTTATAATCTTATCTCGTTGATAGACAATGAGAAATATCTGAAAGCCAACAGGAGTCTCAATCTGAAAGGTTACGACGAACTGAGAAACAACCAAGGTTCGGCAAGTGAGTTTTTCGATGTTTGGAAAAACACTTACAAACTCGATTATGTAAACAGCGGACTTCTAGAGCCAGGCAATGAGCCTTTCAAGATTGGTGCGAAGAAATTCAGCGCCGACGACCTGAAGGAGATCGACAGCAGTTCTATGCAAAAGAAATACAATGATTTTGCAACTATCCTGAGACAGCATAATGTTTCGGGCAGGGAGAATGCTTTTGATAAACTTGTGAATTATTTCCTTGCCAAAATCGTTGACGAAACCGATAACAAGAATGAGTTAGAGTGTATTTGGAAAGGCGCTACCAACGACGACTATTTCCAACTTCAGGACCGTCTTCAAAAGAATTACCGTATTGGTATGGAGAGATTCTTTGGTGATACTGTTTCCTATATCGGCGATGAGAAAATCGACCAGGCTTTTGCTTTTCTCAACAACAGGGCTGATGTGGCCAAAGATTTGATTAAAGAGTATTTCCATACCCTTAAGTATTTCAACAATAATCCGTTTGCATTTATCGACGTTCATAATGAGGAATTGTTCTATCAGAATGCCTCAGTACTCACCGAAATCGTAAAGCTGTTGCAGGATATTAAGCTGAAAACCAACGACAGCAATCAAAACCAGTTTTTGGGTGACCTTTTCGAGGGTTATCTCGACCAAGGTGTAAAACAGAGTGAAGGTCAGTTCTTTACTCCAATGCCTATTGTGAAGTTCCTTATCTCGTCATTGCCATTGGAGGAGATTGTTAAAAACGGAAGCGAGACCAATATGCCCAAGGCTATCGACTATGCCTGTGGCGCTGGCCATTTCCTTACAGAACTTGCCTCGCAGATTAAGCCCTTTGTTGAGAAGCATTTGCAGGTAGAGCCCAACAAGTATTTCGAGAATATAATCGGCATTGAGAAAGAATACCGTCTAAGCAAGGTTTCTCAGGTTTCTGCATTTATGTATGGACTCGACGGCATTAAGATTCTCTATGCTGATGCGCTTGCCCAAAACGCAAAGACTGATCTGTACGTAAAGGAAAATGATTTCTCAATTCTTGTTGCCAATCCACCTTACAGCGTAAAGGGATTCTTGGAAACTCTTTCTGACGAGGATAAGGCAAAGTTTGAAGTTTATGATGACGGTATCAATGAGGCTAAGAATAATGCAATTGAAACATTTTTCGTAGAAAGAGCGTCCCAATTGTTGAAACCTAATGGTGTTGGAGCAATTATTTTGCCAACCAGTATTTTAGACAAAGGCGGTATTTATACAAAATGTAGAGAGATAATCATCAAAAATTTTGAAATAGTCTCAATTGTTGAATTTGGTTCAGGAACATTTGGCAAAACTAATACACATACCATTGCCTTGTTTTTGAAACGCCGTACTTGTCAACCTAATTATTACCAAAATTGTATAAATAGGGTGAATAATTGGTTTGATGGAGTTTTCGACGCAGATGGTATTTATAAAGAAGAAAATGTATTGGAAAGATATTGTAAGCATATTAATGTATCTTTAGAGGATTATAAATATTTACTTACTTCTAATCGTTCTTGGCAAAACATTCTTTCTAAATATGATATTTTCAATAACTATGTCTCTGAATTTTCGAACAATTCAATTGCGAAAGAAATCAAAAAAAGAATTGCGAAAGTAGAAGAAAAGGAGATTAAAGGTAAGTTCACAGAGGAGCAAAGAGCTAAAGATCTGATGGAACTGAATGAAAAACTCTATCTTCACATATTGAATAGTACCAGAAACATAGAAATGGACAAATTGGTTTATTATATGTTGGCAATATCAAACAAACAACCTGTATTGATTGTGAAATGCCCTGACGATAATAAAACAAGTAAAAAGTTTTTGGGATATGATTGGAGTGAATCCAAAGGAAACGAAGGTATAAAGTACTTGAATAAATCTATATCAGACGAAGATAATGATATTGAGAAAAACAAGGGTATCAATTCAATAATAACTCCTTTGTTTAATCCCAATAATTATAATGATGATACAAAAATCAATTATTTGATAAAAAACAACTACAATTGTATTATTTCTGAAACTCCGCAAGATTTGATGGAATATGTTTCTTATATTGATCTTGTTGAGATGATGAATTTCAAGAAAATTGATTTTGAAAAAGACCTTAAAACAACTAAGGAGATTGAAGTAACAAGTATTTTCCCAGTAGTAAGAATGGATGATGTTTGTTTGTCTATTTCTAATGGAAAGGATGTAACTCAATTTGATGAAATAGGAAAATATAAAGTTTCTCGAATTGAATCAATCTCTAAATCAGTCTTTAATCCAGACGCTATTAAATGGACTAATGACGAAGTAGATAAAAAGAACTTTTTGCAGAAAGGAGATATTTTGTTTAGTCATATAAACAGTCTTCAACATTTGGGTAAATGTGCAATTTTTAATAGTGACGAGAAAATTATACACGGAATTAATTTGCTTAGAATTATTGTTGATAGCCATAAATGTCTTCCGGGATATTTGGTTGAAGCTATGCGATCAAAACTCTTTGTTATGCAGATTATTAGATATGCAAAGAAAGCTGTTAATCAAGCTAGTATTAGCACAACTGATTTAAAGGATATTAAACTCCCACTTCCTCCTCTCGACATTCAAGCCCAAATCGTGTCCGAATGCGAGGCGATAGATGCTGACTACAACAGCAACAAGGATAATATCGAAAAATGGAAGAACGAGATTGGGGAGATTGTAAATGGCGTTGAGGGAGATAGAACTACGGTGAAAAAAGTTTGCAGTGCTATAAATCCTTCAAAAAGCTTGATTAAAATAGAAGATGATACATTGATTTCTTTTGTAGAGATGGCTTCGGTAAGCAACAATGGTTATATCGAAACCAAAGTTGACAAGCCATATTCAAGTGTCAAGAAGGGTGGTTATACATATTTTGGTGAGGATGATATTATTATTGCCAAGATAACACCTTGTATGGAAAATGGCAAATGTGCGATAGCCACAGGTTTAACCAACGGAATTGGATTTGGAAGTTCTGAGTTTCACGTTTTGAGGGTGAACCAATTAGTTGTCAACAAATATTTGTTTGCTTTGCTTAACAGAGATGTTGTAAGAAAAGAAGGTGCTTCCAAAATGACAGGTTCAAGTGGTCATCGAAGAGTACCTATCGATTTTTATGAAAATATGGAGATCCTTGTTCCGTCTCTTCCCGAGCAGGAGAAGATAGTTTCTCAAATCGAGGCACTCGAAAACAGGATTTCTCAGGCGAGAGTATCGATGGCCCAGGTCAATGAGAAGAAGAAGGCTGTATTGGATAAGTATTTGAAGTAGAAAAGTTTGGAGGAATGACAATGTGACAAAATGATTTGTCAGTAAATTTCAGAATCTTATAACAACCACCGCTATATTTATGACAATATGGCGGTGGTTTTTGTATTGGTATATTGATTGATATAGTA
>JAZLKG010000101.1:0-18478 GCA_045597465.1 Bacteroidales bacterium | reverse complement strand
CGACATAATTCTGCCCGCTCCGTGTGGCGCCGAATAGTTCCAGTCGGGATTTCCCTTGCCTTCGCAGACAAGGCTTCCGTCACGCATATTAATGGGAATCAGCAACTTCTCACCGTTTTGGGCGCTAACGGCACCCTTGCGCAAAATCATATTGTCGAGGTCGATATAGTTGTGAATTGTAGTGAACTGCTCCAAGATATCAGACTCCCTGATATTCAGGTTCCTGACAATCACATCAACCATAGCCTTGCGGTTGAGCATCGCAAACTGTTGCATAATCCTCATATCAGAAAGATAACTCTCGAAAAGTTCGCCCTCCAGATATGCAAGATCCTTGGGGACATCAGTAATCACCTGAGTCTGAAGGTCTCTGAGAGCCGATTGAATCTCCTTGTCGCGTCCCTCGGCCTTCAATTTCGCCACAAGTTGCTGACAATCTGAATGACGGTTGTGGTTGATCTGTTTCCAGGCCTCCTCCTGATAATAGTTGGCGATTTCGAGGCCAGCGTGACGGCTTCCCGAATGCACCACGATATACATATCGCCATCGTCGTCCCTATCCACCTCAATAAAATGGTTGCCTCCGCCAAGAGTTCCAAGTGAGAGTTTTGCGCGGTTTTTATTATACTTGCCTTTTACTTGATTCCAAGGTACCTGAGAGACAAACTCGTGAGGCTCGGTTCTGATATCGAAGCCCGAGGGAATGTTTTTGCGGATAATGCTGTCGAGAACCCTTGGAGAGAAATTCTGAGAAATCTCTGAGTTTCTGCTGATTACAAGAGTCTCCATTCCGCAACCGATATCCACTCCCACAAGGTTTGGCACAATCTTGTCGGTGATTGTCATAGTGGTTCCGATAGTGCAACCCGCCCCCGCGTGCACATCGGGCATCAGACGGATTTTGGAATCTTTCACAAACTCCTGATTACACAGATTCTCAATCTGCTTCTGAGACTTCTCATCAAGATTTTCGGTAAATACCTTTGCAGTGTTGCACTTTCCTGTTACTTCTTTCATCTTTGTAAATGTTTTTAGTGTTAGACAATTGGGGTTATTGATTTAAAACACTGCAAAGAAAAGAAGCGACTACGCAATGTTTCTGCGTAGTGGGGAGAAAAAATGATTTTTTTTCTTAATTTTTTCTGACTCACCTGTGTGATTGTGCATCACACATTCCCTGATAATCATTGAAATTCTGAATAGTATTCAGATAAATATGTTCCATTAATTCAAGTATTTTTCATATCTGACAGCAAAGTTAGACACTTATTTCCGGGCGAAAACGGTAAAAATTTGCCAATTTTCGCCCGGAAATAATCCACATCAACACAAAAAAAACGGTCCGAAGACCGTTTTATACCATAGCATCAGAGGCGGGAACTAAACGTTTCCCTTTCCTCATCCAGCAATTGCCGTTTCCTGTCAATCATCTCGCCGGATCTTTCTCCGTGGAAACCGCCGATATCGCCGTTGCTTGCTATCACCCTGTGACACGGAACATCAAGCGCAAAGGGATTCCGCTTCAGGGCCTGACCAATGGCCTGCGGACTACGGCATCCAATCCTGAGCCCCAGTTCCTTATAGGAGATAGTCTCACCACAAGGCACATTCAGAAGTTCCAGATACACCTTCCGCTGAAACTCGGTGATATTTTCGGCGGAGAGTACTATTTCTCTGATATTCATTTCCCTACAACCTCTCTATCAACTCATCCACATCCTTCTCCTCCGTGGCCCAACTGCATACAAATCTTACTGTTGTCTCCTTTTCGCCACGGGGCCCCCAGAGTTCGAAGGAGGCGGATTGTTTCAGACGGTCGATTACATCGTTGGGAAGGACGAAAAATTGCTGATTGGTTGGTGAATCGATTGCCACCTTGTAGCCTTTGGCTGTGAAGGCGTTGCGGAGTTTTATGGCGAGCGAAACGGCTTTCTTGCAGATATTTACGTAGAGATTGTCGGTAAACAAGGTCTTGAACTGAATGCCGAGGATTCTGCCCTTGGCGAAGAGTGCGCCGTGCTGTTTTACGAGCGGGAAGAAATGGGGAAGTCGTTCCTTGCGCTTGGCGACAACAGCCTCACCGAACATCAGTCCGCACTTGGTGCCTCCGATATAGAAAACATCGCAAAGTTCGGCGATATCAGGCAAAGTGAAATCGCAATCGGGCGAGGCCAGGGCATAGCCGAGACGCGCGCCGTCAAGATACAATGGAATATTGTGCTTGTGGCAGACATTGCTCATCTCGGTGAGTTCGGCCTTGGAATAAAGGGTTCCGTACTCGGTGGGCTGAGTAATGTAAACCATTCCCGGAGCCACGCAATGCTCGAAGGTCGCGTCGCGGTAAAAATCTGTTATATAGTTGTCAACTTCCTGAGGCTCAAGTTTTCCGTTGTGGGCAGGAAGAGTAAGGACCTTATGACCAGAATGTTCCACGGCACCGCTCTCGTGGACGTTGATATGAGCGGTATCAGCACAAAGAACTCCCTCGTGACGTCTCAGAAGACCATCGATAACAGTCGCATTGGTCTGAGTGCCACCAACGAGGAAATGCACAAGAGCGTCGGGAGCGTTGCAAGCCTTGCGGATAAGGTCGCGCGCCTCGTCGCAATAATGGTCCTTTCCGTAGCCGACAGTGTGCTCAAGGTTAGTCGCCATCAACTGCCTCATCACCTCAGGATGAGCGCCTTCCATATAGTCAGAATCAAAAAATGTCATAATGCAAATAAAACGAACACAGATGACGCAGATTGGGCGGATTTTCACAGATTTTTATATTACTAACCTGCGAAGATCCGCTACATCAGCGTCATCTGTGTTCAATTAGAATCTTAGAATATCTTTACCACCTCGTCGAAATTTCGGTGCTGAGGCTGATTGGGCTCGCCGGCACGGTAGCCGAGTGAGAGCACGGCCATAACAGTCTCGTTGCCAGGGATTCCGAAGAGTTCACGGAGAGCGTCGGAATCTCTCATACCCATTATCAGGGTGTCGAAGCCCATCGCACGGGCCACGAGAACGAGGTAGGCATTGCTGAGGCCGTTGTCGTAGGCACCCCAGCCGTCGCCAATCTCATTGAAGGCCTCGCCATTGAAGAAGCCCGACTTGCCACGCTCAAAGGTTGATACGATGAAAACATTGGCGCCCATAGTGCGTTCCTTGTTGCCACCGATAAGGTCACGGACGGCGTCCACCTTGTCCTTGCTCATTGCAACGTAATATTTTGTAGGTTGCTGATTTGCCCACGACGGAGCCTCCTGAACAGCGGTAAGCAACTGACGGACTTCCTGTTCCGAGATTGTCTTGGAAGGATCGTAGGCGCGCACACTGCGTCGTGTCTTGATTACCTCGCTGAACGAAACCTCAGATGATTTCTGAGTATTCTGATTCTCAGGCGCATTGCACGAAAACAGCAACACAGCCGAAGCCATTGCGGCGATAAAGGATTTTAATTTCATTTTTTATTATGCTTTTAAAATTTGGAACACAGACGACGCTGATATTCGGATTTGCACAGATTATCTCATCTGCGTAGATCCGCTGTATCCGCATCATCTGTGTTCCAAATTTTGACACTTCCGAAATAAAAAGGTTTACTTACAACTCATCCAAAAATTTCCTTGCGTCCACCTTGCTGTTTCGGAAAACCGACGGCGACATTCCGGTCTCGTGGCGGAACTGTGCGCTGAAATGTGCCGAACTTGAATAGCCGAGTAGGAAGGCCAGTTCCGACAAAGTCTTGTCGCTGTAGCGGAGGAGTTCCTTGGCGAGTTCCACACGCATCAGGATACAATAACGCTCAATGGTGATTCCACGCATAGCGCTGAAAAGTTTCGACAAAACAGAATATTCCTTATTCAGAGTCTGTTGCAGGAAAGTTGACACATTGGGACGGTCGCCCTCAATGCGCACCCACTCCATAATCGACGTGCGGATTTTCTCCACCAACTGCATCTGAGGGTCACCCAAAAGATCGAAACCCACGGCAAGAAGTTCCCTGCGGATAGCCGAGTACTGATTGTCAGAAACATCGCCTATCACGGAAGCCTCGCCGAGGGTGATACCGGAAACCGAGAAACCCAGATTCCTCAGAATATTGTCCACGGCACTTATGCACCGCGGACAACACATATTCTTAATATAAAGCGTAGCCATTAGTCAACCAACTTAAAACCAACCTGATCCAAGGCCTCGCGCAACGCGTCAATCTGAACGTCGCCCTTTACAACGGCCTCCTTAGAAGCCAGGTCAACCGACGCGTTCTCAACGCCAGGCACCGAGAGCAATGTCTTCTCGGCAGTGGCACGGCAATGACTGCAAGCCATTCCCTCAATGTGAAAAGTCTTAGTATTCATATCGTTATCCTCTTTAAAAGTTTTACAATCGCAGGAATCCGAGTGTCCGCCACAAGAGCAATCTCCGCCGTCGTGGCAATGGCATTTGTGTCGCTGAAGCACCAGGGCATTGAAAAGCAAAACCACCAGAGCCACGGTGAAAATCCATCCGAAGCCCTCGTCCTCGTGACAGCAAGCCGCGGTAGCCGTCAGGGAACTAAGAAAATCAACCGCGCCACCAAAATGCAGAGCGTCAATCAGGAATCCGAATCCAACCGCGCCTGCTACAATCGACCCAAGATAGAGCCCCAAAGTCTTGTTGCCCAACACTTTCCTTACCACCAAAATGCTTGCCATATTGCAGGCAGGACCCGCCATCAGCAACACCAGAGACGCCCCCGGCGTAAGACCCTTCAGCATCAGAGCCACGGCAATGGGAATAGAACCCGTGGCGCAGAGGTACATAGGAACGGCCAGACAGAGCACCAGCAACATCGAGGCCCACGTATTTCCCTGAAACACAGCGAAGAAACTGTCGGGAACCAGCATCGTGATAGCGCCAGCCACCACAAGGCCAATCACCAGCCATTTTCCGATATCGCCCATCATCTCCACAAAGGCATATTTAAGGGCTCCCATCACTCTGTCCCAGAAGGTTTTAGAGGTCTCTAACGGCTCGTGATTTTCGGCGTGGGCGCAAGTAATCTGCTCCCTGTCGTCAGCCTCAAAATGATTCACCATACTGCCACCGAGCAACGAGGTGAGCAAGGCGGCAATGGGTCTAACGATTGCGAACGGCCAGCCCATAATGCTGTAAGTGGCGAGAATGGAATCCACGCCTGTCTGAGGTGTGGCTATCAGGAACGAGGTTACGGCACCCTTTGACGCGCCCTCTTTCCTGAGCGACATCGCGGTAGGGATTACTCCGCACGAGCACAGCGGAAGCGGAATTCCGAGAATCGCGGCGTTTACAACCGACCTGAAATCGGGCTTTGAGAGGTATTTGCTGTAATACCGCCCAGGGATAAACGCGTGCATAACTCCCGCGATGAAAAATCCCAACAGGAGGTACGGCGACATCTCGTTGATGAGGTGAATGAACTGATTCATAGCATTAATTTTGTATTACGCCACAAAATTAACGATTCGCCGTGGAGTGGTGTTATAAAATTATGGGGAAAAGTTATAAGATTATCTGGAGACCTCCAAGAACATCTCATCCAACATCCTGATTCCGCTCTTGGTCTTGAAAATCTTTTCCCTGACGGTGCGGATTGCGTGCTCGGGTTCGTTGTCCTCATA
This sequence comes from Bacteroidales bacterium, assembly GCA_045597465.1. Classification (GTDB taxonomy): domain Bacteria; phylum Bacteroidota; class Bacteroidia; order Bacteroidales; family UBA3824; genus UBA3824. Next base: position 12,845 of record JAZLKG010000101.1, on the reverse strand, counting down.
GAGATTCACGAGGAAGTCGGCCTCTATCAGGATTTGATAGTCAAGCGCATCAGAAGCGTGATAAGTATGATGATGAGCCACAAGCCAGCAGATACGCTCTATCTGCGCGTCGGTCCATCCGCCAAGTCGGCTAAGGAGTCCGCGGGCCACGGCAGGACCTTCCTGTTCCTGAAGTTTTCCGTTCTGATGACCGAATTTCTTCTCGCTGGCACGTATTCCGATATCGTGAACCAACGCGGCGCTCTCCAGAATAAACTGAGTATCAACATCCAAACCTTCCTGAATTCCGATAAGCGAGGCGTAGGCGAGAACCTTGGTGGTATGCTGAATCCTCTTTGGATCACCATTGTCGTAGGCAATCATAGCAAGCGCCAGTTCCTGAATCTTTGTCATAAAAAAGTGTAAAGTGTAAAGTTTAGAGATTAAAGTTTAGAGATTAGAGTTTAAAGTTTAGAGTTTAGAGATTAGAGTTTACGCCCTCACCACATCCACGATATGGCTTCCAGCGCCGATGAGATCCTTGCGCTCGGAGATTATTTTCTGATACTCGATGAATTTGGCGAAAGTCTCGTCGCTCATATAGTTGAGACGGGTGCGCATATAGTCGGCGGCACCGTCGGGAGAGAAAACAGTAACACGCTCAAGACCAGCCTTCTGGTTCAGACGGTCAACATCCTCCATACGCACATAATCGTACAACTCGCCCTCGGGAGTCTGGATATGGAAATTCTCGTCAACGGCGCCACTTGCCATAAGCCCGCTGATACGCTCCTCGTCGAAACAATACGACAGAATGCTGTACTCGTTCATCAGGTAGGCCACGAAAATGAGGCCTCCGGGCTTGGTTATACGCTTGGCCTCCAGGAGCGACTTCACCTTCTCCTCATCGCCGATAAGATGATAGAGCGGACCGAGGAGAATCGTGACATCAGCCACATTGTCAGGAATCATATACATATCACGGGCATCGCCCTTCACCACATCGGCATCAGGGTCGCGCTTCAGGAACACATCGATATTCCTCTGAACAAGTTCCACGGCCTTCACCGTGAAACCCTCAGCCGTAAGCGCCGAAGTGTACCTGCCCGTTCCCGCACCCACATCAAGAATGTAGTCATTGGGTTTCAGGTATTTATGAAGATGATACATAGTAGTCTCGAACTCCACAATTCCGTGACGGCGAAGCAACCTCTTGTCCTCCGGGTGCTTGTTGTAATGTCTTTCTATATTTGAAAATGCCATAGGTACTTGTTTTTTTATTCCACCGAAATACTCTCAATCCTGAACCTCAAAACTCCTGCGGGAACGCGGGCCTCTACAATGTCGCCCACTTTCTTGCCAAGAAGAGCCTCAGCCACAGGTGATTTTATGGAGATTTTTCCTTCCTTTAGGTTGGCCTCGTGAGTATTCACAATAGTGTATTTCATCTTCATATTGTTGGCGAGGTTGGTGATTTCCACGGTGCGGAGAAGCCCCACCTCGTCACACTTAAGTTTCGAAGTATCAAGCACTCGTGCGTGCTCAAGCACCCTCTGCATAAAGCGGATTTTGCCCAGAAGTTTTCCGTGGGCACGCTTGGCCGCGTGGTACTCAAAATTCTCGCTGAGGTCGCCCTTCTCCCTGGCCTCCACAAGTTCGTTGAGCGCCGCGGGCAGTTTCACCTTTATCAAATCCTCCAACTCTGCCACAAGTTGGTCATATCGTTCTCTCGACAAGTATTCCATTTCTATATTAGTTGGTTAATTAGACTGCAAAGGTAATATTTTTTTTGTATCTGACGGCAAGAGATTTATTTGCATTCCGCTTATTCTGCCAAACCACCCTATTTTTACATAGATTTGGCAAGATAAGGACTGTCTATTTTGCCAAATCGAGAAAATTTTGATAGATTTGGCAAGATAAGGACCGACTATTTTGCCAAATCGAATATTATTTATACCTTTACGGCAAAATAAAACCCGTACATTATGCAGAAAATCATAGGTAGAGCAAACGAAATCAACGAGTTAAGGAATATCTACAATTCAGGTGTTCCTGAGTTTGTAGTTGTATATGGCAGACGACGTGTAGGAAAGACATATCTGATACGCGAAATGTTTGCCGGAGACTTCGCATTTTATCATACAGGATTGTCGCCTCAGGATATGGACGAGGCCAATATGATGAACAGCCAACTGAACAACTTTGCCTCATCTCTGCGTAATTATGGAGAACAATGCGGTTTGGTAAAAGACTGGCTAACAGCATTCGACAAGTTGAAAAACCTGTTGATTCACAAAATAGAGCAAGCCCCCGACAAAAGACAGGTAGTTTTCATCGACGAACTTCCTTGGCTCGACACTCCAAGATCTCAGTTTATATCCGCATTGGAGCATTTCTGGAACGGCTGGGGAGCGGGCATAGAGCAACTTATGCTCATAGTATGTGGCTCGGCAACTGCCTGGATATCAGACAACCTACTACACAACAAGGGTGGATTGTACAACAGGGCAACAAGAGAGATAAAACTTCACCCCTTCACACTCTGTGAGGCGGAACAGTTTTATCAGTCACGGGGCATTCTGCTCAACAGATACGCCCAGACACAATTGTATATGATGATCGGCGGAATTCCATATTATATGACATACGTGGAAAAAGGCAAAAGGCTGGAACAAATTACAGACTCGCTATTCGCCGACCGCAACGGAAAACTTAGAGACGAGATAGAGCAACTTTTCGTATCACTTTTCAGCAATCACGAGGAATGCCTGAAAATCATCAAGTTGCTATCAAAACGCAAGACAGGATACACAAGAAAGGAGATATCAGAAGCCACCAAAATTCCATACGGCGGAGGCCTTACCAAGACATTGAAGGCCCTGGCGGAGAGCGACTTCATCTGTCAATACACTTATTATGGCAAACCTTCCAAGGAAGAACGCTACCGACTTGTTGACTTCTTCACGCTGTATCATTTCTCTGTAGTCAGCAATAAAAAAAATCCTGACTCCAAGGACTGGAAAGACAGGTTTGGAACAAAGACAATGACCGCGTGGTATGGCACCGCCTTCGAGTCGCTGTGCTGGTACCACATCGACCAGATAAAACGGGCTTTGGGGATTCCATCAGTCCACACAGAGGAATTCTCGTGGAGGGCCGAGGCATCAGAAACCAACAAGGGCGCGCAGATAGACCTGATGATACGCCGTGCCGACGGTATCTTCAACCTCTGCGAGATGAAATTCTCGATAGCCGACTTCGCCTTCACCAAAGAAGACGAGGCCAAAATGCGCAACCAAATAGCCACATTCCAAGCCATAACAAAATGCAACGAACCCATAATGCCAATCCTCGTAACCACATACGGCCTGTCACAAAACATCTACAGCAACCTGATACAGACGGTTGTAACTATGGAGGAATTGTTTGGGTAAAGGTTTGACAAATCCCTAAAAAAATATACCTTTGCAATAACAAAAATCAGAATTATGACGGAACGCGAATTGAATTTTACAATATATTGTGTAGGCGTTGTAGCCGATAGGCTATCCAAAACAGAACGTGAGGTTTATGAGTGGTTTCAGCGGATAAATCTCATAGATGACTATATCGTGCCGTGTTTCGACGTATTGCACACTTTCTCAAAGGATTACATAATAGACGACTTATTAGCGGTAATCAAGAAAAAGGAGGTGGCGAGATGATGACAGCAAACCCAACGATTTTGCGAATGAAATATGGCCGAATAGTTGCCGAGTTCGCAAAAAGGAACAACATAAAAATGGAAGACGCCCTCAATTTCTTCTATCACACAATGACTTGGGAACTAATGAGCGAGGGAATCTCAGACTTTCATTGTATGAGCGACGCATATCTTGTTGATAATCTTGAAAGAGAGTACAGGAAACAATAACCCATAACAACAAACCAATCCCGACGCCTCATCGAAGCCCCGGGATTGTCTGCCATATAATATAAAAAGAACTATTTATCAATAATGATAATCTCGTAAGTCCTTGAACCGAGGCCGATCTTCTCGCCCCACTCCATAATGTGGGTGCCGTGCTGTTTGGCAATGCGGTCGAGGAGAGGCTTATTGTTGTTGTGCTTGTCGTTGTGGATCTTGCTGACGATATCGTAGCAAGCCTGATCTACGGCCACGGGATCGGTGGAGGCCACAATGCCGTAATCCTCTATGAGAGGCTTCTGAGGATTTGCATTGCAGTCGCAGTCTATCGACATATTGTTCATAACCGCGATATATACAATGCGGTCGCCGTTGCCGAAATAATTGTGGACAGCCTGCGCGGCCGAGGCCATCGACTCCACAAAACCATCCTGATTATCAACGTGTCCCCAGAGTTCCGACACCTTCTCGGTATATCCCGCAGTGTGGATATAAGCCTTTCCTGAGGCTGAGGCCACACCAATTGACGCGTTCTTGAGCACTCCGCCGAGTCCGCCCATCTGATGACCCTTGAAGTGAGCAAGGTTTATCATCCAGTCGTAATAAGCAAGGTGCTTGCCCACGATATTGTATTTTAGGTGGGTAGAATCCTTTACGGCAATCCTCATATCGCCCTCCTCGTCCATAATGTCAACGGGAGCAATCTCTGTGAAGCCGTGCTCGCGGATAGTTTTCCAGTGAGCCTCGGTGGTGTTTCGGGTACCGGCGTATGCAGTGTTGCACTCCACAATAGTGCCGTGAACCTTGTCGACCAATGGCTTGATGAATGTAGGACGCAGATAGCCGGTCTTCTCGCTCTCGCCAGTAGAAATCTTGACAGCCACGCGTCCCTGAGGATTAACCCCGAGAGCGTCATAAATCCTTACCAGCGACTCAGGAGTAATCTCGCGGGTAACATAAACCTTGCTCTGACCAAAAGCCAGCGCAGTAGTAGCCATCAATGCAATGGCCAGAAATATTTTCTTCATATCCGATATTTTTTTTAGTACCTGACAAAGATACACACTTTATATAATATATCCGATACCTCGATTTCGGAAATCATTACCTATTTTCAATATCCGACTACTCCTTTCCCCTCGCCCATTTTGCCAGGCCGAAAATATATCTTCTGAAACCAGGCTTGTAGGCCAGAATCTTATCGAACCAGCCGAGGTGACGATTAGCGAAACGCACCACCATTCCCACATAAACCATCGCAAAAAGCGTTCCTATGCCCACTATCTGCCACTGCCACGAGCCAAGCAAAACGAAACACAGAATCACCGCCATCACCACGAGGCTGATATCTACACGGATTTTGGCTTTCGGGAATTCCAGTCCCGTAACCTTGTGAATAGCAATGGTTATGCCCTCTCCAGGCATTGTTACCGAACCGCACTTCACCTCCAACGCAATGCCCACGCCAAGGATTGTGCAACCCGCTATCTGAACAATGGCGTTTATCCAGAACGTCTCCGACAGCATCCACTCTGTCAGGTACATATTCAGGTCTATCAACATTCCGAAGAAGAAACCTATCACGAGTTGGAACAACTGAAACCAGTCGAAATTCCGGCGGAGAATCAGAATCTGCGCCACCACAAAAACGGCATTCATCAAAATAGTGTAAGTACCAATGGTCCAAGCCGGAATACAGTCCATAACCCCACCCGCCGAGGCCATCACATACGGAATCGTGGAAATCACGCTACTTCCGAGTTGACTCCTTACGCACACCGCCACGCCCAATGTCATCACATAGAGCGATATCAGAAGCAACAAATGTTGCCAGAGAAATGATATAATCTTGTCTTTCATTATTAATAAATATTTTCCTCACACCTCCCAGTACCTCAACTCACCATCCACCCTGTCCGACATCATCACTGATACCCGCTCCACTTGCATAGTCGCCTCAGGAATCGCCACATCGGTAACAATTCGCGACGGAATCTGAACCAGCGAGATATGCGGAAAAAAGTCGCCAGATTTGTAGGTTACGCCATTATCAGTCAGGCACTTGCGTAACTCAGAGGCAAGGCTTGAAACAGAATCCACATCCTCCACTCCGCACCAGATTACGCCTTTCTTGGTAGGAAATGTTCCTAACGTGCTCAATCTAAGAGCAAACGGCTGAAAGCAAACCTCGCTGACGGCCTTTCTCACTGCCTGCAAATCATATTTCTCGCCGATGAAGGCAAGTGTAAGATGAAGATTCCCCAACGGGCAGAAAATCCCCGCAACGCCTCTGTCTTTCAGTGTGTTCTGAATCTCAACAAGTTTCTCCCTAAACTCGTCGGCAAATCGTATGGCTATGAAAATCCGGGGCATTTTCCCCTTAAATAATGTAGCTGACCTTGAGATTGATGCAGGGTCAGCTACATAAAATCCCAGGGTCAGCTATATAAAAAATTGAACGAACTATCGTGCTATCTCACCTCAAGAGCCTTCTTTATCTCGTTCTTGAGCAGGTCGCTCTCCATATCCACGGCCACGTGCACAAGGCGGCCTGCATCAGACTTCTCCAAGTGACCACGCTCATTTACAGTAAGTTTGTAGTCCTCCATCTTGAACTTGTCGCGGAATTTGTAGTAGAGCACGGGCAGGGCGTCGTGTATTATGGCTGATGCCTCGCTCTGACCTGTGGCTATGTTCGACTTTGAATTCTGGCGGATGATGGTCTCCATCTCGGGGTACTTGCCGAAATCGAGGCTGTCAACAAAGCTGAGTTCCACCTGTGCACAGAGGTATGTAACGTCGATAGGGAAAAGCGAGATCTCCACGCCCGACGCCCAGACAATGGTATCGGCAATGCCGTCGCCAAAGAAATTGTACTCGGTGTCGCCGTCCTTGTTGAACGAGTTGATGCCGCCGCCCATAATGTAAACGTGGTTGATATGTGAGGCAGCCTCAGGGTACTCCTTTATGATATGGCCCAAAGTGGCGAGAGGACCCACTGCAATGTAGTCAACCTTGTCGGTGGCCAGAATCTCCTTTGCGAGGTCCTGATACGACTTTGCAGAATCCACCATAGCCTGTGTGATTCCAAAACGGGCCACCATCTCGTCGGAAAGACCGGCCAGGCCGTCGGCGCCGTGGAAATCTCCGCAGGTAACCTCGTGACCGTCGTAAGGCTTCTCAACACCGCGGAAAACCGACGATTTTACGTCGAAATAGTAGTTGAGCACAAAGAGGTTCTTGAAAGTGTACTCGATGGTGGAGTTTCCGAAAGTGGCCACGGTAAAGTCGGGGGCGTTGCCGGTGCTTTTCAGCAGAAACATCGCGTAGGTGTCGTCGGTGCCGGGGTCGCAGTCGAAAACGAGAGCGTGCTCACGGGCAGGAGTTTTTGTAGCTGACTCTGTGTTAGCCGAGTTCTTGCAGGATGACAGTGGCAGGAGAGCCAATGCTGATGCCACGGCCATAATCTTGAAGTTTGTGGAATTTTTCATATTGATATCATTAAAAAACTCCGCAAAGATAACTATAAAATCCTAAATAACAAACTAATACTCCCAGATATCCTGCTCATAGTTGAACATTCCAGTGCTGATGCGCTCCGATTCCTGCAGGCGCTCCTCGCCGCGCGCGTATTCGGAGATGGTGCGGTTGTCGTGGATATTGGATTCGGCAAACACGTAGCTGGAGAACAGGCGTTTCTGGAAAATATCGTCGAAACTCAGGCGTCCGGCGTCGTTCTTTATGTTGAAACACTCGGCCGATGCCAGCACGGAGCGCACCTCGGGATAGTAAACCCAGAAACACTGCTTGTGGAGCGGCTCGGCCTGGTCGACATCCTCGTTGCGGTAGAATGTGCGGATGGGGCAGATGCCTATTATGCGCACCTCCATTGCCGAGGTCTGCTTGTTTACGCCCCACACCTCCTTCACAAGATACGATTTCACCTCGCTGCTGTTGTAGTTTACTGGCACAAGCAGGGTGTCCATCCCTCCGTCGAGGTTTGGCCTCACCAAAAGTTCCTGCTTGGCGCCCATCTGCGCGTTCACCTCCTTCTCGGTAAGTATGGTGGCAAACTCGTTGTTTCCGTTTTCCTGATACGCCGTAAGCCCCTGCGAATGAATACCTTCCAGCAACACGTCTATGAGGCTCATTCTTCCGTCCTGAGGCTGCGTTGGGAAATACAGATGCTGGTTGGCACGCTCGGTAAGCTCCACGCGCCGCCATACAATCTTGGTCCACATCACATCGGCCTCCCTCTCATACTGGTTGGGCACGGGCTTGCGGTTTATGGTGTGGATCTTGTCGTAAGGCAGGCCGATAAGATCCTGAGCGTTGCTCTTTAGTGCTGATACGCACATCATTATGGCTGATGCTGCCAAAAATAATACTGACTTTCTCATAATCGTAACGTTTTTATTGGTTTGTTTTTTATAGGTTAATAGCAGCATCAGGAAAAAGGTAACCCGGAAAAAGAAAAAAAATTCTTTCCGTTGAAGATTTTTGAAAGATTTTGAGCGAAGCGACTCCCCAAAAAATTGGATTTTGCTGCTAAACTAATTTCCGTTTTTTAAGTCAAAGCATCAGCAACAACAATTAAAACCCAATAATATGATAAAAGACATCGCACACATAGCCCTGAATCCATTGGATATGGACAGGTCGGTGGAATATTTCGACAAGGTGTTTGGCTGGAAGAAAGTTTTTGAGCTCCACAAGGACAACGGCGAGCCTTGGATTGTTTACCTGAAAATCTGCAAGGGACATTTCCTGGAACTTTTCTATGGCGGACAAAACGACCGTGACTACGCCTTCGATTTCAAGAAAACTGGCTACAACCATCTCTGCGTTACAGTCGGCAACATCAGCAAGACCCTCCGCGAGATTTACGAGAAGGGATACATAAAATCTCCCGAGCCAGAAATCGAGAAGAGCGGTTGCAAGAACCTCTGGCTCTACGATCCCGACGGCAACGGCATTGAGCTTCAGGAATATACACCCGAATCAGTACAAATGCAGAGCAACGAGGCTCCCTACGAATTTGGCCGTGACGGATACGTTGGAATCGGACACGCCTGCTTTGTCTGCAAGGATTTGGAGAAATCCCTCGACTTCTACTGCAACAAACTGGGAATGAAGCTGGTAGGAATCCAGAACGACGACAACGGCAATCCCTGGCTCCATTATGTCCGTATGGCAGACGGCGTTTATCTGGAGCTGATACCAAACGGTGAAGGCGAGAATCCCAACACTGGCTGGAACAACCGCGGTTTCCAACACCTCTGCCTCGAGACCGACAATCTTCTGGAAGACGTTGAGCGTCTGCGCTCTATAGGTGTCGAGATCGACCAGGAGCCCAAGACATCGTCCGACAAAAACTGGCAGGCCTGGATCCACGACCCCGACGGCAACAAGGTAGAACTAATGATGATAGACCCAGACTCACCGCAGGCAAAAGCGTAAGAAACAAAGGCAGACGAATTCATTTTTTGTAATTCGTCTGTTTTTGTTAATTTTTTTTACCATATATCCTTTAATCAATATATTCAACCGTCCAACCCTTTGGAATATGAGTGCAATCAAATTTCTTTTTCAAAGCACGAGGGCAATAAAAAACACCTAAATAAGAGACATCAGTTAGCCAATGGTAGGTAGGGTAGGTTGGAAAACCCTGATGGCCTGTATAATATTTTATTTTTGGCCAATCTGTAAAATAAACCTTTATAGATTTAAGGTTATGACAACCATAGAACATATTAGTGTAACATCTAAGATAAAAATTATTCGCTGGCAAGTCAGGAGCAGAAGTTAGATTATTACAATTAGAGAACATACGACTATAGCAGTCTTGAACCATTGTAGTAGCCGGCAAGTCTGGTGCTGTAATTAGACACCCACAGCCTTCAAACATAGAAGAATAGCACGCAAAGGCCAAAGTAGTAGCTGGCAAGTCTGGTGCTGTGGTTAGACGACTACAGCCTTTAAACATAGCGCAATAGCACCACTGAGTCAAAGTGGTAGCCGGCAAGTCTGGTGCTGTGGTTAGACTACTACAGTCTTCAAACATACGAGAATAGCAATCACTAGCCAATGTAGTTGCCGGCAAGTCTGGTGCTGCAATCAAACTCGCACAATCAGAGAACATACAACTATAACAATCAGAAGCCAATGCTGTAGCAGGCAAAACTGGTGCAATTTTTAGATTTCTACAGCCTTCGAACATATGAGAATAGCAATAACTAGCCAATGTAGTTGCCGGCAATTCTGGTGCTGTAATTAAACTCGCACAATCAGAGAACATACCACTATAACAATAGGAAGCCAATGCTGTAGCAGGCAAAACTGGTGCAATTTTTAGATTTCTACAGCCTTCGAACATTCCTCTATAGCAATAATTGTCCAATGTAGTCGCAGACAATTTGGGCGCAGAGATTAGACTCTCACAATCTTTAAACAAATATGCAAAACACCATCCCCATTCACCAGAAGGAATAACCAAACTCTCGCCCTTCCCATCAACCAAACTCATAACACTACCTGAAGCTGCAATACGCCCCGTCATTTTAAAAGAAGTATACTCATAATTACTAGAAGAAAATCCATTAGGATTATTTCCTCTAACAAACATCTTGTCTCCAACATTTCTTAATACCACAGAATCCTGTTCGGTCAATTTTTGCCAAGTTTTACCGCCACTAATTGAATATTCAATATCGGGATTGTTATTATTATTTTTTATTCCAACCGACGAATTAGGCTCTTGTGCTGTGAAAGTAAGATAATTAAATTCGGATTTAGGGATATTAACATTAGGCACTGGTTCAATTTCCTCCCACTTTGCCATAATATGTACATCATTGTCCGGCATAGTGAAGCTGTAACTATAGGCTCCTGAGGTGTCTTTCTTATCCCCTATTGTCACGTATTTGAGAGTCATACCGGGCATACGCTTCAAATCGAATGTGATATTTGTGCCTGGTGTCGCCTTCTCGTGTGATAGATTGTATATTCCTTGGGCATAGGTGATATTAAACAATTTTGGAGACGGCGGCTCGGTTAGAGAGATGGAGATATCATAAATTTCGCCACGAAAAATCTCATCATTAGTTCGTACTGGTATCCTAAGATTTCCGTAAGTATAAGAGGTAATCTCCAAAGTGGTAGTTCCTCCATTGCATACTATATACACATCGATATATGTACCTCTAGGATCAATTTTCTCAATCAAACCATCGTGAACAACTTCCAAGCCCCTAATATCAAGTCCTCCTTGAGCAGTAATTTTCACTAATGCCCAAGAGGGGTCAGGGCCTCCAATAATTTCATCTGGGCGAAGCACAAAATTTCCGTTCCATTTCAGCGATTGTGAGAATACAGAAAACGAAATCAATAGCATCAATATGAATATGATAGTTCTTTTCATATTTGTCAATCAGTAGGAATAGTAATACTAATATGATTTTCAAGTTTAAATGGTTTGTCGAACCAAGCACGCACCAAAATCTTTGGATTATTAGGATTTTTAAAATTCCAAACCAAAGTAAGGTATCCGATATCAGAATATCCTGGTTTGTTATTATAATATGTCGATCTGTATGTTTGTTTCAATCTTACATAATAGACATCCTTATATTTTTCATTAGAGGTAGGATGCTTGGAGATTTCAATTTCATCATACTGGACATCAATTGATATATGACTAGCAAATATTGCTTTCAAATCATTGATATATTGAGGCTTATTCTTTATAGTGATAGCATATTTATCTTGTAAAATTGAAACACTTCTCTCTCCTAAAGTATAAACATATGAAGACGACACCCTTTTACCTACATATATAACTGCGTTGTCACTATATACCATCTCAAGGAAATTTATATCCTTTGAGGAATGGGCGGTATTAAGTCGTTGGAGAAAATCTACAATATTATCCTTCACATTTGTGGGTATGTTAGTACTACCGACCTGACTCAAAGGGAACTGATCCCTGACAAAACCAATTATTTTGCCAGCGCTGTCCATCTCGACAAAAAACACCTCACGTTGGTCGGGTCCAGAAAAACTATGATGCAAATTGAGTACAATATCCACAACTCTATAACATCCCATCCTTTCGGCAACCTTCAAATCTGCGGCGGTAGCTCGCAATCTAAATGGAGAGGTTTGCCACATATTCAAAACCATTTGCCTAACATTGGATTCCATATTTACAGAATTAAGGTTTGGAGTTCTGTTACCAATATAAGCACTTCTCAATTCTGTAAAAAATTTTGAGAGTGTATTCTCGATATTGAATTTCACGGTAGGGTTATTAGACAAATTGGAAATAGAAATCCTAGTCTGTTCGTTTTGAGCGAACAAACTACCAACCACACTCATATACAACACAAAAAACAAAAACAATCTTTTCATTTGCATCAACAAAATAAGTTTGTTATTCAAATCTCTCCACACTACCATCTGGATGATAAATAGTACCGAATCCAATCAACAAATTGCCGTTTGAAAAATCACCTACTACTTTATCGCCCTTTACGGATTTTTGTTCCATAAGATCATTTTCATCGAAAACTCTCCCGGCAGTATATATTACAGTAATACCGCCGCCATCAGGCTTTCCTTCCTTAATGCCACCTTTCCATTTTCCATAAGGCCATATTCTTGAATGTGTCCATCCATCAGAATCAGTCCAGACAGAATCAAATTTCTCGACACTACCATCTGGATGATAAATAGTACCATTCAACAAATTGCCGTTTGAAAAATCACCTACTACTTTATCGCCCTTTACGGATTTTTGTTCTGTAAGATCATTTTCGTCGAAAACTCTCTCAACAGTATATATTACGGTAATACCGCCGCCATCAGGCTTTCCTTCCTTAATGCCACCTTTCCATTTTCCATAAGGCCATATTCTTGAATGTGTCCATCCATCAGAATCAGTCCAAGTTTTTTCTCC
>JAZLKG010000100.1:0-3429 GCA_045597465.1 Bacteroidales bacterium | reverse complement strand
TCTACAAGAAATACCGCAAGGCCTACGAGGCCAAAAAGGAGCGTGACGAGCTGATAGCACTCAGCGCAGAGACGCACTTAAAAGAAGTTTTAAACACCTTTAACAAGAGAATAAAGAATGGCAAGCAAGAGAATATGTGAGTGTTGCGAAGTGGAATACTACCCAACCCACAGCCAACAGAAGTACTGCGTAAAATGCCGACTGGTGGACTTCCATTTGTCGGTAAACAGCAGGAACAGCAGGAAGAACAAGCGCCCAATATTGAAACCAACCAAGAAAGGAAAATGATTGTAACAGTAATAAAAGAGCCTAAGGCAATGACGAGGCCACAATGGATACCGACATTGCTATTGGCTATCGATAGGCACTGGAACTGCAATGGCAGTAGCGTATGCGAGGACAATATCAACGCGATGAAAGACTGGATACTGAGCCAGCCTTACTATCTGCGGAAATGCAAGTATTTGCTTGCCGCCATTGTGAGAGTGGAATCTGTAATAGAAGACGGCACAGCACACCTCCACATATTACGGCTCAACAGCGACAATCCACTGATCACACTAAGAATTACAGAGAAATAGGCCACTGAAGCAATCTGCAGGGCTACCACACCTAAAGGCCTTTCTATCGCAAAAACAAAAGTCTCGGAAGACAAAAAATCAGGTGTACAGGAGTTCGTCTCTCCTGTGCGCCACCAATACACCAAACAAGCCTACCACGGCCTACCAGGTATGGTAAACGGAACCTTCCACAGCCGTACTATTGACGGACAACAGATACAAGACACCATTTAAAAACCAATTAAAATGAAAAGAGCACCACCAACAATGTAGAGACGCGCCCCTGGCACGTCTCGAACACACACAGCAAGCCCCGGCGCTTTATAAGGGATATGCAATGGGCAAAATTACAGATAAATAAATATTAATTAAATACGGGGAAAAGGACCCCGGGTGGGTGTGAGTCCCACTAGGCAAGGGCAGGAGAACTGACCTTGGCGAAATTCGCCAAAGTCCCCAATCGGGAAAGAAGCAAAATTCAAAAAAAGTGCACAGGTTCACAGAAACAAAACATTAATAACGCTTTTTATGTATATTTTTCAAGGCACCAAAGAGATTACCTGGTCTCCGAGGTGCCTTTTTTTATTGCGAAAAATTTTGGAGTTTTTTGAGAATAGTTTTTATATTTGTCGATAAGTCTTTAATTATCAGCCGTAGCGGAAATTTCCGCAACGTGGAAGAATTAAAAACTCTAAATTGTTTCATTATGCTAATAACACCAGAACTAAAGGACAAACTATTGGATGAGTTTGTAAAACTTGATCAGATCAGTTTCAAAACCTCAGTGCCTATCCTCAGCGACTTTCTCTCTGTTGACAGAGGAGTCGTTGTCTGCCTTGTGGGCCACTTTGAGGAAGTCGGACTTTGCAAGGTGACAAGGCTCATCGGCGGAGGGCTCCACGTCGTACTCAACGCAAAGGCATACGATATGTACAGGCGAGGAGGCTTTGCCGCCGAGGAGTACCTTTTTCAGAAGGAATTGCTGAAACTTGAAAAGGAACTTGAGAACCTTCAGCAGGCATTTCCTGAAAAGATGTCCCTTTTCAGCGGAGTCCTCACGCTCATCAACACCATAAGAGGCTTCTTTTAAGATGAGTTGCTCAGCCTGATGGAGCGGAGCGTCAGAGAAATCCTCTGCAAGGCAACTGACGCTCTTCTTGCCGTCGATAAAGACAGTGTAACGGGTTAGTGACGTATCCAACATTTTTTTTGCTCGTTTTTTTTGTTAGTTTAAAAATTGTTTGTACATTTGCAGTGTCATTCGATTGACGGGTGCAGTTGCTTCGGTATACAGCACGGATGGTTGGCCTATTCAGTCAACCATTTTTTTATTTTATCTATATAAGTACCGTCCTGATAATCTTTTCTTTCAATTATTTTAAAATCTTCACTTTCTATCATTACACATATTTTTTGTAGTCCAATATTGTATTTGAAAGCATTTTTGACTCCCAATATCACAAGGTTTTTGCCATATACTTTGGTTTTGACAATATCAATTAATAGAACGTCAGCACCTTGCTCAATCACTTGACCTGCCTTGGTTCCTATGGATTTCGCTAAGTTTTTGTAATCTTTAGTGTATTTAAACTCCCATTTTTCACCATTGACATTTGCGTCTCGTGTTGTTATGTGTTTTTTCTTTCCGTTTATCCTAATAGTCTGTTGTCTGATGAGTTCTACGACAAACCCCTTTTGTGCTAATGGTTTGGCAGACCTTATGTTTTGTACCTTTTCATCCTTGCCGTGGCCTTCCTCAGAGACTATATAACCTCCAGAGCCTGTAACATATTCTATTGTCCATTTATTGAGATCGTATTTTTTTGCTAAGTCTTTGGATAGTTGCTGAGCCTTTATCTCCTCCTTGCATTGTTCAATAGCCTTCAGGCACGCCTGACACTGCAAATTGTTTTCGGCGGCAAGCCTGGCGGTCTTTGTGCACCCTTGGCACTTGTTCTGATAATACGGATGCTTGTCGGAGAACAGTTGTTGCTTCTTGCCGAAGTTCTCACGGAACTGGGGCGGAATGTCGGGCTTTTGGAACGATCCGTCGGGAGTCTCCTTGTGGTTCTTGCCGGGGAGCTGTATCACCTCGCACCTGCAACCCCAGCCCAACGGAGGGAAGTGTGTGTTCCAAAAAGGATTGTCGATACGCTTTATCACCCCGTGGAGTCTCTGATGGTCGGGCCTTGTGTTGGAATCCATTACTGCCTGATACTGGAGAAAGGGCATTGCCTTGGCGTTCTCCTGGAACTCCTGCCAGCGTGCCGTTGCCTGCGATGCGGCTATTGCCTGGTTGTACTCGGTGCGTAGCCAGTTCTGATTGTACTTCACGTTTATCTTGTCCACCTCGGCGCGGAACTCGTCGAACGAGCGCACCCTGTCGCCGTCCCTCAGGGCATTGGTCATATCCTGGAGGATGTGGAAATCCTTGCTTGCGGAGAACTTGAAGGCGTTTTTGGTGAGGTTCTCAAGGGCCTTGTAGTCGGGCGAGTTGTATTCCACGTCCACGAGGCTCTTGCCGTAGCCCTTCTGGAGACCGTCCACCAATGGCTTGGCGGTATGATGGAGGAGGTCGCTGTCGAAAGTAATCTCCTCGCCGCCATATATGCGCTTGGCGAGGTCTCCCACCAATGCCTGAAGGTCGGGGTCGAGGGAGTCGAAGGCAGAGAGATTAGAGTTTAGAGAGGAGAGATTAGAGTTCTCCTCAATTGGCTGGTCCACCAATGGGTAGAGTAATGGCAGTTCGGAGTCGGCCTTGTCCGGACTGCCTAACGAAAATTTCGGTAGAGGCTCTGTCTCTCCTCTCTATTCTCTCCACTCTCCACTCTTGTTCTGCCCGTGATGGGGACATTGAAAGTCTGGGAGA
>JAZLKG010000099.1:0-5213 GCA_045597465.1 Bacteroidales bacterium | reverse complement strand
GGCAACATCAACACCGAAACATACAAGCAAGGCGAGGCCGTGGCATTCGTGATACACAACGAATACGACACCGACGGCAACATCATCAGGAGTTACACAACAAACGAGTAAAAATCATGGGAAAGCAGATAAAAAATCCATTGCTGGGCCGTGGCTTCCAGCTGATAACAGGAGCCACACCACCCAAGGGCGGCGCATTCGTGCCAGCCCTCGATAGCGTCGTAAACATACCCGACGATGTGCAGTTTTTCTATTATGACGGCCCCACCGTGGAGGGCTACACACACGGCTATTTCTACGAGCGCTACGAAGTAATGCCCGCAGTGGTGGACGTGGAGACATACACCATTCCGGCCAATACCAGATATATTAATATCACCGACGGCAGCAAGGGCAAGCCTACCGGAATATATTATCACATACCTGATTACAAGTATGTTGCTGATATAAAAGAAAGATACAATAATAGAGTATCGTTTTTCAGGTCCAGATGCCTCGGCGACGACGGCAATAATTATGCTTTGCCGGACGGATCTTCCCCAGCATCGATAGTAAAAGTTAATGATATAGCCTGGAACGAAGAAACAAAAGAAGAATACCGCGTTACAGAAATTTTGCCAAGGCAATACGGCGGTGTGCTTTACAAACTTGAAAATGGTGTAACGTTGGATATAAAAGGCGGAAATGGGTCTATAGGCCGTTGCGATGCTTACGTAAAAGACAGTGGCGAAGTTGTTTTTTACGACGAAGCATGGTCGGGAGCTGTAGGTGTGGAACTCCGCGAGAGCACATTGGCCGGACAGCCGGCTGTATATGCGTATTGGCCTTTTCACGATTACAGAGGATTCGAAAAACGGTACACGGAAGAAGATATTACAGAAACGGTTCGCACTGTAATAACCCCGGCAGTAATGGGCTGGCGACAGGCCGACACACAGCCGCGCGATCCTCAAAAGACCAAGCTGTCAGAGTTTATCGACGATTTAGGCGACGAGCCAACGCACACGCACAAAAAATACTCCACACATGAGGAAACTATAAAATCTATCAACGACATCATAATGATGAATGAGGATTGGTTTTCTTATGGAATAGAGTTTGACACCAATGTTAGCTCCCCAACATGTACACGAATAGGTAATATGGCGCTGCATCGAGAGTGTCCTATACAGAACAATATGCGAGTCTGTCTTCTCGACGACAACGGCCAAGTAGTAAAATATTTGAATCCTGCTGATTGGCGCGGCGAAATCCGCGACGGTTCACAGGGGCAGGTAATGGTAGAAATACCTTCCTATTATGCAAAATTTGAAACATCCGGCACCATGCGCCGCGTGCGCTTGTCAGAATATGCGCTAAAGGATTATATAAAAATACCTGTGCGCTATGTATCTGCTTACGAAGCCGCCCTCGAAAGATCTACGGGAAAACTTGCGTCAGTAGTCAATATCACAGAAGATTATCGAGGTGGCAATAATAACGCCGCCTGGGATGGCACTTATAGAAGCCTGTTAGGAATGCCCGCTACTGTAATGAGCCGGACCGCATACCGAAACGCAGCCCATGCGCGCAATACTTCTATTAACAATTGGACATGTTACCTATATCAGGTAAATAGGGAGTTGTATTGGCTATTTGCCGTAGAGTATGCGACACTTAACAGCCAGGCGAATTATACGACACAGCGCACCCCTGAAGGCTATGCTCAGGGAGGTTTGGGGCCAGGTGTAGATATTTGGAATTGGGATAGCTGGAATCTCTGGAATAGCTCAAACCCATTTGTGCCGTGTGGCTATACAGACGAGTTGGGCAACGCCACAGGCGTAAAAAATCACACAACATATAAGGCCGATGGATCGGTCTTATATATAAGCTCTGTGCCTCGTTTCCACGGCATTGAAAATCCATTCGGCCATATATGGAAGTGGTGCGACGGTATCAACATTCGAATAAACCCCGGCGACGGTCTAAGCGAGTGTTTTGTTACAGAGAACCCAGCAAAATTCAGTGATTCCAGCTATGATGGATATTCTTTTATAGGCAATGAGGCAAGGTCAGAAGGCTATATTAAAGACGTGATATTTGGCGATCGTGGCGAAACTATACCTGCAACTGTAGGCGGCAGCAATACTACATACTATTGCGACTATCACCACACCACTATACCTACCGCTACACAGCTCAGGGGCCTTCTTCTCGGCGGTTCTGCGTTTTTCGGGACGTTTTGCGGTTTCGTGCACTCGAATTCGAATGACGTTCCCTCGCATACGTGGTCGTTCGTCGGCTCTCGCCTTTGCTTTATTACGAATTAACAAACACGAAAACTCGTAAGTTTTATGGAAAATTTTTTGAATGATGATGGAAGCCTTGCCTTCCAGAAGATACCACGCGACGAAAACAACAGAAGTTTTTGTTGCGACGAAACGACACAGTCGAAATTAGTAAACACGACCTTCTGGGTAGTTGATTTCATTGAGGACGTGCCGACACGTTTTTCAAAGTCGAAGGGCACCAAGGGCCAGACATTGGTAAAGATCAAGTTTTCCAGGGAAGCCCCGGAGTCAGAAGCCAAGAAGTTTTTTACAGGATCAGCGGACATTCTTTACATCTTGCAAAAGATTAGAGATCTTAAAGCTTTTCCGCGCCGTGTTACATTGCGATCAAATAGTAACAGATACTTTTTCGAGTAATAAAGGGCGGGCTGAACTTAGGGGCCTTCTTCTCGGCGGTAATGCGAATAACGGGACGAATTGCGGTTTCGTGAACTCGAATTCGAATAACGTTCCCTCGAATACGTGGACGAACGTCGGCTCTCACCTATGCTGATAGATGATAGTTCAGTAGCCTTACCTCATGGTAAAAAACATAATTGCGCTAAAAGTGTTGGTAGATAGCAATATCGAAGACTCTAAGCATCAATAAGCAAAGCTGATGAAACGCTTTAATAATTTATACGAATCTGTAATAAGTATCGAAAACCTACAGCTGGCAGATGATAAGGCCCGACGCGGCAAGCAAAGATCTTACGGCGTAAGGCACCACGACAAGAACCGCGAAAGCAATATACAGGCATTGCACGAAGCGCTGAAGAATAAAACCTTCAGTACTTCTCAATACACCATTTCCACCGTGTATGAACCCAAGGAGCGGATTATTTACCGCTTGCCTTATTACCCTGATAGGATAGTGCATCACGCGGTAATGAATGTATTGGAGCCTATCTGGCGCAATGTATTTACCAGCAATACCTATTCCTGTATCAAGGATAGAGGTATAGAGGGATGCGCCCGGCAAGTAGATCGTATTATCAGACGGCATCAGAAGGAAGATCTTTATTGCCTGAAGATCGACATAAAGAAGTATTACCCATCTATCGACCATTCGATAATGAAGGCGATAATACGCCGTAAGATAAAAGATCCTGATTTGCTTTGGTTGCTCGATGAGATTATAGACAGTGCCGAGGGCCTGCCGATAGGCAACTATATAAGCCAGTATTTGGCCAACTTGTATTTGGCTTACTTCATGCACTGGGTAAATGAGGATTTGCCGTATATCGTGCAGTCGAAAATGAATCTCGATTGTAATCCATATCTGCAAGCCACTGAATACGCCGACGATATAGTTTTCTTCGCCACCGGCAAGAAAACACTTCATCAGGTATTCACCGAGATAAGGCTCTACATTGAGGGACAACTAAATCTCAGGATCAAGGGAAACTGGCAGATCTTCCTGATAGCCCAGAACAGGGCCGACAAGAAAGGCCGTGCGCTGGATTATGTAGGTTACAGATTTTATAAGAAGCAGAAATTATTACGTAAGCGGATAAAGAAAAACTTATGTAAGAAAGTTTCGAGGCTGGGCAAGCGCAAAAGACAGCCCACGGCGCAAGAAATGAAACGCGAGATAGCACCGTGGCTGGGCTGGTGCCAACACAGTAACTCACGAAATCTATTACGCAAAATCTTAAAACCCGATTACCATGAAAGCATTTTACGACACTAAACCTTCCATACTTGAACCCGTTGGAAATGGATCCTTTTTGTACCGCTATAACATAGAGGAAGCGGAACCTGAAACAGAGGAAGCCCATACCCAGTGGCAATGCGAGGAAGTGACTGTTTACGCGCCACTCACGGCCAACAAGATCACCGAGGCGGTAATCACCGACAAATGGCCTTCCAACTACGAGCAGAAACTGGCCAACGAGTACGAGGCCGCAAAGCTTGGAGTATATGACCCAGACGAAGCCGAAGCCCAAACAGAAGCCTTCCGAAACTTCCTGATAGATCGCAAGAATCTGAAGGCGATTATTGATAAGGATTGCAATGACCTTAATATTTTGTAACTATGGAAGAATATTTAGGAATATTTCAGAATCTTGCTTTCCCAGTAGCAATGTGTGTTGTACTCCTGGTAGCGATTGGCATTTTCACAAAGAAGTTGCTGTCGCTGGTAGAGTCGATGATGAACAAGCACGACGAGGAACGCAAAAAGATCTTTGATTATATGCGGACCGCCAACGCGGAACAAAACGCGATAATCAAGGAAAACACCGAAACAAACAAAAAGGTAGTTTCGCTTTTAATACTCGTACACCGGGAAATTAAGAATCAGGAAACAGCCCGGAAGCAATAAAGAAAATGGATCGTATTTTTTTACGGTCCATTTTTTTTTGTATCTTTGCGTCAAACATAAAAAATTTAAAACAATGGGATTAAACGAAATGTTACTAAGACCAAAGGGTCCAAAACAAAACCCGGACAGCGACAGCCTCGGCGCGCTGGGCATGGCAGAACCTACAGAATTGCACTGGAATCTTGCAAACCTTTATAGCAAGGTTATCGACTCGCACATTTTTGACAATAATATAATTGTAGGTGTGGAATCTGTCACAAAATACGCCAATACATACAGAGTTTATGATGTTGTCGCCAAAAGATACCGCCGAAAAAGCGACATATTAAAAAACATACCAGCGGAAACATTATTTGTAATTGAGATCTCGCACTCTGGCAATGTGGATTCTGACAAAGAAAAAATTTTTGAAGCATGGAAAATGTTTCACAAAATCGAAGAAGCCTTTGTCTATGATTACGACGAAAAAATTTGGCATAGGTTCCAAAATGGCATTTTTACGAAATCAGGAAACAGTGAAATACTTTCTGTAGATTTTGAGGCATTAACAATAAATTACCTCGAATCTTTACAAG
>JAZLKG010000098.1:0-3994 GCA_045597465.1 Bacteroidales bacterium | reverse complement strand
AAAATGACAGAAGAAAAAGCAGAAAAAATTGTTAGAATTTACAACTGGGTTAGGTTCTCGCTATTGGTGCTGATCCTTACTTTGGCGGTGGTGTGCAATTCCGACGCGCAGACTGTGGACGGTTCCGGTAATGCTCAGGTGACTCCCGAGGAGCCTAAGGGCAAGGGTATCGTTCAGGTGTTCGGAAATTTCCACACGGGTTTCGGCCACAGCAACGACGACCGCGGTTTCGATCTTGAGAGAAGTTACCTCGGATATGAGTACAATCTCGGCAACGGATTGTCGGTGAAGGGCGTTATGGACATTGGTCAGTCGTCGGATGTGAGCGACTATCAGCGCATTGCCTATATCAAGAATGCTATGGTTTCGTGGAAGAAGGGAAACTTCAGTCTCAACGGCGGTCTCATCTCTACCACTCAGTTTAATTTTCAGGAGAAGTTCTGGGGATGCAGATACATTATGAAATCTTTCCAAGATGAATACAAGTATGGAAGCAGTGCCGATCTGGGCGTATCAGCTGGCTACAAATTCGCCAAATGGATTTCGGCTGATGCTATCATCGTAAACGGCGAGGGCTACAAGAAGGTTCAGAAGATGGACGGCCTCAATTATGGCTTGGGTCTTACTCTTACTCCAGTTAAGGGCTTGAGCGTCAGAGTTTATGGCAGTATCAACGAGGGCGCTGAGGACGGTCAGGAGAATATCGGCAATCTGGCTACTTTTGTAGGCTACAAGAACGAGAATTTTGCCCTCGGCGCCGAATACAACTGTATGAAGAATGCCTCGTACAAGGAGGATGCCGACCAGAGCGGTCTGTCGGTATATGCCTCTGTGAATCTGCCCAAGAATGTGTCTCTGTTCGCAAGATACGACGATCTCTATTCCAAGGACGACTGGAACGAGGCCAAGGACAAGTCGGTGGCTATCCTCGGTGCTCAGTTCAAACTCGGCAAGTATGTGAAACTTGCGCCAAATTTCAGGATTACAATGCCTAAGGCTGATGGCGCCGACAATGCTTGCTATGCGTTCGTAAATTGCTATTTCGGTTTCTAAGTAATTGTTTTTCGCACAGATAATTATTTCTCTCTAAGAGGGTAAGAGAGATAAGAGGGTTTCTTTTAAGAGAATACAATTTCAAAACTTCGTTTTCAAATTGTGAGGGTAAGAGCATTTCAGATGAGGGCTCTTACACTCACATTAAAAAATGATTTTTTTAATGTAAACTCTAAATCTGTTAATCTCCTTGAGAGAAAAAATCTCTTATTCCTCTTACCCTCTTAGAGAGAAAAAAATAAAAAGTATAATATAATATGAAAAAGATTTTGTTATCGGTTATGACATTGGGCCTTTCGTTGGCGATGATGTCGTGTGGTGGTAGTTCGAGTGATGGCGGTCGCAAGGCTCAGGAACTCTCGGGAGCGGGCGCTACTTTCCCTCTTCCTTTCTATAATGTTGTGTTTGAGAAGTTTTCTGAGGCTGATGGCGACGTGGTGGCTTACGGCGGTATCGGATCGGGCGGTGGAGTAAGGAATCTCCGCGACAAGATTGTGGATTTTGCGGCGAGCGATGCTTTCCTTTCCGACAAGGAGATGGACGAGATGGAGCCTGTAATCCACGTTCCTACCTGTATGGGTGCCGTGGTGGTGGCATACAATCTGGATGGTATCAGCGACCTGAAGCTTACGGGCGAGGTAGTGGCTGATATTTTTGCCGGCGAGATCACAAAGTGGAACGACAGCCGTATTGCGGATTTGAATCCCGAATCGAGCCTTCCTGACGAGGCTATTATTCCTGCATTCCGCTCCGACGGCTCGGGTACCACATTTGTTTTCACCGACTATCTAACCAAGGTAAGCGAAAACTGGGCAAGCAAGTTTGGCGCTGGCAAGTCGGTAAATTTTCCTGTTGGTCAGGCGGCCAAGGGTAACCCTGGAGTTGCTGGCATTATCTCTCAGACCAAAAACTCTATCGGATATGTTGGCTCGGAATATGCTTTCGCTCAGAAGATTCCATACGCACGCATTCAGAATCTGAAGGGTGAGTTTGTGTCGCCCTCGGCCTCGTCGATCTCTGCGGCGGCCTCGGGAGAGATTCCTTCTGATACCCGCACCTCTATCACAAACTCTGATGCTCAGGGCGCTTATCCTATCTCGACTTTCACTTGGGTGATTATCTACAAGGAACAGAATTATGCCGACCGTAGCAAGGACAAGGCCGTGGCTACTCTCGATCTTATCAGGTACATTCTTTCCGACGAGGCTCAGAATATCACCTCGGAGGTTCATTACGCTCCGCTTCCAGCCAAGGCAAAGGAACTGAGTATCAGCAACCTGAAAACTGTTACATACAACGGGACAAAGATTCTTTAAAAGACGTCGCTTCGCTCAAAATCTTTTTAAAATCTAAAAAAAAATCTTTGTTTGTCGGGCCCGAAATCACGGGCAAAAATCAATCAAAAATTCTTTTGTCCCTGCGGGACCGCAACGTCTTGTCGGAGCATTAAGATTTTAAAAAGATTTTTGTGAGATTTTGAGCGAAGCGACGTTTCCCCACAGTCCCGCAAGGGGCTGAAAGGATTTTTGAACGATTTTCGCCCAAGATTTCGGGCTATTAATATTATAGAAATTTTGAGCGAAGCGACGTTTAAAGTACTGAAAATATGAAAGATAAATTATACAGTATATTGATGTTTGTATCAGCGCTGGTGATGCCGATAGTGTGCGGGGGCATTGTTTACGCCCTCGTCACCGACGCATACGGTGCGTTCCAACATTTCGGATTCCTGAATTTCCTCACCTCGTCGGACTGGAGTTACACCGAGGGACAGGAACAATACGGAGCCCTGCCTTTCATTACGGGAACGCTGATGACCACCTTGCTGGCGCTGGTGCTGTGCATTCCGTTCTCGTTGCCCGTGGCGCTGTTTGTGGGCGAGTATTTCAAGGGCACTAAGTTGGCTATGATTCTCAGCACCGTAACCGACCTCCTGGCTGGTATTCCTTCCATAATTTATGGTCTCTGGGGATTCTACACTCTTAGGCCCATTATTATGGCGCTGAATATTTCTACGCAGGGTTCTGGTATCCTGACGGCGTCGCTGGTACTTGCAGTGATGATTATTCCGTATGCGGCGTCGCTGAGTGCCGAGTTTATCAAGATGGTGCCAAACGACCTGAAGGAAGGCGCCTACAGCCTTGGTGCCACACGTGCCGAGACTGTCAGGAGAATTGTTTTCCCTGTGGCCGGCTCGGGAATTTTCTCGTCGCACGTGCTTGCTATCGGCCGTGCACTTGGTGAGACTATGACTGTTACGATGCTGATAGGCAACACCAACAATATTCCCGACTCGATAACCTCCACTGGAAACTCGATGGCCTCTATTATCGCCAATCAGTTTGGTGAGGCCGACGATCTCCGCCTGTCGTCGCTGATAGCCATAGGTCTGATACTCTTCCTGATAACGGCGGTTATCAATATGATTGGCAAAATAATGATAAAACGCGCAAGAATAGCATAATTGTTTTTCTCTAAGAGGTTAAGAGAGATAAGAGTTTTTTTCTCACACGGAGATTAATAGATTTAGAGTTTTTTTAGAGTTTACATTTTTAAAAATTTCATTTTTAAAAATGTGAGTTTAAGAGCCCTCTTATGAAACGCTCTTATCCTCACAATTTGAAAACGAAGTTTTGAAATTGTATTCTCTTAAATAAAGCCTCTTAAACTCTTACCCTCTTAGAGAGAAAAAAAGATATAGAAATAGCATAATTATGAACGATTTTAGAATAAAGAACCGTCTGGCAAAGGACAAGATGATGCTCTGGGGAGTTTGCGTGCTGTCGGCGCTTACGGCTGTGCCACTCCTTGCGATATTAGGCGAGGTGCTGTTGCGTGGATACGATCAACTCTCGTGGTCGTTTTTCACCGAGCCCACGCCGACGGCTTACAAGGCAATGCTGGCCGTTCAGGCTGGTGAGCCTATTCCCGGAGGCATTGC
>JAZLKG010000097.1:0-6924 GCA_045597465.1 Bacteroidales bacterium | reverse complement strand
TGCTTATCTTTCGTTTTGCGGATGCAAATGTATGGAGGTTTTTCGGGTTTGCAAAATCTTTTTGAATGTTTTTTCAAAAAAATTTTATTGGTGTTGAGGGTTAGACATTTACGGGAGCGATAGCTGAGATAATAAATGCCGCTATTTCTCCCTTTTTGTGTACAGTTTCCCGTATTTTGCTCTCACCTTATCATCTTCCTGAGCATTATTTAGATCTATTTTGGAGCAGGGACCGATGAATTTGCCGTTTTTGCTAAGCAGAACAAGAGAATATTAGGCCTATATCTTACTAGACCCTGACTTGCAAAATCCCAGCACTTGAAGGCACAATACGCCAGTATCAGCATAAAAGTATATATCCGGGAATAAAAACACGAGAATCCAATTGCCAATATAATAGCCAACGTGATGAGTCCACGAGGCCTTTTGATCGCTGCCACCATAGACTGCCACCATTCGTTGAGGGATTCTCCAATTTTCCAGTAAGGATTCTTTATTGTGTCTAGCATAGGAATTTTGTTTTTTACGCCGCAAAGATAATGATTTTCTATAGGAAAGCAAACATAAACAGTGACTTGTTAGCCACAAAACAAAAAAATAATTTTGCATTTTCAGATTATTATATATAGATTTGCATAATCATAAAATAGTAATTTAACCCCTAATATCAATGAAACAGAAAAGATTCATGCTCCCTGAGAGCGAGATACCTACACACTGGTACAACATTTTGGCTGATATGAAAACCAAGCCTCAGCCACCACTCAACCCCAAGACCAAGGAACCATTGAAGGCCGAGGACCTCTACCCTATTTTCTGCGAGGAGTGCTCACGCCAGGAGATGAACGACAAGGACGCCTGGATAGAGATTCCTGCCGAGGTCCGCGAGAAATACGCATATTATAGAAGTACACCTCTCGTAAGAGCCTACGGACTCGAGGAGGCCATCGGCACCAAGTGCCACATCTACTTCAAGAACGAGAGCGTGAGCCCAATCGGAAGCCACAAGCTGAACTCAGCACTTCCTCAGGCTTACTACTGCAAGAAGGAAGGCATCACAAATATCACCACCGAGACCGGCGCAGGTCAGTGGGGAGCAGCCCTCAGCTACGCAGCCAGCGTTTTCGGACTGGAGGCAGCCGTATATCAGGTGAAGATAAGCTACGAGCAGAAGCCTTACCGCCGCTCCATCATGCAGGTTTTCGGCGCCAACGTAACCCCTAGCCCATCTATGAGCACACGCGCAGGCAAGGACATCATCACAAAGGATCCAAACCACACCGGATCGCTCGGTACAGCTATCTCTGAGGCTGTTGAGCTCGCCACAATGACTCCAAACTGCAAATACACACTCGGCTCAGTGCTCAATCACGTGGCACTCCACCAGTCTATCATCGGTCTTGAGGCCGAGAAGCAGATGGCCTTGGCAGGTGAGTATCCTGATGTAGTAATCGGATGCTTCGGCGGTGGATCAAACTTCGGCGGTATCGCGTTCCCATTCATGCGTCACAACATACTGGACGGTAAGACCACAAGATTCGTGGCCGCCGAGCCTTCTAGCTGTCCTAAGCTCACAAAGGGCGTATTCAAGTACGACTTCGCTGATGAGAGCGGATACACACCATTGCTGCCTATGTTCACATTGGGTCACAGATTCAAGCCAGCCAACATCCACGCAGGCGGTCTCCGTTTCCACGGCGCAGGTATGATTGTATCACAGCTTCTGAAGGACGGTCTCATGGAGGCTGTCGACATCGACCAGCTTGAGACATTCGAGGCCGGCGTAATGTTCGCCAAGGCCGAGGGAATCGTTCCTGCTCCTGAGAGCTGCCACGCCATAGCCGCCGCCATCCGCGAGGCCAAGGCCCACAAGGACGAGGAGAAGGTAATCCTCTTCAACCTCTCGGGTCACGGTCTCATCGACATGGCCGCCTACGACCAGTACCTTGCCGGCAATCTCCAGAACCACGAGATAAGCCAGGACGAGGTAAACGCAAACATCGAGGCCGACAAGCTTGACTAAGGAAATACAATAGAGACGGACCGCGGTCCGTCTCTACATTAGCCCACGAAAACAAAACATAAATTATAAAGTATTGGTAGTTAGCAACTTCTATTCAGGTAGTTGCTAACTATTATTTTTTAATTAAAGAACTCAATGAATATGGAGGAGACGGACCGCTGTCCGTCTCCACGTTTGCACTAACTACCCCAACCCCAATGACATTAAAGGAAATATTTGTAGGCAAAACCGAGAAGACGGAGGTTCAGATGCTGAGAAACATCATCGTGGAGGTGTCGAGGATAGGCATCAATTTCGTGATTCTCTGGCTGAGCTACGAGGTTATAATGGGCAAATCGGAATGTATGGTGAGCCTTTTCGGCAAGGATATGGACATTGTGCTTACGAGCTGCACGGTGATAGCATCCATGCTGTCGGGAATAGCCAACTACATCTTCAGCACCATCTGGGTATTCCACAAGAAAAAGGAAGGCAACAACATTCTCCGCTTCATAGTATTCACATTGATAGGAGCCATCGGCCTGGCCATAAACGCCGGCATCACGGTGGTGCTCACCAAGAGCTTCGGAATGCATTACATGCTCAGCAACCTGATAGCCCAGATAATTGTCTTCTTCTTCAACTTCTTCGCAAGAAAATACATTGTATATACTCTGATGAGCAAGGAAGAAGTAAAAAGGAATTAAGAATTAGGAATTAAGATCTTTTCAGAAGAGATGCACAGCCCCTTGTGGGCTGTACATGGGTAACCGCTGGCATCGCCTGCGGATTCATGACAGAGCCCTGCCCCGCTGGCATCGCCTGCGGTACGGGGCCCTGATGCTGATACTCCACTGCCATCCCCTACGATAGCAGAGACTCCATGGCTCTATCCCGCAGGCGATGCCAGCGGTTACCAATGTAGTGGCCACAAGGGCCACCGCTCCTCAGAAGCCCTCAACAATCCAAAAAAAAACGGCATTCATAAACACAGGTTTATGAATGCCGTTTTTAATATAGGGATGTTGAACACCTTATTGGCGTGACTGGATGAACTCTACAGCCTTTTCTACGTTCTCGGTGATGTTGAGTACTGTATCGAGCTGAGATATAGAAATCAGCCTCTCAACAGCAGTCTGAAGACCTGTGAGAACAAAAACACCATTGGAGTTCTTGCAAAGCCTGTTGGCAACAAGGATAGCGCTCAATCCTGAACTGTCGCAATAGCGGGACTGTTTCAAGTCGATGATGATGTTCTTCTCGCCCTGACTGGCAATCTGAACAAGCTCGGATTTTACAGCTGGAGCTACATGAGTATCCAGTTTCTCAACCGATACGCTAATGATCGTATAATTGTCATTCTTAGTGACTTTAAACTGTTTTTCGTCCATTTTTAAGCGTTAATAAAAGTAAATTCAACAAAATCCGTTAATTGTGTCTGAATTATTCAGCGCTGCCGTTCTCCATAGACTCCTTGAGCTTGGCAAGAGCGTCGATGTCGCCGAGGGTAGTCTTCTCGAGAGAGATCTTTGGCTGAGCTGCCTTGCGCTCGCTCTGCTTCTTCTCCTTCTTAGGAGCGTCGCCACCCTTCTTTGTGTCTTCCCAAACGCGTGTGTGAGAAACGATGATTCTCTTGGCTGCCTTTGAGAACTCGATAACCTTGAACTGGAGCTTCTCATCAACCTTGCAAGGTGTGCCATCCTCCTTAACGAGGTGACGTGGAGTAGCGAAGCCCTCTACGCCGTAAGGAAGAGCAATGATAGCGCCCTTGTCGAAGATAGACATTACAGTACCCTCGTGTACAGAGTCGATACCGAAGATAGTCTCGAAGGTATCCCATGGGTTCTCCTCGAGCTGCTTGTGGCCGAGAGAGAGACGGCGGTTCTCCTTGTCGATATCGAGAACTACAACGTCGATGTTCTCACCAACGGTTGTGAACTCGTTAGGATGCTTGATCTTCTTTGTCCAAGAGAGGTCAGAGATGTGGATGAGACCATCAACACCCTCCTCGATCTCTACGAATACACCGAAGTTAGTGAAGTTGCGAACCTTGGCAGTGTGCTTAGAATCGATCTTGTACTTCTCCTCGATGTTGGCCCATGGATCTGGCTTGAGCTGCTTGATGCCGAGAGACATCTTGCGCTCCTCGCGGTCGAGTGTGAGGATAACTGCCTCTACCTCGTCGCCTACCTTCAGGAAGTCCTGAGCCTGACGGAGGTGCTGGCTCCAAGACATCTCAGATACGTGGATAAGACCCTCTACGCCAGGAGCAATCTCTACGAATGCACCGTAGTCGGCCATAACCACTACCTTACCCTTAACCTTGTCGCCAACCTTGAGGTTTGCGTCAAGAGCGTCCCAAGGATGAGCTGTAAGCTGCTTGAGACCGAGAGCGATTCTCTTCTTCTCATCATCGAAGTCGAGGATAACAACCTGAAGCTTCTGATCAAGCTTAACAATCTCCTCTGGGTGAGAAACACGGCCCCAAGAGAGGTCGGTGATGTGGATAAGACCGTCAACACCGCCGAGGTCGATGAATACACCGTAAGAAGTGATGTTCTTAACAGTACCCTCAAGGATCTGACCCTTCTCGAGCTTAGAGATGATGTCCTTCTTCTGCTGCTCGAGCTCTGCCTCGATGAGAGCCTTGTGTGATACAACAACGTTCTTGAACTCGTGGTTGATCTTAACAACCTTGAATTCCATTGTCTTGCCTACGTAAATATCGTAATCTCTGATAGGCTTTACATCGATCTGTGAACCTGGGAGGAATGCCTCGATGCCGAATACGTCCACGATCATGCCACCCTTTGTGCGGCACTTGATGTAACCCTTGATGATTTCGTCCTTCTCGAGAGCCTCGTTGACACGGTCCCAAGACTTGAGAGCGCGGGCCTTCTTGTGAGAGAGTACGAGAGAGCCGTTCTTGTCCTCCTGGTTCTCAACGTATACCTCTACTGTGTCGCCTACTGCGAGGTCTGGATTGTAGCGGAACTCGTTCATAGGGATGATACCCTCGCTCTTGTATCCTACCGATACAACAACCTCACGAGCGTTCTTGGCAATTACCTTGCCGTCTACAACCTGGTTCTCAACGATTGTTGAGAGAGTCTTGTCATAGTCTGACTCAAGTTTCTTGCGGACATCAGCTGCATAGTTGGTGCCCTTCTTGTTTGAAACGCTGTCCCAATCAAAATCCATTGTTGAAACGTTGTTCTTGTAAGAGGTCTTTACGTTGAGGATATCCTCATCAGCCTCGTTCTGAGCCTCTGCATTCTCTGCAGGAGCCTCGTTCTTCAGTTCATCGATTTCTTCCTCGAAGCCCTGATTGTTCTTTTTTGGAGTCATTGTGTTTTAAAATGTTTAATAATTAATTTGTAAGACATTATTTATAGACGTTGTCAGCATTGCCCAAAAGCCGAAGTTTCAGCAACTTAACTTGTACCGGCACACTTACCAACGTAACGAATAATCCACGGCACAAAACTAATCACTTATTTTGATTATCACAAATTTTTAAGGAGTTTTTTTGTTAAGTTTTGGTAAATTCGTATTTATGGGTAGTTTTTCGGAAAAATTGATTAATTTTGCACCGCAATAGTAAGGCAGCATCAGCCCGAAACACACTTTATATAATATACAAAAAATTTTAGTAGAAAATGAACACAGCTATTCTCCTGCTATCGTGCCCCGACAAGCCGGGCCTCGTGGCAGAGCTTACAAACTTTATCACATACAACAACGGCAACATCACTTATCTGGATCAGTACGTGGACCACACAGAGGGCATTTTCTTCATGAGGATGGAGTGGACTCTCGACAGGTTCCTGATTGCCCCGGAGAAGATCAGCGAATATTTCATGACTCTGTATGCGCAAAAGCATCAGATGGAGTTCAAGCTGTTTTTCACCGACAGGAAACCTCGCATGGCCCTGTTTGTATCCAAGCTCTCGCACTGCCTCTACGATATTCTGGCACGCTACACAGCCGGCGAGTGGAATGTGGAGATTCCGCTCATCATCAGCAACCACGAGATGCTGCGCCCAGCCGCCGAGAGGTTCGGAATTCCTTTCCACGTGTTCGAGATCACAAAGGAAAACAAGGCCGAGATGGAGGCCAGGGAGATGCAGCTGCTCAAGGAAAACGACATCGATTTCATCGTTCTGGCCCGCTACATGCAGATTATCAGCGAGGACATGATAGCAGCCTACCCCAACAACATCATCAATATCCACCACTCGTTTCTGCCAGCATTTGTGGGCGCCAAGCCTTACCATGCGGCATACGCGCGCGGCGTAAAACTCATCGGCGCCACATCTCACTACGTTACCGCCGACCTTGACGCGGGCCCAATCATCGATCAGGACGTTACACGCATCACCCACAAGGATACCGTGGAAGACCTCGTAACCAAGGGCAAGGACCTCGAGAAAATCGTTCTGTCGCACGCCGTACAGAAACACATCGAGCACAAGATCCTGGCTTTCAAGAACAAGACGGTAATATTCAATTAACGGCGCGTATATAATATGATGAATCGTTTTTCATCGCACAGATTACACAGATGACACTGATTCTACACAGATTCTTGTAATGTTATTTATAAAAATTCGATATTAGATCTGTGTAATCCGTGCGAAACTTTATATTCATAATACCAATATAAGCAAATGCAAGGCAAGGCAAAAAACATCACTATAATAGCCATGACCCTAACTGCAATAGCAGTGGCCGTGGCTTTTGCCCTGCCCAGATATCCATTCAGCGTCCCCTACTCCACCGTAATCACCGACAGCTCAGGCGTTTTGCTTGGCGCCCACATAGCCGACGATGGTCAGTGGAGGTTTCCTGATGCCGACAGCGTACCGTACAAATTCGCACAATGCCTCACCACCTACGAGGACAAGCGATTCTACCACCAC
>JAZLKG010000096.1:0-15704 GCA_045597465.1 Bacteroidales bacterium | reverse complement strand
TTTGCTGGCAAGGGCTTGCTGATTATCAAGGCCAACCCTCTCGAAAAGGCCAAGGAGGTAATAATGCTGAACAAGATCGGCTTTATTACTGAGGGGGAGTTGAGGTAGGGGGGATACTACTATGGAACGCAGATGACGCGGATGGGGCAGATCTGCGCAGATGGGTATGTGGCTACGGAAGGCTGTATCCGTGATGTGGCCGTGATGAGGCCACGGGCTCGGTCCGTGTACTATATCCGCAGGCTCGGCCCGTGCCGGGCTCGCACAGCGGTTAAGTATATGACGCCTCTCCGAGGCTGGGCGGTTCGCTGATTTTGGCAGGGCCTTGCACGGAGTGCAATACTATTATTAGCCTATGGCATACGATTGCGGATGCCATAGGATTTTTTTTATTTGTTGTTCCAATAATCATTTAGAAATTCTTCTCCGTTTTTTACTGGAAATTGAAAAGTCGTTGGAAAAAGTGTTGGTTTCTCACAAAACTCGTTTGAAAAAGTGTGGTAATTTACCTAAAAGTCGCTTGAAAAAGTGTGACTGTTTTGTTAATTTGTTGTGTATCAGGTATGTGATGAATTGGGTACGCAGTGCGTACCTAATTTAGTTGGTTGGTTTGTATTCCGCAGGCTCAGCCCGTGTCGGGCTCGCACAGCGGTTATGTATATGACGCCTCTCCGAGGCTGTGGCGTTGGGCTGTGAAAAATATTCACAGATTTTTTTTAGGAAAAAGGGATGATGTTTTGAGATAATTTGTATATTTGCAAAGACATAAAAAAAGCGTTACAAAGTTTTGTTTTGGTTTATTGAAACGTAGGAAATTTCGGTATGTGTATCAGACAAAACAGATGTTATGCTATAGGTATGGTACGTCGACACCTTGTGTACGGAGGGCACTTTGTGCCCTTTCGTCCACTAAAGGTTTGTATTCATATTAGTGGGCATTTACTCTGTAAGTTTATACACAAAGGTTTTTCCTACGACCTCAATAAGTAAACGAGCATTGTAGGTGCCTACGTTTTTTTGTACTTGTTTAAATCTCGGAATTGGGCACCTAACTGGGAAGTAATCGGAGGATAGATTTATGAAGAAGGTTATTGTTTTGCCTTTTATTCTTATTGCTACCTTAGCATTGGGGCAAAGGTTTAAGGGGTATACCTATGACGAACTTGCTCGGCCTCTACAACAAGCACAGGCCGCACATAATCAAGCGCAATCTACTTTGGAAGGATTGATTGAAGAATGCAATGATTATTATTATTTGGCCAAAAAGGCAAATAATGATTATGTTGAAAATCTTACAGTAGAGTTGTCTAATTATCTCAATTCGATTGTCAGCGATTTGAATAGATATGGAATCAGTGGCAATATAAGTAGTCGTATATCAACGGCAAAGACAAAGTTGTCAACTATAAAGTCGGCTTATAAAACTGATTATAATCCAAATAAGACGTCTTCATCGGCAAGATTATCAAGTTCGTCTAGTTCTCAAAATTCTAACAAAGAGTTAGGAGAAAAGTATCTTGTTCTTGGATACGAAGCATATGAGAGAAAGGATACTATGGATGCTTTCAGATATTGGGAGAATTCTTCTGTTATTTATGGCAATCCTGATGGATATGCAATGTTGGGATGGGCTTATTTGACAGGTTATGGTGTGCACGAAGATTATAAAAAGGCCATTTCGTATTTTGAAAAGGCTGCAATGGATGATGTTACAGGCGCCAAATTCTTCCTCGGTGTTTGCTATGAGTTTGGTTATGGTTGCCATCCTAATAGAGATATTGCTATTTCTTGGTACACTAAGGCTGCAAAGGATGGAGAACAAAACGCTATAGACAATTTAGAGAACATTAAAGCAAAACCTTTTGTTGATGTTAACGATTATTCGCAATTAAAAACAGTAGATTTCCCAACAATAGCGAAAAAAGGAGAAACAAACATTGATTTGTATCAGATTCAAATTACGGACAAATATACTGTGTTGAAATTTAATTGGGATAATCAGGAGTCTGATCCAGGCTGGATTTCTATAAAGAAAGAGGCATATCTTCTTGATAAAAATGGAAGAAAATATAAATTAATTGCTTCTAATAATTGTGAATATGCGCCCAATTTCACTAATGTCGATTTACACAGAGATTTATATTTTCAGTTGTATTTCGAGCCAATTCCAATGAGTTGTCAAACTATAGATTTTATTGAACCTGGATCAGGTTGGCAGTTTTATGGAATTCAATTGCAAGTTAAATGATTTGAACTTTGGAGTAAATCTGTGACAAATATTCACGGTTTTTATTGCTTGGTATTGAATTTTTTTGTATATAATTGTTGCCTGAAAAGTGAGCATTGTTGCTGACGCCTCACTTGACAAATACAGCAATATCGGATTCAGGCGTCGCCGAGTAATTTAATTTATTAGATAAATGAGTAAATTGGCAAAAATTTTAGTAACAATTGTTGTTATTATTGTTTGGATGCTTCTTAATACTGCCATTATAAAGGGGACAGGAACAAAAGGTGGCGGTATTTTGGGTATAGTCCTATGTTTCGCAATGATCGCCGCTGTAAGGGCCATTTGGAAGAAGGACGACAATAATGGTGATGACAATAAAAAGTCCGACGACAGTTCAATTCTTCAGAAGTAATTATGTTTAAGGATTATTATAAAATTCTGGGTATCAGTATGCAGGCTTCGCCCGAGGAGGTGAAGTCTGCATATCGTGATATGTCTAAAAAGTATCATCCTGACAGGAACCCCAATGTTGACACGACAACTCTGATGCAGGATATCAACGAGGCGTATGCTATTCTCAAAGATGAGGCAAAACGTTCCCGTTACGATCAGGAATACAGACGCTTTACTCAGTATTATGCAAAAGAGACTGTTGCCGATGAAAAACAATCTTGGTCTTATGATTACACAGTTGAAAACGAAACTGTAAAGAATGATATCGAGGAAGCAAGAAGTTTCGCAGAGGAACTTGTGAGAGAATTTATGAGTTCTTTCAAAAAAGCCTCAAAGGATGCCGCTGAGGGTGCAATGGGAGCAGTGAAGGGGTTTATCCCTGTGATAATCATTATGTTTGTTCTTGGATTATGTATGAGGGCTTGTATGTCGGCGAAGTCAAGAGCCAATGATGTCTCTTCTTATAGCAGTTCCTTGCATACGAATTCTAATAGCAATTCGATTGTATGTAATGAGGTCTATGAAGTTAACGAATCCAAGGAATGGACTAGATATTATATTGATAATCAGGCCTTCTCTATATCTGTGCCTCCGACAATGGAATTGAGACACGATAATGATGTTTATACAAAAGTCTTAAAGAATGTTGGTCTTTCTGTAAATTCTGATAAAGTAGTGTTTCAGCAAAAAGAGTTGTCAGGATTTAGTCAGAATGCATTATCCCATTATGCAAGGATTATGATTTTGCATTCAACTGGTGATTATGATGATTTCTATAAATATAATGAGACTTTCCCAATAGACTATGAAGTTAAGGAAGATTTAAAATCTATTGTTTTGAATAATTCTAAACCATATAAGTTGATTGGAAATCCCACGTATCAATGGGTTTCGGTTGGTCCCTGCAAGGCATTGGAGGTGAAATATCGTCGTAATGGGGACAAGGGCAATACAACTAATTGCCGTTTCTACCTTTTGTATAATTGCAACGAGATGGTGCAGTTGATAGTATCTTATAGGGAACAGGAGTCTGATATTTGGGCCAATGATTTGTCGAAGGTTATTGAGACTTTTAAGTGGAAGACGTTGAAATAAATTTTGCTTTTCTCGGGTTACCTTTTCCTATTCTTCGCTATTAACAGACATAAAAAACAATTAAAACATTACGAATATGAGAAAACTACTTTTGATTCTTATCCTCGTGCTGATGGGCGCTGGTGTATCTCTCGCTCAGGACCTTAAAGACAAGATCTATTACAACGAGGACTGGTATGTTGTTAAGAAGGCATCAGATGCCTCTTACTACCGTCTCTACAATGCCTCCGACAAAAGCGAGGGGCCAAAGCCTTACAGGGACTACTACATTACTGGAGAACTTCAGAACGAGGGCACTTATATCTCCATTGATCCAATAAGGGATAAGAATACCATTTTCGAGGGCGTGTCGACTTTATATTACAAAAATGGCAACAAGAAATCTATCTGGACTTACGAAAAGGGTTTCCTGCAAGGCTATTATGCGGAGTTCGACTCTACTGGCGTTATGCTTGAGGAGGGTAATTATGTGAAAGATGAGAAGGATGGCCGTTGCTATATGTACTATATCACTGGCGAGAAATCAAGCGACCTGTTTTATGTGGATGGTCTATTGGAGGGCAAGCAGTTGAAATATTCCGATGGGCGAGTTGTAGGTGAGGCGTATTACGAGGATGGCTTGTGTAAAAAGGAAATGTATTTTAACAGCAACACCGACAGCCTGAGTTCTGTCTATACTTTTATGGATTATAATGATGATTTTATAATTGCCAACAAAACTATATATTTCAACAAAGACGAGAATCCTAAGATAAGCAAAGTCTCTATTGATTTGGTATATGATTTCCAATATGAGATTTTGTATTACCAATTCCCGTCCTTCGCTCTTTATAATATCGAGAAAGATAGGGAGGAGCAAATTTGCTTCGAGCACGGCAAGTTTCAAGAATTTGACCACGAAGGTCGTCTTTTGAGGGACGGCGAGAGAAAGCTGGACAAACGTGTTGGTATTTGGAAGCGTTATTATTATGACCAGAATTTTTATAGAGCAATTGATTACGACAGCGAGGCTCCTGACCGTTATTATACATTGGATGGCGAGGTTTTCAATGGTACGTTTGTGCTTTATCATCCAAATGGGAAAATACTATCATCAAACTCGGTAAAGGATGGGTTGCTGGATGGTGCTTATTATGAGAATGATTCTTTGGGTAGAAAAATTGAGGAAGGTTTTTATAAGAAAGGTGTTTTGGATGGAGAAAATAAGCGTTATCAATACGATGAAGATGATATGGAGCCATTTATTATCAAGACTGCGAATATAACAGATGGTAATTTTGAAGGTGCTGAAAGCAAGTGGCTTCACGATGGTGAATGGGAAACAATAGAGTACAAAAATTACAAAAACGGCGAAAGGGATGGATTCTTTCAATCTCTTGAAGGCGACTCGCTTATTATTTGCACTTACAAAAATGGTGTGATTGACGGCGATTATTCCATAAATTTGATCCGTAATGCAACTGAAATTCTTGATAAAACCTATAGGTGCGTAACTCGTGGCCAATACAAAGATGGTAATAAAATAGGTCATTGGTGGCGTCAGAGATATCGCAATGATATCTATTCCCAAGAGGAAGGAGATTATGTAAATGACGAAAGGGAAGGCGAATGGATTGTTTACGCGCCATATCAAGTTTCCAAAGATGAGGAGGCCCGTCAGGTAATTCTTGTTTTGAATTATCACAATGGATTGCGGGAAGGAAAGGCCGTACAATTCAAGTATAAGGATGAGGGGCCTTTCCAAGATTCCGTTGCCTGCATTATGTATTATAAGAATGGAAAAGGCGAAGGGCCTTTCGTAATGTACGACAATGATGGAAGAGTAACGAAGAAAGGCAATCTTTCTGACGACAAGGAAATAGGAGAATGGTTCACATATTTCTATGATCAGAAAGTGTATTATGTATTGGATTATGACAATCGAAATGTTCCTCAGCGTTTTTATACTCTTGACGGTAAGGCTTATACGGGCAATGTAATTGTCAATTATGATGAGACGGATGATGCCCCTGCGCATACCACAGTCTATACTGTAAAGAAATCGCTTATTCAGCGAATCGATTACGTAAGTACCCGTACAGGAAAACTTCTTGGAACAGATGTTTACAAGAATGGTCTTTTAGTTGAGTAAGTTTTTTTTATCAGTTTTTGCATTATAATCCGAAGTCTGTAAATGTCAGGCTTCGGATTTTTTGCAATAAAAAACTCGTTTGAGTAAGTGTCTTTTTGTTATGTTTTTATGGTGTATAGTAAATTATAAATTGCATTTCGTCTGAATCACCGATTACTAAACTATTCGTTCACTCTTCTTATCAATGTCTCGGGATTCATTCTTGTGTCCCAGATGTCGGCTAGTATTATCTCTTCGCCTTTTACGTAGTAAATAAGTTTGTTGTATTTGTCGATGACAAAACTTTTATAAATAATGGTTTCGTGTTCGAGGCTTAGTTCGGAAGAGGCTATGTTGGGATTCTGTTTGATGATTTTTATCAGATTCTGCAATTGGTTTTTGAATTTGTTTGCAATTATCAGACTGTTAGTTTCCAATATAAATCTGACTGTTTCCTGAAATGAGCGGATGGCTCTGTTTGACCATACTATTTTCATAATTTACGAGGCAAGTGATTCAAGAAGATTGTTCATATAATTATCCATTTCCTCTTCGGTGCGGGTGTTGCCTTCCTCTGCGTCTTGTTGGGACTCTGATAGCCTGTCAAGTAATTCTTGCTCCGAAAATTTTTTGTTTATGTCTCTTTTTGGAAATTGTTTAACTAATCTCCACGCTTCCTCTCGCGAGATTTTTTTTGAGAATAATGAATCGTTAAGTTCTTCTATGTCATTGGTGTTTTCGTTTACACCAAACTTTACTGCAGGCTCGGCGCAGATATGGCTCCCGCGGTTTGCTGTCATTTCCTTAATAAGTTTATTGGCATATTTCTGCAATTCGCTCTTAAGCCATTCTATGTCTGTTCCGTCTGGAACCTCGAGAGTTATTGTTATTGTCTGCATATTCTATCAAGTTTTATTTTCAGCAAATATGATAATTTTTTTCTTTAATTCAAAATTAAATGTAATCTTTTTAATGGCAATCGGTTGCTTTTTTCTTATTTATTCCTCAAGAAAAATGTAGTTTCTTTTAATTATTCCTCAAGAAAAATGTAGTTTTCCTTAATTATTCCTCAAGTAAAATGTAATTTGCTTTAATTATTCCTCAAGAAAAATGTGATTTTCTTTGTTTATTCCTCAAGAAAAATGTAATTTTGTGTCGGTGATAAATAATGAATGATATGCAAAGGACAATAATACAGCAACTTGCGGAGTGGAAGGTTAATCCAGACAGAAAACCTCTTATAATTAAGGGCGCGCGTCAGATTGGCAAGACTTGGATCTTGAAGGAATTCGGAAAGACTCATTACAAATATTTGGCATATATAAAATGTGACAACGAGCCTGTGGCGAAGGACTTGTTTGTGGATTATATTATTCCGAGAATACTGAAAGTGGTGGAGGCTATTACAAAAGTTCCGATAATTCCTGGCGATACTCTTATTGTTTTTGATGAGATTCAGGAAGTGAAGGGCGGTCTTCATTCACTGAAATATTTTTGTGAGGAAGCGCCTGAGTATCACGTGGCTGTGGCGGGGTCGTTGCTGGGGCTATTGCTTCATCCTGGAGAGTCGTTCCCTGTTGGCAAGGTGGATATGATTGATATGCACCCTATGACTTTCCACGAATTCCTTTTGGCGATGAATGAGGAAAGGCTTCTGGAGTTGGTTGTGGCAAAGGATTGGGAGACTACCAACATTCTGCACGACAGGTATATTGACCTTCTGCGCCAATATTATTATGTGGGTGGTATGCCCGAGGCTGTTAAGGCTTATATTGATGGCAAGACTCTGGAGACTGTCCGAAATATACAACTCTCGATTTTGGAGGCTTACAGGCTTGATATCTCCAAACACGCCGATAAGAGGGATGCGATACGTATTCAACAGGTATTCAACTCTATACCGATGCATTTGGCCAAAGAGAACAAGAAATTTGTTTTTGGCGCAGTAAAGAAGGGTGCGCGTGCCAACGATTTCGAGATTGCTATCCAATGGCTTGTGGATGCAGGTATCGCCATTAAGGTTCAGAGGGTGAATGCGGGATTGCCTCCCTTGAAGTTTTATGAGGATATGGACGCTTTTAAACTCTATCTTCTTGATTGTGGGCTTTTTGGCGCTATGGTGGAGGCTGATGCGAAACAGGTGATCAGCGGTGACAATATTTTCAGAGAGTACAAGGGAGCTTTTACCGAGGAATTTGTTCTGGAACAGTTGTCTGCCTTGCCACGTCGCAAGATTTATTATTTCAGCAAGGAGAACTCACAGGTAGAGGTAGATTTTATATTTCAGCAAAATGGAATTGTCGCACCATTGGAAGTGAAGGCAGAGGAGAATGTTAAGGCAAAATCATTGAGGCTTTTCCATACTGAGTTTCAGATATCCCGATCGTTCCGCACCTCAATGTGCAAATTCAGGGAAGAGGACTGGCTTACCAATATTCCGCTTTATGGAGTAGGGGAGTATTTTTAGAGTATCCGCAGGCTATGGCTTGGGCTCCTGTGCCATATCCGCAGGCTCTGCCCGTGTCGGGCTCGCACAGCGGTTATGTATATGACGCCTCTCCGAGGCTATGGGGTGCACGGAGTGCAATACTATTATTAGCCTATGGCATACGAATGCGGATGCCATAGGTAACTAATAATATAAAAATAAAAAATCCGAAGTTCCTGTTTCAGAACTTCGGATTTTTTTGTTTTCCTGACGGTTGTAGGCTTTCTT
Source organism: Bacteroidales bacterium (assembly GCA_045597465.1). Lineage (GTDB taxonomy): Bacteria > Bacteroidota > Bacteroidia > Bacteroidales > UBA3824 > UBA3824. The sequence continues at coordinate 7,100 of JAZLKG010000096.1, read as the reverse complement.
GGATTTCTGGATTTTGGTTGGACGGGTTGAAATCAGTTTTCCGTGCTCGGCGATCTCGCGCTCTCTGTCGGCTTTCTTCACTGCGTTCACGTAGTCAAGAACAGCGCTTTTCTTTTTCTTCTTGCTCATTGTTTTTCAGTATTTTGAGGTTAGTTTTTATGAGCGCAAAGATAGAAAAGAAATTTTGTTTTGCAAAAAATCTACAGAAAATCTTTTTTTTTGAGCCTTCGGCTCTTGGGAACATAAATTATCACGAATTATCACGAATTACCAAAAATTTTTTTGATAGAGTAATTTATGAATAATTCGTGTTAATTTATGGTAATTCGTGTTCTTAAAAACGCCGAAGGCGCAAAAATCATTTGATTTTTTTCTTGGCGAGTTTTTGGATTTCCTTGTCGGTGAGGGCGCGGTTGTAGATTCTGAAATCTGATACAAGGGTCTGTGTCAGGTACTTATCGCCGTGGAAAGGGGCTTTGCCGATCCAACAGTATTGTGGCGCGGTCTTGAAGTTGGTTTTCAGGACTGGCATATTCTCGTTGGTGCCGATGAGCGTGCCGTTGAGGTAGAGTTGTCCCTTTTTGCCCTCTTGACGGAAGAGCGCGTGAACCCAAACGTCGCGGTCGGAGGGCTTTCCTTTCATCACAATCTCCTCGTGGTTCCAACCGCCCGTGGAGGTCTCGAAACGCTCCTCGTTGAGTCTGTAGGCCATATAGGGACCTTCCTCGGCCTGGTTTTCGGCGAGGTGCGAGAAGGCGAAAAGGAAGTGTCCGTAGCCGTCGAGTTTGTTTTCCGACGATACTTTGTAATATACCGAAATCGTAAAATCATCAAGTTGGCTTACGATCTCCCCAGGGTCAGCTCCAAGATCATAATACCCGTCCTGAGAGCCGAGGTTGAGAACGTGCTTTTGGATAGTGGCGTTGTTGTGGAGGCGTGAGTCGTTGGCGTCGCCGAAATCAGCCTTATAGACCAATGATTTCTGGGCCATTCCCAAAACCGAGACAATGCCCAATATCGCAGTAAGAATTGCTTTTTTCATAGATATTATGTTTTTTGAGGTTATCAGCCCAATATTAGCAAAAATTTGGGAGATTGGCAAGAGGGGAGAATGGAAAAAAATAAATTTGGATAATTAGTGGCGATTTTTTAATTTTGAAGTTTGTAAAAATGCATACTAGCACTTAATTGAAAATGTGGATAGAACCTAAAAAATATACCTTTGCTGGTCACGATACTTTTCATTGCAAAAGTCTCTGGCTTAAAAAGGGTTACGAGTTTGTAAAGGCTAAAGGCGATTTCAATGCCGAGGAGTCTGTAGTGGCTCTTGGCGTTGGTCGCAATATGGTGACCGCGATTCGCCACTGGCTGAGGGCGTTTGGTATCATAGAAACTGATGCTAACACTAACACTGCCACCGTGACAAGATTTGCCGACCTTATTCTGGACGACAAAAACGGATATGATCCGTATTTGGAAGACGTGAATACTTTGTGGCTCTTACATTACAACCTTATAAGGAATTGCTATGCAACCACTTACAGGGAACTTTTTGTAAAATTCCACAAGGAAAACAAGTTTTTTGGCAAGGAGCAGTTTCGTCTGTATATGAAACAGAAATTTGATACTGGGCAGTTTAAGGGCGCTGTGTACAACGACAACACCCTGAAGAGGGATATTGAGGTTTTGCTGAAGATGTATGTGAATCCGCAAAGCACTAATTGTGAGGATTATACTTCGGTTTTGTTTGACCTGAATCTTATAAAGAAGGTTGAGAACAGTTACGAGTTCAATTATTCAACAAGGGCTGATATCGACCCTCTGATTTTCCTCTATGCTGTGAAAGACCACGCACAGGACGGCGCTACCTACAGTTATGCCAAGGTACTGGAACTTGCTTTGGTGTTCAGTATCAGGATTACTGATATCTACCACATTTTCAATCAACTACACCAGATTAACGAGAATATCATCTATGACAACAATGAGGGCAATCATATCATTACATTGGATGAGAGCCTTTCGGATGAGGATATTTTGAGTGCTTATTACAACAGGAACAAAAATGATTAGCGTATCAGCAAATATAGAAAGAGATTTCGGCAAGGATCTGAACTATGTGGTAACCGCCAATTCCAAGAGCGTGATTGGCAATATGGTTAGTTTCTTCAATTCAGGCGTGCACTCGTTTTGCCTTATCGGCTCGTATGGTACAGGCAAGTCGAGTTTTATTCTCGCTATGCAAAACTGTCTTTCGGGCAAGACTACGGGTGAGAATGTCCTTTTGAAGAATCTTGGGCAGTTTAATGGAAAAACCAAATTCCATTTCACCAATATTGTGGGTGACTACACCTCTCTCTACGATTTGCTTCAGCGGAATATATGTCCCGATACCATATTGAGTGACAAGAATTTGCACAAGGTTTTGGACGGCGAGTATTCCAAGATAGATGCACGCGACCAGTTTTGGATTATCTGCATTGATGAGTTTGGAAAGGTGTTGGAGCACGCCGCAAACAACAATCCCGAGCGCGAGATGTATTCTCTTCAGAAGTTCTGCGAGTTTGTGAACGATTCCGACAAAAACGTGATTTTTGTTTCGACTCTTCATCAGGGTTTCGGCGCTTACTCCAAGAGGCTGAAGCCTGAACAGAAGCAGGAATGGAACAAGGTAAAGGGGCGCATTACCGAGTTGGTTTTCAAGGAGCCTGTGGAGCAACTTCTGAATATTGTGGCCAAACAGATTTCGCAAAATCAGAATGTGGAGCGCCACGATTCTATTGAGAAACTTCAGCAACTCGCCATTGATTCCAAGTTCATAACCAAGGATTTGAACGATGATGTGGTGGCCTCGCTGTATCCGCTCGATATTTTCGCCGCATATATCCTAACGCTTGCTAATCAGAAGTTTGGACAGAATGAGAGAACGCTGTTTATGTTTCTCTCTCAGAAGGGCGAGGGCTCTATCTCGGAGTTCAGGACCTCGGGAAATGTTCTCTACAATATCGCCAAGGTTTACGATTACATTGTATATAATTTCGACTCTTATCTCAGCGAGGCGAATACTGATGCCACACAGATTTCGGCCATAAAATATGCCATTGAGAGAATAGACAACTACGATTTTGCCGACGACCGTGATCAGGCAATCGCCCTTGTTAAGGTGATAGGATTGCTCAACATTTTCGCGACAGGCTCGGCAAAGTTCGACGCACAGGTTTTGACGGAGTACGCAAGATTGGCAATGGGAATCGATGAGGCAGAGGAGGTGCTGGATAGGATGGAGGAACTGCAAATATTGAGTTTCAACAACAGACGGCGCACATATTCAATTCCTGAAAAATCATATAATCCCCAATCTCTTTCCGCTACTGATGTTATAGAGATTTTAGGACTGATAAAGCAGAATTATCATCAGGCTATTCCTGAGCCATACATTGCAGAAACCGCATTGGAAACTGCCATTAATCAATTAAAGGAAATTAATATCGTTCGCTATGCAACTGCCTAATTCGAAAAAACTTGAAATTAATAGACTGGCGTCTGTATTCGACAGAAAAACTGCAACTTATAAGTTTTATTGGTTTTTGTCGATATTGGATATTCTTGTGGAATCCAACAAAACCAAAATGTCGTTTGGTGAAATTGTGGCTACAATGATGTCTCACGCCTGGTATCCTTCGCTATATTTCAAAGTTTCGTTTGGCAGATGGGATTCTTTCGATAAATATTTATCAGCAGTTCAAGATTATTATGGTATTCCAACTGACGAAAAGACTGATAAAATCCGAAAGAAGTTGTTGTCTAATGTCAGTGATAAATTATTTATTGGATTTATTAATGAACTTACGGACGATGTGCCATATCGTTTTTTGACTCCTTGGATTAAATTTGAATCAAATGCAATCACAGTGAAAAAATCGCAAGAATATTACAATGATTGCCTTTTCAAAATTGAAGATGTTGATGGCTTTAAGACAATTACAATAAATCCTAATTGGAAAGATTATTTGATTGAGAATTATAATGTTTTAAAAGATTTTATCTATTGGAATTTATTGGAATTTCTTCAGAAACGAAATCCCAATGTTCCAAATTTGTCGGCCAAATTGATTAGGGATGTTAAACGCGAGTCTTTGACTTCTCAACGTGATTATTGGAATGAATATATTGAAAGTGTAGGATCAATTAATTGCATTTATACCAATAAAGTAATATATCCCAAGCAATATGATTTAGACCATTTTATTCCGTGGGCGTTTGTGGCCGATAATATGTTTTGGAATTTAATACCGGCAGATAGCAGTATCAATTCATCAAAAAGCGATAATCTTCCAGATTTGGACAGATATTTGCCAAGTTTCGCAAAGATTCATCATAAGGCTTTGCCATTTTTCTTTAAACAGCACGAAGATAGTCAAATGATTGAAGATTATTTGACAATATACGAATCGATTCCTGAACTCATAAACTTATCTGACGACAAGTTTTATGAAGTATTCAAACGTCAATTTTCTCCAATGGTTCAAATAGCGGAGAACAAGGGCTTTAAATCGATGTGGAAAATATGAAAAAGATTACCAACAATCCGCACCTTACGGCCAAGGAGCGAACGAGGATTTCGTTTCCGGCCAATTTTCTGAAGTCTCAGAATTTGCTTATCGGCGAGATTCTGGATTTCGGATGTGGCTTTGGCGTGGACACCGACCAACTGAGGGCTCAGGGTTTCGATATCGTGGGCTACGATAATTATTACCGTCCCGAATATCCGCAAAAACGCTTTGACACAATAATTTGCAATTATGTTCTCAATGTTTTGGAGCCCGAGGAACAGGCCGAGGTTTTGATGCAGGTTTCGGAGTTGCTGAAACCGACGGGGAAGGCATATTTCACCGTGCGCCGTGATGTCGCGAACGAGGGTTTCCGCGTCCATTACGTACATAAGCAATACACGTATCAGTGTAATGTGGTGTTGCCGTACAAGAGCATTTTCGTGAATGAGAATTGCGAGATTTATGAGTATCAGCACTATAACAAACTCACAAATCCCGGCACAGGCTGTCCGTTCTGCAACCTTAATCCCAAGGTGGAATTGCTGACCGAGACCGCCACTGCCGTCGCTTTCCTTGACGGCTACCCAGTCTCCAAAGGCCATACCCTGATAATCCCCAAGCGTCACGTTGCGGATTATTTCGACCTCACAACCAAGGAACAGCGGGCCTTGTGGCTGGTTGTAAACCATTGCAAGAAACTCCTGCAATCTCGCTACAACCCCAACGGCTTCAACGTGGGAATAAACGTAGGTGAATCCGCAGGTCAATCAATCTTCCACGTCCACATTCATCTGATTCCAAGATACAAAAGCGATGTAGAAAACCCGAAAGGCGGTGTAAGGGGAGTGGTTCCTGGAAAGATGAGGTATTGAATAATAACGAGGCGGTGTTCACCGTTTTTCCCTACATAGTTAAAGACGCGTCAGCGTCAAACCCGAAGAAAAGCAAACAACAAAATGCCACAAGAAAACCCACAAGAAATAAAGCCAGTGCACCACCGAATGACACGGCGTTGCATTTTCCACGACTACAACAAAAAGGGCACGTACCTTATTACTTTGGTTGTGGCAGACGGCTGTCCGTCGCTCGGTGAATTGCAGGGCGATCCAACGGTTCCGCACCTTCAGAAAAACTGCCCATACGTAAAATACAATGTGCTGGGACTCACCATTTATCACGAGTGTCTGCGTGGGATTACGTATCATTATCCAATGGTGAAAATATGGAAGGTCTGCATTATGCCCGACCATATTCACCTGATTTTGAGGGTGGACGACGTATTGCCGAACAACAGACACTTGGGACACGTGATTGCGGGTTTCAAGGGCGGATGCTCGCGCGCGGCAAGAGATCTCAACCTCACAAAATCGGAGGTTTTGCCGAATGGAAAACGCTCTTTGGTGCCGTTGTTTCTGGAGGGTTATAACGACAGGATTCTTTGGGAGATTCGCCCAATGTTCGATAATTGGGTGCATTATCTGGAGGACAATCCAAGGCGTTTGCTCGTGAAGCACCAGTATCCCGGGTATTTCAAGGTTGTGCGGTCTTTCAAGTTGGATATATTCGATTGTCAGATGATTGGCAATAAATATTTGCTTTCTCATCCCGACAAAATGGCCGTAGTTTATCATCGCAGGTATTCCGAAAAAGAGTGGGCTGATTGGGTTGCAAAATACAAGAATTGCGGTGAGCGTGGCGGTGTGCTTGTTTGTACGGGCATTAATCCACGTGAACGTGAGGTTATGAATATGGCTTACGACAATAATTATAGGATTATCCGCTTGATGGACAATGGTTTTTCGGAGCGTTACAAGCCATACGGAAGGGATTTCGATTATTGCGCAGAGGGCCTACTCTTGCAGGTAACGCCGTTTGAGTATCATTATGAGAGGAGGAAGATAACCCGACCTGAATGCGAGAAACTGAATAAATTGGGAAAGGTGATAGCGGAGAACGTAGTGTTTGGCGAAGAGAGCGGTTTGGCAGAGCTTTCTACTCAGGAGGAGAGCGGGGCTCGGGGCTGAACTGACGTTCAGTTAACGGGAGGGAAAAAGAGGAATGAATTATCTTTACCTTATTTACTAGAGTTTTCCATTGTTGATATAGGAAATGATTTTTATATTAAATAATCTCCAATATATCTTGTTTGTTAGGAATATTATGCATATTTTTGTGAAATTATTTGATAAAAGGTAAACAGCCAAAGAATTTAAAGATATACTCTAATTCAAATATGGCTGTTTATAAATATAAAAAAGCAATGGACATATTAAAGGAAAACTACAAATTCAATTTCAACCCTTTTAGCATAGTTCCTAACAACAATTTGGATCAGATTGTTTGGGCTGGTTTTAAAGAATTAAGAATGATTTTCGAGAATAAGATAAAGCAATTTATTCTTATTCCCGGCGTATAGGTCAAATTGCAGGATGAATTTTAGTGATTGTGTCTCTATGGGTCAAATTGCAGGATGGAATGAAAACAAGATTCTTTCCAGTAACGGAAATCCTTCGTATCTTTGTCCTGCAATCTGAAGCATAGCGAAGC
>JAZLKG010000095.1:0-9832 GCA_045597465.1 Bacteroidales bacterium | reverse complement strand
GAATGCCGCCGGAACTTCTTCCAATGGGGCTACGTTTCTGGCGCCAATCTCAAGCATCTTGTTGCTCATCTTGTCGAGTTCCTCGGTGGTGAGGCCAGCGGTCACATTAATCTGCGCCATTCCCTTCTGCCAGTCCATCGCTGAGGTAACGGCAGATTTAACGGCCGAGCCTATACCTACAGCCGCGGTCACCAATGCGCCTATCGGATTGCTCAGGAACTTGCACGCATTATCAAACAGCGGTATCTGTTCCCTCATCTCCTTGAAGGCATCCACCCAGTAGGTCTTTATTCCGCTGAGTTTCTTTCGTATATTCTCTGATGCCTCCGATACAGCAGCCTTGGCCTTGTTGAGTCCGGCGCTGATACGGTCCTTCAGTTCGAGGAGCATCTCTATCTTGGATTGTGCCATTTTAAATAAGTTTTAAGTATTGTTTTTTCCTATTCCTCATCCGCCACGCTCCAGCCGTTGGCGTCCTTGCTGGTAAGGAACTTCTCATTCACAGAATCCCAAAAGCCAATAGTATCTACCGCCTTGGCCGTTCCGTCGTACGACAGCTCGGCTGGGAGTTCCTGTGTTGCCTTGGCTGGTGTGAGGCTGCTGTACACCGTGCCGTTTGCGAGGTATTCCAGTTTGGATATCTCGCCCGCGTATGACCTGCCGCCATTGCTGCTTCCTGAATACAGCGCAATGAGGTTCGGCATATTTATCTGAATGCTCTCGTTGGCAATCGCATACTCCACGCCGTTTACCGTGAGACTGCTCTCGCTGCCCACAATCTCAAGTATATCGCCCACTTTGTAGTTGCCGAAAAACTGCAAGGCCGACGTGTCCGCATTGCTGACGCAACTGAAATACCCCACCTGATAACTGTTGCTGTCCACCACCTTCAGACAAATATTCATCTGCCTGTATCGCACGCCATCCACAGCACCGCTGCATCCGCACACGTTTACCAATGTGCCTGCCGCATAGTTGAGGGTTGCAGGCCTGATGATAGCCCTTATCGATACGTCCTTGCTCCTGTAGGTGTTGCTGCCCGGGATTACCCTGTAGGCCGGAACATACTTGCTGCCGTCGCCCCTCAGCCAGTCGTAACCCTCCAGATACTCGTTTATCTGGCTTGGGTTGTCGGGGGCATCAGGGATTATCGGCTCGTCGGGAGTCTCGGGTGTTGTCGGTGTGTCGGAAGGTATTTGCAGCTTTTCTTTTATGAGGCTCACGTCGTCTCTTATCTTCAGCACCGCCTCTATCAGCGCCTGATAGTCGGCCTCGGTGGGATAACAGCCTTTCCTGAATTTGGCTTTGAGATTATCGTCCATATCGTTGGTATTTTATGACAAAGGCCCGCAAACCTCTTGTGAGCCTTTGATTATAGTTTGGAAGTGTTTGTTAGTTGATAACGTTCATCACGTTAAGTGGAGTCCAGGCCTGAGAATGTTTAAAATTGATATCGTTCACATTGGCAAACCAAAATGAAGTGTATTGATTGCTCCAGATCAAGAAACTTCCGCTTCCTTCGTCTATGCCGCAAAAATAAACAGATCCATACACATCTTTGTACTTATAAAACATTCCTGTACAACGACGAGATGCGCTCAATTCTGTACAATACTCAACAGGGGTACTCAAAACAAGCTCACGGCCTCCATCAAACTTATCCCAAGAAAATGCTATTGGAACTCCGCCACCGTCCTCACCCTCCTTCTTCTCGTAGATGAATCCGTGGGTGTACTTGTCGTTGGTAGCGCCGGAGTAGATGGCGATGGTGCCTGTTGGAGCGTTGCTGGCATCGAGGTCTGCAATCACCTTCAGGCAGTCCAGCTTCTTCTCGTCCTCCTTCAATGAGATCACGCCATCCTCAGAGATATCGATGCCATCGCCTGCGGTGTACTCTTTCTGCTCGGGAATCTCGCCGAGAATCTCCTCCTTCAGGTCAGCCAAGAGACCTGTCAAGGTCTCAGTATCGGTGATGCCGCTGAGGAAAGCCTCAATCTCCTTCCACTTGTTGATTGTGGAGTCGGTCGCGTCACTGTCCTCGAGGAACGAGTTCACCTTCACAATGAACTCAGCCAAACCCTCGGGAACCTCTGCTCTCTCCTCAAGAGCCTGAATACGGGTCTCGTGACCTGCGATAAAGTCCTCCGCAGTGTCAAGGTCATCCTTCAGAGTGCTGATGTCGCCCTCGTTTGTCAATACTCTGCCCTCAAGCGAGCTGATGTCGCCCTCATTGGTCGATACTCTGCTCTCCAGCGAGCTGATATTGCCCTCATTGGCCTCCACCTTGCCCTTAAGCTCAGTGTCGTCATACTGCTCCTGCTGGTCCTTCGCATCCTGCAGAATCTCCTGCTTGAACTCCTGAAGCAGAGTGGTGAGAGTCTTGCTGCCATTATCGGCAGTCACGTCGTTGATGTCGATGCCATCGTCCTTGTGCACGTAGCTGTCAAACACGTTTGCGAAATCACCCTCGGTTGGGTACATTCCGCGCTTGAACCTCGCCTTGAGATTCTCTATACTTGTCTTTGCCATGTTGTTGTGTTGTTAGTGTTTTGTTTGTTTATTATAATGATATTATACCGGTATTCCAATATCCATAGTCCTGCGCCGGCCATTTATGGATGGCGCCATCTGTCCTGCCGTCCGCCCCGTAGGGAGGCCGTTCCGTCCTATACTTTTATAATCACCACCAGCTTGATATACGGAGGCAGTATCTCGAATTTCTTGCCCTGCCCCCTTATACTCTCCGTTACGCTCGCCTGTCTCGCCTCCGTCGTCGAGCAGCCAAATCCGCCCGTTCCCGTAGGCACGTCGCCTGTCTTGCTTCCCGGCACCACCGCCACATCATAGCCGCTGCCGTTCGGGCTCACATTTATCTTTCTCTGGGCGCTTATCTCATGCGTGTGTCCGGGTATCGCCACTCTCACATCATGCGTATGTGCTGGCATCTGCTCCTCCGTCAGGGTTATCTCCTTCTTGCCGCCCTTGTCTCCGCAGTTGGTATGTCCGCCTGTGTACCACTCAGCGCCCATTATGAACCTGCCCTCTGCCTTATAGTACCGTTCCCAGCCTTCAGGTATCGGACCGTTGTCCATATCCCAGAACATTATCACGCCCTTCGGCACGCCGCTTATCAGCGCTATCTGCCTGCTCAGCTCCGCGTCCTTCGAGGCCCTCGTCTCGGCCTCTGCCTTGTCCGCATCAGTCCTCGCCCTGGCCTCCGCATCTATCAGTGCCTTCAGCGCCACATTCGATACCTCGTCCAGCCTCGTGTACTCTGCCCACCTCTCCGTGCCAAGGCTGCTGTCGTTCGCCTCCTTGTGCATGTATAGGTCGGTGTAGTCCTCGCCGTCCACATTCACGCTCTCGGTCTTCTCCTCTATCAGGAACCTCTCCTGCATCCTCTGCTCCGCATGATAGATTATCTCGCCGGTCAGCGGCCGTTCCTCGCTTGCCTTCCAGATATAGCCCTCGCCCCGGTAGCCGTTGCGCATATCCTCGCATCCGCACAGTATCAGTCTGTCGGTGTCCTTGCCTGCCGCTATCCTCGCCAGCACGGCCAGTATCGCCGTATTGTCCAGCATACCCCTCAGAGTACCGCAGTCCAGCGGAAACTTCTCTATATCAAAGTTGGCTGTCTCTATATACCTGTTCATCTTTATACTTGCACTTTAATTTTCAACTGTTCCTTATCTCATACCTCTTGCTCGGCAGCTTGTATCTGTCCAGCAGCGTCATCAGCGTCCTCGATGGGTCGCCCAGCTTGTTGTAGTTCGGGCCCTTTGTGTCTATCACATCCCTCGGCACCAGTACCACAAAGTCCGCGCTTGCCATTCCGCTGTCGCGTCTGCCAAGTATCACGCAGGGCATATCCCCGCGCCTCAGCACCATGTCATTGTAGTTGGTCCCTCGCCGGTACACATAGTAAGGCTTGCCGGCCTGTGCGCTTGTGTCTATTATCCGGATCCTCCGCATTGCGGGGTCCAGCTTGTCGTTCAGGCACAGCTCCATGTTCACCGTCTGCCCGTTGTATCTCACCCTGTGCAAGGTCTCCTTGCGCCAGTCCTTCAGCAGGCCCAGAAGCGTATATAGCGGTGTCAGCATATAATACACCAATCCTATCAGCATCGGCCTCCTCAGGCACGTGGGCAGTATCAGAACCCCCAGTCTCTTTATGTCAGTATCCAATATCCTCATCGTCAGTGTTCTTCGTAGGTTATATTTATCTCGCCCGGTATCAGATACCCGGCGTATGGCACATACAGGCCGTCTATCTCCTCTGTGCGTCCGTTCGCCTGCCTTACGGCCTCGCAGTGCCGCACCTCCACTATATCCACGCCTTTCACCCTTTGCAGGGCGTCTATCAGCGCCGTGTGGCTGTACTCGCCGTTGAATGGCAGGTTGCACAGATACTGTCTTATCGCCTCCCTGCATTTCTCGTCCACGCTGTCCTTGTGCATCAGAGCGTCATACCATATTGATATGCTCGCATTGTAGATATCGCCCGGCTGGTTTATCAGCTGAGTCCTCACCCCGGCATACTTTATCCTCGATATGTAATGCTCTATCAGAGCCTCGCAATTCGGATACTCGCAATCCTCTATCTGGCAGGGGCTCCCGTCTTTGTCGCCAGCCACCTTCAGCACCAGCACACCGGTATCCGCATCTATCGCCACTGCATGCTTTATTATCCTGCGTTTCTCTATATCGCTCTCCTCCATACCCTCGGTCACAAACTCCCCATACTCATCCAGGGGCACGTTGTGGATATACTCCAGAAGTTTTCTCGCATACCATTCAGGACGTCCCGGACTCTGCCTGTTTATCAGTTCCTCTATCTCGTCCTGCACCGTTCCGAAAATATGCTCCAGGGCATACGTGCAATACGCCGCTATGTAGATCAGCAGTCCCTCGATGCTCGCCTTGCCGAAATGGTCGCCGAACTCCTCGCCGTCCTCTATCCCGTAGAGCTCCTTCAGCATCGGATTGGTCATAAACTGAGCCTTCAGCTCATCCGTAATTTCTTTCAGTGTCCTCATGATACTATAAAGTCTATCTCTATACCCATGTAGTTGATGCCGCCAATCTCTGTCTCCAATGCTGTGGCGGGCATTATCTTGTTTACAGTGTAGTACTGCGTCATTGCCCTGTTGCCTTGGGTGTCGGGCAATGTGAGTGTGGCGCCAGGCTCCAGGTCGTCGCTTAGGCTTATGCCGTTGTCTAAGGCTATGTCTAATGCCTTGGAGGCATCACCCATATATTGCAGCGCCAAGTCAAACAGTGTCTGTCCCTCGTATGTGATTACGTCTGTCATACCTTTACGCTTATTACTGAGTTCCTTACCTGTACCTGTGCGTTTATGTTGTCGTACTCCAGCGATACTGTTACCCTCTGCGCTATCTCGCGGTCGGTGGCGTTGCTCTTTACGTACTGGCTCAGGCTGGCGCCAAGGCGTGGGTATTCTTTCCATTCGCCCTGCTCGGTCTCCAGTATCAGTCCGGCGCATTGCTCAACTGTCTCGCCCAATGCAATACGGCCTTTGGTCAACAGGAGGTCGTTGTTTTCGTCTAAAAGTATGCCTTTCATAATGATCAATGTTTTTAGTCTGCATCCTCTATGGTTGAGAAATCCTCTTTCTGGAGGTTGGCCAGTGCGATTTTGATATTTGACTGATAAGTCAATCCGCCATCCTGAGGGGCTACGGCTGAATTCTCCAAGGCATCTATTATCCCGTCGATACGTGCCGACATTTTGTCGAGCTGGGTGCGGAGGTCGTTTATTTTTATCTGTCCGCACTTAATCTCCATACTCTCCACCTTGGAGCAGTTGCATATCAGCACGTCTTTCAGGTCGGCTGTGGCTACGCCCGCCACCATACTGCCAATCTCGGGGAACACCACCACGCGTGTGCCGGAACCTTCAGCCGTTATCGACGAGAGACGGCAGTCGTAGAGGTCAAGTCCGTCGGCGCTGATATCGCAGGTGTGCTGTTGCTTGTCAACCTTGGTTACCTCGCCTACAATGAATCCGCCTACTGCCGTTTTCTTTACGATAGTCTGTATCAGTCTTATGAGATTCTCCTCTGCGTTCATATCTTGTAGCTTAATGTGTTTTCCCTTCTCCAGCCATTCTGTGAGAATGTTATCTTGACGTCCTTTATCAGATACTTGCCCTCACGCTCGGGGTTCTCGCTGTCTATGAGTGAGAGTGTGTCGCCGGGCATTGTACGGGGTGTCCCAAATCCGGTTACGGAACCCTCGTAGCCGTCGTAGCTGTGCTTGCTGAGTTCGGCCTTTATGCGTTTCTTGAGTTCGGCCTCGGTTTTCACTTCCGATCCGAAGTTCATAGTCCTGCGCTCGGCACCGTCCTCGTCCTTGCCCTCGGTGGCGGTGATCACCTTGCCGTCTTTCTGCCGTGCCTTGCCTGTGATGAACAGCTTGCGGTCGTCCTTTTTTACGAATCTGAGGTTGTTGGCCGCTATGTTTGGCATCAGTCGGCGGCTGGCCAGACTTTTCAGCAGTGTGCCGTCGCGTGTGCCGAATGCGTAGGTGTGGTTGCTGTATCCCTTGAAGTCGTATGCCCAGAAACAGCTTATCGACTTGGAGGCCTCGCTCAGCCTTATGCAGAAGCCGACTTCCTCCTTTATCTTCTTGGCTACGGCGTATGGGGTTACGTCTTTCATTATGTAGCCTCCCGAGAATGTGTAGTCGATACATTCTATCTTGTAGCCGGGGAAAAGGTCTTTCAGGAGTTGCTCCAGGGTTACGCTCTTGTAACTCTTGGTAATGTGGTCGGCGTGCTTGTACTTGTACCAGGCGTCGTCAACCTCCAGCACTAATGGCGTGCCGTCGCCAATGGCGGAGAGATAGCCGGAAAACTCTGTAGCCATCTCGCCGTTGTAGCCGAGGTCTATGGTTACAGGGTCGCCTTTCTTGATGATATCGAGTATCTTCCTGTTGCCTCCCACTGGCATATTGCGCGGCAGTGTGAGTTTGGCCGTGGTGCCTATGGTGTCCACACTCCGCTCAATGGTGAGCTCGGTGAGTCCGTCGATTGTCAGCTTGCCAATGGTGACTTTTGCGCTTGCGGTGTAATACATTTCAGTTTTCTGCGTTATGTGTTTAAATTCACTTTAAACAAGTTTTAATACTATGAAAAGACTACTTTTGACATTCTGCCTGTTTGCAATGGCAGTTTGCGCAATGGCGCAGAAGGTTGACCTCGGCAAGGTGATTATCGATAAGGACAACTGTACTATCACCAACAAGGCTACCGGTAAGACTTTCAATCTTTACGGTGACGTGGAGATTGTGGAATCTTCTTTCCTCGCCGATTTCTTTGTGGAAATCGTGGATGCTTGCGAGGACTTGGAGGTAAGGATGATTACTCATTCCTTTCCTCATTGTCTGGAGTTTCGCAAAGTGACCTACAACGCCCCTCTTAAGATTGCGATAGTCAACAGGGCTTCTGCGGACTTTTCTGTCAAACTGGTAACTTATACTCCACAGTTCAATCACTGATGAGTATTGAAGAAGACAGACTCTTGGCTTTTAATTCGTATTTCACTGTATCAGGATAATCCTCCATTACTTGAAGATTATTCAGATGATCGAAATAGATTGAGCTTATCCCAAGGTCGGTCATTACCTGGCACTCCAGAATCTCAAACACGTCGGGAGTCTCAAAGAGTTCCCTCAGTTGTTTCATCTTGGCTGAAGGATACTGATGATTGGACAGGTCCACGAGGATGCCACTCATTGTAACCTCCCATTGGTTGAGTCCCATATCCTCCACCACAGTATTGTCACTGCCCGCAATAGTTGTGGCGGTGATTTTTTTTGTCCTGTCGAATTTCAACATAGGCGCGGCGGCCAGAATGCTGCCGTCGCCTTCTGTCAAAATATTGTTTCGGAACTCATAGACCTTGCCGTTCTTGGCGCTCTTGATTTTCAGATCGGCGTAGCGGTCCTTCATCGCCTTGATGAGTTCGGCTGTGATGCCGTCTTTCAGTTCTTCTGCCATTTTTAGGACATTTGCTTTTATTCACTTAAATTTATTTTTTGAGGTTTAAATTCTCGTAAAATTAAATATATCAGTGAATTAAACCAATACCCTGCAATTTGACCTATTGAGCGTTTGCCAACCTCATTTTTTCGCTGAAAGTTTTCAAATGCTATAACATATTGACAATATGAATTATAGGCTATGTCTCATCCTGCAATTTGACCCATAGACCTTCTTTTTTGTCATTATATCCAAAAATTAATTATATTTGCAAAATCAATAACCAATAATGTATTTGCCAATGCTCACTGACCGCGAAATAAAGCAGAACCTGATAATCCAGACAAAATTCTGGAACAGTGTGGATGGATACGAGAAGGGAAAGACCCAGCAATTCTGGAACTCTATCCTGAAATGCCTCGACAATTCCATCGACCCCAAGAATTATATCGAATATGAGAAACAGGTGAAGGATCCCGCCAGTGGCAATACCAAGTTCATTGACGGATACATAGCCGGCACGCGCGTGATGATAGAGCAGAAATCCAGCAAGATAGACCTCAACAAGCCTGAGACTCAGAGCGATGGCTCCAGGCTTACTCCATTTGAACAGGCCGTCCGATACGACAACTGGCTCCCCCTTGACGAGAGGGCAAAGTTTATCGTTTGCTCCAACTTCCGCACCATAGAGATACACGACCGCAACAAGCCTCTGGAGCCACCTACAATAATTCCATTTACAGAAGACGGCGTTTCCAAGAATTACCACCGTCTGAAGTTCCTTCTCGATGCAGGCTCCACTGTGTCGGCCCTTGAGGTTGCCGTATCGAAAAACGCCGCGGCTCTTATTGGTGAGGTGTATTCTGATATCACCAAACTTTACACAAAAGAGGAACTTACTCCAGCCCTACTGCGTCAGATAAACATTTTCTGCGTAAGGCTTGTGTTCTGCGTATATGCCGAGGATTCGCTGGTATTTAGCAAGAAGGATATGTTTGGCAATTACCTGAAAAAATACAACAACGATAAGGACGAGTTCCGCCTCCATATCAAGGAACTGTTCCGTGTGCTTAATACCCCTAATGACCGCCGCGACCCCGACGAGCACAGCCTTAACGAGTTTCCATACACCAACGGCGGACTTTTTGCCGAGGAATATCCGATACCGAGACTCAGGGAGAATATCGCTTTCAATATCACACAGAGAATATCGCTGGAGTTCGATTGGAGTCCGATAAATCCTACAATATTCGGCTCAATGTTCGAGAGTACGCTTTCGTCGAAGAGCCGTCGTGAGGGTGGTATGCACTATACTATTGCCGAGAATATCAACAAGGCCGTAGGTCCGCTCTTCCTAAACTCGCTGAGGGACGATCTTGCCAGAATAATGCAGATAAACGAGCCATCGGAAAAGACCTCACGGCTCATCGGCTTTCAGCAAAGGCTCTCTGAGATACAGATACTCGACCCCGCCTGCGGATCGGGCAACTTCCTCACATATACATATATGGAACTGAGGCGTCTGGAAAACAAGATACTCTACGAACTCCGTTCACTTGGCCATTCCCTGCCCGGAAATCCCATAAAGGTTTCCCTGAGCCAGATGCACGGATTCGAGATAAACGATTTTGCGGTAGATACTGCCAAAACTGCGCTCTGGATAGCGCAAAATCAAATGTTGCACGAGACATTCTCCATTATCGGCAACAGCCTGCCCGAACTTCCGCTTGCAAGCATAGACACGATTCACTGCGTAAACGCCCTCACCACCAAATGGGAAACCTTGGCCGATCCTCAGAAAATCAACTACATAGTCGGCAATCCGCCGTTT
>JAZLKG010000094.1:0-63454 GCA_045597465.1 Bacteroidales bacterium | reverse complement strand
TAGACCTGATGGCCATGGCAAGAGCCATATATCAGGATATCAGCCAGATGCGCATAGTAAGCGGAGGCTCCACCATCACCATGCAGACCGTCAGGATTTCCAACAACAGGGAACGCACAGTATGGGCCAAGATATCAGAGGCGTTTCAGGCCCTGAGGCTCGAGTGCAGATATTCCAAAGACGAGATACTGCTGATGTATGCCAGCCACGCGCCCTTCGGCGGCAACACCGTGGGCCTGGAGACCGCCGCCCAGAGATATTTCGGACGCCCGGCGCGCACCCTGTCATGGGCCGAGAGCGCCACCCTGGCCGTGCTGCCCAACAATCCCGCGCTCATACACCTGTCACGAAACCGCGAGGCCCTGATGCTGAAGCGCAACGCACTGCTGCAAAAGCTCTTGGACAACGGCACAATATCAGAGGAGACCTGTCTTCTGGCACAGCAGGAGCCGCTTCCGATGGCACCCCGACCCTATCCGCAGACAGCGCCCCACCTCTTGGCGCACGTATCAGCCCTACAGAAAAAAAAGGACAGCCGCCACTACATAAAAACCACCATCTGCGCATCCACCCAAGCCAAGGCTCAGAACATTCTGGACCGCCACATAAGCGACCTCAGGGCCAACGGAATACAGAACGCAGCGGTGCTGATAATGGAGGTGCGCAGCGGCCGCGTTGTCAGCTACATCGGCAACACCAAACCCGTGAAGGGCCGCGAGCAGCTGGACGGCAACAGCGTGGACATAATACAGGCTAAGCGCAGCACCGGCAGCATCCTGAAGCCTTTCCTATACTGCGCAATGCTTAGCGAGGGCCTGATGCTGCCCAATACGCTGGTGGCTGATGTCCCCACGCAGATATCAGGCTATATGCCAAAGAATTACAGACTCACCTACGACGGCGCGGTGCCGGCATCCCGGGCCCTGGCCAGATCGCTGAACGTGCCGGCCGTAAAGATGCTCCAGCAATACTCCGGTCAGAAACTAATCCACATACTCCAGAAAACCGGCATCAGCTCCGTAAACAAATCCGCCGAGCATTACGGCCTGTCGCTGATACTTGGCGGATGCGAGGCCAGTCTCTGGCAGCTGTGCGGCGCCTACGCATCCATGGCCCGCAGCCTATACTTCTACACATCGCACGGCAACATGTACATGGCCCAATGCTACACGCCGCCCGTATGCACGGTTCAGGAGAATAATCCTGGAGCTGATACCGCCGCCACCGACCACAGCATACTGTCGGCATCAGCAATATACCACACCCTGAACGCCCTTACCACCGTGGAGAGGCCCGAGAACGAGACCTCGCACGAAATGTTTGGCTCCAACAGGACCGTGGCGTGGAAAACCGGAACCAGTTTCGGATTCCGCGACGCCTGGGCAATAGGCATCAGCGGCAACTACGTGGTGGGCGTTTGGGCAGGCAACGCCGACGGAGAGGGCCGCCCGGGACTGGTGGGAATTACTGCGGCCGCGCCAATACTCTTCGACATCATGAAAATACTGCCCAGGCAGGGAGGACAGTTTCCAGTGCCATACGACGAGCTGATACGCGCCACTGTCTGCAAAAACAGCGGGCATCTGGCCACAGACCTTTGCCCCGATACTGTGGAGGAGCTGATACCCGCAGCGGGAATCAATTCCGCCCCATGCCCGTATTGCAGGATGATACACCTGGACGCCAGCGGGAAATACAGAGTGACAGCCGACAGCGAGGCCCCCGGTGACATTATCCACAAAAAATGGTTTGCCCTGCCCCCGGCCATGGAATATTACTACCGCCAGCACCACAGCGGCTACAAGACACTGCCGCCAATGAAAGACGGTGCCAAGAACTCAGACGGCGACATGCCCATACAGATAATATACCCCGAGGAGGGCGTAAGGATTTTCCTGCCCAAGGGATTCGACGGAAAAAGGCAGGCCATGGTGATAGAGGCCAGCTCCAGAAACCCGGGCGACAGGCTTTTCTGGCATCTCGACAACGACTACATATCGGCCACCGAGGATATCCACAAGATATCGCTGATGCCTGATGCCGGCACACACACCATCACCATCACCAACAGACAGGGCAACAGCACCAGCAGGCATTTCGAGATAAGATAAAACAATAAAAAAACAACAAAAATGTCAAACATTCTCAACCGACTGAACAACTCGTTCATAAACAGCATATCGGCAAAAGACAAACGCCATATATGGATATTGCTCGGCATAATAGCGGCGCTATGGGCAACAGACACCATCGTGTCATTCCTAAAGCCCCAGGCCAGCGACATAAGCCAGATAACTGCTGCCGACAGCTCCATGGCAGACCGCCTGGCAGCCCTCGACAGCATATACAGGAGTATGGAGGAGGCTGACACCCTGTCCAGGCTCGACGCATATATAATAAAGCGCTACGACACCATAGCCCTATTCGCATTCGACCCCAACACCGCATCCAAGGAGCAGCTCATAAGCCTGGGACTTACAGCCAAGCAAGCCGGCAACATCATGAAATACAGGGACAACGGAGGACGTTTCGCAGAGCCTGACGATTTCAGGAAAATGTATGGAATAAGGTCGATGCAGTACCGGATACTCAAGCCCTACATAAGCATAGCAGCCACATCCAGGCCCAACTCAGGAAAGCAGGCATCAGAGACAGCAGGCATCAGCACCGGAAAGGAAACCACAATCCGGCAGAATGACAGCAGCATCAGGGCCACAGTGTGTTTCGATTTCGACCCCAACAGCATATCGGCAGAGGATTTCATGAAACTGGGTTTCAGCCAGAAACAGGCTCAATCGTTTGTAAACTACAGGGAAAAGGGCAAGAAATTCTATGTGCCCGAGGACATAACCGACGCCTACTGCGTGGACAGCAAGGCATACGGGAGGATAAAAAACCACATAAAGATAAATCTGGACAGCCTTACTGGCGGCGGCAAGATCCGCGACCTCAACACCATTGACCATCAAGGACTTGTGGACATGGGGCTGAGCGATTCCGAGGCCGGGGAAATCATAGACTTCCGCCAGAGGGCCGGATTCTACTATGCGCCATGGCAGATAGCCGACGTGATAGGCAGCAAGAGGGGCAACAAGCTGAAATCTCTATTCTACGTATGCCACAGCGTGGAGCGCAGGCTCATAAACATAAACACAGCATCTGCCGCCGAGATGGCTGCCAATCCATATTTCACCCAGGAGAAAGCCGACAGGATAGCAGCAATGCGCGACGAGACAGGCCCGCTGGAAGCCAGGCACCTTGTGGAACTGGGCATATTCAGCGATTCCGACATGAAACGCGTGGCAAACTATATCACTCCTTGATAACAATCTCCATGCCGTCGCAGGCGGCCACAGAATTCTGGAACAAGCTCCGAGCCTGGTTTTCAAGAAGTTTCACCGAGCGGTAACGACCCGAGAAATGGCCGAGAACCAGCATTCCGGCATTGGCGGCGACAGCCATCTCGGCGGCCTGTCCGGCAGTGCTGTGGAATGTCTCAACGGCGCGCTGCGCAAGCGAGTTGTCATAGGTGGCCTCATGGTAGAGCACAGTGGCGCCCTGTATGTGGGGCACAATGGAATCCAGCTTTATGGTGTCGGATACATAGGCATAGCTGCTTGGCGGGGGCGGCTGTATGGTAAGCTCGCTGTTCGGGATTATGGTGCCATCGCTGAGCCTGAGGTCGCCGCCGTCCTTTATGGCCACAATCTCGGCTATCGACAGCCCATACTGAGTGATGGCCTCCTTGCGGATATTGGGCTGATGCTTCTTCTCTCGGAAAAGGAAGCCCCAGGTCTGTATCCTGTGCTTGAGGGGAAAACTGTAGACCTCCAGCCTGCGGCTCTCGAATGTGAGGGAGAATCCGTCGGGATCGAGCGGCACAAACTCCAGGTTCAGGTCCATCTCGTCGAGATTGAGCGGAGACGTGGGACTCAGGAGCATTTCCTTGAGCCCGGCAGGACAATGTATGTAAACCGTGCCGCGCCTGCCCATGAGGCTGAGCGACGACAGCAGCCCGAACAATCCATAGAAATGGTCGCCATGCAGATGCGATATGAAGATGTGGTTTAGCGACGCAAACCTCACCTTGTACTTGCGCATGAGCATCTGGGTGCCCTCGGCGCAATCCACAAGGTATTGGGCACCGTTGTACTGAACCACCTGAGCGGAGGCATTCCTGTATGTGGTGGGAAGGGCCGAGCCGCATCCCAGGATTCGGACTGTGAAAGACATACGTGATATTGTAATTTTTATGGACTGCGAAAATATATAATTTTTCGTTTATTCTGAAACATTTTGCCCTTAAAAGCAGCCCCGGCAAAAAAAAATTATTAAAGAGCAACAAATTAGAATTTTAATACGTCTTTTTTATATAAATTTGCAAATTGAAAAAACTGCTGCTTACAATTATGAGAATTCGCATATTTACCATATTATCGATACTTGCATTGTGCGGAGTGTGCCACAGCGCGCTGTCGCAGGAAAACACATTCCCATACCGCTGGGGATTCAACAATGGGCTCAACGGCTGGGAAAACACCTCCGGAGTGGCCGCCGAATGGATTGTGGGTCAGGGCAACGCCGCCCGCAAGACCGACAGCGAGGGCTTTATCACAGGCCCTGATGCCGCCCAGGAAGGGTCAGGCTACGCATACGTGAACCTGGTGGACCATCCCGTGCCCGGCAAGGAGGTGGCCATGGTGAAGACATTCGATTTCAGCCAGATGCAAAACCCCATGATGAGCCTCTACGCCTACAGCCTATGGACCAAGGGCGACGGCGCAACAATCACCATATCGGCCCGCGAGACCGGCGACTACTATTTCCGCGACCTGATAACTCAGTACGAAAACAAGGGCGACGAGTGGTACAAGCTGAACTCATGTCTGTCGAGATACGCCGGCAAGCCCAGCGTGGAGATAAAGATAGCCGTAAAGAACAACGGCAGCAAGTCGCCCAACATTGCCATCGACAACCTCCTGATAGAGGATTTCGTGCTCAGGACCACAGTAACGGACGCCAGCTGCTACGGCAGCAAAAACGGATCGGTGAAGGTGGAGGCCCTGGGCGGCGGTCCATTATACCTCTACTCTATAGACCACGAGGTCACATACGAGCAATCGTCAAACACCACGTATAGGAAAAACGAGCTGAAGGCCGGCACATACGCCACCTTCGTGACCGACGTGCAGTCGGGCTGCAAGGCCATAGACCTGAGTGTGCAGGTGAAACAGCCACCCGAGATAGAGGTGGACGCCCAGGTATCCGACCTCACATGCTACGGCGACAATTCGGGCAAGATGGAGATAAACGCCAGGGAGACCGAATGGGGCGCCGACGCCTCCAAGCTGCCATACGAATACTCCATAGACGGAGGAGTGACATTCTCGTACAGCAACAAGTTCAACGGACTGGCGGGCGGCAACTACAGGGTTGTGGTGCGCAACAGGGAAAACTGCATATCGGAGCCCAAGACCGTCACCATTGGCCAGGATGTGCTGCTTGAGATAGCCAGAGTGGAGGTGGAGCACGTGGACCGCTGTTACGGCGACAATACCGGAAACATATTCATATCGGCCAATTTCGGCACCAGCAACGCACCCGTCGACTACTCGGTGGATGGCGGCAGAACATACCATAACAGCCTAAACTCGTTCTCGGGCCTTACCGCCGGCACCTACCAGATTGTGATAAAGGACAAGAACGGATGCACCAGGGAGCTGGATTCCAATGTGGTGATATATCAGCCCGACGAGTTCAACTACGAAAGCGTAAGCCCGGTGGCCGTGGACGGATGCCATGGCGACAAAAACGGACAGATACTCCTGAGCGCCTATGGCGGCACCTCACCATACACATACTCCATCGACAACGGAATCTCATACGAGACCTCCAACAGGTTCACGGGACTGGCGGCTGGAAAATACAAGGCCAGGTGCAAGGACGCCAACGGATGCCTTACCGAAATTGTTACCGTGGAGGTAAAAGAGCCTGAGAAGCTGGAGATAACAAGCGTCCAGGTAGACGACGTGGAAAACTGCTACGGCGACAAGACCGGCCACATAGAGATATCGGCACAGGGCGGCACAGGAAGCCTCAGGTACGAGGTAAACGCCAAACTCAGCAAGCTGCAGGACAGCAAAGACTTCTACGGACTGGCTGCCGGAGAATACCTGCCCTATGTGGTGGACGAGAAAAAATGCTACGCCATATCGGAACAGATAGTGCTGAGCCAGCCGGCCAAGTTCGAGATAGCAAGCACATCGAAATTCGACGGCGACATACGCTGCTACGGCGACAGGGAGGGCATAATATACGCCCTGGCCAACGGCGGCACCCTGCCCTACTCCTACTCCATAGACGGTTTTGCCAGCAGCATCAGCACCCCAAGGATGGAGAGCTGCACCTTCGACAAGCTGGCCGCCGGCAAATACACTGTGGAGGCCCGCGACGCCAAGGGATGCAAGGCCGAAAAGAAGGAGCTGGAGATATTCCAGCCCGACGAGCTCACCATAACCGGCATAAGCGTGGAAAACGTGAAATGCCACGGCGAGAAGAGCGGCTCGGTAACCCTGAAGGCCAACGGCGGAATGGACGGATACAGCTACGGATTCAGCCGCAACAACGAGAGGACCTTCAGGTATGTGATCACCCCGACAATATCGGACCTGGGAGCCGAGACTTATGACTTCTCGGTAAAGGACGCCAACGGATGCCTGGCCTACAAGAACAATATAACGATATACGAGCCCGACGAGCTGGAATTCCTCACCATAAACACATACCCGGTAACAGGATGCTACGGCGACAGCAACGGCAGCATCATACTGGGCGCCAAGGGCGGTGTTACGCCATATTACTATTCCATCGACGGCGGCGAGACATTCCAGAAGGAGGTCACATTCAGCGGCCTGCCCGGAGGCAACAACTACCTGCCAATGGTGAAGGACGAGCACGGATGCTTTGTGACAGCCATGCCCGAGACCATATCGGAGCCAAGCGAGATAAGCATCAGCAACATAAACTACAGCGAGGTGCAGGGCTGCAAGGGCGCAAGCGCCGGATCGATATCGTTTGAGGCACATGGCGGCACAGGAAACCTCACCTACATGGCCAACAGCTTTGTAAGCAACAACGGCAGATTCAATAGACTGAAGGCCGGAAAATACGACCTGGTGGTTTTCGACGAGAGGGGATGCTCGGTAAAGAGGGAAGGCATCGAGATAGAAGAGCCCGACGAGATGAGGATAGTATCCACCAGCACCGTAAACGAGGACTGCTACGGACAGAGCATTGGATCGTACACCATAAACGCCACCGGAGGCAGGGCGTATCAGACCAACTTCCCTTACAAGTTTTTCCTGAACGACTCGCCAAACCCCAACAACTATGACGGACAGTTCGCCAGCCTGAAGGCCGGAAACTACAAGTACCGCCTGGAGGACAAGTACGGATGCTCGCTGGAGGGAAGGTTCACCATAACCCAGCCCGACGAGTTTGCCATAGACAAGATAGACTCGGTGGACGTGCTTACATGCCACGGCGACAAGACCGGATACATAAAAGTAGTCACCAAGGGCGGTGTGGAGCCTATCACGATATCGGCAGCCGGTTTCAACTACTATCAGGAAAACCAGGACGGAGTGTTCAACAACCTGGGCGCCAACCAGTATGAGCTGATAGCCACCGACGCCAAAAACTGCAAGGCCGACGCCTATGTGACTCTCAGCGAGCCAAGCAAGGTAAGTTTCGAGGCCAAGCAGACCAGGGAGATACTCTGCTACGAAGACGGCAACGCCGAGATAGAGGCGCGCGCCTGGGGCGGATGCGAGGGCTACACAGTATCGCTGGATGGCGGCAAAACATGGAAACACAAGCCTGGCACCATCGACAACCTGGGCGAGGGAGTATACAACGTAAAGGTAAGGGACTCCCACAACTGCGAGGCCTCATACAGCCGCGAGATAAGGATATCAAGACCACAGAGGCTCACAGTACAGGCCGAGGGCGAAGACCTGGCTTGCCACGAGGGCAATACCGGCAGAATACTGTCGTCGGCTCTGGGCGGCACAAGGCCATACTCATACTCGCTTGACAGGACCAACTGGCAGGAAAACTCGGGAGTATTCTCCAAGCTCGACGAAGGCACCTACACCGTGTATGTACGCGACCTGAACGGATGCCAGATAAGCGGCGGCCCAATAATACTCACACGACCCGACAACAAGGCCGGATTCCACCTGGACGTATACGAGGGATGCTCGCCCCTGGACATCGTGATTACCCAGGAGCACGAAGGCCTGGCCAACTACACCATAAGCAACGGCGACATGATATTCAACCGCACGGGCCCAACAAGCCACAGCGTGGTAAACCCGACACTGGAGGAGCAGACCTACAAGATAACATCCAGCCTGGTGATAAACAACTCGGGCGGATGCACCGACACTGCATCGGTGTTCATAAAGGTTTACCCACAGCCAAGGGTGGACTTCATGATAATAGAAGACAGCCTTACATGGCCCAACAATGTGGCTACGATACTGAACACCAGCAAGAACCACACAACGGCACACTGGGATTTCGGCGACGGCAACACCTCCGACAACATAGACGAGTATTACCACGAATACGCCACATGCGGATACTACAACATAATACTTACCGAGACCGACGGCAGATGCGAGGCCTCTGCCGAACACAGCCTGAAGATAGAGGGCCGCAAGATAGTGTCATCGTTCAAGGTGGACAAAACCGAGGGATGCGAGCCCGTAACATTCAAGTTTGAGAACACATCGGAAAACACCGACTCGTGTCTGTGGGATTTCGGCGACGGCACTACCCTATACAATGCCCTGGAGACCCAGCACACATACAAGTCGCCGGGAAGCTACAATGTAATACTCACACTGTTCGGAGACTGCGGCACAACCACATCGGCCACCAAAAACATCCAGGTATACAACAAGCCAACGGCTGCATTCTCGCAAAGCCACGACACACTGTATGCCAACCAGGTGCTGAAGCTGGAGAGCGAATCGTCAGGCAACTCGCAATTCCTGTGGAAGTTTGGCGACGGCCAGACATCAACACTCAGGGAGCCCATCCACGAATATGCCAAGGACGGCATTTACGACATATCGCTGATAGTGACCACCGAGCACTTCTGCTCCGACACCGCAGTGGTAAAGGGCGCCGTGGTGGTGACCACACATCCCATAGTGGTGTTCCCGACAGCATTCTCGCCAAATTCGGACGGCATCAACGACACATTCGAGCCCATACACGGCGATGTGAAGGAATACGAGATAGTAATACTGAACCACAAGGGCAACGTAATGTTCAATAGCACCGACATAAACCACGGCTGGGACGGCAAGAGAGGCGGAATACACTGTCCTCCAGGCCTGTACGTATACAAGGCCAAGATAACGCTGCGCGATGGCCAGTTTTACCACACAGTAGGCAAAGTAATTCTTTTGAGATAAAAACCAAATGAATTCTTGATTATTAGAAATATGTTTTATATTTTTGCAGAAGTAATCAAATAAACACTTTATAGAAAATGAAAAACCGAAGCATAATCCGACTATTGCCATTGGCATTTGCCGCAGCCATGCTGGCATCGTGCACACAGACAGGCAACAACGGCAACCAAACCAGCAATAACAACCAGCCAGCCGAGATGAGCCAGCAGCAGCAACAGGCTTTCAACCAGGCCAAGGCAGTATTCTACGCACTGCCATCACCGATAGAGACAGCCACCACGCTGGAGACTTTCGGCGTGAAATTCAACGGCGACGTGCTCAACAAGGCATCCAACGTCGACAAGTACAACACGGCATCCAGCCAGGCCATGAATCTTGGCATATACTCTGCCGACCTGAGTTTCTGCGCCCTCTACGAGCAAAACCAGGCTGTAATCGACTATCTGGCCGCAGTGAAAAAACTGGCAGAGCAGCTGGGTATCGTGGGATTCTTCAACGACAGCACTATCACCACAATACAGGAGAACATAAACAACAAAAACAAGATTGTGGGAATAGTATCCGACTCCTATAGCCGCAGCACCAACTTCCTGGAAGAGCAGGAGCGCGCCGAGATAGCCTCCACAGTAATAGTAGGCGGATGGCTCGAGAGCCTCCACATAACCCTGAAGATGCTCCAGGAGGTAGACCTGAACAAGCACAGCACCGACGTAAAGGACATTATACAGGGACAGAGATACACGCTGGAAGACCTAATGGGAATGCTGTCACTATTCAACAGCGACAACAACATCGCCAAGATGGAAGACCGCATGAAAGAGCTCAACAAGGCTTTCGAATCCATAGGCGAAGACCTCGACCTGGAGAAAATCAAAAAACTCGACGAGGCTGTCAGCGAGATAAGATCCTCCGTTATTCAATAAATCCGCATTTCTGACTTTCAGAAATACTACAGTAAATCAACAATATACATATAATCTTTATCCAATAAAATACTATAGATATGAATAATTTAAGAATAAGCATAATGGCCATAATAGCAATGATGGTGCTCTGGCAAGCTCCATGCATGGCGCAGTGCAACGAGTTTACAGAAAACGAGGTGCTGCCATTGCTGAACGACGGCAACGACAACTTCATAATATCCGGCAAGTACAACTCGGTAAAACTAAACGAGGGCGACGACATGCTGATATTCAGATCTCTGCCCAAAGGCATAACATACAGATTCATAGCCAAGGCCGACAACTCGATGCCCAAGGACGTTTTCTTCGTGGTGGAATCATGGCAGGGCGACACAATATTCGACAGCAGCAAGAACGGTTTCCCACCATACTTCGACTACGAGAACAGAAAAAACAACCAGCGCGTAAAGATTTACGTAAAGGTGCCCATCACAGGCAACAAACCATCGGCAAATGGCTGCGTTACCGTGGTTACAGGCATCAAATCGGAGTAACACCAAAGCAAGGCTGAACAGGCCCGCGGAATCCGGTCAGCAACCATGCGTTGTTGACCGGATTTCTTTTTTTCCAAAACAGGCAACAACAAACAGACAATCTACATGCCCAGACTATCAACAACAGCCATCGCGGCCATGATATGCGCATTATCGGCACACTGCACCCAGGCATCGGCCCAGGAACAAGACCCAACAGACATAATAGAGCGGATACTGGAAAACGCAGCCGAGGGTGGCGACGACGCCGATATCGAAAACTCAATCATAAACAGCGAATACCTGATACAGCAGTATCAGAACCCAATAGACATAAACTCATCGGACACATACCAGCTGATGCAGATACCGGCCATAAACGGAATACAGGCACGCAGAATCTCAGAATACAAAGACCAATACGGATCCATAGCAAGCATAGCCGAGATAAAGACCATCCTGAACGAGAGCGACGACAACATAAAACTGATATCCAGGCTCATAAAGGCTGACTCAGCGCATCAGGAACGCCCCAAAACAATAAGGGAGCTGATGCAGAACGGTCAGCACTCAATATCATCCAGCACCAAGACCATACTGGAGAGGCAGAAGGGATACACTGCCGACCAGGACGGACATAGATACTACGACGGAAACGCCACGGCATGGACCCTGAGATACCGCTACAACGCCGGAAACCGCATCGCATGGGGCATCACCATGGAAAAAGACGCCGGCGAGTCCATAGGATTCAGGGACAGGAAATACGGATTCGACTTCAACTCGGGATACCTGAAAATAGAGAACATGGGCAGGCTGAAAAAAATTGTGGCCGGCGACCTGAAGGCCAGTTTTGGACAGGGGCTGATACTCGGCGGAGGCATGGGCATGGGCAGACAGACCCAGGGCATCAGGATCTCACAGCAGACCCACAGCATAAGGGAATACACCTCCACCAACGAGACCAGCTTCATAAGGGGAGCCGGAGCATCAGTAATGGCCGGCAAGACAATGATATCGGCATTTGCCGGAGCCAACCTCACCGACGCCACATGCAACGGAAGGCACACATTCCAGTCCATAAAGACCGACGGCATGCACCGCACAGCCACCGAGCTGAGCCGGAAGGACAACCTGCGCGAGACCCACGCCGGAATAATGGCAACCCACATAATGAGAAAGCTGATGATAGGAGCCGCCGCCCACTATTCGGCCTACGACAAGACCCTGACTCCACCCGACGAGATACGCCACGCCAACATGTGGACAATGCGCAAGGGACTGGAGGTATCCGCATCGTACCATTACAGCTACAAGACAATATCCATATACGGCGAGACCGCAATGGACGCCCGCCGCCACCTGGCCACCATCAACTACATGGACATAGCCCCATCCAACAACATAAGGCTCACCATAATGCAGAGGGCATACTCCAAGGAATACCGCGCCATGAAAGCATCGTCATACTCGCAAAACACAGGCGTGGGCAACGAGGAAGGCATCTACTGCGGCGCCAGCATCATGATAACCCAGAGCATATACATGAGCGCATGGGCCGACATATACAGAATGCCATGGCTGAGCTACCGCATAAGCGAGCCCACCAGCGGCCACGAGTGCTCATGGCAGACCGACATAAAGATGACCCGCCAGACCACCCTCCAGATAAAAGGCAAGACCAAGGACCGCCAGCAGTCCGACACCGGCCGCACAGCAAACAGCTACCTCAAGATAACCCTGACCCACAGTCCATCGCAGGGAGCCAGGATATCCACAACCGCCCAGTGGAGCCGCCACAGCAGCCCATCAGGCACCGACCACGGATACATGATATGCCAGAACGCCCAATACAAAACGGGACGGGCAATAAGCGCCGCGGCCAGGATCGCCATATTCTCGGCGCCATACAACGCCAGGATATACAGCTACGAAAACGACGTAAGCATGATGATGGCGGCCCCGGCATACTTCTACAGCGGCATCAGATACTACCTGATACTGGGCACACAGATAATACCCAAGACCAGCATACAGATGAGGATATCGCAATGGAGATACTGGGACCGCAGCCAGATATCAAGCGGACAGCAGATGATAGACGCCAACCACAAATCGGAACTCAGCATCTACGTGAAATATACGATATAAAGTATAATTTTCTTGCAAAAATTTTCATCATATAATAAAAATTCATTACCTTAGCGGACGTTTTAGAAAACATATATCACAACAGATAAAAAAATGGAACTACTCAACAATCTGGCGCAGATTTTCACATACAATCCCGAAGAGCCGCTCATATTCAGCAGCGGAAAATTCATGCTGCTTTTCATAATATTCTACGCAATATACAACATAATAGTACACAAGAACCGCAAGCTCGTGGCCGCCTACGTAGTGGCCTTCAGCCTGTTTTTCTACTACAAGAGCAGCGGCCAGTATCTTATCCTCCTGATACTTACGACACTGCTGGACTACCTGATAGGCAACAAGATACACCATAACTCCGACAACAGGCGAGCCCAGAGAATATGGCTGATACTCGGCATAGTGCCCAGCCTGGGCATGCTGGCATACTTCAAGTACACCAACTTCATAATCCTGAACATAGACCAGATAACAGGCAGCAACTTCGCCCTCCAGGAGATATTCCTGCCGGTGGGCATATCGTTCTACACATTCCAGAGCATCAGCTACATGATAGACATATACTGGAAACGCGTGGAGCCGGCCGGCAACATACTCGACTTCGCATTCTACCTCACATTCTTCCCACAGCTGGTGGCCGGCCCCATAGTAAAGGCCAACCTATTCCTGCCACAGCTGGGCAGGGAAAACACAGTGGACAAGACCACCGCCTACACCGGACTGTGGCTCATAATAACCGGACTTGTAAAAAAAGCCGTAATAGCCGACTACATAGCCCAATACAACGACCTGATATTCCAGGCGCCACAGACCTACAACGGATTCGAGAACCTGATGGCTGTCCTGGGCTACGCGCTCCAGATATTCTGCGACTTCTCGGGCTATTCCGACATGGCCATAGGCATAGGCAAGGTGATGGGATTCGACCTCGGAATCAACTTCCGCTCGCCATACAAGAGCCTCACAGTAACCGAGTTCTGGAAAAGATGGCACATATCGCTGTCGTCATGGCTCCAGGAATACCTCTACATACCCCTGGGCGGCAACAGGGAAGTATCACTGTTCTCGGTGGTATCAGTGCCCCTGATACTCACACTTACCTCGGCCATGCTGTGCGAGGCCGGCTGGATAACCGCGGCCATAGCGATAGCGGGCATACTGGGAGTTGCGGCCTACAAGACCGACAGCAACCCGCTCATGATAGCCACCCTGTCCATAGGCACAGTGATATCAGTGATAAGCTACAGCTACAGCATCACAGTATCGCTGATGGTGGCCGCGGTGGTAATGACATGGGTGCTCTGCGTGGCCATGCCCGGCATCACCAGAAGCGTGAAAACCAACCTCAACCTGCTGCTCACCATGCTCATAGGAGGACTGTGGCACGGAGCCGCCTGGAAATTCGTGCTCTGGGGAGGCGCCCACGGAGTGGCCCTGGGCATCGACAAGGCTGCAAGGAAGGTGTTGCCCGAGAACGGCTTCACGAAATTCCTGACATGGCTGTGCACATTTGTGCTGGTAGTGGTGCTGTGGATGTTTTTCCGCGCACAGGACATAACCGTAGACACCGAAAACGGCATGGAGACCCTGGCGGCGTTCGATGTGCCATTCGTGATGCTGGGCAGGATTTTCAGCGACTTCGACATAAGCTTCATCCAGCATTTCTGGGACGCCAGAATGCTGTGGCTGATACTGGTGGCATTCGGTTTCGCATGCCACGCCGTGCCTGAGGCCTGGGCCCGGAAAATCCAGGACTGCTTTGTGGGCTGCCACATAATAATAAAGATACTGGTGCTGATACTGGTGATGCAGATGGTGGTGCAGCTTCAGAGCGAGACCGTTCAGCCATTCATATACTTCCAGTTCTGATACGCGGGAAAAATAACACAGGAATCACCTCGCCAGCAGATCCTTGCGGTAGAAGACATCATGGATCTTGGTGCGCACATTCAGCTGCGAGAGCATATTGCCGCGGTCGGGATAGGTGCGGTTGCATAGGAACACGAACACAAGCCTGTTTCCGGGATCGGCCCACACGAAAGTGCCCGTAAACCCGGTATGGCCAAAACTGCTGCGGCTGGCCATCCTGCTGGGAGTGCCATTGAGCGAGATGCCTATCACCGGCTTGTCGAAAACCAGGCCGCGCCTGTTGCCATCAAAAGCCTGCGCCGTAAATAGGTCCACGGTCTCAGGATTAATATAACGCGTGCCGCCATATTCGCCCCTGTCCAGCAGCATCTGCATTATCACAGCCATGTCGCGGGCAGTGCCGAAAAGTCCGGCGTGTCCTGATACTCCCCCCATCATGGCGGCCCCCTCGTCGTGGACGGTGCCCCTTACAATGCGCCGCCGCCAGATGGTGTCGTTCTCGGTAGGGGCAATGTTGCCGGAGTCCTGATGCCGCAGCGGATTGTACATGGGGCTAATACCCAGGCGATGGTAAAACCTGGATTCCACAAACTTGTCGATATCCTTGTTGTAGAATTTCTTGACAAACTCGGGGAAAATATAGAACAAAAAATCTGAATACAGATACTTGCCGGCCGAATCGAGCTCCTGAGACGCAATGGCCTGCACAATGCGGTAACGGGCAGCGGCGGTATCATAATTGGCCGAAGCATCAGCAAAGTCCTTGTAGAGATCGCGAAGCAGACGCCCCCTGAGAGGCACCCCTACACGGAAACCGGCCTGATGCGCCAAGGCGTCGCGCAGGGTTGCGCCATTGTCGGTAATGCCGCTCAGATACTGGACAAGCGGACGGTCGAGTTTCAGGACACCGTCATCATACATGGCCATCAACGCGAGGGCCGACGCCGCCATCTTGGTAACCGAGGCCAGGTCGTAGAGAGTGGAATCGTTTACAGGCTGAAGGCTGTCATAATCCAGATATCCATAACAGCGGTCGAAAACTATATCATGGTCCATGGCTGCCAGTATCCTGCATCCCGGCATGGCATGCTGCTGTATGGCATCGTTTACAATACTGTCGATAATATGCTGATACTCTGGTTTCAGCTGCCGGCCACTCCGGACAAGAGTATTGACAGGCTGCTTGGGCTCATGGCAAGCCGTGAAACATGCAAGCAGAAACATCAGCCACGAAAAAATCAATGTAATCCTCCTCATAATAAAAAAATATAAAAGCACGTAAAAGTAGTAAAAAAAAACAGCAAACACAAAAAAAACACCGCCGGCAAATCGTGAAAATCTACCGGCGGTGAGTCAGAAAAAAAATCTATGCATGCAATTGGCCTGAAAAAGCCGCATCAGACTAAAGATAAGAATAAATCTTATCCATCACATCCTGGCCTGGAGCAAGATTCAGTCTATCTAAAGAACCGAAAACATCAGCCTCCATATCGGCCAGCTCGCCTACAAGCTCATTAAGCGAATCCAATGATACATAGTTGTTTTTCAAAGAGTTTTTTGTTGAGTAACTTTCATTCATAGGCAAATGATTTTATGGTGAATATCAGTTTTGTTTGTTTATTAGTAAAACGCCAATGTTGTTTCATTATTGCAAAAATGAAGAATATTTTCATTATTTTTTTTGTATGATGCGAAATATTTTTCTACATTCGCAAAGTGCATTTTTGATTTCCGATTCTGTGATTTGGCGATTTACCCAGATCAAAATCCAACAATCAAAAATTAAAAACTAAAAATCAAAAATTATAAATAATTATGGCAAAAAGACAATGCACAAGAAAGGCCAAGGCTTCCCAAGAGCATCTGGCCGATGAGAAACCACAGATACATGTCTCCCTCATGGACGACCCATGGCTGGAGCCCGTAAAGGACGCCGTACGCGACCGATACATAAGATACACCAACAAACTTAAAGAGCTGGAGAGCTACTACCCCACTTTCATAGATTTTGCAGGCCAATACAAGTATCTGGGCCTCAACTACAGCGAGCAGGACCACGGATGGTATCTCCGCGAATGGGCACCAAACGCCAGAACGATATACATGTTTGGCGACTTTAACGGATGGAACCGCAGCGCCAACCCTCTCACAAAGAAGGACAACGGAATCTGGGAGATTTTCCTGGACGACGAGACCTACGCCAATAAATTAGTGCACGGATCGCTATACAAGCTTATCATTTACGGAGCCGACGGCAGCATAATGGACCGCATCCCGGCGTACACCAAGCGATGCGTTCAGGACGAGGAGACTAAGGTTTTCAGCGCGCAGGTATGGAGACCGGAGGAGAAATTCAGCTGGAGCCGCAAGAAATTCCACGCACCCAAAAACGAGCCACTCCTTATATATGAATGCCACATCGGTATGGCTCAGGAGAAGGAAGGCGTGGGCACCTACAAGGAGTTTGAGGAAAACGTACTGCCACACATCATAAAGGGCGGATACAACACCATACAGATAATGGCCATTGCCGAGCACCCTTATTACGGAAGCTTCGGCTATCACGTGAGCAACTTCTACGCGCCAAGCTCGAGGTTCGGTACTCCCGAGGAGCTGAAGCACCTTGTAAAGACCGCCCACGACAACGGCATCCGCGTGATAATGGATATCGTTCACAGCCACACGGTAAAGAACACATCGGAGGGCATCAACCGCCTGGACGGCACCGACGACCTCTACACTCATCCCGGCGGCCGCGGCGACCACCCTCAGTGGGACAGCAAGCTGTTCAACTACGGCAAAAACGAGGTGATACAGTTTCTGCTCAGCAACATAAGATACTGGATGGAGGAATTCCATTTCGACGGTTTCAGATTCGACGGCGTATCGTCGATGCTCTATTTCCACCACGGAATGATTGGCGACAGCACCTACGACCAGTGGAAGTATTACTGCGATGGCGTGGAGTTCGACGCCATAACCTATCTCCAGCTGGCCAACAGGCTTATAAAGCTGATAAATCCCGAGGCCATTTCGATAGCCGAGGACGTTTCGGGAATGCCGGGCCTCACAGTGCCTCTGGAGGACGGCGGCATGGGATTCGACTACCGTCTGGGAATGGGTATTCCCGATTTCTGGATTAAGATTCTGAAGGAGCAGACCGACGAGCAGTGGAACGTCTACCAGATCTGGGGCGTACTGAACGACCGTCTGCCTCAGGTGAAGACCATAGCCTACGCCGAGAGCCACGACCAGGCACTCGTAGGCGACAAGACCATTGCCTTCCGCCTGATGGACAAGGATATGTATTTCGACATGGCCGACAACCGAGAGAACCCAGTAATAGACCGAGGCATCGCCCTCCACAAGATGCTGAGGGCCTTTACGATAGTGAACGGCGGACAGGCCTACATGAACTTCATGGGCAACGAGTTTGGTCATCCGGAATGGATCGACTTCCCACGCGAGGGCAACGGCTGGAGCTATCAGCACGCGCGCCGTCAGTGGAGCCTGCTGGAGAAGGGATTCCTGAGATACCACTTCCTCAACGACTTCGACGAGGCACTCATAAAGCTTATAAAGCAGTATCCCGTAATGCAGGATCTGTATGGTCAGCAGCTGAACATGGACCAGGCAAATCAGACCATCTGCGAGAAGAAGGGCAACCTGATTTTCGTGTTCAACTTCCACCCCACAGCCTGCATCCCCGACTACACTTTCTACGTTCCCGACGCCGGTGTCTACAAGCTTATCCTCAACAGCGACGACAAGCAGTTTGGCGGTTTTGGCCGCATAGAGGGCGATAATGAGTATTTCTCTCAAGAAAGAAACGGCGTTCAGACACTCTCAATCTACAATGTGAACCGCAGCGTGCTGGTTTTCAAGAAGGTAAGGGATTAGCAAGATTGTCCGCTTATGGATAGCACATATACAAAAAACGCTCGTAGAAAGACTAACTTTCCACGAGCGTTTTTCGTATTAATTTCTTAGAATGGTTACCTTCCCTTATACATCGACTCGTAATATTTCTCGTAATCGCCGGAGGTGATGTTGTCCATCCATTCCTGATTGTCGAGGTACCAGCGGACTGTCTTCTCGATGCCTTCCTCGAACTGGAGGCTTGGCTCCCAGCCCAACTCCTTCTGAAGCTTGGTGCTGTCGATGGCGTAGCGTGCATCGTGGCCGAGACGGTCGGTAACGTAGGTGATGAGGTTCATGTCCTCGTCTTCGGCACGGCCAAGAAGTCTATCTACTGTTCTAATCACCACCTTTATAATATCAATATTCTTCCACTCGTTGAAGCCGCCGATGTTATAGGTCTCGGCGATGGTGCCCTTGTGGAAGATGAGGTCGATGGCGCGGGCGTGGTCCTCTACGAAGAGCCAGTCGCGGACGTTCTCGCCCTTGCCGTAAACTGGAAGCGCCTTCTTGTGACGGATGTTGTTGATGAAGAGCGGTATCAGCTTCTCGGGGAACTGATATGGTCCGTAGTTGTTCGAGCAGTTGGTTACGATTGTAGGCATTCCGTAAGTATCGTGGAAGGCTCGTACAAAGTGGTCGCTCGATGCCTTGGAGGCTGAGTATGGCGAGTGAGGATTGTACTTTGTGGTCTCGTAGAAGAAGTCCTTGCCGTAAGCGAGGTGATGCTCGGAGCTGGAGGCTGTGGTAGAGAACGGAGGCTCGATGCCTTCAGGATTTGTCATCTCGAGAGCGCCGTAAACCTCGTCGGTAGAGATGTGGTAGAAGCGCTTGCCCTCGTATTTCTCGGGGAGCGATTCCCAATAGAGCTTAGCGGCCTGAAGCAGCGAGAGGGTTCCCATCACGTTGGTCTTAGCGAATGTGAATGGGTCCTTGATGGAGCGGTCTACGTGGCTCTCGGCGGCAAGGTGGATGATGCCGTCGATCTGCTCGTCCTGCATAAGTTTGTAGAACGCGTCGAAATCGCAGATGTCCATGCGCACGAACTTGTAGTTTGGCTTGTCCTCGATATCCTTCAGGTTGGCGAGGTTGCCAGCGTAGGTGAGCTTGTCGAGGTTTATGATTTTGTAGTCGGGATACTTGTTTACGAAAAGTCTTACTACGTGACTTCCGATGAATCCGGCACCGCCGGTGATTACTATGTTTTTCATGATATATTTATTTTGAAGAATACCCATAGTGAAAAATAGAAACTACGTTTCAATTTTTTACTATGGGCTAACGTAGGCTTCGCTTGACCCCTCCGGGGTCATTGATATTACGATGTAACATACGACCCTGGAAGGGTCGAGCAACGCTTACGTTAACCCATAGTGCGAGTATCATAGATACGAGTACTATGGGCTATCAAGTGAGTACTATCTACTAACTACTATCTACTATCTACTAAATTTTCAATGCACTGCTTCAGCGAGTCGGTCCAGTATGGAATCGAGAGGCCGAAGGTGGTCTTGATTTTGGTCTTGTCGAGGACGGAGTATGAGGGGCGGGTGACGGGCGAGGGGAACTCGTTGCTGTGGCAGGGCTGGATGTCGCAGTTGGTCTGTCCCGAATACTCGGCTATCATCTTGGTGAAATCGTACCAGGAGCATACGCCCTCGTTGCTGAAGTGGTAGATTCCAGTGTTGCCGTCGAACTTGCGGCCGTTTACAATTTCGTAGATAGCATTGGCGAGGTCGAGAGCGTAGGTTGGGGTTCCCACCTGGTCGAAAACAACTTTCAGCTGAGGCTTGGTGGCGGTGAGGTTCAGCATTGTCTTGCAGAAGTTTTTGCCGAACTCAGAATAGAGCCACGCCGTGCGGATTATGATATGATTGCAGCCGGTGGCGATAATGTTCTGCTCACCGTGAAGCTTGGTTTTGCCGTAAACGCCTGTCGGAGTGCCTTTCTGGCTCTCGGTGCAAGGTGTGTTGTATGGGTCGCCGCCGAAAACGTAGTCGGTGCTGATATGCACGAGAAGGCCGTTCACCTTCTTCATAGCCTCGGCAAGAATCTTGGGCGCATCGGCGTTGAGTTTCTCGCAGAATGCCTCGTCAGATTCGGCCTTGTCGACGTTGGTGTAGGCGGCGCAGTTGATGATGCACTGGATCTGATTGGCTGATACGAAATTGGCAACAGCATCAGAATCAGTGATATCCAAAATATGTGTTGGCTGTCCGGCCTCAAGGATATCAGCGAAAAAGTATTTGTCAGCTGACCCTGCGCTTACTATACGCATCTCGTTGCCAAGCTGGCCGTTGGCTCCTGTTACTAAAATATTCATTTGATTATCCAAGAATTATGTTGTTTGGGGGTATCCGACTCTGCACCCATAGTGAAAAATAGAAACTTCGTTTCAATTTTTTACTATGGGTTAACATAGGCGTTGCTCGACCCTCTCCGGGGTCGAAATTTTCGGATAAAATCTTGTCGCCGTAGGCGGCAAAGGGCTAAATGTTTGGGTTACCGGTTTCCTTGAGCTCGTCGATTACTTTGAGGAGGTACTGGCCGTACTGGTTTTTGAGCATTGGCTTGGCGAGCTCTCGCATTTTTGGCTCATCGATCCAGCCTTTGCGGTAGGCGATGCCCTCGAGGCAGGCTATCTTGAGGCCCTGACGCTTCTCGAGGACTTCGATATAGGTGGAAGCCTCAGAAAGCGAATCGTGGGTACCAGTGTCGAGCCAGGCGAATCCTCTTGGAAGGGTCTGAACCTTGAGCTCGCCGTCCTGGAGGAACTGCTGGTTTACGGTTGTGATCTCGTACTCGCCACGGGCGGAGGGCTGGATTTCTGATGCTATCTTTACTACCTTGTTGGGGTAGAAATAGAGGCCGACAACTGCGTAGTTGGATTTTGGCTGGGCGGGTTTCTCCTCGATGGAGAGGCAGTTGCCCTGCCTATCGAACTCGGCCACGCCGTAGCGCTCGGGGTCTGATACCCAGTATCCGAAGACGGTCGCCTTGTTGTTCTGCTCGGCGTTGCGGACGGCGTCCTTGAGCATTCCCGTGAATCCGGCGCCGTGGAAAATGTTGTCGCCAAGTACAAGACAGGCAGCATCAGACCCGATGAAATCCTTGCCGATGGTGAAGGCCTGGGCGAGACCGTCGGGCGATGGCTGCTCGGCATACTCGAAGTGGACTCCGTAATCGCTGCCGTCGCCAAGAAGACGCTTGAAGCCCGGCAGATCGAACGGTGTGGATATGATGAGAATGTCCCTGATACCGGCGAGCATCAGCACGCTAATCGGATAATAGATCATTGGCTTGTCGTAGATGGGCATCAGCTGCTTGCTGATGCCTTTGGTGATCGGGTAAAGCCTTGTGCCCGAGCCACCTGCGAGTACGATTCCTTTCATGGGCTAATAAATTATATTTCAGGATAAAGATTTTCGTTGAAATCAAAAGGGCTGTCGAAGTCCTTGAGCAATGGGTGCTTGGTGTCCTTGTCGCTGAGGATGGCCTTGTCGGTAGGGATTTTCCAATCGATGCCGAGGCTGGAGTCAAGGATTGAGATTCCGCCGTCGGCCTGTGGTGCGTAGAAGTTGTCGCACTTGTACTGGAAGATGGCGGTATCAGAGAGCACTGCGAATCCGTGGGCAAAGCCCCTGGGTATGAAGAACTGACGGTGGTTTTCCTCGGTGAGCTCCACGGCCACGTGCTGTCCGTAGGTCGGCGAGCCTTTCCTGATATCGACTGCCACATCAAGAACCGCGCCACGTACGCATCTCACGAGCTTGCTCTGGCTGAATGGCGGCCTCTGGAAATGCAGTCCGCGCATCACGCCGTATGAGGACATCGACTCGTTGTCCTGCACGAAGTTGATTTTCTGCACTTTCTCCTCGAACTCCCTTTGCGAGAAGCTCTCGAAGAAATATCCGCGGGCATCAGAGAAGACACGAGGCTCTAAGATCACCACACCGGGGATTGAGGTTTGTATTACGTTCATATTTGGAGTTTTGGATTATTGCAATGCAAAGATAGTAATATGCAAAAAATATACAAAAATTGTTTTGTTTGGGGTGAGGGGGAGATTAAGAGGAAGATATGACAGGAACGCGTACCTACAATTAAATAGACGTCAAGCCATTTGCCATTAAACTTAAAATTTCGTCAAAATAAAAATCCAGCAGTTGACTTGAAGTATTGCCAGTAGCAAGAACGCCATCCAAATAGAAACGAATCTCGGCATGCTCAGACACATAATCGGAAGGGACAGACTCCACATCAATAGTATCCGGCAATATAGCTACATCACGCAAATCGCCAACAGGAACTATGGCCAAACCAACAAGTTTTTCTGACTTTTGAGGGTTCTTGTGCTTTCTCTCAAATTTGATTCCCTCAGATACAACAACATCATGGGACAATCGGTCATACAACTGACCTGATATCCCCTCCTCATTAATATTCTCCCTTAGAAAAATGAAACTCTTTTTAAGAAGTCCGTCGTCATCTACAAAACGAGGCTTATAAACCCAACGGGAAAACCTCTCTTCATCCAAGATCTCAGTCATCATCCATAAACCTCCTTTACTTTTTGCAAGACTCTGCTTATGGATTCATTGGAATACTCTACAAAAGATTCTCCATCAGGACGTGTTTTGGGAATCAGCTGACAATACCAAGAGAAACAGGTATCACCAGTGGTAATGCCCATTTTCTTGTCTCCGTCACGGAAAACAAGATGCATAGCACCTAATCCTGTAGGACGAACCTCACCATATATAAGGGCTCCAATACTAAGTCCTCCAAGAATTTCCCTACATCTCTGAACAGAAACAGCGCTAGGCACAGGAGAGCCATAAACATCCCACCCCTCGGGAAGCGAGGCAAAGGCATCAATATCCTTGCTGATACTTTCTCTCAGCAAATCGGGAAGCTGTGTCTGAAAATATGCCTTTATAGAATCATTGGATATTTTCGTACCCCTATTGTGAGGCAATGCCTCAAGCCAGGGACTCTCTGTATGAGTCCTGTTCATAAGACCGATGGCAGAGAAGTTTCTGAAGAAGTTATATACGTAATTGAAAAGATTCTCGGCTGCCTTGGTCATCTTGAGACCACACTCCTCGCTTGGCAATGGGTTGGCCTCGTACTTGGCGTAATAATCATAAACGCTTGGAACAACAGGTCCATACATCCAAGACTCAATGTCATCGTCAAACAATCTCTCGCCAAAGGCAGCAAGATGGTATCCCTGAGCATAGTACATAAGTTTCTGAAGCTTCATGTTGGTGAGCTTCTCGCCACCAAAACGAAACTGATCCTCAGCAAGCTGTATCAACTTGCGCGCTATGTCAAGTGCTGGATAGGACATTGATTGTATTTATTTGACGAAGCAAAGATAGGAAGAATAATTGAGAAAACGGTACTGATGGGTAAAAAATTATTACACACATTTTTGCACAGGGTTGAAACCATGGGCTGTGGGAATTTCACTCCGTTGGGGCTGGGGTTTATTCACTTCCTCGTAAGATGCAAGAACCTCGTTACTTTCCTTACGAAACTTCGGTCTTTTTTATCGATATATGGTTGATTGCTGAATCTCGGCCAGCATTATGCCGCCGCAGATGGCGTGTAATATTAATGTTTGTATATATCACCAAATTTGTATTCTATGAAAAGGACTTGGAAAACGTTTTCCTCACGATATCCTAAAAACACATGATTGGAACCTGTCGCCCTCAGGACAAGAAGCTTGCTCATCGAGGAGGGTACTAGATTTCTTGCTGTTAAATTCAAAGATGCAACATCCATAGTCTCTGTTCCAAAAGAATGTCTGGACGAAGTATATAAATCCTCCCAAACTAAAGAAGATAATTTAGACAATCGTTGAAGATACTCAATGAAAAAACAAACTATCATTATTAGCATCCACGAAACTTATATTCTTCAACTGGGAAAAGCCAAATACTACATTATTTATTCTCTTTTCAACGGAAACAACCTTTGGGGACGCAATTTGCTTTGGCTTCTTCATGATTACTCAACCTGTGTCAAGAAAAATTCCTTTATCAATTGTTGAGAAATCACTGTACCCCTGTCATGAGGCAACGAAGACAGCCAAGGCTTCTCTGAATGAGTCCTATTCATAAGTCCAATTGCAGAAAAATCCGCAAACGATTCATATACCTGATTGAATAGACGTTCTTCCTCTTCCTCCATACTAATAATATCGCTATCAATAGGCAATGGAGATGCTCCATACCGCGAATAGGCATCATATACATTTGGAACAACAGGTCCATACATCCAAGCCTCTATGTTATCATCAAAAAGAGGAGAATCCATAATAGCAAGATGATACCCCTGCTGATAATAAAGAAGCTTCTGAAGTTTCAGATTAGACATCAGCTCTCCTCCATTGGGTTCATCCAACTCCGCCCTCTTTATGAGTTTCTTTGCTATATCAAGTGCCTTATATGCCATAATTATACAAATTTGATTTTATGTTTCTGACAGCAAAGATAGGAAAGTTTTTCGAAGATTGCAAAAAATTATTTCAACCACAGCTTCTTATTATCCTCAAACCAATCCTGAACGGCCTCCTCGAAAGCCAACTTGAATTAATAACCGGAAGATGCGAGTTTCTTGTCAGGGGTAGCGACTAAGAAATAGCAAGGCTTATGATTACCGCGCCTTTGATTGAGGAGATCATATATTAGTAATTCTTTACTCTTTAAGCAAGCTTTCATACACCTCCATCACCTGCTTGGCAATTACATCCCAATTGTACTTGCCCATATCGTAGGAAATACGACTTAAAGGCTTGGACAAAACCTCCGACAGCCTGTCTTTCAAAGCCTCTACATTTCCGCAAGGGAAATAGCAATTGGAATCTAGGCCGACTTCGAGATTGGCGGGTATGTCGCTGACGATTACAGGGAGATTGTATGACATGGCCTCGAGCAAGGCTATCGGCAAGCCCTCGTGCGATGACGGGAGGACGTAGCAGGCGCAATTATTGAGCAGGGAATGTAGTTTCTGTCCCTTGACGAATCCTGTGAGAACCACGCCGTTTTCCTTGGCCATCTTCTTGAGCATCAGGGAATAATCGTCCTCGAAATCGGTGTCGCCGGCCAGGACTAGCTTTATGTCAGTTTGAGGATTCTCGCCTCGCCATTTTACGAACGCCTCCACAAGATGATGAAGGTTTTTCTCGGGAACAAAGCGGCACATTCCCAACACATATTTACCTGACTCGATCCCGAGTTCAGCGAAATAGTCAGGGAAATCGCATTTGTCGGCTGGGGGCACTCCGTTATATATAAGATGGACGTCCTTGGTTCTATTGTACTTGTTGGCTATCAGATTCTTGATTACGTTGGAGATTACAATCACCTTGTCGGCAAACCTGCATCCCATACGCTCGCCGAGCTTCAGCATCGTTTTAGCTGCAAAACCCCATTTATCACGATCGTAGTCGGGGCCGTGGTGAGTGAAGACAACCTTTAGCCCGCGCATTTTGGCGTATGGAACCAGCATTGCAGGGCCGATGGCGTGAATGTGGATGATATCAGCTCCCTGACGCTTGGCCTCGTTGATGGCTCGGAATGTATGGATGATGGCCTCGAAGGATTTCTTCTTGGGCGAGGCCACATCCACAAGCT
This sequence comes from Bacteroidales bacterium, assembly GCA_045597465.1. Lineage (GTDB taxonomy): Bacteria > Bacteroidota > Bacteroidia > Bacteroidales > UBA3824 > UBA3824. Next base: position 36,944 of record JAZLKG010000094.1, on the reverse strand, counting down.
TTACGCCTTTCCATTCGGAATTCACAACGCCCGAAGCCTCATCGACCTGAGGCTTCACGTAACTATCTCTGCGGATTACGGTTACATCAGCTCCCAAATCCACAATCCTCGGGAAAAGCTCCTCGGAATGTGTCTCCACTCCACCCATGATATTGGGAATACCACGGGTTCCTGTCACTACTATTTTCAAAATTCGGAAAAGTTTTTATACCTTTGCGGTATGAAAAAAATCGGAGAAATATTGCAATATATAGGAATCATCCTCCTCTCTCTCCTATCGGCGCTGTGGCTGCTGATATCTGGAAAGAGGAGATGAGAATTATAAATGTGTGTTTAACGAAATTATATTCTCTAAGAGAGTAAGAGAGTTAAGAGAATTACTTATTTTTAAGAGGCGTAATTTTTTAATAAAAATTACTCTTGGAGTATAAGAGCTCACCAACAGAAACGCTCTTATACTTCCAAAAGGAGTTTTCATAGAAAAATCCGCCTCTCAAAAAAAACTCTTATTTCTTTTAACCTCTTAGAGAACAAAAATTTAGCGAAACTTTTTATTTTATCTCTATGTCTCTATCAGTCTCGGCCTTTGTGGCCTCGTAGCCCTGTCCGGCAACATCAGCATTCACGATATCCTCTCCCCTCTTATCTCTAAGCTGCTCAAGGGATTCTGCCGAAAGGCCGTTGTTTATCACGGCGTTCTCATCGCAGGTGGAGCACTTGTCGAGTTCCTCCTTGGTGACCTTGCCGTCGCGGTAATCGCAGCAGATCTGATTCTCGTACATCGAGTATTTCTTGCCGAAGATGGATTTGAATTTGTGCTTGAAGACCCACCACAATGGCTTGGAAATGTACTTGTGCATGGCGGGCGAAACTGAACCTATCATCCAGCAGTCGCGGTCGCAACAGCGTACTTTCTTTCTTACGGCATCAGCTTCCTTGGAATTCCAAAGCTCATCCCAGGTCTGACGGTTCAGATTGCCCATCACCTCCTTGTCCTTTGTGCCGTTGCAAGGCATCACGTCGCCGTATGGATCGATGAAGAAGGTATCGAAACTCATATCGCAAGGCAGGAGACGCTTCTGCCCGTAGATATAATTGATAAGGCCGTGATTGAAATATGCACGGAACCATTTCTTTGGAGAGTTGGATTTCAGGAGCTCGTTCACGAGGTTCTCGAAATTCTGGGCCACCATCGGGCGGTCCTTGATGATATTCTTGGCCTCTACAAAATAGAAGGAGTTGTGGAGCGATGCCGTAGCAAACTCCATTCCCATCTCGTTGCTGATTTTATAGAGAGGCACAAGGTCGGGCGCGTTCTTGTCCTGAACCGTCATGCCGAATCCGACATCCTTCATACCCATCTCACGGAGTTTCTTGAGGGTGGTGTAGCCACGCTGATAGCCGTCGTTGAGGCCTCGGATCTCGTTGTTGGTCTGCTCCAAACCCTCGATGGAGATTCGGATTCCGATTTGAGGGAACTCCTTACAGAGGTCGATGATCCTGTCGGTGAAGAAACCGTTGGTGGATATTACGATACGGTCGCTCTTCTTGTACAACTCGCGGACCATCTCCTTGAGGTCGGTCCTGATAAATGGCTCGCCTCCAGTGATATTGGTGAAATACATCTTGGGGAGTTTCTTGATGGTCTCGATAGAAATCTCCTCCTCGGGCATGCTGGGAGCCTTGTAACGGTTGCACATAGAGCAACGCGCATTGCAACGGTAAGTCACGATAACTGTACCGTTAAGTTTTTTCTCTGACATATATTTTAGGGAAATATGATGATTTACAAAGGGATATGGGAATCGAGGGGATGGAGACGTGCAAAGGACGCGTCTCTACAGATAAAAAAATTAAAGGATAATAATTCCCTCCTGCAAAATATTTTGAATATTATTCAAATAGTAACGAAGTTTGAAATCAGTTGTTTTTCCAGTAGCCAATAAGCCATTAATATAAATACGTATTTCCGCGTGAGCTGATACACGATCAGATGGAACTGGCTCTACATCAACATTATCGTTAGACAAAGAAAGACCTCGAATATCAGAAACCTGGGCAATTGCCAGTCCATAAAGAGACTCCAAGGGTGTTCCATCTTTTTTAGTTCTGATAAAAGCGGAAGCCTCTGACACAGCAACATCAAAGCCTATCCTATCAATCAATTGACCTGATAATCCTTGCTCATTGATATGAGGACGCAAGGCTACAAACCTATCATTCACAACACCGTTGTCATCAATGAACCGAGGCTTGAAAATCCATCGTGAGAAATGCTCCTCATTCTTAACCTCATCAATCATTGGCAAGCCTCCTTTATCATTTTTGACAATTTTGCAAAAATCTCTGAGGAATAAGGGATTACTGATTCGCCATTAATTCCCTTATCACCTTTATGATGGCAATACCATGTAATAGCATTGTCCATAAGGCAAACACCAATAGCCGTGTTAGAATAGCGAAACACAACATCAACACCACCCATTTCTGCTGGTCTAATATCAGAATATATCAATGATTTAGTAGAAAGTAAGGAAACAAACTCCCTACCTTTCTGAACAGTGAAATCACTGGGCTTAGGCGATCCATAATGATCCCAATCTTCTGCCAAGTTTTCAATAACTTTAAAATCATCATCAATTCTGTCCCTAACCAGTTCTGGAAGTCGGGTATCAAAATATGACTTGATGGAATCCGAAGTAATCTTTGTTCCCCTATTGTGAGGCAATGCCTCCTTCCAAGGACTCTCATTATGAGTCCTATTCATAAGACCGACAGCTGAGAAGTTCCTGAAGAAGTAATATACGTAATTGAATAATACCTCAGCATACCTATTCATCTTGATTCCACAATCCTCGCTTGGCAATGGATTGGCCTCGTACTTGGCGTAATAGTCGTAAACGCTTGGAACCACAGGACCATACATCCACGACTCAATATCCTCTTCAAACAATTTTTCCCCAAAGGCGGCAAGATGATATCCCTGAGCATAGTACATAAGTTTCTGAAGCTTCATGTTGGTAAGCTTCTCGCCACCAAAACGAAACTGATCCTCAGCAAGCTGTATCAACTTGCGCGCTATGTCGAGTGCAGGATAGGACATTGTTTTTGTTTTTATTTCCTCTTGTATGCATTATGACCTCTATCGAAGAGGACAAGATAAAATACTCCCTTGTATAAGAAGCCAATAAGCCTAGCCTCTTCAAAAACCTTTACCTGATAAGGAGTCAGGTCCCCGTCATTATCATTGCTACCAAACACACATTTATTGAAATCAGATTCTTTGACTGTTACATCATTCCAATCCACATCGTGAAAATGAAACTGAGGATTGCGGTTAAGGAAATCATAGGTGCACGAAGATAGACGTTTTAGTCCCTTCATTAATTTCCTGTAATCTCCAGTTCCTAATATATTACCAGCAAAACTGAACTCAGAAACATCCTCACACAGATAATCGAATGCGAAAACTGGCTTTAGATGCTTTATCTGATCAAAGATATCACTATCCTTTCCTATTTCGTATTTGGTATTTACAATAATACTTGTATTGAAATTGGCAAGTTTTTCGAATTTATTCCTTGCCATAGAACCTCCTCATTGATTCCACACTTATTACAGAATGGCCCTGCTCTATGGGTGACAATCCCTTTCTGGACTCAATCCATGGAGTCTCCTGATGAGTGAGGAGTTCCAACTGCATGGCTGTCAACTGACCATATTTATTGAATACCGCATTTATCATATCCAATTTGTCAGTATCCGCAAAAGCATTCTCGAAAGTATTTACAAAATCCTGGGCACTATCCTCACTATCGAAAAGAGGAATAGGAGAAAAACCAAATTTCTTGTATTCCTGATATACGGGAGGACATACAGGACCGTGCATCCACGCCTCAAAATCATCGTCGATAACGCCATCCTCGAAATACACAACACCCCAAGCCTTAACATAATACAACAATTTCTGCAACTTCTTGTTAGTTATGCTATCACCCGCAAGATTGCTCTTGGCAATTATATATGGAGATAATTCTACAGCTTTCATCTTCGATAATGATTTATTTGACAATGCAAAGATAGGAAGAATTTTTGAAAGTGAAAAAAAAATAATCTATTTCTTATAAACCTCCATCAATCTTTCATAATACGCCTCGCTCGAATAACGGGCAACTGCGTTGTCGGCTATTGATTGATAATCGAATCCGTACTCGAACATCAGTTTTATCTTTTCGGAAAGGTCATCAACATCACCACTTGTAAAAGTCATTCCAGAAACACCTTCCTCAATGAGCTCAGGGATTCCGCCAATTCTTGCTCCGAGTACAGGAGTTCCCAACGATTGACTCTCGATTACGGTAAGTGGATTGTTCTCCGACCATTCAGCAGGAAGAACCATGAAACGGGCACCCTCGAGAATTGGTCGAAATTCGTTCCAATTTTTCTGACCGAGAAACTCAATGTTCTTATTATCGGAATACGCAGAGCGGAGTTCATCAAGCAACTCTCCTCCACCTATTACAATCAGTTTTTTATCAAGCTGACTTGCGGCCTTGCAAAGGGTTCTAACGCCTTTCACCTCGTTTACTCGTCCAAGATATACGTAATAATCCTCTTTCTTGAATGAAGGATCAGCAACCTTATTTACATCAATGAAATTGCAAAGTACCTTAAATTTTTCGGGAGAATAACCGCTCTTTACAACGGTATCCATCATAAACTGCGAAGGTGGCAGGAAAAGATCCGTGCATTTCTGCAATCTGTCCTTATTCCATTTCTTAATCTCACGCCAGCCAACCAACGCTCCAGGGATGCTTCCAGGCATACATTTATGCCTTACAACAGCAAATTTATCAGAGAAACATTCCTCACACCATTTACCATCGCGCTGACAAGTATAGCAAGGACAAGCAAGTTTTGTATCATGCAACGTCCAGACAACTCTGATTCCCTTCTCATGCGCAATCTCTGCTATAATCGGAGAAAGTTGTGTATGGATATTATTTAGATGGACAACATCAGGCTTGAAATCATTGAGCAACTGTGTGAACTTATTACTTACTTCGGAATCTCCAAACGGCCGTGTAAAAGCCTTGAGTTTACTCATATTCGACGGCCAATATCTCGACCATTCAGATTCCTCATTCTCAGGATACTGCATTGAAAATATTGCAACCTCATGACCATGAGATTTCAGCAACTTTTCCAATTCCATAGTATAGATGCAATCACCACCACGGCGATAGTAGAATTTGTTGGATAGAAGGATGCGCATAGAGGGTATTTAATTATCTTTTTCTTTGCACCAATTGAGCATATTATGAAACATAAAGATTTGTGCAGAATGATTATGCACAATTATCGGAATAAGGACAGAGACCTAAGTTGAATTTTCTCAATATGATTAGACAATAACTACGGCAGTAAGATTTTTATGCCCATGAAGAGAACATCATAGAATATTATGATTCTTCAATACCTGATTAAAAACTAATTCTATATGTTCTTTTTTGTATTTATCACCTTGCTTATTAACGAAAGAATACACCAACTGAATAACTTCCATAATCCAAGGAATAGGCATTAATCCGATATTACCTGTCATACCCCACATATTCTGTATTCTTTTGACGTCTGACCAAAAACGTTTTCTTGCATAATTCTTCGTGAAAAATTTCACACATTTGGAATACTCATCAAAAGAAACATCACAAATCACTTCCTGCTTTAATCCATCATTAATTTTGGAATCATCAATATAGGACTCGAAACCATAAAATTTGTGAGTACATGGTATTGCTTCTCCATTGAATGATACAAAGAGGACGGAGTTTCCCAATATATAAGAAAAAACATCACATTCCTTATTGTATTGACCAAACATAAAACCTCTCAAATTCAGTTCCTGACTATTACATCTAACCAACCAATACCTAAAATTGCTATGTTCAATGATTACTTTACTATCAGTTTTTGCCTCAATTGCAGAAAAATATCCCAATAATGTATCTCGTAGCGATTCCTTTATTTCATCATCTACCTCTATACCAATGTTTTGCTTAGGTGAAATAAATAAACGCCAAACAACTGACAACCAAAATATATATGAAATATCTCCTGAAACACAACAACCTCCCTTATAACAAGGAGAATATGGTGTTTCCAAATAATCAGACAATCTTTTCTCACAACAAGGACATAATATATAATCCTCCGATGCAGTATTACTTCTCAATTCACCTTCAATACGTTCTTCAGTAAGTGTATCCGTGTTAAAGAGACGATTATATTCAAAATCAGGTAAGGCTCCGGTATAAACTTTTTCATCATTTGAAGTCATAGTAAACATTATCTCCTTACCTCGTTTCCCACTACCATCATAACTACAAATAGCAGAAACAATAAAACTAGGAATTATATGAGAATTCTTTTTAGTGGCATCATTAATTCTGCATAACAAACATTTTCCCATAATAAAAAATCTACAAATTAATCCAACAAATCTTTCAGAATCTCAATACTCTTCTTCCTCTCTTGTTCAAGAATTAAATTAACAGAATCATAATCGATTACATTTTCAACAATACTATAATCATTGAAATCTACGATAATCCGATTTGACAAACCTGTAAGAGTAAGAATACTTTGATTGCGTGTTCCTGTAGAATTATTGGGTAAAATCTCAATAAATTGCTTATTGAAATTAACGGCAAAACAGGTTCCATGAAAAGAGTCTGTGACCATGTAAGTAGCATTCTTGATCAAAGCCAAAAACTCAGCCACATCAGGACAACAAATAAACTTACCACCCCTCTTGGCTTGATGCATAAAAGGATTTACTCTAACTAATTCAAGACCGGTTTTATCAGCCAACTTTAATGCATAAGAAGAAAGATTAGGATCATTGTGTATTTGATAAATTAAAATATACTTCCTCCCAATGTATTTGCCTTGCAATTCTGATGAAATCAACCAATCACTCCAATCCTGACCAGAAAATAAAAGAGTTGGATCAAGAACCTGACCAATACAATTTCTTAGACCCCAATTAGACAATAATTGAACGGCAGTGTCCTCTCTAACTGCAATCTTATCATAAGAAGACAACATTTTTATATATTCCCCCTTTGTTCTAGAGTCAAATGTAGTCTTGCCAAAACTAGAAGCAAAAGACAACTTCTTACCGCCAGGAGCTACAAACTGAAGAAAAAATGCAGAATCATATACACCATTCATCATAGGTCCCCAAACTTGATCACTACCAGTAATAAAAGCATCTGCCTTCAAACTCCGTAAATCTTTCTCATTAGTACAACGAGCAGTCATTTTCAGATATTTTTTTCGCATAGCATCAAAACGACTCTGTGCAAGACGCTCTATTGGATAACGAACTGCTATATATGCCAATCTCTTTAATGGATTACTATAACCATCCTTCTGAGAAACCTGAGTCTTTATCATCCGTAAACCACGCTCATCATTACGCTGATAATCAATAATCTCAGGCTGATGCCCCAAACATTCCAATATTTTGATGGTAGCAATACTTTGCAACAAAGAGCCGTAATTGGAAGGGCTATGACGGGTAATGACTTTTATATTCATCTCTACTACTTTTTTCTTGAATAATAATTACGTCGCCACAACATAAGATATGCAATTGTCTTGGGATAAATCCAAGTTATAACAGCCCTTATTTTCTCCTTAAAACTTGTCGGAACTTTAAAAGCTGAAAAAGCATCAGCACGGGCTACTTTTTTACACTTCTTATAAATATCGATATACTCATTTTCTGCATTAGCCAAAAACATAAAAAACAGCATATCACAATGAGTATGCCAATTGGCAAACCGTACAGCATCAACAATAGATTGTGTTCGATTAACTAATTTTGATTCAATTTTTTGAATTGCATACAATGCACATTCAACCTTCTTGATATTAAATTTGGTCATAGCACTATTGTCATTATCCCTGCGATAATAATAAACCTTCTGATGACCAACTGCCACTTTGCCGGATTGCTGAAAAACATCAGTATTAAAATTGAATCCCTCTCCAATAAAAAGTTCCTTTTCAAACCTAATCTTTTCTAACAATGATCTCTTAAACATTTTACAATATACTCCAATTGGCATATTGTAAGAGAGTATTGATATCGCAGCATCTTGACCTGTCAACAAAGAAATTTGGTTGCTCTTAGAATCATTCTCATAGAAAGTTGTAAACATATCAGTTGTTACAGCAACATCGGCATTATTCTCTAAAGCAAGCCCCAACAAATATTCTACGTAATTGGATTTAAGCCAATCATCCCCATCAGAAAAACAAATCCAATCTCCTGTAGCAACATCCAAACCACTATTTCGAGCCTCGCTAACACCAGCGTTAGCCTTGTGTATAACCTTGATTCGAGAATCTTTGCTAGCCCACTCATCTGCTATTTTACCTGAATCATCAGGACTTCCATCATCTACAAGAATAATCTCTATATTCTTATAAGTTTGTTCTACACAAGATTCTATGCATTGATCCAAATATTGTGCTACATTAAATATAGGAACAATAACAGATACTTTATTCATTTCGGATATATTCATTGAAAAAACAATTATTAAAGAAACATCAACAATTATTTTTATGACAACAATTTATTATATTGATTATAATAATCATTTGCCGTCCTACTTATATCATAATTAGATAAAACATAATCGAAAGCCTTATTAATTAATCCTTCATCGTAACCATTATTGATAAAATGCAATAACTTAGAAGCCAAGTCCTCAACATCTCCATTCCTGAAAGTCATACCCAATGATCCTCCGTCCAAAATCTCGAGCGGTCCTTCTATATCACTTACCAAAACAGGCAATTTAGCAGCACAAGCTTCAGCTACAGTTAAACCAAATCCTTCTAAACGAGAAGGTTGAATAAATAGATCAAATTTGCAAAGGTTATCATATATCCATTTTCGATCCTTCTTGCCATCAAAAACAACAAATTCATTTAAACCTAAATCACTAACACGGCTTCCCAACCATTCACCATCAGGACCATCTCCAATAAAATGCATTACAAAATCTGCTTTGTGATTCTTTTGCTTAACTAGCAAATCAATAGCGTCAATAAGCAAATCTTGTCCTTTCTGCCTACACAACAATCTCGAAACTTGTACAAAATGCAATACATCAGACCGAGATTCATTACGAACCGTTTTAATGGAATTTGCCACAATACCATTCACAACTAAAACAGTCTCAAAACCAGCAGCTTTCCATTCCTCCACAACGGAATTGCTTATAGCATATAATACATCATAATGTTTCCTCTCGGACAAATCATTATTGGTATTATGAACAGTTCGAACCTTAAAACCCGGCCAGAAAATATATTTGTATAATCCACCAAAATGACAATGAACAATATCAAGTCTTAACTCCCAGATATAATAATTCAATTTTATAATTGGAATAATGCTTTTACTGCCTCGCTTCCTATTGCAACAATAAAAAGAGACTTGAGGATTCAGCCCACTTATAATAGATTCATCAAAATACAAATCAGAAATCTTTTTGGAAAAAAAACAGATATAAAATTATTTCTTCAATCTTTTAAAATATTTAACAAAAACTTCTTTGGGAGATTTGAAAGACAAACATGCTTTGGCTGAATTCCAATAACCTAATGCCCAAGTATAATGATACGATGGCTCTTTTTGACCTATAGAACGGAAATAATGATAGATAGCCCTCGCTAAAGTACCACAAAACTCAAAAAATCTTACAACGAAAGTTTGAAAAACTTTATTATTTCCATAATAAATAATCCTTCCAATCGAAGATGCAGGTCTTGTTGCTGTACTTACCATAGAAAGAGAACGGGTTGTCATACCTTCATAGTGATAAATTGAAACATTCGAATCTACATAACACTTATAACCATGTAGTTCTAATTGTCTACCAACTTCTAAATCCTCAGGAGAAAAAAAATAACGTTCATCAAAAAAACCTATCGATTCAAACAAATCCGTTTTAATTAAAAAACCAGCCCCCAAAATATTACGAGTTAGAAAAACACCATTATTATTAATATATGGATTATTTCTTATCTTTTTATAATAATGAAAATAATCTTGAAAGTATGTAGCTAAATTAGACACTCCCCTACCACAAACTTGAACCTGACCTTCTGCATTAAGGAAAACAGGACTAACTACTGCAACATCATTAGGCAACGACTCAATAGTTTTTTTTAGCATTCCCACAACATCCATTTTCATTTCAGTATCGTCATTCACTACAAAACAATATTTTCCTTTGGCTTGACGAAGAGCCAGATTATTATTCTCAGAAAAACCTCGTATTTCATTACTCTCAATAAATGTTACCCAAGAAAAATCTTCTCTTACCTTCTTAAGATTCTCCGAAGAAAATAAATAAGCAGTAACTAGAACCTCATAAGAACAAGTAGCTGTATATTTACGAATACTATCCAAACAAGGATAAAGATTCTTAAGATTGTTCATACAAACAATCACAATTGAGACGTCAAAATCACTAACCTTTTGCATATATACAGACTTTTTTATTGTTATTTAAACCAAATTTCAAAAATAGAACATACATAAATATCATTATATTATCATAAACTCCACCTACCATTAATGAGTATACTAAATAATACAATAATAAAGAAATTATCATATAATAATAATCTGAAGATATTATTTTCATTTTATAAAAATTATAAACCAACTTCCACAATACAAAAAGTCTTCCACAAAAAACAAAAATCAACCCAAGAATACCAGATGACACCAAACCTGAAATATGAGAACTTTCAAAACTAAAGCATAAAGGATGCCATCCAAACCTGTTAAGATAATCAGGAATCCAATATGGACCAAATCCAAATAATATGGAATGGAAACTATGACTTATTTCTATCCATGCACCATATAATTGTCCCATACGGCCTTCAGTACTTGAACCACCTTCTACATTGAAAAAAGGATTTATTATGTTATCCCAAAAAGAATCAAAAAATATAAAAGAAATAAATAAGAAAAAATAACAGATAATCTGCTTTCTAATAGAAAAAGATCTAACGAAATAGAAAACTAAAGATATAAATATTGCTAAAAGAGGCCCCCTACTTGCAGTTAAAAAAATATTTACAAAACCCAATGAAAAAAGAATAAATAATAGAGATTTATTATTATTCGTTTTAAATGCAATAAAAGCCAAAATAAAAAAGCCAATGAGAATACCATATTGTATAGTATATGTTGCTGTACCCGTTATACGACCTTTAAGACCAGCCCTAGCATCATTCATAGCAAAAGTTAATCGCTCCTCCATTGAATCTATAGACATATAATCATTGAAAAACATTATCAAAGGATTAGTTTCTGTTATATAATTGTATATCCCATACAAACAAAGCAACAAAAAAGATAAATTAATAAAAGTGTTTGATTTATTAATTGATTTTGAATCAAGATCAAAAAAACAAAAAGCATAAATAAACAAAAATAGAGGTACAAGGCTCTTCAAACTTAACAAATTAAGCAACAAAGGACCATCTGCCAATAGGGCAAATACAAAAGGTATAACAAAATAATAAAACAACGCATTTTTCAAAGGAAAATAGATAGATTTTGAATAAGAAATCTTAATTGAATTATTACGCCAAACATATAAAGCAAAAAATAATGAGAAAATATTAAGCAATGTCAAACCACCTTCAATACGTATCTCAGGATTAATCCACATCAACAAAACAAAATATATCCATAAAAAATTATGATGGGATTTAAAAATGAAAAAAACTGAAATCAACAATATCAGTATTGGAATCATATAACAACATACTTAATTAATGAATACATTCAATGGGAGACGACTCTTTTTTTCTATACCCGATTTTATATTGATAGTATTTTATGTAATAAAAATATGGATTTAACATTTTTAAGCACCCATACAAAAGTTTTAAAACAAAACTATCCTTATAATTTTTCCATAATAAATAAGAATGATAAACATATAAATAAAATACAAAATTTATCGATTTTGAATATTCAATTGATAATAATTTAGTTTTATGAATAGATTCTAGATATCGTTTACTTGGGGTATTATTGGATATTGATGATGCAGAAACAAAATAATCAACAAGAATTTCATCAAGAAATTTAAATCGATAATGCCTAATTGAAGATTTCATCCAAAATGGCCAATCCTCTAACATTGGAATAGACTCATCAAAACCTTTCAATTGTTCCCATACGGATTTTCGAATAAAGGCAGTAGATGCTGGCAAACAATTATCAATAAGCAATAATTTTAGAAAAATACTATTATCCAAATTAAGAATATCATAATTAAACAACGACTTCAATCGGGTATAATCATAGTCAGGGTTGTCTACAATTATTCGAGCACGAGAGAACACAATATCACTATTAGTATTTGTCGAAATAAAAGAAATATTTTTTTCAACAAAATCATTATGAATTACATCATCTGCTGCTAATGGTTTGATCCAAATACCATTAGTGATCGAAATACCACGATTTAAATTACCAGAAATACCAGTATTTTTTTTTGTTGTTAGTAAAGCACAATTGCCAAAAAAGGATTTGTTTAAAGCAATCCAATCTTGTACAATTTCAATGGTATTATCACTTGAACAATCATCAGATATAATCAATTCAATATTAGAATACGTTTGATTTCTAATACTTTCTAACGTTTTAATAACAGTTTTTGATGAATTGTATGTGACTACAACCACAGAAACCAAAGGCTGATACCCCATAATAAAGTATTACTTATAATTGTTCAATAAATCAACAATATATTGTACCTCATCCAAAGCAATAACAGGTCCTATCGGAAGACTTAACTCCTCGTCAGCAAGACGCTCTGTGATAGGCAGATTCAACTGAGGAACATTCCAAGTCTCCTTAGCATAGCACTCTTGCTTATGTGGGGCAATAGGATAATGGCAGACTGTTCCAACACCATTTGCCTCAAGATAATCATGAAGTGCATCACGCATGCCATCTTTTACAATAATTGGGAACAAATGGTAAGCATTCTGATCATCAGGCAAAAGATCAGGAAGTGATATCAAAGGATTATTAATATGCTCATAATAGTAGTGAGCAACCTCCTTTCTGTGATTGTTATCATCAACCAGAAACTTAAGCTTCACGTCAAGAACCGCGGCCTGTATCTCATCAAGTCGACTGTTTCTTCCAGCATACTTGAAAACATATTTCTTTTGGCTACCATAGTTTGCAAGAGCACGGATTGCCTTGGCAAGTTCCTCATCATTGGTGGTAACAGCGCCACCATCGCCAAGAGCGCCGAGATTCTTACCAGGATAGAACGAATGTCCTGCGGCATCTCCGATATTGCCTGTCATCCTTCCATCATAAGCCTTACAACCATGACTCTGTGCACAATCCTCAACAAGTTTAAGATGGTATTTCTTGCAAAGATCTCCGATTTTTTCAGTGTATGCTATCCTTCCATAAAGATGGACAATCGCAATAGCCTTGGTCTTGGAAGTTATCACAGACTCAATCTTGTCGTCATCAATCTCCAAAGTATTGGGTTTGGGTTCCACCAAAACAGGAATCAATCCATTCTCAGTAATTGCTAGAATTGTTGCGATATATGTATTTGCGGGAACAATCACCTCATCTCCAGGGTTCATAAAACCAAGTTCAATGTAGGCTCTGAAAATCCAAATAAGGGCATCCAAACCATTGGCACAACCAATGGTGTATTTAGAACCAATGAAATTGGAATAATTTTTCTCAAAATTTTCATTTTCCTTGCCCTGCAAGTACCAACCGCCATTAACAACCCTGTTAACAGCCTCGTTGATTTCTGCTCCATGAAGGGCAGTTACATCTTTTAAAGAAAGAAAAGGGATATTCATATATTTAAAATTTAAGTATTGTTCCACCCCAACTCAATCCCACTCCAAAACCAGAAACCATGACTGACATTCCTGAATGGATTGAGCCATTTATAATATTATCTTTCAAGGCAATCATCACAGTAGAGCTTACTGTATTGCCTGTTTCCTCAAGATTGATATAGAAATTATCCTTAGGCAAAGTACAAACCTTGCGGATAGTATTCAGCATAAACTTATTGGCTTGATGGAATACGTAATAATCAACCTCGTCTTTCTGCAACCTATTCTTTTCAAGAATCTGTTTCATCATAGCAGGAACAGCTTCCAAAGTGAAATTGAATATTGAGCTTCCATCCATATAAAGGTAATCATCACGGCGTATATGACCATCGTCATCTGTAGTCTCAAGACTTGTTTTCTGTGGCTGACGTGCAGCACCAGATCTCAGAATAAGATTCTCTGCACCACTGCCATCAGTTCCCAAGGAAAATTCTCCAATCTCAGCAAAACCTTCTGTCGAGATCAGACACGCAGCTGCCCCATCACCGAAAATGCTTCTGTTGCTTTTATCAAGTGGATGAAGATATTTCTGATAAGTCTCTGCCGTCAAAAGCAGAACATTCTTTGCAATTCCTGCAGAAACAAGACCTTTCGCAATTGCCAAACCATAAACACAACCAGAACATCCAAGATTATAGTCAAATGCGCCTGCCGAAGTTGGAATTCCTAAACGGTTCTGAAGAATGCAGGAGGTAGAAGGCAGAAAATAATCAGGAGACTGAGTACAAAGCATCACAAAATCAATAGATTTTGGATCAATATTATACTCATCAAACAATTTCCTCGCAGCTTTTTCAGCCAAATCTCCTGCGGTCTCTTCGGCGGAAGCCAAATGGCGGGAATTCACTCCAACCTTAGCAGCCACCTTATCCACGCTCCACTCGGGAAATTCCTTCAAGAGCTCCTCGTTGGAGACAACCATTTCGGGAAGATAGTATGATATACCTTTGATAAATACCATATTTACTTTTTGGATATTATCAAATTGAACAATTGTTCAATTGTCTCACAATCCTTAATATCTTTTCCTGAAATAGTGACATCCATATCGGTTTTCACCATTGCAATTACAGACATAGCCATCAGAGAAGACCATTCGTCAATATCATGATAATTTGTAACTGCTGAAAATACAGACGCATCTGTGTCATCAAATTGTTCTGCAAAAGCAGATATAAATTCGTTTAATTCCATAGTTATTTAATATTTAAAAGATTCAACATATTGTCTCTCAAAGGGAAATAATCATTTTTGAAAATAACAAAATAATAATCAATTTCTGATTCACCAACTATTTTGGCGCCTAAAGATTTATGCATTTTCCAAACATGCTTATTTGCCTTTCTAACATCAAATAATGTAAGATCCAGATTAAGAATTTCAAAAATTATATCATTCACTATCAAGTTAGTTGCCATAGAAACCTCAACATCGTTTCCAGGAGAGCACAACCAACTGCCAATCGTTCCATAATATTCATGAATGTTATATATTCGATTTACTCCTACATGTTTCCCATCTTTAGAGTAAATAAAATAATAATCACGGCCCTCTTTTTCTCGGATCTTATATTTTGAAAGCCACTTCATTTGCATTTGAACGTCATCGTCAGTCTTATGAATAAATTTTGACAATGCATCATTAGTTCTTAAAGATAGAATGTAATTAGTATCGTCCTCGTTAACCAAACGAACGTCCAACCCATATTTATGAAGGCTGAAATCTTGAGATAATGGTGTAAACATAGTTATTCGTTTCTTAAATTTATAAACTCATCGTAATCTCTAATATAATCTTCCTTGATATAGACATCACTTGCCAGAACCATACAAACAGCACCGGAAGAAAAGTCTCCAAGATCACGCCACATACCAGGCTTTACATAAAGGCCCTGATAGGGTCTGTTAAGGAAAAAAGTACGCCTGCATTTGCCATCATCAAGAGTCACGGAGAAACTCCCAGATGCGGCTATTATCAGTTGACTAAGATCCCTATGGGCATGAGAGCCCCTTTCCTCACCTCCAGGAACATCATAAAGATAATAAACACGCTTCACATCAAACGGAAGTGTATCTCCATTTTGTACCACAGACAAATTACCCTTCCTGTCAGAATGATGCTTGTCGAGCTCAATAATAGAGCAATCAAATACACTATATTTCTCCATTTAATTTCAGATTCTTAAACAACAAATAATCATCTACATAATCCGATCTATCATAAACTGTATCAGCGAATTCCAAAGCTAAAGAATTGGTAGAGAAATTAATAATTTCGCGCCAACATCCCTTGGGAATATACAAACCAAAATATGAACGATTCAAATTATATGTTGTTCGATTAATTCCATCATCAACAACAACGTCAAAACTTCCAGAAATAGCTATTATAAACTCCTGAGTTTTCCTATAAGCATGCCCTCCTCTACTCTCTCCTCCAGGAACATCATAAATCCAATATGTACGCTTAATAGTAAATGGAATATGATTATTCTGCTCTACAAAAGACAGGTTTCCACGAGGATCTGTAAACTTAGGCAAATCAACTAATTGAGGCTTGTTTATCATCTATATTATAAAATATTAGTTTCCTATATATAATTACCATTGCTACAAAATACAATAGATAATTAAACATATATCCCTGAGTTAAACCAACTATTCCATTAGCTTTCAACATAAAAAAAGCAAGACCAATGTATGAAAAAGAAAAAATAGTTTCTGTAATGATATACAATTTAGTTTGAGCCTTTGCTACCATAATAAATGACAAAACCCAACTCATCATTTTTAAGAAATCACCTATCATTTGCCAAAGAAACAAATTTTCCATTGGATAAAAATCAGTTGTATATAACAACCAAACAATAAAATGTCTAAGAAAATATATTGCAACAGTAGCTATAAATAACAATGGAGCAACAAACTTGTAAGTTTTAACAACTTCCTTTCGTAAATCTATAAGCGTTTTTGTTTCACTAAGTTTAGGAAGATAGTAAACAGTTAAAGAGGTAGTTATAACACTTAAATACATCATAGATATGCGATTCATAGCCTCCCACCATCCAGCTTCTTCTATAGAAATAGCAGATATCACGTACCCCCGAAGCAACATTTGACTTATCGGCATCAAAGCTAAAGAAAGAAGAGTCATAGCAGAAAATCCTAAAAACATTTTTACAATCTTTTTGTCGAATTTCAAATTAAAATTATCTTTGATAAGCCATTCTTCCTTCCGTAGCAGCCACAATGTTACAAAAAACATAATACTTTGATACACAACAGCATTTATCAAAGCGCCGGGCAAGCCGAAAGAAAAAACAAGACTTATAGATAATAATAATCCTATGATAGTACCGCTAATATTTACAATTACATATCGTTGAAATTGCTTAAAACCGTTTAAAATAGATACCAACAAAGTATTGAGAGTATAAAGAATAATTGTAAATCCAAAAACTACAAATACATATCCATATTCCTCGGATAACATTATGTATTTACTGATATATTTATGTCCTACAATTAACAAAAAGGAAACGAACAAAGAGCAAACAACAGTGATCCTCAAAGCATTGGACATTATTTGGGGGAGTATAGACTTATCGTCCTTATATTGCGCTACATATTTTGTAATACCACTTCCTATGCCACCATTTGCCAATCCCAGTAATATTGTTACCAAATTATTCAACTGCCCTACAAGAGCCACTCCTGCAGGGCCAATAATTGAAGCAACCACTTTGACACTTATCAAACCTGACAACATCCTAACCAATGTAGATATTGCATTCAAAGAAAATACCTTGACAATATCAACTGATTTCAATTTATTAAATAATTGCTTGATAGTAAGCATAAAAAAGGCTTAAATCTCAGATATTAGTTTTATTATTAATATATAATCTTATATTCCAACGAATCTTTGTCTACTGCGAAAAGCTTAATAATCAATCTAATTGATGAAAAAATGGTTTCTTATGCATCTTTAGAACAATTAGAATTATCTAATAAAACTATTTATTCATTTATTCGAGAAAGAGCTCTGACCAGAGCTGATTGATTAACACTACTAGCTGATAACTAGTGCCACATAAAAATGACAAAGTAAACCAGAGCCAATTTATAAGAGCATTAATGACTATAAATTATCCCTTTAAATACTTCTTCAATCTCTGAAAAAATTTCATATCTGGATATAACTGCTTATTAAAGAATTCTTCTTTAAAATTTCTCCTAGAAATATAAAGTAAAGAAAAACATATTATACCAAACAGAAATACAATATTACAAATGGATAAAAAATTACAACCCAAAGTAACAAAAGTATTATAAACAGATAAAACAATTAACAATTTATCATAGACTCCAAATCGCTACTTCCTTGGGGAAAAATGTTTGACGATATTACGCTGCGCCAAAACAATATCCCCTCCTACCCATTAATAAACTCAATCATCCCATGGATATTCTCATTCTTGAGAATAGTGTTTCTCTTGTCATTTATCTGATTGACCATATCATCCTTGGAGATATCAAGTTCCTTCTCAATTGTTGGGGTAAAGCCACAAAGCTTCAATCTATTGGAAGAAGCAGGATAGCTCAGCATATAATAGAGATTGGAATCTGCCTCATTCTTAATCACATCCACATCGGTAAGATAATTATAGCACATAACAATCTTGTCCTCTGGTTTTACTGTCAGAAGAGTATCAGCTGTAATGATCTTGGAAGAGCGGCCTTTCTCAATGCAATACTCAATATTGCCATTTTTAACATTCTCTCGAATTATATTGTCTATCATCGCCTGCTCGTCCTTGCTGCCAACTATTATAAAAACCTTATTCTCCATAATCAACTACATTAAGAATTTGACATCAACAGCGCATTTGCCATGCTCAATAGCAAAACAATATTTCAAGTCCAAAGCCTTGACAAAACACCTGTTTTGCATACAAAAGTCAATATCCTGAACCTTCCAAAGCATGATTGTCTGAGGTGCCAGATAATTTGACAAAATCATTGCTGGATCAGAGAAATCTGAAGTTGAGAATACAGAACCGATAACGCCCGAAGGACGACGCAAAAGTTGATTGCGTAATTTGGAAATTGGCTCTATATTGACCAATTTCGACTCATCATAGTTCTTGAACTCCGTCAATACGGCTAATCCATTGGCATATACGCATCCATCAATCTGTTCAAGTATAGTATCCTCCATCCGGACTATATATGGATATTTAACCCTACAACCTTCCAACTCAAAAGCCCGTAAGATTGTATATTCCATTGCCTTACCCGGATTCCAAAATTCCGTGTCGTATGATATTGATTTTATATCCTCCCACAAATTTTGAACTCCATTATAATCCAAACTCCTTATATAATCCAAATATTCTTTTTCGGTAGCCATACTTTACCAAATTGATTTTGGGCAAAGATACCTATTTTAAATAAAATAACAATATAAAACAAGAAAAAAATTTACAAACCTAAAGATGGCAATAAGTTTCCTTTCCCTAATCCCTTCCAAAAATATCCCTCGTATAAACCTTCTCCTTAACATCCTCAAGCGTAGCTGAATCATACCTATTAGCGATAATCGCCTGCGATTGAGCCTTGAAAGCACACAAGTCATTTACTACTAACGACCCGAAGAACGAGCTGCCATTCTCCAGTGTCGGCTCGTAGATAATCACATTTGCACCCTTGGCCTTGATGCGCTTCATGATGCCTTGGATGGCGGATTGACGGAAATTGTCGGAGTTGGATTTCATTGTAAGACGGTAGACGCCTATGGTTACGGGATCCTTGCTGCCGGAATACTGGTTGTTGGAATAATAGTCGTACCAGCCGGCCTTGCGGAGAACGGCGTCGGCAATGTAGTCCTTGCGGGTGCGGTTGCTCTCCACGATGGCGGTCATCATATTCTGGGGAACGTCGGCGTAGTTGGCGAGAAGCTGCTTGGTGTCCTTTGGCAGACAGTAACCGCCGTAGCCGAACGATGGATTATTGTAATGGGTTCCGATTCTTGGATCGAGACCAACGCCCTGAATAATAGCCTGAGAGTCAAGACCCTTTACCTCGGCGTATGTATCAAGCTCGTTGAAGTAGCTGACTCTGAGAGCAAGATAAGTATTTGCGAAAAGCTTCACAGCCTCAGCCTCCTTCATTCCCATGAAGAGAGTGTCGATCTCCGGTTTCAGAGCTCCTTCCTGAAGAAGTGCGGCGAAAGTTTTTGCAGCTGACTCTAAATAAGATAAATCAGCAACCTTGCCTATAGCCTCATTCTCCTCGGCAAACTCTGGATTATCAATCATCTTGGGATGACCGACTATGATTCTTGAAGGATAGAGATTGTCATAAAGAGCCTTGCTCTCTCTCAGGAACTCAGGCGAGAAAAGCAGGTTTAGTTTCTTTACGCCCTTCTTAGCATATTTTACATAGAGACTTCTTGAATATCCTACCGGAATAGTTGACTTTATCACCATCACGGCATCAGGATTCACCTCAAGAACAAGGTCGATAACCTCCTCAACGTGAGTGGTGTCGAAATAGTTCTTGACAGGATCGTAGTTTGTAGGCGCGGCAATCACCACAAAATCAGCATCCTTGTAAGCCGACACTCCGTCAAGAGTTGCAGTCAGCTGCAAAGGCTTCTCGGCCAGATACTTCTCAATATAATCGTCCTGAATAGGCGAAATCCTGTTGTTGAGTTTCTCCACCTTCTCGGCAACCACATCAACAGCTGTAACCTGATGATTCTGAGCCAATAGTGTTGCAATGCTGAGGCCTACGTAGCCTGTACCAGCCACAGCAATTTTTATATCCTTGAAATCTCTCATTATATTCAATTAAAAATTAACAATTAATAATTAAGAGCTTCCCTAAAAAAATATTATATCAATGCCAGAGCCCCTTTGGGGCTGCACTCCCGGTAACCGCTGGCATCGCCTGCGGCTCCCCAATACCTACCCAATATCTCCCCTACACCTTCCGCAGCCAGTCTTTCGGCACATACGAAGTTCCATACATCCCTATGCCGTCCAGCTGGACAACCACACGCTTCTGATGCTTGTATTTCACCACCACGCCGTGGACGCCGGCAAAAGGAACGCCAGTCACCACCACACTGTCACCATTAAGCAGGTCGGGGCTGATGCTTTCGTTCAGGATTATGTCGTCGTTGCCTGATTCCACAATTATCCTGAAACTCTGGAGCTGGACATCCGGCACCACCAAAAGCTCGTTCTTGCCAAACGAGTTTACCATGCAGTGATTATAATAAGGTGTAAGTCCTGATATCTTGGGCCTGCACTCATCATACATATAATAAAGCATGCGGTCGAGAGTGCATCTTACGAAAAGCAGATTTGGATCCACGGGCACATCCACAATAGTCTTTGTGGGATTGTCGAAATCCTCGTTGCTGTACACCACGTGCTTCAGCATCGGGAAATATATGTCGAGCGAATCGTCCTGGAGGGCTTGCAGACTGTCGGCCACCTTCTGACCGCGCTTCTGCGTGGCCCTGATGGCAAACCATTTGGGATTGTCGGTTGACTTTTTGACATAGAAAATCGTCTGCCCGTTCCGAAGTAAAGCCTCCTTTACGGGTGGCGTGAGAACATTACTCTCACTCAAAGTATGGCAATCAGCCTGTACGTTTGGGACCGGATCAAACATCAAAAACAAATCCTGAACGCGGAGAAACGCCCGGTAAGACTACCAGAGCATCTTCCATAGTCTGACATAACACATATATACGCAAAAAGCGCAGGCCTACGCTGTCAGAGACCTGACAAACAGAAACTTGCGCCTCAGATTAAACAAAAATCATGACAATAGGAAACCAAGAAGCACTTGTAATGCTTGCCAGCCTGCAACACCTTCTTATTTTCCAAACATTCCATCATAAGATTTGTTAATATTTTGGTTAATGTGTTATTTAAGTATCGCAAAAGTAGAAACAATATTTGATATAGACAAATAAAACCTCCAAAAAAAACGAAAATTTAACAAACAAAAAAAATGCGCACTTTCAATAATTCTTTCGTTTTTTTTCATTACCTTTGACCCCCAAATAAATATTAAACTTCATATAAATATGCAGCAGAAAATAATAATCCTGGATTTTGGATCGCAGACTACCCAGCTCATCGGACGCCGCGTCAGGGAGCTAAACACATTCTGCGAGATAATGCCCTACAACAAGTTCCCCAAGGACGACCCAAGCATCATTGGCGTAATCCTGTCGGGATCTCCGCTAAGCGTATATGCCGACGACGCTTTCCACATCGATTTCTCAGAGATACGTGGCAAATACCCCATCCTCGGCATCTGCTACGGAGCCCAGCTCATGGCACACACTTTTGGCGGAAAGGTGGAATCCGAGGGCACACGCGAGTATGGCCGCGCCAACCTCGAATACATGGAGGAGGGCAACGTGCTGCTGAAGGACTTTGCGCCCAACAGCCAGGTATGGATGAGCCACGGCGACACCATAACAGCCCTGCCAGAGGGTTTCCGCGTTATAGCATCCACATCCACAGTAAAATATGCCGCATATCAGGCCAACAACGAGAAAATCTGGGGCGTGCAGTACCATCCAGAGGTGTTCCACTCCATAGACGGCACACAGCTGCTCAAGAACTTTGTGGTGGATATCTGCGGCGGACATCAGGACTGGAGCCCTGATGTTTTCGTGGAATCAACAGTAAAGGAACTCCGCGAGCAGGTAGGCAACGACAAGGTAATCCTCGGCCTCTCTGGCGGCGTGGACAGCTCGGTGGCCGCCGTATTGCTCAACAAGGCCATTGGCAAAAACCTCACTTGCATCTTCGTAAACAACGGACTCCTCCGCAAAAACGAGTTCACCGACGTGCTCCGCGATTATGAGTGCCTGGGCCTGAACGTGGTGGGCGTAGACGCATCGCAGAAATTCTACAGCGAGCTGGCCGGAGTATCAGAACCAGAGAAAAAACGCAAGATCATAGGCAAGGGCTTCATAGACGTTTTCGAGGCCGAGGCCCGCAAGATAGAGGGCGCCAAGTGGCTGGCTCAGGGCACCATATACCCCGACAGAATAGAATCGCTTAACATTACAGGAAAGGTGATAAAGAGCCACCACAACGTGGGCGGACTCCCCGAGAAGATGGGCCTGAAGCTCTGCGAACCGCTCAAGTGGCTCTTCAAGGACGAGGTGCGCCGCGTGGGCCGCTCAATGGGAATGCCCGAGCACCTCATCACACGCCATCCGTTCCCGGGTCCCGGCCTGGCCGTCAGGATCCTCGGCGACATCACCCCCGAGAAGGTACGCGTGCTTCAGGAGGCCGACGACATATATATAAAAGGTCTGCGCGAGTGGAAAACCAAGCTCTCCGGCGAGGAGGCCCGCAAGGTACTCGCAGCCGGCGTACCAGCCGACATGAAGGACGGCGAGATAGAGGTTTCGCTCTACGACCAGATCTGGCAGGCAGGCGCCATACTGCTCTCCGACGTTAAGTCGGTAGGCGTAATGGGCGACGAGCGCACCTACGAGAATCCCGTGGCACTGCGCGCCGTAACATCATCCGACGCCATGACGGCCGACTGGGCCAAGCTCCCATACGAGTTCCTGGCCGAGGTTAGCAACAAGATAATCCGCAACGTGCGCGGAGTAAACCGAGTTTGCTACGACATCAGCTCCAAACCACCTGCCACCATCGAGTGGGAATAAGATTATAAAAGAAAGGCTTCCGCTTGGTTCTGCGGAAGCCTTTCTTTTTTTTATCCCACACGGCTTATTGTTATCAACTTGTCGTAATCTATGATATCAATGTTTTTGCCTGATACTGTGATAATTCCGTCGTTACTGAACGTCCTGAGGGTATGTATCAGCTGCTCCTTGCTACAGCCGGCATAATCGGCCAGCTCCTGACGCGAGAGATCCAGGCTGAAGGTTCTCGAAGAGTAAATCTTGTCGCTGAGGTAGAGCAGGATATCAGCCACACGGCCGTTGCTCTGCTTGCGGGCCACAGATATGAAATTGAAAATGGCCTCCCTGAACATCTGGGTGCTCAGGCTCATGACCTCAAACATAAACTGCTTGTTGCTCATAATGAAGAGCTTGAACCTCGTAAAGTTTATCACGCAGCCGCTGCACTCCGTAACGGCCACAATGGTGAAGAGGTTGATATCCTCGTTGAGGATATTGGCAAGCCCCAGGAGAGTCTGAGCCCTGTCGATGGCCACAATAAGCTCCCTGCCATTGCTGTTGGTAACAAACTTCACTATGCCCGTGGTAAGGAATATGAGCTCGCTGCACTTCGACCCCTGCTTGAAGATAATCTCGCCCTTCTTGAATGTATAATGCCTGGTCTGATCGAAGATCGAGCGAAACTCGTCCTCCGACAATCCCTTGCAAAGGCCATTCTTGAAAAAGCAGGTCTCGCACTGCGGCAATGGTTGATTTGGCATTATAAATTACGTTATTTTTATTATTGTTAATAATACGGCGCAAAGATAGAAAAAATTTTTTAATAAATCTCCTCTCCCTCTACCATAATGTTTAAAACTCCCTCAATCTCCGAAAGTTTGTTCACCAGTTTTTCCAGATGCTCCTGATTCCGCACATACACCTCCAGCATGCCGGAGAAACTGCAGTCCTCGGTTTCTATGTGCACGGTCTTCAGGTTAAGGTCAAACTCCTGCGACACCACGGTCACAATCTTCTGCGCAATACCCTTCTGGTCAACGCCTTCCATAGTAATCTTGGCCAGGCCTGACAGCTCCTTGCTCACGTTCCACGATACCGGCACCAGGCCCAGCGGATTCTCCTTTATCTTCACCGAGGCATACAGGCAGTTTTTCTTGTGGATATACACGCAGCTCTTGTCGTCGGCCACAATGCCCAGAGCATCATCGCCGGGCAGAGGATTGCAGCACTCGGCCAGCTCGTAATTTATGGTGTCGTCCTTGTCGATATTCAGCAGGCCGCGCACGTCGGTCTCCGATTTCTCGTGGCTGTTGCCGAACTGAAGCTTCCAGAATCTCACCAGAGTATTGCCCACCTGCTTCTTCACAAAGGTGTCGAGGTCTGATACTGGGATTTTGCCGGTGGAAATCCTGTGGAAAAGGTCGGTCTTGGTAAGCACGTTGAATTCGGCCAGCAGCGCGTTGGTTACATCTTTCTCGTTGTCTATCTTGTACTTAACAAACAGATTGTGGAGAATGGTCTGACCCTCGGCTATCTCGGCCTTTATGTAATCGTGCAGCTGGTCCTTAAGAATGTTGAAGGCCTCCTCGGTCTGCACAATGTTCAGCCACTCGGGCTTGGGCTCGGTAAAGTTGGAGGTAACGGGCTCCACCAGGTCGCCGTTGTGGAGCTTGGTGGCTATCGACACCATCTTGTGGTTCACCTTGGCGCCGATGCACCTGCGGGCCACCTCGGGATCGTGGTGATAGGCGAAATCCAAAACCGTGGATCCGCTCTCCAGCGAGGTTACCTTGCCATCGGGCGAGTACACGCAGATGCCCTCGCTCATCAAAAGCTTAAAGTCCACCAGGAAATCATAGTTGGTGATTGTGGGGTCCTCCAGCTTCTGCTTTATCATCTTCAGCTTGTCGTCAAACTCGGCCTTCTTGTCCTTGATGCCCTTGTATTTCCAGTGGGCGGCAAAACCATATTCGGCAATCTCGTCCATACGCTCGCTGCGTATCTGAATCTCCACCCAGTGCTTGGTGTCCTTGTCGAAAACCGTAATGTGGTAGGCCTCGTATCCGTTTTCCTTGGGCGTGTGGATCCAGTCGCGGGTGCGCTCGGGATGCACGTAATAATCCTGAGATATCAGCTCCACAATCTTCAGGCACTCGTCTTTCTCGTGCTCGGGATCGTTGGGCGAGAAAATGATGCGCAGCGCAAACTTGTCGTAAACCTGGTCGAAGGTCACGTGCTTCTTTATCATCTTCTGATATATGGAGTATATGCTCTTGGGGCGGCCCTTTATATCGAACTTTACGTTGTTTTGCAGCAGCTTGGCGATAATCGGCAGCGAGAACTTGTTGATATACTGCTTGCTGTCGTTTTCCGACATCTGCATCTTCGAGTTTATCTCGTTGTATTCGGCCCTGTTGAGATACTTGAACGAGAGTGTCTCCAGCTCGGTCTTTATCTTGTTTAGTCCCAGGCGGTGGGCCAGGGTAACATAAATCTGCATAGTCTCGTCGGCCACCTGAAACTGAGTTTCGGGCGGCTTTATCTCCAGGGTACGCAGGTTTGTGAGCCTGTCGGCCAGCTTCACCATTATAATGTGTATGTCGTCGGTAAGGCCCAGGATCACCCTCTTGTAGACCTCAGGCTCCTGCGACTTGAAATACTCGCTGGTGCCCTTAATCCTTACCAGCGAATCCACTATGAAGGCAATCTTCTCGCCAAAGAGGTGCTCAATGTCCTCCTTCTTGTAGTCGGTCTGGAAAGTAATCTCGTGGAGCAGCGCGGCCACAGAGCCCATCGCGCCCAGTCCAATGTCCTGAACCACAATGGTCATCACATCATACAGGTGATAGATAAAGCTGTCGCCCGTATGGCGTTTCTGCCCGTGGTAGGCGTCCCTGGCCAGGTTGTAGGCCTTGCGCACCAGTTCCTTGTCCTCGGGAGTCTTAAAATAGCGGTCGCCCGCCATCATCTGCTCCAACATCCTGTCGGTATCCTCCTCGGAATACGGACGTCGGTGCAGTATCAGCTCCGCCGGAGTCTTCTCTATGTTGGTGTTGCTTGTTTCTGCCATATCTCAATTACTTTTCCTAGTTACCAAAATCATTAATCCAGTTTGTGTCCGCAATACGGGCAATACTTCTTGTGCTCGTCGAGCTCCTGCTCCTTCTGCGCCAGCATCTCCTTAAGCTTGCGGATCTCCTCCTTGTTGGCCTCCACGTCGCTCTTGTCGGCCTTCTTGTCGTCGCTGATGCTGCTGTCCTTATTAATCTTCTCGAGGAATCCGGCGCTTATGATACCGGTAGGCATTGCCACCAGGCCCACGCCCAGGAAGGCTATCACGCCGCCTATTATCTTGCCGAAGGCCGTCACCGGATACACATCGCCGTAGCCGATGGTGGTAAGCGTTACTATGGCCCACCAGATGCAGCCCAGCACATTGGGGAAAGCCTCAGGCTGAGCATCGTGCTCGGCATAATACATCACAAACGATGCCAGTATCATCACTATTATGATAAGGCCGCACGTAACTCCAAGGTCCGACTTCTTCTCCTTGAACACGCTGGCTATCAGGTCTATGGAATTGTTGTACCTGGCTATCTTGAACACCCTGAGGAACCTGAGCAGACGCAGGATACGCATCACGCGGAGGTCTATGTTGGTGAATGTGAGCCAGTATGGCAGTATCGAGAGCAGGTCTACGATGCCGTAGAACGAGAAAATGTATTTCTTGATGCTCTTCCAGCGGCTGTGGTGCTCGGCATACGTAGGGTCCGACAGGTGGGCCGTAAACACCCTCGCAAAATAGTCGAGGCTGAAAAACCACACCGTAAACATATCAAACCAGATAAAGTAGGACTTGTATGGAATGAATATGTCGTCGTCGGTCTCCAGGGCCATCTCGCCCACGGAGAGTATTATGAGCATCATCATAAACTTGCTGAAAGCCTTCGAGAACTTGTTGTTGTAGTCCCGGTCGTCCACCATAGTATGGAAGAGGCGCTCCCAGAAGCCCAGTTTCACCAATTCAATAGGAGTCATTGCCAATAAAAAAATCAATAATAAAAGTTAGAACTTAAGTCTTGCATCAGGAGCCAGGTCCATCGATGCGAACTCGCCGCGCAGATACTTGTAGTATCCGGCTCCGGCTATCATGGCCGCATTGTCGGTGGTGTATTTGCGCTCGGGGATAAACACGGTCCATCCGCGGCGCCTGGCCACCTCCGTAAGGGTGTCGCGCAGCTCGGAATTTGCGGCCACGCCTCCGCCTATCGTTATCTGCCTGATGCCTGTCTGCTTTACGGCCTTGGCCAGCTTGTCTATCAGGATGCTCACAATGGTGTATTGCAGCGATGCGCAAAGGTCATCTATGTGATGCTCGATATAATCGGGATCGTCCACCATGGCATCCCTCAGGGTATAGAGGAATGATGTCTTGAGGCCCGAGAAGCTGAAATCCAGCCCCTTAATGTTTGGCCTTGCGAACTGATAGGCGTCGTGGTTGCCCTGATGCGCGTGCTTGTCGATGACAGGACCGCCCGGATATCCCAGCCCCATCACCTTGGCGCACTTGTCGAAAGCCTCGCCGGCGGCGTCGTCGATGGTGGTGCCTATGATCTCCATATCGAAATAGTCCTTCACCAGAATTATCTGAGTGTGTCCACCCGATACCAGCAGAGTCAGGAACGGGAAAGTAGGATTCTTTACGTCCTTGCCCTGCTCGTGCACAAACTGACTGAGCACGTGGCCCTGAAGGTGGTTTACCTCTATCATCGGAATGTTTCCAGCCAGGGCGAAACCTTTGGCGAACGATGTGCCCACCAGCAGCGATCCCAGGAGACCCGGTCCGCGGGTGAATGCCACGGCGGTAATCTCGTCCTTGCCGAGGCCGCTCTGCTTTATAGCCTGGTCCACCACGGGAATTATGTTTTGCTGATGCGCGCGCGATGCCAGCTCGGGCACCACGCCGCCGTATGCCGAATGTACAGCCTGACTTGCAATAACATTAGACAGCAAAATGCCGTCGCTCACAATTGCAGCGGAAGTATCGTCGCACGACGATTCTATTCCTAATATATTGACTTTCACTTTTGTATTATATTAAAAAAGTTGTAATCTAAGTAAGGCTCTAAATTATGAAAAATAATTGAGAAAAAAGAAAATTTGAAGAAAAATAATAAAAAAAAAGAAAGCCACCCACTTTCCTCAACTGAAAAATGGGTGGCTGGAAGTAGCGCGTTCAACTTATTGATGCCCGCATTAGCGGATTATTGGTGTGTTGTCGCCATCATACATCAACTGACTGTTGTCTTCGGTAGCCTTGCGTACCCAACCGTCAATAGCATTGCCGTCGGTAGCCTTGCGCACCCATCCGTCAATAGCGTTGCCTGATGGATCGATTACCTCCTGCTGCTCGGGTGTTGCAGTCTCGTCTTCCGAGCATGATGTGAATGATGTTGCCATTGCGGCAACTGCGAATACGAGAATCGCTGTCTTGAAAACTCTTTTCATCTGTTTCGTAGTTTAGGGGTTAGTAAAAAATTGATAATATGTTTTGATGCCCCAAATTTATATATTAAATTTTACTTTCCAAAAAAATACCTTAAAATTTTTAATTTTTTTTAAAATTTCAAGAACATATTGGAAGAAAGGATATACAGGCCCTTGATTCATCCACCACAAAAAAAAATAATGCTACCCATTGCCGAGGCAAAGGATAGCATTATTATTAATTATTTCTCAGAAATGCAATCTTATGCAGATTACTTAGAGAATGTGTAACCGTTAACGTCAACGTCGAAGTTAGCAGTAGCAGTCTTCTTGATTGTAACAGCCTTAACAGTAGCATCGCCTGAAGCGTCGTTCTGGATAGTGTTTACCTTGCAGATGCAGCCAGAAGCTGTGATGATAACACCACCCTCGGTGATCATGTCGGCAGCAGCGCCGTTCTGGAAGAGGGCTACCTTGCCGGCAGCAGCGGCTATGTTAGGATCAGCAGCCTTAGAAGCGTTCTTGAGGCCAATTACTGACTTGCCATCAGCAGAAGACTCAGCGATTACCTCAGAAGCCTTTGTCTTGGCTGTCGCCATGTTGAAAGCCTCGTTGTTTACAATTGAGAGGTAAGAACCAGTGTTGGATTCCTTGGCACCAATCTTGTAGTCGAGAACCTCACCGAGAGTTACCTTTGTCTCAGCCTTCTTGGTCTTGATCTCGAGTGTGTAGAGGTCTACAGGAATCTCGGCAGATGTGATGTTCTTGAGAGAGAAGATCTTCTCCTTTGTTACCTTGCCATCCTCAGCGATGTCCTTGAGCTTCTCCTTTACCTGGTCGTTGTTGGCTACGAAGTCGTATACTACCTTGCCAGAAGCGTCCTTGAGCTCGAATGTCTTGATCTTGGCGTTAGACTCTACATCACCGATAAACTGGATGGTACCGTTCTGGTTAGCCTTGATCTTGAGACCTGCTGTCTCGATTACCTCGTCAGCTGCTACGTCGTCGAGGATGCTGTTGCCTTCCTCATCGGTACAAGCCTGGAAAGAAGCTGCCATTGAGCCAAGTGCGAGAGCGAAAATCGCTGTTCTGAAAATTCTTTTCATGTTTTTTAAGTATTTAATTTGGTTAATAATAAAATTGTTACGTCATTATAACGCTGCAAAGATATATTTATTTTCCGAATCCAATGTTAATTTCAGATTAATATTATCTTTTGCTTTGCACATTTATATAACACACGTTTCAGAGAATACCCTAATATTTTTTTCAAAATATTCGCTTTTTTTCTAACTTTGTGTCCGCAATTTTGCATACACACACTTTATAAAACAATGATACAGGAAATGACTCCATTCATAGTAATGGAAGTATTGGAGAAGGCCCAGGCCATGGAGCGCCAGGGCATCAGCATAATACACATGGAGGTGGGCGAGCCCGATTTCGACGTGCCGCAGTGCGTAAAGGAAGCCGTGTGCCAGGCCGTGAAAGAAGGACAGACCCACTACACTCACTCACTGGGCGATCCCGAGCTAAGGGCCGAGATATCAGCTCTATACAAAAAGGAATACGGCGTATCGTTCTCGCCCGGGCAGATTGTGGTAAGCTCAGGCTCATCCCCCGCCATCCTCATGGCTCTCAGGGTTTTGTGCGAGCCCGGCGACGAGGTGCTCGTTTTCAATCCCGGATACGCGTGCTACAGCAATTTTGTGCTGGCCGTAAACGCCGTGCCTGTAAAGATAGACCTGGACCCCGAGAATGGTTTCCAGATTGATATAGAGAAGGTTAAGGCCAAGATAACTCCCAAAACCAAGGCCATCTTCATCAACTCGCCCAGCAACCCGTTCGGCACGCTCATCGATCCCGAAATCATGAAAGAGATAGCGGCCTTGGGCATACCCGTGCTCAGCGACGAGATCTATCACGGCCTGGTATACGAGGGCCGCCCCCACTCCATACTCGAATACACCGACAACGCATTCGTACTCAACGGGTTCAGCAAGCGCTATGCCATGACGGGCCTGAGGCTGGGGTATCTTGTGGCGCCCATGAAATACATGCGCACTCTTCAGATAATGCAGCAGAACCTCTTCATCTGCGCCCCGTCCGACGCCCAGAAGGCAGGCATAGCCGCCATCAGGCACTCCCAGAAGGAGCAGGAGGACATGAACCGCATCTACAACAGCCGCCGCGAATACCTCGTAAAGGCGCTTCAGGAACTCGGATTCAAGATCTGGGTGGAGCCCAAGGGCGCGTTCTATGTGTTTGCTGATGCCAGGATGTATGCCTCTGATACCTACAAGTTTGCGTTCGACATACTGGAAAACGCCCACGTGGGAGTAACGCCGGGCATAGATTTCGGAAGCCAGGGCCAGGGATTCCTGAGGTTCAGCTACGCCAACTCCCTCGACAATATAAAGGAAGGCATCAGGAGGCTGGCAGAATACCTGAAAAAAATAAGAAAGTAAAAAAAAGCAAAAAATGAAACCATAGGCACAAAAATTGTGAAAATTCATTAGCAACTATTTGCAAAGTTTAGTATCTTTGCAAAAAATAGAAATTAATGAAAAAGCTACTCAATATATTATTATCAACCATATCCTGCCTGATGCTTTGCATTCAGGCTCAGGGCCGTCCGCTAGACGAGATACGCCGCAGCGGAGTGGTAAGGGTGGCGTTTACCCAGAGCGGTATGAGGACAGTAAACGTGCTGTTTGCCAAGGAGTTTGCCAAGTTTCTTAACTGCGAGCTGGATACGGTGATAATAACATGGAACGATACATTCTCGCAAAACGGAGTGGTGCCTGCCGACTACATGACCAACGACTCGGTGCGCTACACCCCCGATGCGCTCCGCAAGGCCGACCTCATCTGCGGAACCACATACATGTATCCATGGAGAGAGAAATTCTTCGATTTTGCCGGAATAATGCAAGTATCAGACCTCCTGATAGTAAACAAGATGCGTCAGCGCAGGTCGGTGATTGGAAACCTCTTTGTGCCGGAGGAGCTGCGTCCCAAGGGTCACAAGCTTAACGTGAAAAACTACTATGACCTCAAGGGTCTGAGGATTGCCATAATGGGAAACTCGTCGTACGAGGCCAACCTTGCCAAGATAAACGAGATGATAGGCGGCGGCATAGAGATTGTAAAGACCAAGAGCGAGGAGGAATCGCAGGAGCTGGCCAAGATAGGCGAGGTGGACGGTTTTGTAACGATTTCGTACGTGGGCCTGCAGTTCGTGAACAGAAACAACGACAAATTCAAGCTGGCGTTCCCGATAGCGAAACCCGACAACGTGGCCTGGGCCGTGGAGAAGGGCAACAGCAGCCTGAAGGTGGAGATAGACAACTTTTTCCACACCATAAAGGGTTCGGGACTGCTCGACAAACATTTCATCTTCAGTTTCGGATACGACTACGCATCCTATGGCGATATCATAAACTCGTACTCGGACGCCACCATCAACAGCGACGGCAACTTCCGCGACATGGACGAGATTATTGAGTCGGGAAAGCTGATTGTGGCTCTCCGCGACCGTGACCTCGTATACCACCCATCGGGTCAGAAACAGCTCAACCACTATCTGGCCGGCGAGCTGGCAAAGTATCTGGGGCTGGACCTCGAGATAAAGATTGTGCCAAGCCTGTCGTCGTACTTCTACGACAACCACGGCAACATCGTGAAAGACAGCGTATACACTCCTGAGACTTTCAACCACATAGACATTGCGTGCGACCTCCTGTCGCCTGTGGACTGGCGTAAAAACAAGATAGACATCATAAACGTGATGCCTACCGCCGACGTGGTGATAGCCAGGAAGGATGTGGACATAAAATCCATAAACGACCTCAGCAAGCTGAAGGGCGTCACCTCCAAAGGATCCATCTACGAGGAAGACCTCATAGGGAACAACATCAGCAACTACTACTACAAGGAGGCCAACGAGTTTTTCACAGAGATAATAAAGGGCCGCGCCGACTACACCATCACCAACTTCGACATCTACTCGCTGCCTCAGTACCCCGAGCTCGAAGCCAAGTTTGTGATAGGCGACATATATTCCGTGGGCTGGGGCATCAGGAAAAACCAGCCTAAGCTGCGTCAGAAGATTCTGGAGTTTCTGGAATCCAGCAAGAAGCTGCTGGGAATATTCAACAACGCATTCCTGGAGCAGGCCGGCATACCATACAACGCCGCCCAAAACCACATCCAGGCCATGTATCAGACGTATCAGACCGGATACTTCCCCTTTGTGTTTTACGGAAGCGACCAGGGACTGCCTCAGGAGGATGTAAGATGTATTTTCCAGGACAAGGAGGGCTACATCTGGATAGGAACCCAGAGCGGCGCCATAAAGTTCAACGGCCGCGAGATGGAATCCTATGACGAGGAGCTGGGCCTTGGCAACAACATTGTGTTCGACATAGCACAGGACTCGAAGGGAAGGATGTATTTCGCCACTCTGGACGGCCTTACCTGCATCGACGAGAACGGCGAGCTTACCAACTACCTGAACAATGTGCCCATAAAACACATATACATAAACCGCAAGGACAACAAGTATCTGTATGGCGACAAGGGCCTCTACCATCTGAGCAGCAACAACAGCAAGCAGCAATCGATGGACAGCAAGGTGGAGGGTCTGCCAACAATCATAAACTCGCTGTATCAGAACAAATCGGGCAGATACACTTTCATAGCCTCGCCTTCGGGATTCTACACCCTGGACCGCGACGACAACAAGCTGACTCGCCTGTGCGACAAAAACTGCTACAGCGTGTTTGTGGAGGACGACGGCATGATATGGATGTCGGCCAGCGACGGCGTGTACAACGGAAACGTCTCACAGTTTAGCCGCGGCAATATCGACAGCCTCAGGATAAACGACCGCGTGTCGATAGGCAACTCCAGAATACATACCATAAAGCAAAACCACGACGAATCCATTCTGCTGATATCGGATTTCGAGGTGTATCAGATATTCTCCACCAAGCAGAGCGCCATCAAGTACGACCAGAGCATAGGCCTAAAGAACCTGAAGCTGCTGTGTTTCTTCGAGGACAAGGAGGACAATTTCTGGTTCGGATACAGGGGCGGAATCCAGAAACTCACCAACAGATCGCTGCGAAATCTGTATCCCGAGGTGATAGACAGCTATCTGAACAATATAATAGAGGACAACAACGGACGCATCTGGATGGCGTTCAACAACAAGATACTCTATTTTCAGAACCATCTGGTAGATTTCTCGCCCAATCTGGATGGCTACAACGTGCCATACGTGGTAAACGCCACCCCATCGGGCGACATATTCATAGCCGACAGCTACGGAATGTATGTGTATGACTGCAAGCTTCTTACAAAGAAACAGGAGCTGAAGTTCCAGAACAGGATCTACAACCTGAAGAGCGCATACGCCAGCAATAACGGCGACGTGTTCCTGCTTACCGGTGCCGAGGGCGTTGTATACAAGATAAGCGGAGGCTTCGGTCAGCCAGAGCCGATAGTAAACGAATACACATCGTTTGTAAGCCAGATGGAGGAATTCAACGGCATGATAGTGGGCGGCAACAACACCGGCCTGGTAAAGTACAACGGAAGCACTTTCGAGGAGATATGCCCTACCCCATCGGCTGTGCTGAGCCTCAGGGATTACGACGGCAAGCTATGGGTGGGCACCGAATACGGACTGGGCATCTACACCACTGACGGCAAGTTCAGGATGATAGACATCCCTATGATGCACAATGTGCCCGTAAACTCCATAAGACCGGCCCGCAGCGACAAGGACCACATCTGGCTGGGCACCAACAAGGGCTTCAGCTACTACAGCATCAACAGCAACAATGTGGAATTCTCGGTATACAGCAACGACGGACTGCCCGGCAACGAGGTGGTTACCGACGGTCTGCTGATGAACAACAAGGGCGTGCTCTACATTGCCACCTACCACGGCGTATCGATATACGACCTCAGGAAGGAGGCATCGTCGAAGTTTGTGCCTGAGTGCCGCCTGGAGAATCTGCTGATGAACGGCAGCAAGATTTCGCAGCAGAGAAATGTGTTCAGCTCCAGCGAGAACAACTTCACATTCGAGCTGGCCGGACTCTCGTTCAAGGACGAGGAATCCATCACCTACGAGTTTTTCATGAAGGGACTGGAGAACGATTTTGTGGCATCGTCGGGCAAGGAACACAAGGCCGTGTATCAGAACCTGCCTGCCGGAAAATACGAGTTTGTATACCGCGCCAAGAGCAAGGACAACATCTGGAGCAACTCTCAGACCTACAGGTTTGTGATAAGGAAACCGTTCTACGCCACATGGTGGTTCATAACCCTGATGGTGCTGGGCACGATAATCTGCATCATAATCCTCTTCAAGATAAGGGAGAGGCGCCTGCGCGAGCGCAACGAGCAGCTGGAGAACACCGTAAGAGAGCGTACCGCCGAAATCCAGAAACAGAAGGACGACATCGAGCTCAAGAACGAGGAGCTGGAGGCCCAGCGTGAGGAGATCATGGCACAGAGAAACCTGGCCACACAGCAGCGCGACGAGATAGCGCAGCGCGAGAAGGAGATCATGGACTCCATATACTACGCCAAGAGAATCCAGACGGCCATAATGCCTACAGCCAACGAGATAAACAGCGTATTGGAGAACTTCATACTATTCCGCCCAAGAGACATCGTAAGCGGCGATTTCTACTATTTCAAGCAGATAGGCAGCTACGCCGTGATAGTGGCCGCCGACTGCACCGGACATGGTGTGCCCGGCGCCTGCATGAGCATGCTGGGAAGCGCCTACATAAACGAGATTGTGACCAGCCACCAGGACGCTCTGAACTCGGGCGAGATCCTTGACCTGCTGAGAGAGTCGGTGATAGAGTCGCTGAACCAGACAGGACGTGTGGACGAGGCCAAAGATGGTATGGATATTGCTCTATGCATACTGAACCTCGATACCAGGGAGCTTCAGTTCTCGGGCGCATTCAACCCCATGTATGTGGTAAGGAACGGCGAGATTGACGAGTATCAGGCCGACAGAATGCCTATCGGAATACACGACAATGTGAATGTGAATTTCGGATGCCACAACGTGCAGATGCAGAAAGACGACATTGTGTACATATTCTCCGACGGATACGCATCGCAGTTTGGAGGCAAACACGGCCGCAAGATCATGACCACACGTTTCAAGAAGCTGCTTCAGGAAATCTCCGGCGAGCCAATCAGCGAGCAGGGCAAGATACTGAACGACAAGATAGAGAAATGGATGGGCGTGGATTACGACCAGGTGGACGATATCCTTGTGATGGGCTTCAAGGTGAAATAATATCCCAGCAAGTATTTTTTTACTGTTTCCTCAATAATAGTTTTTTCCCATGGCCTCCGCCTCAAAAACGGAGGCCTTTTTTAATATATATTTCAAGATAATTTTTGAGAGATTGATGTAGAGACGGACCGTGGTCCGTCTCTACAACATTTCGATGAACAACCATATTTTAATTAACGTCAATTAACGTGGAGACGGACCGCGGTCCGTCACTACAGCCTTCCGATGAACAACCATATTTAATTGACGTCAATTAACGTCAATTAACGTGGAGACGGACCGCGGTCCGTCTCTACAACTTGAAAAAAAAAAATCGCTTAGCTCGAAATCATTTTTCATTCGAGCTACGCGACCATAATCTCTTACTTGCTGGCAAAGAGCTGGCGCTTCATCATGTCGTTCTCGTCGCGGTTCATCACGCAGA
>JAZLKG010000093.1:0-3525 GCA_045597465.1 Bacteroidales bacterium | reverse complement strand
TCTCCCAGACTTTCAATGTCCCCATCACGGGCAGAACAAGAGTGGAGAGTGGAGAGAATAGAGAGGAGAGACAGAGCCTCTACCGAAATTTTCGTTAGGCAGTCCGGACAAGGCCGACTCCGAACTGCCATTACTCTACCCGTTGGTGGACCAGCCTTTGGTCTCCTCCCCTGAGGGGAGGCTGGGTGGGGCCTTCGACTCCCTCGATCCCGACCTTCAGGCATTGGTGGGAGACCTCGCCAAGCGCATCTATGGCGGTGAGGAGATTACTTTCGACAGCGACCTCCTCCACCATACCGCAAAGCCTCTGGTGGACGGTCTCCAGAAGGGATACGGCAAGAGCCTTGTGGAGGTGGAATACAACTCGCCCGACTACAAGGCCCTTGAGAACCTCACCAAAAACGCCTTCAAGTTCTCCGCAAGCAAGGATTTCCACATCCTCCAGGATATGACAAATGCCCTGAGGGACGGCGACAGGGTGCGCTCGTTCGACGAGTTCCGCGCCGAGGTGGACAAGATAAACGTGAAGTACAATCAGAACTGGCTACGCACCGAGTACAACCAGGCAATAGCCGCATCGCAGGCCACGGCTCGCTGGCAGGAGTTCCAGGACAACGCCAAGGCAATGCCCTTTCTCCAGTATCAGGCAGTAATGGATTCCAACACAAGGCCCGACCATCAGAGACTCCACGGAGTGATAAAGCGTATCGACAATCCTTTCTGGAACACACACTTCCCTCCGTTGGGCTGGGGTTGCAGGTGCGAGGTTATACAGCTCCCCGGCAAGAACCACAAGGAGACTCCCGACGGATCATTCCAAAAGCCCGACGTTCCGCCCCAGTTCCGTGAGAACTTCGGCAAGAAGCAACAACTGTTCTCGGATAAGCATCCGTACTATCAGAACAAGTGCCAAGGGTGCACCAAGACCGCCAAGCTTGCCGCTGAAGACAATTTGCAGTGTCAGGCGTGCCTGAAGGCAGGGAAGGAATGTCAATCATACATTAAGGAGTGTAGAAAAGAAAAGGTTATTGAAGAAAGAGAGGAAAGAAAGAGGAAGGAACGAGAGGAAAAACAGAGAAAGAAAATTGAGACTGCCAAGAAGGATACCAAAGCAATTATCAAAGAAATCGAGCAATGGGATTCTATGATTGTTGATAAAAGGATCGTAGAAGAGGCTTGGGAAAAATACAATAGTTATGATGATAACTGGGAACGTCTTTTCTTCGACCATAAAAGTGGTGGCTATGTCGTTTTCAACAAAAAACACCAATACGCTCATAATGAAGGAGGAGGCAGGGCAGAAATAGCGGTCTCTCTCAGGTTGGCTCGTTTTAACGGGAAGAGGGTTGAAATGTTGGATGAGAACGGAGAGGTAGGACTACCCGATTTAGGCTTCGATTCTCATACTTGGGACGTGAAGAAAATTGACAAGGCAAATCAAGATAGCATAGTAAGTGCTATAGAAAATGCTTCTAAGGCTGACAAGGTAATATTCTATTGGACGATTGAGAACAATCAATTGGAGAAAATAGGGGAAGCCAAGAAAAGAAGTAGAACTGGCGCCTCTGTATATTATCTCGAAAACAATGTTTTAACTCCTATAAAATAAAAAAGGGTTGTTAAGTACAACCCAATAAACTAGCTGGGGAATCCTCGCGTTACCGAGGGCATCTCCACTGCAAATGTACAAACAATTTTTAAATTACAAAACATTATGGCAAAAAAAAATTGGACTATTCCATATTTAGACGGAAAACCATACTTCGGTTTTGCTCCGTGGCAAATCATCAAGGGCATAGAACAGCGCCCTTCAGATACAGAATTTGAGGATACACTTACTGTTACTGGCACAGCCCGTGCCACAAAGACACCTCATATCACTCTGTCTGGTTCCGACGGCTACGAATACCAAATGCTCCTCAGCCATTTCATCGAAGCCGTTCCTTATCTTGAGAAAGGAGTGCTTAAAGGCCGTTTTGGCTTTGGCAGAGTAGGCTCTGCTTATGGAATTGTATTTATACCATAATAAAAAAAAGGCACCTCGGAGACCTGGTAATCTCCTTGGTGCCTTGAAAAATATACATATTAAAGCGTCATTAATGTTTTGTTTCTGTGAACCAGTGCACTTTTTTTTGAATTATCGCTTATTATCCTTTGGGGATCTTGGCGGTTTTCGCCAAGGTCAGTTCTCCTGCCCTTGCCTAGTGGGACTCACACCCACCCGGACGCCTTTACGCCCGTATTTAGTTAATATTTAGTTATCTGTTAATTTG
Organism: Bacteroidales bacterium; assembly: GCA_045597465.1. Taxonomy (GTDB): domain Bacteria; phylum Bacteroidota; class Bacteroidia; order Bacteroidales; family UBA3824; genus UBA3824. The sequence goes on along the minus strand of JAZLKG010000093.1, from coordinate 1,252 downwards.
CCCATTGCATATCCCTTATAATGCGCCGGGGCTTCCTGTGTGTTCGAGACGTGCCAGGGGCGCGTCTCTACATTGTAGGTGGTGCTCTTTTCATTTTAATTGGTTTTTAAATGGTTCTTGTATCTGTTGTCCGTCAATAGTACGGCTGTGGAAGGTTCCGTTTGCCATACCTGGTAGGCCGTGGTAGGTCTGTTTTATTGGTGGTGTATAGGAGAGACGACCTCCCATACACCTGATTTTGTCTTTCCGAGACTTTTGTTTTTGCGATAGAAAGGCCTTTAGGTGTGGTAGCCCTGCAGATTGGTTGTAGAGACGCGCCCTTGGCACGTCTCCACTATTCTGTGGCCTTATTTTTCATTCTTTTTGGCGGTTGGTGTTAATATTGGGCGCTTGTTCTTCTTGCTGTTCCTGCTGTTTACCGACAAATGGAAGTCCACCAGCCGGCATTTGGTGCAGTACTTCTGCTGGCTGTGGGTTGGGTAGTATTCCACTCCGCAACACTCACATATTCTCTTTTGTGCCATTCTTTACGTACCTTTTAACTTTGTTTAAAACATCTTTTAATCTGTATTGGCGGTCCATCTCGCGGAGTTTCTTGCGTTCCTGCTCGGCCTCCTGCTCAAGGTCGTAGTTCTTGTAGAGGTCCTCAAGTTCCTCGTCAGAGAGTCCGCTGGCCTTGCTCCGGTCGTATCCGTGCTTGGCTATGCTATCCTCGCTGGCGCGGTGGCTCTCTGCTATGGTGGCCGTCCGCTCCTGTGTGTAGTCCTCGAATGCCTTGTAGAGGTATTGGAGGCTTACCTTGCCGAAGATCTTGCCACTCTCGCCGTGCCGTATCCGCTGTAATACCAGGTTAATGTCCGCCATATTCAGCATATAGAACCTGTCCATAATGTCCTCGGTGAGGATTATGTATTGGTCTTTGCTGAGGTCGCACTGGGTGCCGAGGTAGTCCTCCAGACTCAGTAGGAGTCCCGCTACGCGCGCCATACAGTATTTCTCGCCGTGGGCCTTCTGTATCTCCGCTATGGTGGGCGCCCGGCTCTCGTAGGCTTTCATCGGGGTATCCACCTTGCGCAGTGTACGTCTCAGGGTCTGAGGCTCCAGCGCCTCCGTAAGCGGTCCCTTCTCCGCTATGGCGGGCCATTGCACCGCTTGGGGCTCTATCCTTTGTAGTTCGTTACTCATCAAAATCGAATTTTGGTTTCTTTTCCTGTGTTTTGCTTAGCCTTGCGCTCCGGGCCTGAATGCCGCC
>JAZLKG010000092.1:0-26474 GCA_045597465.1 Bacteroidales bacterium | reverse complement strand
TAGGCGTATAGGTCAAATTGCAGGATGAATTTTAGTGATTGTGTCTCTATGGGTCAAATTGCAGGATGGAATGAAAACAAGATTCTTTCCAGTAACGGAAATCCTTCGTATCTTTGTCCTGCAATCTGAAGCATAGCGAAGCTCTGCTGGGGAGCAACTTCGTGAGGAATAAGATTGAGAAACATACATTACAGTGGCGGTGCCATTTAGAAAGCACCGCCTTTTATTTCACTGTAATGGCGTTTCTCAATGCCACGAAAAACCCACAAATGAACCGCTTGCGGTTCTCTTTGGTCATTCCACTATGATTGTTCAAATTCTTCTTCAAGTCAGTGAATGTACCTTCGATTTTGTTGTTTGTATTAGGCATTCCCGGACACTTCGCAGATTGGAACGTAAACAGGTAAGGAAGATAAAAGTTGATGCTTAGCATTGCGGATCTGAGACGCTTGTGCGTGTATTGTGTCTTGCCTGATTTGAGCAGACTTTTTCTGCATAATGTTTCGCACCATTCATCTTTCCATTTGTTATACTCAGACTCAAACTCCTCCAAAGTTGTCAACGTCAGTGTGTCCATCAGCAGAGAAAGGGCACGGGCTGCCTTAAGTTTGGGATTCTTAGTAAGATAGCGGGTGATTATCTGCTTCATATGGAAGTGACACATTTGTATCGGATAAGCGGAAAAATCCTTGAAGAGGCTCTTCTTGCCATCTATTATAATTCCCTTGATCTTGAAACCACGACCCTCAATACTTTCTATGGCAGTTTTGTAGTCATTGGTAGTCTCACTTTTTACAAACTCAATATAAAGAGGCATCCCTGTAGCGTCATCCAATGCAAGCAGGACTCCCCAGTTATGCCCCCAGTATGTCACGTCCAAATGGACATATCCACTAAGTCCATTGATATCGGGCTGTTCCCAAACAATCTGAACTCTTTGCAATATACGTTTGACTGTTGATGGACTTGTCCTTAAAGACTCCGACAACTCTGATATAGTCTGTTTGTTTTCTTGATAAAATTGCCATACCTTATCATCTGACGGCAATTTGCTGTTTCGAAACTGAGCTCGACAATCCTTGCATTTATAGGTCTGAACTCCATTTCTTTGTCCATTTTTTACTGTATGATTGGAACCACATACAGGACATTTGCTTTTATTCACTTTAACTTATTTTTGAGGTTTAAATCCTCATAAAATTAAATATATCAGTGAATTAAACAATATCCTGCAATTTGACCTATTGTGCGTTTGAAAACCTCATTTTTTCGCTGAAAGTTTTCAAACCTTGTAACATATTGATTTTGTGAATTATAGATTATGTTTCATCCTGCAAATTGACCCATAGACCGAAATTTCACACTTTTTCCTAAGGAGTTTTTGTAGGGAATTCAAGGGAGCGCTTACCGAGCAATACGTACTTCAGCAACTGAAAACCTTGCAGGATATGGAAGTATTCTATTGGAATGGAAGAGCAACGTGCCCCTTTGGGCCTGCGGTACAGAGATATAAAAAACACAAGAAAGGCCCCCGTCGCTGTTCTTGGCGATGGGGGCCTTTTGTTATGATTGCAAAATGTCCTTTATGGGTGGGCTACATTTTGTAGTTGTTGCGTCCGTCGCGGTCGGCAAAGAACCAGCAGCAGCTGCCGGCAATCTTCAAGCGCCTTACGTCGAGGTCGGTGTTCCTGAGCTCCGACCTCAGGCCGTCGGGGTAGTCTCCCTTGTACTTGTAGCCTCCTTTGAACACGGCAACCAGGGCGTCGTCGGTGATGCAGGCCTCATATATCATGCCGAATTCATCGATGCCTTCCTCAATCCACTCCTTGAGCCTGGATGACGATGCAGCGTAGTGCTCGTCGGAGATCACAATCCAGTCGCCGTTGTCGTTGAATGTGGCGCTCAGGATTGCCTCGCCATCGTTGTTGAATTCGGCGAGCTTGTCCCTCATGTCGGAAGGTGCGCCTTCGGAAGCATAGCCGTTCCTGTCGTAGAGTACCAGCCAGCTGCCATTGTTAGTGAGGGTTACGTCGTCGATCCTGGAGTCCCTATCGCGCAGCATGTCGAGCTTGTCGCGCAGGCTCCTGGGACAGTTGTTGGTGTAGAAATTGTTGCGGCCGTAGAGCATGAGGTCACCGTTGTTCTCGGTGATGGCCACGCTCTTGCACTCGCCAACCCTCTCGATTTTCTCGCGGATAAATCCCCTGCCGCTTTGTGCAAACGACATGAGCGACAGCCCGATGGCTGCCATTGTAATTAAAAACTTTTTCATAATCTGTTATTATTTATATTTGTTAAAAAAAAATTTCAAGTTTCCGACGCTTTGTTTATATTTATTTCTGTTTCGTATAAACTATGTTTATGGGTATTTCATTTCCTTCAAGAAATCATCGGCAGACTTCAATTTACGGCCTTCAGCACGCGCATTTTCCACCCCGCTGATACCATCCGCTATCGATTGCGCCAACTCGTGGGCACTGGCAACAGCATCAGGACTAAGAGTGTTCTCATAATCCTGCCACTTCTCTTTTTCACGCTCCTGAGCATCCAATGCAACGAAGCGCTTCGCCAACTCTTCACGGACATTCTTGGTCTGACACAAAATCAAGGACCAAAGAGCGTCAACCGGATTAGGGATAACTGTAGAAGTTGCTAACATAATCGTAATAGTTTAGTTCACTAATCTAAGGGCAGAATATATCAAGCCTCATTCTTTCGCAAAGATAGAGATTTATTTTGAGAATAATAAAAAAAATCGTGTAAAAAAAAATAAAATCCGCATACATATCCCATTCCCCGACCTCAGCCGTTCTATCGTCTTGGTGGAGGTCGGGGCTACGGAACGTGAAGGTCCGCAAGCGGACCTGTGATTGGGGACATTCTTCCTCAGAGGTCTTTAGACCTCCACGCTCCGTAGCCCCGACATTTACCAACACAATGGAATTAGGAAAGGCCGGGGGGATTCGGGGACAATCCGGGGCTAATTCGGTACAGAGAAATTTTGATAAAATTAAAAAATATCCTATTTTTGTAACATTAAACAACATTCATCATAATACCACTATGGAAACAAAAACAACATTCAGCCGTGCCGACGCACCAAAGATCTTCAAGGGTGTTAGCCGTGAGGATTTAAAGTGGACTATCAATTATCTGGTAGAACTATTGGACAAAAACGAAACTACAGACGATACAATGAATAGTGATGAGGAATTCTTCAAATTCTTGAGTTCTATGCCTGTAAGCCCGATATCCGCTGAAGAACAGATTAAGGCTGTTGAAGAAAACAGAAAATATTTTCCTCCTCTCAACCCAACAAATACCGAAAAATGTTGTTATTTTTGCATCGAACATTAAACAACAAATACTATGGATACAACAGCGACATACGATATTGATTTCACCAAGGAATACTGTATGGATATCCTCAGACAGATTTCTGATATTAATTTGCTGAAAAAAGCGGCGGATTTATTAGGCAAGATCAAGGCGAATAATTACGTGGATCCTTTCGAGACAAGTCCAAGCGGCGATCTTTTTTGGTCTGACAAGCGCAACAAAGAAAACCTTGAAAAATCTCTTGACGCACTCAACAATCCAGACAACAAGGTAGTTGCTGTCTTGGAATCCGACGACGACATTGACTCATATTTAGGATTGAAATAATGGCCTATAAGATTATATTCCGAGAAAAAGCTAATGACGACATTGAGAAATTCAAAAAGGCTGGTGATATTAAGATATTGAAGAAGTTGTCAACTCTTCTCAAAGAGATTAAGGAGAATCCAAGAGTAGGAACAGGCAAGCCTGAGCGACTGAAATACTATAATTCAGACACCTGGTCAAGACGTCTTACGGATAAACACAGGCTTGTATATACAATAATAGAAAGTCAAGTAATGGTAGAGATTGCAAGTGCAGAAGGCCATTACGATGACAAATGATTTCGTGTAATACCCCCAAAATCAAATGGCCTTTTTGGGCGGACACACAGGTCCGCCCCTACAAATCCGGTCATTTATATATCATCAGGCGGGCACATAGGCCCGCTAAGACAGCCACTGAGACGCCCTTCATAATCTGTTTTCGCGAGCCTGTGTGCCTGCGATTTTTGTCGCGACACAACGCTTATGTAGGGGCGGACCTGTGTGTCCGCCCGAAAAAAAAGATGAATCGAGGGCGGCTTCGCCACCCTCGATTCATCTTTTTTTTCTCTTCGCAACACCTCGCCCTGTCATCCTGAGCTGAGCGAAGAATGTCTATCAACAATTCAGAGAATTAATTCTCTTCTTCATCATAAGCCAAATGCCATATGCCTGAATACGCACATGGACCAGGAATAACAATAGAGAACTTTTCTTTGTCGGTGAAATTTTCGATAGTGTACTGCCAATTGTCTTTTTCGGGAATCTTTTTGCCAGATCCATCAATATAATATTGTGTAAAGGCAAAAATACTCTCGCTAAAAATAACCTTGTAATCATACTCATACACTTTTCCGAACATCGTTACAGGATGTGTCTTGGTCTTAATATTCTCACTGCCCTCTACAGACCAATTGTCGCAGAACTTTACCCATGTTTCCTTGCTGTCCTCTCGGTAGAGCTTGCGAGTATTGATCATCATGAATGCCATCTTGGGAGTCACGTCCTCCTCTCCAACCTTAGTCATAACAACCTTATTGCCATTAGAAGCATCATAACCAATAATCGAATCATTAGTTACCTTGTCAATCTTGTAAGACCAAAGATTAAAAGCTGTATTAAACAGATAGTTAGTGTTGCTGTCGTAAGTCCAAGCGCCATCAAAGAAAATTTTCTTCGACGAAACGTTGGTTCCCTTGCAGGTGCCATCTGGATAAAATAGATAATAGTTATTACTTGGTGTTTTCCAAAGTCCACAAAATTGTTTCTGGGCCTTTGATACAAAACCAGCATTTGTATCTTCGTCCTTATTGCAAGATGTCGCCAATAAAGATGAGATAGCAAAAATTATTAAGGATAATTGAAAAAAACGTCTCATATTAACCTAATTATAAGATGTGGGAAATACAAACAGAATTAAAAATTGAAACCGACACCCCAAAGGAGTGTTCCAGTCTTCAACGAAATTTTACTATAATCCGCAATATTAGACCAGTCTTGTCTATAACTCAAACCTATAACAAATCGACTAAGGTTGAAGTTAAAACCGTATTGACCACCGAATTGACACCTATTTAAATATTCTTCTTCTATGTCTTCATAAATATTCACCCTATAGAAGAAACCTGCAAGTGGTGCAATACTGATGTTATCCGAGAGATAGAAACGATATGTTGCTGTTATAGGCATGGTAACATCAACATGGAAATCATCGTCATAAACATTCATCTGACCATGAACACCAGCTTCTATAAAAAGAGGGATTGCGTTGGAAATATTCCAGCCATGATCCCAACCCAAGTCAAAGCCATGATAGGTTTCACTTTTTTCGCTTTCTATCTTATACTTCAAATAAGCCGAAGATACGCTCAAACGGTTGTAGCCAGACAAATCTCCTCCCTCTGACGAGAAGAACGAAGTTGATGATGTTGTTGTTCTCTGTGCAAAAATCGTTGATGCCATGAGAGCACATACAATTACTAATAATAACTTTTTCATAAGTATAATATTTGTTTTGGGTTTATATTAAAGACTGAAGTCCATACGCCACACATTGTATTTCTTATCCTTTGAGCCACGCTGAGAGAGGAAGTAGATACTCTTTCCATCAGGTGACCAAATGGCAGACAGGTCATTGCCAGGATGATATGTGAGCTGCGTAAACTGAGATCCATCGGTCCTTACGACAAAAATATCAGTATTGTCGATTTTCTCCTTTTCTGAACAGCTGTTTCCAGTTACGAGCAGCCAGTTGCCATCAGGGGAGAGCTGTGGGGTGGTGAAACTCTTGTCTGTGCTTGAAAGTATAACCTCTTCCACGCCTGTTTCGATATTGATTCGCCAGATCTCGCTCAACTTTGTCTCTGTAAAACGGCCGCAATAAAGAGTTGATTTGCTGCCAGGTACAAGACATGCCGACATACCGCGCGAATAGTTGGAGAAAAGGTTTGTCTTGCGGTCGAAACTCCAAAGGCTATAGCTGGAAAAACCTTCTCCACGATGGAAGAATATGGTATTGCCATCTTTGGAGATAACACCGCCAAAGTCGTTATCATTGCCACTGGAAATCTGACGAACAACGGAACCCTGCTCTGAACTTACGAGATAGATACCTTGATGACCATTGCGAACCTCGGAGAAACAGAGCGTAGTGCCGTCAGGACTCCATGAGAACCCCTGTACATTTGTGCGGAATGTACGCTGTACGCTTGCACCACCCTTCATCGCATTCTTGATCATGATGTTGTTGGTTTTGTTCTTCTCGTTGATGTAACCGATTTTTGTCCCATCAGGAGACAAGGCAATCTGAGGAGCAATCCACCAATCAAGGACGCTTGTCTTTGCTGACTTCTTTCCCAAATTGAATAAATTCGATCCCTTTATTACGAGTTGGCCTTCGTAATCTGCTACACAGTCTGCGTCATCTGTGATTTTCTCGAACTTAACGCCACCTTCCTCAGGTACGAATACAACACTGTAATCGAAGCTGACCTTGCGTTGAGCTGAAGAAGCTAACGCCATGCCCAAGAGCATTGTCGCCAATAGAATTCTTTTTTTCATAGTTCTGAATTTACAGTTAAAACAAATTATTATGTTAATTAATCAACATTGCAAAAATATGTTAAAAATAAAATAGGACTATTAAAAAATCCGTGGATATTTCCCTACACTTCCGTGGATATTTTTCATTGTTTCCGTGAAAATCTTTCCACACTTCCGTGAAAATAATTCACACCTCGGGCTGGAAAAGCGCAAAGAAATTAAAATGCAAAATCTCTGAAATCTTGAAAAGAAGTTCTGTGTCAATACTTTTACGGGCGAAGATATCATAAACGTTGGACCTGTCGCAATTGAGTTTTTTCGCGAACCAGGCAACAGTGTGCTCTGTACTCTCAAATACCGATTTTATCTCGCTGCCAATGTCAATCATTATTTTTATGATATTTAATAAAGTTAAACAATTGACATCAAACCATTATCGTAAGGATAAAAAAATGGTGCGGACGATCTATTCGCGTTCTGGGTGAGCGTCGGTGAACACCTTTCTTGTCAGTATAGGTACAGTCCACACCTTACCGGTGCGAACATTAACATTTCAACTGACATTGTGTTAATCAACGCCGAACGCGATTAGCATTTTTATCCTTTAGTTCTTGAAACCAAGTTTCCGACGCTTTGTTTAGAACGCGATAATTGCTAATGCCGAATATTTTATATGTTTTGTATTTATTTCTGTTTCGTATAAACTATGTTTATTGTTTAAAAGCAAAAGTAGGAATTATTTTGAATTTGGACAAAAAAATTATCCCTAAAACATTTCAATGATTAATAATCAACTATATTGCAATTCTTCCAATTACGCCCATATCAAAGAACACGTTAATCTCCAAAGCCTTGAATATTCTTGAAATGGTTGATAATGTTATATTGGAACCATTTTCAATACGTGACACTTGGGCACGTTTTACGCCTATCATATCACCAAGTTGTTCCTGTGTAAGGTTCTTGGAGATACGTGCTTTCTTGATAGCCTCACCCATAAGGTAAGATTTCATATCATTTTCATAAACATCCCGCTCTGGTGTACCCTTAGTTCCCAAAACAGTGTCAAGTACTTCATTATGTGTATATAGTTTCATTTTAATTAGATTTTTTAGATTCAAAATATTCCTTTCTGATTGCCTCTGCCTTCGCAATCTCTTTAGAAGGTGTTTTTTGTGTTTTCTTAATAATACCGTGCGTGGCGACAACCAACGTGTCGTTTTCTGTATCCCAAAACGAAAACAACCTATATTGGATTCCTCTGTACAAAGTGCGGAATTCCCAGATATCACTGTTTTCAAGTTTTTTGAACAACTCATTATCAATGAAATACATACTCTTTCCGATATTATAAAGAACCTTTTCCTTAGCCTTGGGATCCAAGGATTTAAGGAAATCCATTGCCTCCTCGGTATATAATACTTGAAATTTTGGCTTGTCTTCCATTTGTTACAATTTTGTGCAAATATACAAAATGTTTCCATATATGTAACATTTTATACAAAATTATTTTTTCCACATTTTAATCCCATTCCCATTCCCCCGACCTCAGCTGTTCAGTCGGTTTGGTAGAGGTCGGGGCTACGGAACGTGAAGATCCACAAGTGGACCTGATAACCCACCCATACAGTCGCCCAGAGGTCTTTAGACCTCCACGCTCCGTAGCCCCGACCTTTACCAACGCAATGGAATTGGGAAAGGTCGGGGATGATTCGGGAATTGGGATAGGTATTTTTTTTCAGGCTAACATAGTGGACGCCTCTACCCAAACACCAATAAATGAAAAAAAATATTTATACCTTAATCCAATAATTCCAAGAAAATGTTGTTATATTTGCAGAAAAGTAAAAAAAGGAGGAAACTATGATTACATTTGAGGAATACAACAAATTCAACCACAACCGACTGTTTGAAAAACTTGTTGACATCCGTGACAATTTCGATGATTATTTTGATGAGGACGACAACGCCAGTCCGATTGACAATACGGTTTTCAAGAACACGAATTCTATCCTGAATCTGTGCGAGGATTCGTGCCTTTCATATTGGTCTATAGAACCATTCACCAATGGCACAATACTTCTTGTTTCAAAGAACAACGACAGCGTAATCAACATAGGCATAAGCAAGTATTCCTGCAATATGGTAATAAACGGAAAAACCGTCAAGAAAAATCCTGTACCATTCAATGCAGAGAATATCTCTGAACTGATATTGCAATATTACATACATAATACATTCAAGGTAAAGGTATTAAGCAACAAAAAACAGATAGACAACAATTACGAATTAGTATTCAACTACAATACAAGCAAATACAATTATGCTATCTAACGAAATCAATGTTGCAAGACTGATAAAAAACAAGGGTAAAATAAACGAATTTACAGGAAAGCCCATCAATGCCGTATTTGCCTTGCGTCGCGACAATGAGACCAAACTTCCCAAAGAGTTCGGCCTGTCAGTTTTTCAGAAATACGACAATCCACAATGTTATGAACTGATAAAAAATCTTTTCAAGATCCGCAACGTTGCCTTATATTGCATTATGAATGTCGGGAATATACGATCAAAGTCAAACAACAATCTCATCTACGACGTATTGGACGACAGCGCAATCCATCACCCTTTCCACGCCAGCATCAAGGTAGTTGACATTCAAAACATTATCCAAACCAATCAATACGGCGAACCTATGAATTACGAGGACGAAGAAGTGTTGATAAACTTAGTGAATTGCGTAGATAGCGTTGTTGACATATTGGAGAGATTGAAATAATTTATTTTCCTATTTCCGCGTAGGCACACACGCCGAATATGACAAAATTACTGACATTCAAAACATCTGATTATGGCAAAGATAAAAAGCGAGGCCGCTTATCGTGCGGCACTTAAACGTATTGCTGAGGCGTCTGCAAGACGCTATCTTGAATAACCCCGTACGTCGAAGACCGAAGGTCTGGCGTGCGGGGTTATTTAAAATACGACAGTACTATAATACCATCTCATCTTCAGAATCCAAGTAATCCATACATTCCTGTGTGTTGCTATAAGACAATTTTACATTCATCAAATCAGCCATTTTGTACAAACTACTATTCAACGAGTTCAAATCATTATTAGTCAAGGCATTCTTTATGTTTGTATGAATAGTATCGAACTGCCTTTGCTGATTTAATAATGTTTGCAGAGCAACTTTATTTAGTGATTGCTGGGCTTCTTGGATATCTTTCACACGCTCGTTGAAAATATCCTCAATGCGCGCTGCTCTTTTTTCAGCTTTTGCGCTGAATAAATCCAATTTATCCAAAGCATACATAAATGTAGCCGAGGCAATACCTGAAATGATAGTAGAAATTACAGCATCCCAAGGAGAGCCAACGCCAATTTTATTCAATAACGCCTCAACCCCAACACCTGTAAGTGCAACTACACAACCGCCAAGTATTTTTATTATTGCATCTCCTTTTTCGGCGGAGGTTTTATTGGCAGAATCTTTTCCAAACAAAACCTTTCCCGCACTTACAAACACCTTTATACCTTCTTTTACGACTTTAAGTATTTGCTTGAAAATACCTATAAAAAGACTTATGATACCTTCAATTAGAGAAGATAACAAATTCTTTATGAATGAGCCAAAATTATCTTTCAGTAAAGGCCAAGCATTATCAATTACATAATCCTTAACCCTACCAAATCTGAATTTTATAGCTTGAATAGAACTTTCCGCCTGAACGCCATCCTTCAATCCATAAAGCATAATGTCAGAAACTTCGTAATACAGTGGCTTGACAAGAAACATTATTAAATTGCCAACAGCATAATCCTTGGCTTTGGTTCCTGCTGTAGCTAATGTCTTTTCCCAAATATCGGCTGTGTCTCCTGTACCTTGTCCCACAAGGTTTGCCGCAATCGCCTTGTTTGCGTTCTTGTCGATTTCCTTTTGGGCTTCAATTTCCATCTGAATAAGGGTTTGCTTAGTTTCCTCCGAAAGTCCCAAATTAGGTAAACCTTCTCGCTCACGGCGTCTTTGATCCTCTACAAACTCCGCATTGGTCATATCAGATTTTCCTCCCATTCCGGCACATCCCGCACTTCCATTAATCATTGCGGACGTCAGTGCATAATTGGAATCTTGATTGGCAATATTTTTGATATCTTCGTCACTCAAAGCATAATTGCCTTTCAAATTATCATAAACTTCCTTCAACGGCACAATATGATCCACCACAGCCTGATGACCGTGCTTGTAGGTTATCACATTTCTACGGGCATCAGGATGAGCTTGTTCCTTATAGATATTTTTTTTCCCTGTGTATTCGTCAGTGGCATTTATTCTATTGCCATTATTCTTGAATGCCTTTTCTTTGTAATCATTCAGCTTGGCCTTGTCCTCATACAGCTTTCGGTCATAAGCCAAACGGACGTATTTCGAGTATTGTTCAAATTCCTCACGGGTCATCTCCTGAATATTTTTCCATTCAACATAACCGTCAGGATAATATTTTTGAGAATTAGACGAATTGTATTGAAACGCCTTGCATTCTTTAACAATTCTAGAGGCAGTTACTCCCTTTTGACGTAATTTCCTAGTTGCAGGCAAAGCTTCCATCAATCCATCGACAATTGAAGTAAAGATAGGAGTTACAATCTCTTCTTGCAAATTCTTGCCTGACTCAAACTCGGCATATATTTCGTCAACTACTTGGCGTGTTGTCTTCTTGTCCCACAATTCAACCTCTTGCAAGACTGTCGCCATCTCAAGGGGTGAGGCATTCTGAACTTTTGCCAATTGCTTTTGAATATCAAGTTTTTCCATAATTAAATCGCATTAAAGTTTTCTATTGCATTCTGATAAGTTCCCTCCAAAGATTTGCTTACTTCTCCCGAAGAATTATCTACCACATCAACCTGTGTCATTGATGACATAATCTTGGCCATTGTTGTAGCTGCTTCCATCTCCTTTTGCTGATAAAGAGGCAGATCTTTCCTATTGAGCTTTTGCTGAGGCAAATAATTATTACTAATCATTGCATTGACTGTCAGATAATTACTTGAATTATCCAATCTATTCAACATCAAAGAGAAAGTAGAAGCCAATTCTACGAAGTAGTGTCGAGCTACTGCGATAGCCTTTTCTATCAACCTGCATTTGTCCAAATGAGAATTCATCTTTGCGACTTCTTCCTTCAATCTAGAAATTTCCTCCTTAACTCTCAACAATGATTTCTTTGCCTCGCTTCTGGACCAAAATCCGAAAGAAACTAAAGCTTTAAGCGTTGAAGTTACAGGATTTTTCTCAAAATCAATCAAAAACAACTCATCCCTCTGCTTCATCTCATCAGGTTGAAAATGAGATGAATAATCTACACATTGACAAATATTGTCATCTATTCGGGCATTAAGTTTCTTTATTTTTTCAAGATAAGAAGGAAATAATTCCTTTTTCATTTTTACCTTAATGTTGTAAATATCCTGTAGATAACCATCGATAGATGATTTAATTTTTGCATAGTCTTTCTGATATGCATCTTTATGAGACTGATATACAGTAAAGGCCTGTTCATAAAGTTTTTTCGCCTCATCGAAATCATCCTTCCCGGTAAACATATCCCAAACGTCACCAACTTTATCAAAAAAATCTTTTTCCATTATTACGCAATTACATTGGATTGAACATCAAATAGAGTTATTTTACGAATCGTTCTAGATTTCAAACGACATTTCTCCCTTCTGTAATGGGGATTGCCATTTGGATAGAAGTACGTAACCAAAGACCGCCTTCCATTCTCATCGTAATTGATAGTCTTAAACAGTACACCATCAATATATAAGGCCTTGTATAATGGATTTCCGCCCCGATCAGTCATCTTTGCTACAGATAATTTAGAGTTTACGCTTTTCTTATAAACAACCTTATCAACAGCTGTAATAGTCTCCTTTGAATAAAAAAAGACCACAAGGAGAATTATCAGAATCAAAACAATAATCGCCGTGCATATTGTTAATGAATCACCAATCACTGGACGTAAAAAATATAAAGAGGACTCTCCCGCTATCAAAAGTAATATCACCCAAAACTTCCAATTGCGAGAAAATTCTTTCAAACGGTTGAATACCGTACAAAAGAATAATTTGAAATTGTAAAAGAAAAACCGCATTTGCGTTAATATTATTATGGCTTGCGTACTTATCAGCATCATTATAAGCTATCAAGAAGGGCACAAAAAAGGCGTGGAACTTGACTACCACTCCTTCGGCCCTGAGATTGCCTATATCTACGATAAGTCAAGCCCACGCAAAAGCGCAGGCATTCACTGACTTATTCGTGTAGATAAATCCAAAAAGTTTCTCAGGTTTTAAGGAAATACCGAATAAATAGCATACGCTTGTTTGTTAATATTTTATGTTATGGTGAATTGCGCCAATGGCCAATTCATTTATAACGTCCAAAGATAATGAATATTTTTTAAACACAAATACTTATTAAATTAATTTTCTCAAAAAAAAAATTCTATCTCCTTTATTTCTATTTTTCAAAAAGTAATCATTACGGTTTATCTTAAAAAACTGCCAATCATAAATCAATGAGATTGTTCCATAAATCCACCACCCACAACCCTCAGAGGTCGTCAGACCTCCACGCTCCGTAGCCCCGACCTTTACCAAATATCAATAACCGAAAAAGGTCGGGGAAATCAAAATTCAAAATTCAAAATTCAAAAATCAAAAATCGAAAAAATCAAAATTCAAAAATACCCCAAAAATCCAAAAGGGCCCCACGCCGACAGTTGCCTGCCGTGTGAGACCCTTTCTTCTTACCATTGTCTGCTATACAAAAAAACTATTAATAACTCTGATTGTGAACGCTCTTTACGGCGCGGCCCGAGGGGTCGTTCATCTTCTGGAACGAGGCGTCCCAGGCGAGGGCCTCGGCTGTGGAGCACGCTACCGAAGGTACTGAAGGTACGCTGAGCGCGGCGCTTCTTGAAGGGAAATGCTCCTCGAAGATTGTACGGTAGTAATACTCCTCCTTGTTCATTGGAGTGTTGATTGGGAAACGCTCCTTGGCGTGGGCCATCATCTCGTCGGATACAGCCTCCGAGGTCACCTTCTTCAGGGTGTCGATCCAGCCGTATCCTACGCCGTCGGAGAACTGCTCCTTCTGTCGCCAGCAAACGCTCTCTGGAAGCATATCCTCAAAAGCCTTGCGGAGAACGAATTTCTCTATCTTGCCGTTGCCAGCCATCTTGTCGGCAGGGTTCAGACGCATTGCAACGTCGAGGAACTCCTTGTCGAGGAATGGCACGCGGCCCTCAACGCCCCACGCTGAAAGCGATTTGTTGGCGCGGAGACAGTCGTAGAGGTAGAGCTTGCCGATCTTGCGGACAGTCTCCTCGTGGAATGCCTGAGCGTTTGGAGCCTTGTGGAAATAGAGGTAACCGCCGAAAATCTCGTCGGCACCCTCACCGCTGAGCACCATCTTGATACCCATACTCTTGATCACGCGGGCCAGGAGATACATTGGGGTACTTGCGCGTACGGTGGTAACGTCGTATGTCTCAATAAAATAAATTACGTCGCGGATAGCGTCGAGACCTTCCTGAATTGTGTAGTTGATCTCGTGGTGAACAGTTCCGATATAGTCGGCCACCTTGCGGGCGGCCACGAGGTCTGGGGAATCCTTCAATCCCACTGCAAACGAGTGGAGCTGAGGCCACCAGGCTGAATCCTTGTTGCCTGACTCAACGCGCATTGCTGAGTATTTCTTGGCTATGGCTGATACTACTGAGGAATCCAAACCGCCCGAGAGCAAAACTCCGTAAGGCACGTCAGACATAAGCT
Organism: Bacteroidales bacterium; assembly: GCA_045597465.1. Taxonomy (GTDB): domain Bacteria; phylum Bacteroidota; class Bacteroidia; order Bacteroidales; family UBA3824; genus UBA3824. Next base: position 11,943 of record JAZLKG010000092.1, on the reverse strand, counting down.
GACGCTGTACTGCATCCTCAAGGCCCTTCTTGATATCGGCAACTCCGAGAGTGCTGTCCTTAACGGCGGCGTACTCGCTCCAGTCACGGTTGTACCATTTCACCATCTTGCCTACCTTGCTTGAATAGTAGTGGCCGGGGAGGAATGGCTCGTAGTCGGTGCAGAAACCTTCCAAAGCCTTCAGCTCAGATCCTACGCAGAGATGACCGTCGGCGTCGTGACCGATATAGAGAGGAATTACTCCAATTGGGTCGCGGGCGATGAGATACTCGTTGTTGGCCTCGTCGTAGAGGGCGAAGGCGAAAATTCCCGAGATATCCTCCAGGAAGTTGATACCCTTGTCCTTGTAGAGAGCCAGGATTACCTCGCAGTCGCTACCAGTCTGAAACTGGAACTTGTCCTTGTACTGCTCACGGATTTTCTGATGATTGTAGATCTCGCCGTTTACTGCCAAAATCACGTCTCCCTCGGGAGTCTTGAGTGGCTGACTGCCCGACTGAGGGTCCACAATAGAGAGGCGCTCGTGAGCCAGGATTGCTGTCTTGCCAACGTAAATTCCTGACCAGTCTGGTCCTCTGTGACGTATCTTGCTTGACTGTGTGAGCGCGCGCTGACGAAGTTTCTCAGGCTGCGACTCTATATCGAAAATGCCTACTATTCCGCACATAATATTATAGAATTAATGTGGTTAAAAAAAATGGAACGCGGATTACACGGATTAAGCGGATCTGCGCAGATTAAATTTATCAAAAGAATCAGCGGAAATCCGCCAAATCTGCGTCATCCGCGTTCCATCCCAATAAATTATTTTCCAAAATACTTGTCAATGCTGTCTGCTGCCTTGTGGGCTGAGGCTATGGCGCGGACTACGAGAGAAGCGCCTGAGCCTGCGTCGCCTGCCACGAATACATTGTCGGCAAACTGTGGGAGCACTGGTTTCAGGAAGCCCATTGCCAGGAGAACGATATCGCACTCGATAACTTCCTTCTTGCCTGTGGCCTTCATAATTGGACGACCGCCCTCTGGGTTTGGTACCCATTCTACCTCCTCAACCTCAGCACCTGTAAGAACGCCGTCCTTACCGATAAACTTGTTGGTATTGAGGAGCCAGCGACGCTCGCAACCTTCCTCGTGAGCGTAAGAGGTCTTGAGGACTACTGGCCAGTTGGGCCAAGGTGTTGCGGGGTTCTCGCCTACTGGAGGCTTTGGCATAATCTCGATCTGTGTCACCGACTTGCAACCCTGACGGTGAGAGGTTCCGATACAATCGCTACCGGTATCGCCACCGCCGATTACGAGAACCTTCTTGCCCTTGGCTGATACGAGGTCCTTCTTGTCGAAGGTCTGACCCATAAGGATCCTTGTCTGCTGGCTGAGCATCTCGAGAGCGAGGTAAACGCCCTTCAGCTCACGGCCCTCTATCTTGAGGTCGCGGGCCTCTGGTGTACCTGTTGAAACTACGTAAGCGTCGAAGCCCTCTGGAAGTTTCTCAAGGTCAACAGCCTTGTTGTACTCAAACTTTACGCCCTCGGCCTCCATAAGGCTGATACGGCGGTCGATTACCGACTTCTGAAGCTTGAAGTTAGGAATACCGAAACGGAGGAGACCACCTGCGGCCTCGTTTTTCTCGTAAACTGTTACGTCGTAGCCACGGAGGTTGAGCTGATTTGCGGCGGCCAAACCGGCAGGACCGGCACCGATTACGAGAACCTTCTTGCCGTTGCGCTTGATATCCTTGTTAGGCTCAATGTAGCTCTCCTGGAAGGCACGCTCGATAATGGCGCACTCGTTCTCGCGGCAGGTAACAGGCTCACCCATAGTAAGATTGAGGACGCAAGACTTCTCGCAGAGTGCAGGACAAACACGGCCTGTAAACTCAGGAAAGTCGTTGGTTTTGCTCAGGAGTTTGTAAGCCAACTCCCAGTCGCCCTTGTAGAGGGCATCGTTCCACTCGGGCTGTTTGTTGCCAAGAGGACAAGCCCAGTGACAGAATGGAACACCGCAGTCCATACAGCGTGAAGCCTGCAACTGACGGTCTTTTGTATTTAGAGTCTGCTCCATCTCACTGAAATCGTGGATACGCTCAGCAACTGGACGATGACCAGCCTCCTGACGTGGAACAGATAAAAATGCTCTTGGATTTCCCATTTTATTTATTTTTAATTTTTGATTTTTGATTTTTGATTGGCGCTCCAACCAAAAACCAAAAACCAAAAGTTCAAAAATCAAATTAATTATACTTGATAATCAAAAATCGAAAATCAAAAATGATAATCAAAAATCGAAAATCAAAAATCAAAAATGTTAAAAGTCTCTCTGAATATCAGCAATCTTGTTGCGGAGTTTCTGGAGTTGCTCCTCCTGGAGAACTTTCTTGTACTCGATTGGCACTACCTGGATGAAGTCCTGAACGTGACGGTTCCAGTCGTCGAGGATTGTGCGGGCAAGCTTGGATCCGGTGTAGCTCCAGTGACGGAGTATCAGCTCGTGAAGCTCCTTGCGGTAGGTGTTGTCCTCCACCAACGAGAGCTCAACCATATCAGGATTGCAGTAGTAATCGAAGGTGTGTTTTGGATCCCAAACGTAGGCCACACCGCCCGACATACCAGCGCCGAAGTTTCTGCCTGTATCGCCGAGTACAACCACGCGTCCGCCGGTCATATACTCGCAACAGTGGTCGCCTGTACCCTCTATGACGGCAATGGCACCTGAGTTGCGGACTGCGAAACGCTCGCCCACGCGGCCGTTTACGTAGCACTCGCCAGAGGTTGCGCCGTAGAGACCGGTATTACCTGCGATGATATTCTTCTCGGCCTCGAATGCGCTTGCCGAAGGTGGAAGAATGCAGATCCTACCGCCCGAGAGACCCTTGCCGAAGTAGTCGTTGCTCTCGCCCTCGAGGCGGAAGCTGATACCCTTGCTGAGGAATGCGCCGAAACTCTGTCCGGCCGAGCCCTTGAACTTGACATTGATAGTGTTGTCGGGCAAACCGGCCTCGCCGAATTTCTTGGCCACAACGCCCGAGAGCATTGTACCGCAAGTACGGTCGGTGTTGCGGATAGTGTAATCGAGGTTGACCTCGCGGCCGTGCTCAATGGCAGGCTTGGCGGCCTCGATGATAGAGAAGTCCTTAACTCCGTCAACCTTGGTGAATCCGCGGCCGTCCCAGTGGAGCTGACCGTCGATCTGATGAAGGAGACGTGAGAAATCGAGTGTTGAGGCCTTAGAGCCGTCCTCAACGTTCTTGAGTTTTATAAGATCGGTACGACCGATGATATCGTTGAGTCTGCGGAATCCCATAGCGGCCAAGTACTCGCGAACCTCCTGAGCGAGGAATGTGAAGTAGTTGACAAGGTACTCGTAGCGGCCACGGAAACGGGCGCGGAGCACTGGATCCTGAGTTGCAACACCTACAGGACAGGTGTTGGTATTACACTTACGCATCATCACGCATCCGAGAACAATCAATGGAAGTGTTCCGAAGCTGAACTCATCAGCTCCCAACATAGCCATCAGCACAACGTCGCGGCCAGTCTTGAGCTGACCATCGGTCTGAAGACGCACCTGTGCGCGGAGGCCGTTGAGCGAGAGAGTCTGCTGTGTCTCAGCAAGACCAATCTCGGGGCTGATACCTGCGAATCTCATTGAAGAGGCAGGTGAGGCACCTGTACCACCCTCGGCTCCTGATACTACGATGAGGTCGGCCTTGGCCTTGGCAACACCGGCGGCGATAGTTCCAACACCGCTCTCGGCTACCAACTTAACTGATACAGCGGCAGTTGGGTTTATATTCTTGAGGTCGAAAATCAACTGGGCCAAATCCTCGATAGAATAGATATCGTGGTGAGGAGGAGGCGAAATCAGCGAGATTCCAGGAATTGAGTTACGTGTCTTGGCGATAATCTCGTTTACCTTGAAACCAGGCAACTGACCACCCTCGCCAGGCTTAGCGCCCTGAGCAACCTTAATCTGAATCTCCTCGCCGTTTACGAGGTACTCGGCTGTTACGCCGAAACGTCCAGAGGCAATCTGCTTGGTCTTAGAGGCAAGGGAAATGCCGTCAACCGACTTGTGGTAGCGCTCGTTGTCCTCGCCACCCTCACCTGTATTGCTACGGGTTCCGAGTTTGTTCATAGCGAGGGCGATAGCCTCGTGAGCCTCTATTGAGAGTGCTCCAAACGACATAGCACCTGCCACAAAATGCTTTACAATGCTCTCCACAGGCTCTACCTCATCAACAGAGATTGAGCGCTTTGTGGTATCGAAATCGAAGAAATCGCGGATGAAGATTGGCTTCTCCTTCTGATCAACCAACTTGGTGTACTCCTTGAACTTATTGTAGTTGCCGGTCTTGGTGGCAATCTGAAGTGTCGCGATAGTCTCAGGGTTCCAGGCGTGGAGGATACCGTCCTTTCTGTAAGAGAAGAGGCCCTGATTGCCAGGGAATTCGGGAGCATCAGCACCACCAAACGCTTCAGCGTGAAGTTTTTTGGCATCAGAGGCTATATGCTTGAGACCGATACCGCCGATTGTGGAAACCTCGGTACCGAAATATGTGCGGAGAAGGTCCTCGCTGAGTCCGATACTTTCGAAAATCTTGGCGCCACGGTAAGAGCGGATAGTGCTGATACCCATCTTGCTCATAATCTTGAACAAGCCCTTGCAAACGGCCTTTATGTAGTTCTTCTCGGCTGTCTCGTAGTCCTCCTGAATCTTGTGAGATTTCACGAGGTCGTCGATAACGGCGAAGGTCATATAAGGACAGATTGCAGAGGCACCGTATCCGAGGAGCAATGCGGCGTGCATCACCTCGCGGATCTCGCCCGACTCCACGATGAGCGCTGTCTGTACACGCTTGCCCACGTTGATGAGGTAGTGGTGTACAGCTGATACTGCGAGGAGTGAAGGAATCACTGCCTGACCCTTCTTAACGTCCCTGTCGGAGAGGATAATGTAGTTTACGCCATTGTCAACCGACTCCTCAGCCTTCTTGCAGAGCTCGTCGAGAGCGTTCTTGAGAGCAATCTCGCCCTTGCTTGCGTCGAAGAGGAGAGAGAGTTTCTCGGTATTGAAGCCCTTGTATCTGATATTGCAGAGGATATCGAGACGTGTGTTGTTGAGCACTGGGTGAGGCAGACGAACCATCTTGCAGTTGCTCTCGTCGGGGGTAAGGATACCTGTACCTACCGAACCGATATACTCGGTGAGCGACATTACCAATTCCTCGCGGATAGGGTCGATAGCGGGGTTGGTAACCTGTGCGAACTGCTGACGGAAATAGTTGAAGAATATCTGTGGACGGTCGCTGATAACAGCAAGCGGAGTGTCGTTACCCATAGCGGCAACAGGCTCCTGACCGTTGGTACACATAGGAATGATTGTCTTCTCGACGTCCTCAGAAGAGAATCCGAAGTTGATGAGTTTGCGCTCATAGTCAGCTACAGAATTTACAACCTTGCGACCGCTCTTGAGGTTCTCGAGCTGAATTCTGTTGGTATTGAGCCACTTCTTGTAAGGGTTCTCGGCGGCGAGCTGTGCCTTGAGGTCGCCATCGTAATAGATAACGCCCTCCTGGGTATCGATCATAATGATCTTACCTGGCTGGAGACGGCCTTTCTGCTTGATAGCGGTAGGCTCGAAATCCATAACACCAGTCTCAGAAGCCACCACCATCATATCATTGTTGGTGATTACGTATCTTGAAGGACGCAGACCGTTTCTATCGAGCATACCGCCTGCGAAACGACCATCGCTGAAGAGCAATGCGGCAGGACCATCCCAAGGCTCCATAAGGATTGAGTGGTACTCGTAGAAGGCCTTCAGCTCGTCGCTGATAGGGTTCTTGTCGTTGAAAGACTCTGGAACGAGGATTGCCATTGCGTGAGGCAGGCTCATACCAGACATTACGAAAAATTCGAAAACATTGTCCAGAGAGGCCGAGTCAGACATATTAGGCATACAGATAGGGCGGATATCCCTGACGTCGCCAAGCTTGCCGGAAGAGAGCACGCTCTCGCGGGCCTTCATCCAGTTGCGGTTTCCTCTGATAGTGTTGATCTCACCGTTGTGGCAGAGCATACGGAAAGGCTGAGCCAGCTTCCACTCAGGGAAGGTGTTGGTAGAGAAGCGGGAGTGAACCAATGCGAGACCCGAGGTGAAGTACTCGTTGCTCAGGTCGGTGAAGTATTCACGGAGTTGCATTGAGGTAAGCATTCCCTTGAATATGATAGACTTGCTTGAAAGCGATACAATATAGAAGTCCTTGTCGGACACGCGGTTTTCCACGCGCTTGCGGATCTTGTAGAGCATAGCCTCAAACTCTGGGAGTTTGTCGTCGGAGATACCGTTGATGAAGATCTGACGGATATCAGGCTCGGTGGCCAGAGCGCCCTCGCCAAGGCAGGCGGGATTGGTTGGCACATTGCGGAGGTGCATCAGATTGAGGCCCTCGCGCTCGATCTCCTCGATGAAGATCTTGAGGATTTCGTCCTGACGGCTGAGGTCCTTAGGTAAGAAGATGAGACCAGTGCCGTATTTGCCTTTCTCAGGGACAGGAATACCCTGCAACAATATAAACTCGTGAGGAATCTGCAACAAGATACCGGCGCCGTCGCCAGTCTTGCCGTCGGAACCCTCAGCGCCTCGGTGCATCATATTCTCGAGCACCTTTAGAGCATTGTCAACCAGTTCGTGGCTCTTGTTGCCGTGAATGTTGACTACCATACCCACACCACACGCATCGTGTTCGTTCTCAGGATTGTACAAACCCTGCAATTTGGGAAATGTTTTTTGCATAGCCGTGATTGTTTTTTGATATTGTTTTATTATGGCGCAAAGTTACAGACTCTCCATATTATAGACAATAACTAAAAAACTTAATCGGCAGACTAATTGAGTACGTGAAATGCGTATGAGGTATGGGGGGATTGCGTAAAAAGACGATTATGCTTTACTTTTATAAAACTTGCGCTCTCAGATCATCATAGCACTGATAAATAAAAAAACTCGCCCTCAGTTCCAACGGGATGAAGACGAGTTCTGTTATCTTTTATTACTGATAGAATTACAGCAATTTTATTTTATCGATAGAAAGTCCTGAAGCCTTGGCTATAGTATCCAGATCAATTAGCCTCTGTTAAATCTGCCTTGGGATTAAGATACTTTGCCATAGTTTTGCGCATTTTATTGTTTGAGGCAAAGGCATAAAAACTGTTTGAAATTGGCAAAATAAAAAATCAGCAACCAAGGGGGAAGGCCGAGGCCCCCTCCCTCTACTTCACATTCCTAAACGAGGTCTTTACATCAAATCCGTATGATACAATCTTTTCCTTGTCGGTGCGGATACTTTCTTGGGGTTCGTTGGCGGCTGTCAGGAATTCTGATATCCTATCAGCAATGTCCCTGCAACCTTCCTTGAGTTCGTCCGGCATATGATATATATTTTTCGACCAAGTATAATCATTATTTGCTATATCAGGAATTGTGAATTCCGACAGGCGAGGATTTACTATCAATGCGTTGGGGACAAAATACGACGCGAATAATGGTGCTTTTATATCTCTAAACATTTTTGGATAATATTTTCTGAAAGTCTTTGCCGCAGGATCCCACTCCAGACGCTCAGAATATTTCTTCAGAAACTTTATCACAGCGTAATTGCCCTGATACGACTTGTAGCCGTCATAACTATCGCAATAAGAGTCTGCCATTTTCTCAATCCAAGAGGCATTATGGCTGCTGAAATAAAAGAACCTTTTGGAAGTTTTCAATTTCTTGAACTGGATATATTCGTCAGGCCTGTTCTGTCTCAGCCATTCAGGAAACTGCGACTCCCATTCCTTTTGTGGCGTGTTGAAAATCCTCCACCAGTAAAACTCAATATGCTTGTGTTCCCAAGGATTTGTGGGACAAAGATATATGTAAGGATAAACACCTATCCAAACGGCAAAACAATACCCAAACTCTTCCAATATATCTTTGGCAAATCTATCCGAAAATCCAAAATCATCAAGCAAAGACTTGTCTGATAATTGCTCAGCACGTGGATTACGTTGATAAACAATTTCAGGTCCAGGCTCAAAAAGGTAATCATACCAATCCGCAAATGAAGTTTTCAAAATCATAATAACAAAACCCTTATAAATTGAACACTGCAAAGATAATACATTTTAATAACTTTTCCCCCACTTTTGCAACGTTGCAAAACCTGCCCATTTATCAAAAATTATCTCTATCTTTGCACACAAACCAAAAACACAGAAACACTATGAGCGAAGAATACGAATTCGAAAAATGGACGGGACAGATAATCCAGCATCCAAGGGCACTTGAAAAGTTCTTTGAGGACAACAAGATAGTAGGGCGGACGATTAAGGACATCAAGTTTATCGGAATCAATTTCAGGGAAGGAATGAATGGAGAGCGCCCAAAGAATATTGTTCAAATCGATGAGCCTTTCATTTTGTATTTTGAGGACGGAGACCATCTTGATATGGATTATTCCGAAGGAAGCACCGTAAAGGTGTCGATGAATACTTTGAGGGACGACCTTATAAGTGGCATCAGTCCTTCATCGGTTATCAATCCTGATGAATATTTCTCAGAAATACACAACAGACAGATTACCGGAATCGAGATTAAAAGGAGCAACGAATTTCCGGACTTTACAGGCAGTCACGGTCTTGATATAGATGAGAATCAGGATGAATACATCGAGAAGATACTTATATATCTTTCAGGTAGTTACATCTTGGATTTGAGCAGTTATCTCGATTACGGGAATGTCTGCATAGCCAAAGAGATTGAAGGCCGCAAATACAAAGTCTGCACCTGGTTTTTGCGGCTACGGAACAGCAAGAGGCGTTTCAAGGGTTACAAAGAAGGCGACCCTGTAAAAATATACGTCAGGGAAATCCGTTTCAACAGTTTCAAATACGAGAAAAAACGCAAATACGCCGACGCATTTATCACAGGCACTTTCTGCAGAATCTCAGACTACAAGGTCATAATTGAAGACGTTACTATTTACGAGAAATAGAATAAAGCCATCACGCATATTATTTCATAAAACTTACATCTTGAAGATAGCGCACTTCTCGGCGAGTATCTCGGCGTGGGTTTTCACGTTGTTGGCGTTTTGGGACACATTCTCGGCTATGGATGCAATCTCCTGTGTGGAATCGCTGAGGCGCGATATGGCGCTGCTTATCTGCTCGGTGCTTGTGTTCTGCTCCTGACACGCCGCCGAAATCTCCTGTATAAGCTGGGTGCTGCGGCTGATCTCCGGTGTCAGCTCCTGGAAAATCCGCTCAAGCTCCTGGGCAATGCCTGCGGAGTTCTTGCCCTCCACATCTATATCCTTGGATGCCATGGCCGAATGCTCGGCCAGCTTCTTGATCTCTGCCGCCACCACCGAGAATCCCTTGCCGTGCTCGCCTGCGCGGGCGGCCTCCACAGCGGCGTTCAGGGCCAGAAGGTTGGTCTGGAAGGCTATGTCGTCTATTATCGTGATCTTGTTGATGATGCTGTTTACGGCGCGCTCAGATTTCTGAGCGTAGTCGTTGCAGATAGCCATGTCGCTGGCGTTTTTCTTGGCGATGGCCTCAGAATCTACTGCGTTCTGACTGTTTTGAGCCACCGACGATGTTATCTCCTCGATGGATGATGAAATCTCCTCGGCTGCCGATGCCTGGTCGTTGGCCTGTCCCGTCATGGCATTGGATGTCTCCAGCATTGTCTCGGCCTCTTCCATCAGGTTGTCGGATGTGGACTGAATATCAGCCACTATCGACCTCAAATTCTGCACAAGCTTGTATGTTGCGGTTTTCAGACGGCCTATCTCGTCGTCGGCATGTTTCTCGCCAAGGTCGATGCGGAAGTCAGCCTCAGCCAGCTTCTCCAAATCCTTGGTAATAGGCACAATACGCTCGGTGGTGGATACGTGGAATATCCAAGATATAATCACCCACACTATTGCCATCAACACAATGCTGGCTATGATGCCGTATATGAGCCTCTGCGATGCCTGCGACACCTCGGCGGAAGTCTCAGCTATGTAGATGGACTCCTCTATCAGGATTACGTCGATGGCGTCCAGAATCTCCTGCTTGGCCTCGTCGCCCTTGGGCAAAAGGTCCACCACTATCTGGTGATTGTCCTTTATCACCTGCTTGGTCTCCGGGCTGATGGCGGCAGTCACCTTGTCGAGCAGCTCCTGGGTATACTCACCCACCACTATATCGTTGTAGAGCAGGTTGCTGTTGTCGAGAATGGTGATGAACTCCTTCTCGATGCGCTCGTTGAGGTGCTTGATGCTGCTCAGGCTTATGGCGGTGATGATGATGATGATGATGGCAGGCACCGTAATGGCTGCGAGGGCCACATCTATCTTCGTCCTCATCTTGAAATCTACAAATGACATATCTGCAAATTTTTATGTTATTAGTAACTGAATCTTCGTAATCGCAAAAATAAAACCAATTTGTCAGAAATGCAACATTTTCATACACAAATTTCATCAAGACTCTGCAAAAAAAGAACTTTTTTATTATCTTTGTGGTCAGCTTCAGCCATATTATTTATTGAACTTTCGCAAGTTTTATGATAATTGATTGATTTATTAACGCGGATTTCGCAGAAAAAAAACTATCGCATACGATACATATACCATTATTATGGATTTTGGTATATAGAATATGGTTTGTGATTGGTTATATTTTAAATTTCGAAATCAATGTTATATCTTTGCATTATCAATTTATCTATAATTAATGCAAGAATGAAAAAACTATTCATTACAGCCGTGCTTATGGGCACGGCTTTTCTATCTCAGGCTCAGCACGATAGCCTTACTTACCACTCTACCGTAGTGGTTACTGGCACCAGGGAAGCTGCATTCTTGAAATCGGTGCCTGCCACCCTTACCGTTATCGACCAGCATCAGCTGATGGCCAATCATCAGACCTCGCTTCTGCCAAGTCTCGTGGAGAATACCCCTGGTCTTTTCGCAACATCGAGAGGCGTTATCGGATACGGCGTAAGCACCAATTCGGCTGGCTCCATAAAGGTACGTGGCGTAGGCTCGGGGGCTCAGTTGCTCGTCCTCATCGATGGTCAGCCTCAGTACGCAGGCCTCATGGGTCACCCTATTCCTGATGCCTACATGGGATTGAATACCCAGAAGGTGGAGATTCTCAGGGGCCCGTCGTCGGTGCTCTACGGAAGCAATGCCATGGGAGGCGTTGTCAACATCGTTACCAAGCAGCCTTATATCTACCAGGATTATTTCAGTGGCAATTACTCTGTTTCTGCCGGCTCTTACGGAACCGTTCAGACTCAGGCTGCCAACGAGTTCCACAAGGGCGATTTCTCGGGAGTGCTTAATATTAACTATCAGCGCACCGATGGTCACCGCGACAATTCCAACTTCGACCAGTTGGGCGGTTACCTTAAGCTCGGCTACCACATTGCACATGGTTGGGACGCATCCGCCGACCTCAACCTCACCAACTTCGATTTCATGAATCCCGGTCCCGACACCGCACCTCTCTATGATGCAGAGGCTGATATCACCCGCGGACTGGCCAGCGTATCTATAAAGAACCAGAGCATTTTCACTGAGGGAACCGTCCGTGCCTTCTACGATTGGGGACATCACCACATCAACGACGGCCACACCGCCGACAAGGAGCCTCAGAGCAAGCTCTACAAGCACGACGACTTCATAGCCGGCGTTAACGCTTTCCAGACTTTCAAATTCTTTGATGGCAACCGCACAACTTTCGGCTTTGACTATCAGACATTTGGAGGCGAGGCTTGGAACGAGAACATATCAGACGGCGCCAAGACCTTTATAGGCGATTACGACAATCCTTACGAGGTGGCCGGATACCTCGACATCCATCAGAAACTCGCAAAGATTCTCAACCTCAATTTCGGATTCCG
>JAZLKG010000091.1:0-8532 GCA_045597465.1 Bacteroidales bacterium | reverse complement strand
GCCTCAGCGGCAACGGCGGCGTTCTCGGCGGCAAGGATTGTATCGGTGAGGGCAGTTGGGAACCACAGGAAATTGTCGGAGCAGGGCTTGGTGGCACGGAGTTCGCACCACTTATTGAACCTGTTGATATCGGCGCAGAATGTGAAAACGAGCGGCGCATCCACCACCATTTTCTGATTGAAGTGCAACGGCAGAAGTTCCTCCTTGATTTTGGGCTGAGTGCTCAGCACAATGCTGTAGAGTTGCATATTGCCGGTGTTGGAGGCTCGGATCGACGCCTCGAGAATATCCTTGATTATATACTCCTCCACAATGCGGCGCGAATATTTGCGCACGCTATAATGATTGAGCAAATTAAGTTTTTCCATACTGTATATCTCTTATTTTTAGTAATTTACGAATAAATAGTGGCTGTAATGTGGCGCGACCCGCCGTAATTGCGGAACTCGCAGAAATATATTCCCTGCCAAGTGCCGAGGTCGAGGCGGTGGTTGCTGATTGGAATAGTCAGCGACACTCCCATCACCGAACTCTTGAAATGCGCTGGCATATCGTCGTCGCCCTCAAGTGTGTGATAATAAGCGGGATCGGCCTCGGGAGCCATACGGTTGGCGAGGGTTTCCATATCGTGGCGCACGTCAGGGTCGGCGTTCTCGTTTATAGAGAGTCCGCAGGAGGTGTGCTTCACGAAAAGGTTTAGCAAACCACACTCTGGCAACTCTCCCAACTCCTTGAGTATCTGAGAGGTTATCAGATGAAAACCGCGACGCTTGCCTTCTATTGTAATATGTTTCTGTGTTATCATTGTTTTTCCAATTTGCAGATTAATGTATAACGCTATGGTAGTACATTTTATTATTCAATTTTCGAAAGTATTTAAACAAGAAAACAAGCACTAATTCACCGTACTAATACTTGAAGTGCTTAGAAAACTGCAAAAACAAGTTTTTGCGGAAAACGCCTAACGCTAAAAAACAAAACAGAGAAAACCATCAGAACGGTGTTTTTTTTAACGTTTTGTTTTTTTGCGTTTAGCGTTTTATGGTTATGAAATAACCGGTTTTCTGCGCTCCAAATCATAAGAATGTTCTTTTAGCGCGTTTTCTTGTTAATTAAATTAACAACTTCCGAAACTTGAACACTTTATTATTTAGACCTTCAAAATTAAGAAAAGTTTCCTCAGTAGCAAAAATTTTAATAATTTTGAGGCAAATTTTTACAGAATGAAGAAAATCGCAATCATAGGCGGAGGAGCGTCGGGCTGTTTCTGCGCCATCAACATAATGGAGATGAATCCGAAGGCTGAGGTCACTGTTTTTGAATCGGGCCTGAAGCCGCTGCAGAAACTGGCCATCACCGGCGCGGGACGATGCAATATCACCAACAATTTCGAGGCTGTCAGCAACCTTCAACTGATATATCCGAGAGGCTACAATCTTCTGAAAAAACTCTTCCACGAGTTTGGCCCTCAGGACGCCATAGCCTGGTTTGAGGAGCGCGGAATAGAACTTTTCACTCAGGACGACAACCGACTTTTCCCGAAATCGAACAGCGCCGCCGACGTCTGCGACCGTCTGCTCTCTATGATGAACCGTCACGGAGTTTGGCTTTTCACGGGCAGGAAGGTTACAGGAATCGAGTTGTCGGCCGACAAGAAATTCCTGCTGAAATTCTCCGACAAGAATATGGAAAGCGATGAGTATGACGCAGTTGTGGTATCGGCCGGCGGACACATCAACACGCCTATCAGCGAGAGCATCAGGGCTCTTGGCGTGGAGATAGAGAAGGGCGTGCCGTCGCTGTTCAATATGAAGGTGAAGAGCAATCCGCTTACTGAACTGATGGGCGCTGCCGTCAGGAACACCTCGGCGATGATTCCTGGCACAAAATTCAGGGCCGAGGGACCCACTCAGATTACACATTTCGGATTCTCGGGGCCTGCCATCCTGAAACTGTCGTCGTATGCGTCGAGGTATCTGGCCGAGAGCAACTACAAGTGCGACATCATCATCAACTGGCTGAATCTCAACGAGGAAGAGACGAGGAAGATAGTGGAGGCGCTGGTATCAGAAAACCAGAAAAAAAACACAGCCTCGGCGCATCCAAAGGATTTTACGCAAAGGCTGTGGGAATTTCTGCTGATGCGCGCCGAGATAGACCCTACGCGCAAGTATTGCGAACTTGGCAAAAAGAACATCACGAAACTCGTGATCACTCTCTGCGCCGACCTCTACCACGTATCGGGCCGCGGACAGATGGGCGAGGAATTCGTGACCTGCGGAGGCGCATCGCTAAACGCCGTAAGTTCCAAAACCCTTGAGGCAAAGGCTGTTCAGGGCTTGTATTTTACAGGTGAATACCTCGACGTAGATGCAGTAACCGGAGGCTTCAATCTCCAAAACTGCTGGACCACGGGGTATGTGGTGGCCAAAGCAGTAAGTAATGGATAATGGACAATGGATAATTAAGAGTTTATCAAGACGAGGTGCCCCTTGTGACCACTACATTTGCAACCGCTGGCATCGCCTGCGGCACCACAGAGACAGACGCACCTCAGAGAGATACGCATCAGAGATAGTGGCTTTCGGTCAAGGATTATTGACCGGGACACCATTGCCCAGATATTCCAGGAAATCGTTTACGTCAGGATTGTAGCCCTGTGGGGTTTTCAACGGAGAGGCGGGGTTTCTGGGGTCCAGTATCACGTAATACGGCTGGGCGTTTATCTGGTATCTCGAAATCTGGAATTCTGTGTTTACCTCGCCAATGGTTTTCTCGCCGTCGTCGGAGAGGGTGCGGTCGTCGGTGAAGAGGGCGCAGATTACGTAGTCTTCCTGCATCATTTTCCTTACCCGGGAATCGCTCCATACGTTTTCCTCCATCTTGCGGCAGTTTACGCAGCCGTGGCCCGTGAATATCAGCAACATGGGCTTGTTCTGTTCTTTGGCGCAGCTGAGCGCCTCCTCATAGTCGAAATAGCCCAGCATGCCGTGTGGCAGTTTCAGGATGTCGGAATACTTAGGTGTGCCGCATAGTGTGTTTTTTGTAGCTGACTCTGTGATATTGCCGTTGCCCTGTCCCATCACGAAATCCTGGGTGGTGATGGGCGGAATGTAGCCGCTAAGGGCCTTAAGGGGCGCGCCCCACAATCCGGGTATCATGTATACTGTAAATGAGAGCGATATTATTGCGAGTATCAGCCTCGGCACCTTCAGGTGTGGCATGTCGTCATCGAGGGGCAGCTTTATCTTGCCAAGCAGATAGAGCGTAAGCATCAGGCCTATGGCTATCCAGATGCAGAGGTAGGTCTCGCGGTCCAGGATGTGCCAGTGGTAGGTCTGGTCGGCCACGGATAGGAACTTGAGTCCCAGGGCCAGCTCCACGAATCCCAGGACTACCTTCATGGTGTTCATCCAGCCGCCCGATTTGGGCATCTTCTTCATTATCTCGGGGAAGAAGGCGAAGAGCGTGAATGGCAGCGCAAAGGCTATCGAGAATCCCAGGATGGCTATTATGGGCTTCAGAAAATTGCCTCCCGAGGCGCTCTCCACCAGCACCGAGCCCACTATGGGGCCTGTGCAGCTGAAGCTTACCAATACCAGCACGAATGCCAGGAAGAATATTCCTATGAGGCCGCCCTTGTCGCCGCGCTGCTCGGCCTTGTTGATGATGGACGACGGCATCGTGATCTCGAACATTCCCAGAAACGACAGCGCGAATATCAGGAACACCACGAAGAATATGATGTTTGGCAGCCAGTGGGTGCTTAGGGCGTTGAAGATTCCGGCCGTAAAGCTCTCTCCGCCAAGAAGGTTGCTCAGCAGTATCAGCACGGCCACGGGCAGCGTGTAGAGCGCCACTATGGATATGCCGTAGATTGTGGCGTTTAGCTTGCCGCGGCCGCTCTTGTCCTTTAGGAAGTAGCTCACGGTCATGGGTATCATGGGGAACACGCATGGCGTGAATATGGCTGCAAGTCCGGCCAGGAATGCGAGCAGGAATGTTGCCCAGAGGCCACTAGTCTGCTGTGCCGGGGCCTGGGGTTGGATTGGCTCTGACAAGCCAACAACGGGAATCTCGGGGGCTGACGCGGCCGCCATTGCTGCGGTATCAGGGGCAGCATCAGCAGCAGTATCAGGGCCTGATGCTGGGGCTGATGCTGCCGGAGTCTCGGCCTTGGGCTCTACCTGAGGTTTATCGTTTTTTTTTTCGGCTTCCTGAGGCTTGGCGGGAGTTACGGGGATGCTGAAATCATCACGGACCATGGTGCACATAAACTCGTCGTTGCAGGCCTGTCCCTTTATCTTGCCCGTTACGCTGAATGGCGCGGTGGCTTTGGGTGTAATAAGGATGCTGAATTTGGCGCTGCCGTTGTAGAAGCGCTCGGTGGCGTCGAAAACCTCCTCGTAATGCTCCTCGTATTTGGTGAGTTCCTTTATCTTGCCGTCGGTGCTGAAGTCGTCGCTGCCGTCGAGATTGATGCTGAGCGGCATGGAGGCGCCTTCGGGATTGGTGGGCGAGTAGAGGTGGTAGCCGGGTATGATGGTGGCCTCGAAGAGGAGCTCCACGTCGCCGTTTTTGAGGTTGATGCTGCTGTATTTCCAGCTTACGTTTTGCTGAGCCAGCGCTATTACGCTCAGCAGCATCAGTAATATTGATATGATTGGTTTTTTCATGTTTTTGATTTTTGATTTTTAATTGTTAATTGTTAATTATTAATTGTCAATCTCTCTCCGGTGCGTTTTTGATGATGTCGGCGAGCAGCTGCATGAATTTTCCGCAGGATTCTATCTCGATTTTCTCGGTTGGGGTGTGCACTCCGCTCATGTCGGGGCCTATCGAGATGGCGTCCATTCCGGGATATTTGTCGATTATCATTCCGCACTCCAGGCCGGCGTGGATGGCCGTTACCTGAGGCTCCTGACCGAAATTGTCATTGAAGACTTTCTTTGATATTTCGAGGATCTCGCTGTTTGGGTTGGGTTTCCAGCCTGGGTACTCGCCCTCGAACTCCACATTGGCGTCGCATTTTGTAGATAGTGTTTCTATGATTCTTTTCAGGTAGTCGCTCTGAGTCTGAACCGAGCTTCTAAGTAGGCACTGAATTTTAAGTATGCCATTTTCTACTTTTACTACCGAAAGATTGTTGCTTGTCTCCACAAGTCCGGGTATATCGGCGCTCATGGCGAATACTCCCGAAGGCAATGTGTTGATCAAACTATGTACGTCGAACCATGATTTTTCTGAACAACATCTGAATTCTTCACATTCCTTTATTTCTATTCGTCCGTCAGGATCGGAGTTGCCGTATTCTGATTGTATTATTTCGTTGAATTCTTCTATCAATTCATCAATATCTCCGTCGTCATAATCAGGAATTGCAATTTCAGCAAAGGCCTCTCTTGGTATTGCGTTATGCATATTGCCTCCTCCGAAATCACCCATGTAGAAATCAAGGTATGGGAGACAATAGTCCAAAAATCTGAAAAGTATTTTTGAGGCGTTTGGACGGTTTTTGTGGATATCGCAGCCTGAGTGTCCGCCTAAGAAACCGAGGGCAGACAGCCTATAATAATTTAGTTTTTCGTTTGGCTCTTCGTATTCTATTGGCAGGCCGATATTTACATTTACTCCGCCGGCGCATCCTATGTAGAATATGCCGTGCTCCTCGCTGTCGAGGTTGATGAGGGTTTTGCCTTCCAGCATGCCGCTCTTCAGGTTTACGGCTCCGGTGAGTCCTGTCTCCTCGTCTACGGTGATGAGTGCCTCTATGGGGCCGTGGGCGATGGTTTCGTCCTCAAAAACGGACATTATGGCTGCCACGCCTATTCCGTCGTCGGCGCCGAGTGTGGTGCCGTCGGCCATTACGTAGCCGTCTTTCACTATTGTTGTTATCGGGTCGGTGAGGAAGTTGTGCTGCTTGTCGGCATTGGCCTGGGGCACCATGTCGCAGTGGGCCTGAAGGATTATGCCCTTGCGGTTTTCCATTCCGGGAGTGGCGTTCTTGCGGAAAATTACGTTTCCGGCCTCGTCCCTGAATGCCTCGTGGGCGTGCTGCTTGCCAAACTGGAGCAGGAATTCTGTGATCTGCTCCTCATGTTTGGATGGGTGAGGTATGAGCGTGAGTTCCCTGAAGTTTTTCCAGAGAAGCTTGGGCTCTATGCTGAGAAGGTTTTCGTTCATTTGGCTGTATGTTTTTGTTGCTGATGCAAATATATTACTAAAAACACGCACTCCAAAATTTAATGCTGAATTATAACATTTTTTTGCAGAAATCCTCCTCCCGTCCCCATCGGGGACAAGCGAAGCCTGCGTTAACCCATAGTAGATTGCAAGCCGTAGGCGCCGTAATCCACTATGGGTGATTAAACGAGAAAACGCGCTTTTAATACCAAGCCTCGTTTTTGTAAGCGCAGAAAACTACGAAACGGAGTTTCGATAAAAAACGCCTAACGCAAAAAAAAACGAAAAAAAACGCTGTTCTAAGAGATCCGTTTTATCTATTACGGTTTTCTAACGTTTTGTTTTCTGCGGTTCACGCGTTTTCTTAGCAAAACTTGTTTTGCTGGTTTTTGAGCACTCCAAGAACGTTGAAAAGCAATTTGAGTGCTGTTTTCCTGTTCAAAATCCTTCCCACGACGAGAGAGGCGTTCTTTGTATGCGGAGCAATTTTCACTATTTTATTTTCCCCATTTCCATTTTCCGTCAAAACTTGTATTTGACAATTTTCGAGCACTCCCAAGTCAGATGAAAAGCAAATTAAGTGCTCATTTTCTAATTGAAATAAATCACAAATATAATATTAGCAATTTAAAAATGCGCTTCAATCGGCTGTTTTTGATTCTTGGGAAGCGCGAAAATGGGTTATTGTCATAACCCGAAAATGCCAATGCCGAAAATAAAATATGGAAAATCCACTATTCTCCGCGGTAAAAAACATTCTCGCTTTTGGTCTTCCATAAATTGAACATATCAAGATAATTATCTTTGATGAATTCCTGAATGGCGCTGATTTCCTTATCCTTCAGAACTCCCCTGTTTTGCAATACCGAATCGCCATTCTCCTTTACGAAAAATTTGGCAGAACCGCCTTCCGAGAGTTTCGAGTCGCTGGCGTGTACGTGCATGCATTCCAAAACACACCAGGATGTGAAATATAGAAAATATCCTGCTACTTTATATGGATAATATTTAGGCATATTGTATGTATTTTTTACCTTTTAGCAAATACTCTGTTGCTTTGGAGAGGGTCTCTTCATCCATATTAGTGTCAACGAGGGTTCCATTGTCCATATACACAGCCACCCCTTCTGCATTCTCAAGATAAAACACCTTTATGCAGTCATCGAATTGTTTTATGGCAAACCCGTTGATTATAACCTCTGCCGAGTCTTGAATTTCCTTTACATTAAACATATCTCACCTCCAGTTTTTTTATTGAGTCCAAATACTGGGACGGATTCATATACAGGCTTTCCAAGATGGGAACAAGGTCGATATACTCTTCCTCCAGTTCAGGATTGTTTGAATATTTTGTCATTACCTCTATATATCCATTGTCCCAAGTGTTGACATTGCAATAGCGTTCCAATGAGTAAGGGGCTATGAATTTGAGCCTCGTACCATTGAATTCAAAAATTGTATATCGTCCATCGTTCGACAAATATGCGGTATCGTTCATATCAGCACAAAAAATATTATAGACTATTCAATGCGCAAATATAATATTTATCTTTCTTAATGTCAAAAAAAAGTTGTCTTAACGTAGGTTCAACATTCAAGTGCAATTATTTAAAATGAGCGAAAAACATTTTTTTTGGGGTCTCGAAATTTAATTTTTTCCGAGGCCTGTTATTAATTTTTTTATGTATTTCGACAATCATTTCGTCAGAGTACTTATCAAAACTTACTCCCTTGGGAATGTATTGCCTTATCAATTTATTTGCATTCTCGACGGCTCCCTTTTGCCAGGATGAGTAAGGATCAGCGAAATACACTTTTGCTCCTATGACTTTTGTAATTGCCTTGTGCCCAGCGAATTCTATACCGTTATCTGTTGTTATCGACAAAACCTGCAAACGATAGGCGAACAATATTTTGATAACAACCTTTGCAAGTTCATCAGGGGACTTCCCAAATGGCAGTTTTCTCATCATCAGGTAGTTAGTGGAGCGTTCAACGATTGTAACTATAACATCCTTGTTGTTTGCTCCTACTATGCAATCCATCTCGAAATCGCCAAAACGTGTTCCGTCGGCCTCTTTGGGGCGTTCCGATATGCTTATACGGTCTGGTATATGACTACACGAAGCGGCTCCTACGGGGCGTTTCCTGTGCTTCAGTTTGTGCCGGCAATGCTTCCAGAGGTCTCCCCCGTCTTCCTTGTCACGGCGTATTATCTTGTATATAGTCTCATGGCTGATCTTTATACCATCCTTGGCAAGAACTCCACTGATCTGTTCGGGTGAATAATCCTCTCTTATCAACTTCTTGACTTGTCGGATTACTGGCTCCTTTATCCTGCGGTTGTTG
>JAZLKG010000090.1:0-19217 GCA_045597465.1 Bacteroidales bacterium | reverse complement strand
TTCTATAAAGGTCCTGAAGACCCACAGCTTGCATCTATCCTGTCTCCCCGGCTCGTATTTCTCCTCCACAATCCTCCTCACCGCCTCAGCCCTTCTCAAAGTAGATCTAAACGCCATATCACCTCCTTGTTAACTATACAACGATAAGGCTTTTTTTTGTATTTTTTGAATTATTTTGGGAGTATTTTTTGAATTTGCGGGGATACAAATCTATACTTTTTATACCACATTTGGACAAAAACAGGTCGATTTTTGTCCAAATCTATACTTTTTACCCCACATTTGGACAAAAACAGACTCGGATTTTTGCCCAAAATTCCTGTTTTACCGACTTTTTATTACAAATTTTCCGAAATTATACCGTCTTTTTATTACAAGAAATGCAAAATTTAACCGTCGATTTATTACAAAAATAATTTTAACCAATTAATAATCAGATACTTTTCTTTAATTTCTCAAAATACTCCAAAAACCTCGCCCTGTCGCCCTTGAGATTCCAAAGCGCGCCGAGGACCATTGCGCCACCAAATCCGTATTGAGGAAGAGTGGCGATATTATCGGAAGTGATACCGCCGAGGGCGATTACGTGGCGGTCGATAAGGTTTCGGGAGCGGAGATCTTCCAGGACCGACGGCGGAAATTGCGAGTTGTAGCCCACCTTGCTCACGCTGTCGAAAATCGGGCTGAGAGTAACGTAGTCATATTTTTGTTTCTCTGACGCCAACTCCTCTACGGTGTGCAACGACCTCGACACAGAACCTCCGAAACCGTCAGGAACAACAGAATTCCTACGGTTGAGATGAATGCCGAAAAGATTGTACTTAACGGCCAGATGATGATGATCGTGAATTACGACACGGTCATAAAAACGGGAATCAATTTGCTGGATAAGACCCTCAAAATCAGCCTCGTTGCTGTCAGGCTTCCGCAGATGAAGACGTTGCAGTCCGTGATCAAAAAGCAAATTTATCAGCCCCGCCTCATCATCAAAAAACGTAGGCTCGGTAATAACTATCAACATAAACATAGTATTTGCGCCTTCGGCGTTATGATAAAAAACAAAAATTATCAAAAATTACCACGAATTAATCAAAAATTACTATCCAGAGAAAATTTTTTGATTAATTTTTGACCAATTTTTGATAATTTACGTTCCCAAACCAAAGTCCCCGGAGGGGACAAGCAAAGCATACGTTAACCCATAGTGCGACGACGCCTTGGCGTCGGGAGTACTATGGGACACAGAGGCAATGCGCTTACAACTCTATCACATTCACCCGATAATCCATCAGATTGAATGTCAATAACTTATTTTTAAGATTCTCCCCAAATCCGCAGATCAGTTTCACCACCTCGGTGGCCTGAATCATTGCGCAGAATCCGGGAGTGGTGCCGAGGATTTCCTTGCCTGGGTGAGGCATTGAGGTCATTTCCTGCTCGTCGGGGAAGAGAGTGCGGTAAGTAGGCGCGCCGTCGGTGGCACAGAAAACCGAAACCATACCCTCCAGGCCCTTGATAGCACCGAAAACGTATGGCTTCCCCATCTCAGCGCAGAGGTCGCTGATGAGATAACGGGTGGCGAAATTGTCAACGCCGTCCACGATTATATCATAGTCGGCGAAAATCTCACGGGCATTGTCGGCGGTGATTCTCAGGTTGTAAGACACAATCTCGATCTCGGGATTCATAGCACGCAGACGCTCGGCGGCGCAGAAAACCTTCGGCAAACCTATCTGATTATCAGTGTAAAGCACCTGACGCGGAAGGTTGTTGAGGCTAACGACATCGCAATCCACAATACCGAGTTTGCCCACGCCCGCGCCCGCCAGATACATAGAGATCGGCGATCCCAAACCTCCAACGCCAATCAGCAACACCTTGGCCTCAAGCAACTTCCGCTGACCCTCAGCCCCAATCTCCTGCAGAATCAACTGTCTATGATAACGGGAATTTTCCATAAAATACTATGATTGCGCCACCTTCGGTGGCTTGTTTTTTTTATCCGAAAATTAAAAGAATGGGAAAGAATGAAAAGAATTTTTCTCCTTATAAGGGAAACAAAAATTACCAATAATTACCACGAATTTTTCAAAAATTACCTTTCTGAGAAAAATTTTTGATAAATTTTTGATAATTCGTGATAATTTATGTCTAAACATAGCCCAAGGCCATTCTTTTAATTCTTCTTTATTCTTTTAATTTTTGGATAAAAAATCTCGCAGGCAACGCCTGCGAATGGATTAAAATTTCATCAAATCGAAACTTGCGTCCCAATCCTTCCATACTGGCTCGCGGCCGAGTTTCTTCAGGGTGGACATTATCTCGTCGGCGGAGCGCTCGTCGTTTACGGTAAACTGGTCAAGAGCCTGAGGATAAGTGTAATAACCTCCTGGATTTGTCTTGCTCTGGGCGCTCATTGTGGTTACGCCGAGGGTTGCCATATTGTCGCGGATAAAGGCAGGCTCACGGGTAGAATACGAGATATCCACGTCGTGGTCAAAAATTCTCATCGCGAAAGTCACCTGCGCAAGTTGCTTGTCAGTCATAATCACATTAGGCTGAAAACCCTCGTTCTCAGCGGGTCGCATACGTGGGAAGTTGATAGAATACTTGGTTTTCCAGTAATGCTTCTCAAGGTATCTGAGGTGGTAGGCCATCATCGTAATATCGGTGCGGAACTCCTTTTCGAGGCCAATCAGCACGCCCATTCCGATAGAATGCACTCCAGCCTGACCCATACGGTCGAAACCGTTGACGCGCCACTCGTAGTTGGATTTCATTCCGTGAGGGTGGAAAGTCTTGTAGTCCCTCTCGCAATATGTCTCCTGAAAACAGATAACTCCATTGAGACCGTGACCCACCAACTTGGCGTAATCCTCTGCCGACAAAGGCATTACCTCAATCTTCAGGTTGCTGAAATATGGCTTAGCGATATCGAGGGCCTTAGCGATATAATCCACATTGGCCTTGGCGGGATTCTCGCCCGTTACGAGGAGGATATTCTCGAACGGCGCAATCCTCTTGATAGCCTTGTACTCGTCCTCAATCTGTTCGGGAGTGAGGATAGTGCGCGCCATCTTGTTCTGAATATGAAAACCGCAATAAACGCAACTATTTGTGCAAGAGTTGGTTATATAGAGCGGAATAAACATAGAGATAGTCTTTCCAAACCTCTCCAAAGTATATTTGCGCGAAAGCTGGGCCATACGCTCGAGGTAAGGCTCGGCGGCGGGCGATATCAGCGCCATAAAATCCTCCACGTCACAGCGGTCCTTGGCCAGCGCCCTCCTCACGTCCAAATCGTTTTTAGAATAGATCTTCTCGGTAACCTCGTCCCAAGAAATCTTCTTTATCTCATCGTAAAACATTTTTCTACTTTATTTAATGGAACACAGATTACACAGATTGGGCGGATTTACACAGATTTTTATAAATAAAATAAATCTGCGTAAATCATTAAAAATCTGCGTTATCTGCGTTCCATCTCACCCAAAATTATCCCAAGAAACTTGTAAGTGGTGACGAAGCCTCGGCTACTGAGTTTTCGGCAACGGCGCCGAGTCCTGCCTCGTAGGCCATACGACCGCACTCCACGGCATTCTTGAACGCAACGGCCATCTTTACAGGATCGCCAGCCACGGCAATGGCAGTGTTCACCAGACAAGCCGACGCGCCGAGCTCCATAGCCTGAGCGGCGTGTGAAGGCGCACCGATACCAGCGTCCACCACAACAGGAACATTAGCCTGCTCGATGATAATCTTGAGGAAATCGATAGTTCTGAGACCGCGGTTTGTGCCGATAGGAGCGCCAAGAGGCATTACGGCGGCGGCGCCTACTTCTTCAAGCTGTTTGCAGAGCACAGGGTCGGCCTGACAATATGGCAACACCACAAAACCCATCTTTACGAGTTGCTCAGTAGCCTTCAGGGTCTCCACGGTATCAGGCAAAAGATACCTTGGGTCGGGATGAATCTCCAGCTTCAGCCAGTTGGTGCCAAACGCCTCGCGACTCATCTGAGCGGCGAAAACGGCCTCCTCGGCATTCCTTACGCCCGAGGTGTTGGGCAGGAGTTGGATATTCTTGTCCTTGATAATATTGTTGAGAAGATCATCATTCTGGTCGTTGAGTTCCACGCGCTTCATAGCCACAGTAACCATCTCTGTGCACGAAGCCTTGATAGAATCGGCCATAAGGGCATTGGAATTGAACTTTCCAGTACCCAAGAAAAGTCGTGAATTGAACTCACGGCCACCAATAATCAATTTATCCATTATTTTAGAAGTTTAATAATTGTTTTCATTTTTTCCACAGGCTCTGATGCGTTGAGAACCTCGCCCGAGAGGGCGATTCCCGAAACTCCGGTAGCCATCACGGCGGGGATATCAGCCTCTGTGATACCGCCGATAGCCACAATCGGAATGTCTATCCCGTTTTTTCTCATTTGGCTAACGATATCGGAATATCCCTCAAGACCCAACACAGGGCTGAGGTTTTTCTTGGTGGTGGTAAACCTGAACGGACCGCAACCGATATAGTTTGCGCCGTTTCGGTAATGATTCTCCACGTCAGCGTAAGTATTTGCTGTACCGCCAATTATGAACTTGTCGCCCAGAATTTTCCGTGCCTCTGATATGGGCATATCATTCTTGCCGAGGTGCACGCCATCAGCTCCCACGGCCTTCGCGATTTCCACGTGGTCGTCGATTATGAAAGTGGCGTTGTACTGTTTGCAGAGGTCTCTAACGGTCACAGCCATATCAGCAACCTCCTCATCAGTAGCCTCTTTCATACGGAGCTGAATCCACCTGCAACCGCCCTCAAGAGCCAGCCTTGCCGAATCGAGATACGAGAAGCGGTCGTTGTAATGCATTATAAACTGTATCATCCTCCGCAAACGGCTTTAATGATGATAATTTTCTGTCCCTCAGCGATATCGGTGGTCTCCCACTCAGCCTTCGGAACCATTTTATTGTTGATAGCTAATGCAATCTTGGTATCGCCAAAACCCAGTTCCGCAACCAACTGCGAAACATTAACAGCCTGAGTATCAACCTCATTGGAATTAACGGTAATCTTCATTTTTGATTTTCGATTTATGATTTTTGATTGGAGCACAACCGAAGCCGAGTTCAATTACTTCAGTCACTTCAATTACTTCAATCACTTAAACATTTTAATCAATACTTGCGGTGCCAAAAGAAAGGAATCCCTTCACAGCATTACCTGCGCAGGTTCTATGGGTATAATCTCAGCCTCCATCCGTCAGCACCCCAAAGATATCACCGCAAAGATAGAAAAGTTTTTTGATTTTTCGGTATGGGAAGGGAGAAATATTCACAATCCAAAATTCTTTTTCTTGAATCTATTTCCAAATTCGTTCAAGATATTGTAATACAATATCTTGATTTGCGTATAATTGTATTTCTTTATATAATTGCTTTCCTTGAACATCCAATACCTTCCGTGGGCTATCCAATTGCGGTATTCAAAATACTGAGGCAGATTGTTGAGAATATCCAACATCTCTTTAGTCAAAGACGGCTCGTAAGTTTTCCACGCCTCAAAAATCATATCCAATCCATATTGATAAGGTCTGGTGTCACGGCGATAAATGCTCTTGAAATACTGTGTTAGTTGATCTTTCCACTTATTGCCTGATTCCAAACGCATTACAAAATCAGTCCTGAACAAAGACTCTATATGGGCAAGCAAAACGAATCCTGTCTCTATAGACAATTCTGTCTTTTCCTGACTCCTCATTTGCTCTATCTCTGAAGACGATTTTGTGGCAAAAATACGAGTGTACGCATTGTTTTGGTCAGGATTATAATAAGTATTTATGGAATCCAACATAGTCTGATTATATCTATCAATCTCAGAAATTGTTGGAAGATTCTGATTGAAATTAATTATCTTCATTTGCCAAATCGATAATCAAATCCTGAAAAGAATCCTTGTCGATAGTGTGGTATGCACATCCGTCAACGGCGCTGTCCACAATCTTCCAAACCAACTTTCCACCCTTAGATAGAGAATCAGTTGCACCGTCAACATTTGTTCCCACAAGCACCAGCATTGCTTCCTTGTTGTTGTGCGACATATCGATTCTAGCGTTGGCCCCCACAATGCAAGTGCCAATAGGTGTAAGCGTGAATCTCTCAGGGCCAATCTCGATCCACTTAGCATCCACCTGATAAGTACCCAAAGAGGACTCTGTTATCGAGATTGGTGCAACACCAGTCTTAACGTCACCAGAAGCGAGGAAACTGGCAAGCCAGACTTTATCAATGCTGGAATATAGCGCATTGATACTATTGCGGAATTCCTCAACTCGTTCAGTGGCGTTAAACCCATCATTTGTCACCGACTTCCTTTTCTGTTCCTGAATATATTGCTCAAACCTCGTCATAATTAATGCGTTTTTCTTTGAGAGCAAAGTTAGTAAAAAAATATAAATGGGGAAAAAAATTGTTGGGAAATTATCAATTTTAAGATCAAGACTAAAAAATCCTGCCCGTATGTTTCAACAGGCAGGTAATCGACTCGCGAATTTGAGCATTGGAGTTATATAATTGTCTTTCTGCAAACGACAAAAACAAACTATGCATTAACCAACTCTTCTATTGTAGAATCTCTGAATGTATGCCAAATGTTCAAATCAACATTTTTGAAATCCTTAAACAATTCACCAACATATTCAATTTCAAATACCAATCTGAAATCATTTGGGTCGTTGCCAGGTTGGCCTTCCTTTCTTGAACCAACACGAGCAATTTTGATAAAATACAAATCACGAACACCCTTTTGCTTAAAGTATGGCATAAAATAATACAACTTATTTAAAGCCACAGTAGAAGGGAACTTCTTGCCCGTATAATAAACCTTGGCTGAACGATCAAGATATTGTTCCATATTATCCGATTTTACCAAACTAATCAAAACATTTTTGGAAAAATCAACATCCAATTGAGGAGTCTTAGTATTTTCAATTACTACCGAACTGGGATAAACCTGCAAAACCTCAGCAAAATTCAATTGATGAACCTTGCAAGCGACCGACTTAATCGTTGTTTTCTCTACCACATTTTGAGAATTGAAATTGTCACAAACTGTTTTAACTGAATCTTCATAATCAGAAGTATCTTCTGGTAATACAGCTTGTATGTCATTAAACAAACGAATCAGCGAACGACCTACAGCCCACGCTAAATTAACAGGGACTGCATTGCCAATCTGTTTATATTGATCATTCATACTGCCTGCAAAATCCCAATCATCTGGGAATGTTTGGATTCTGGCATATTCTCTAACTGTCAAAGGCCTTGTCTCAATGGGATGACAACGCTCTGTTTGTTTCTGACAAGGTGAACAGGTTAATGTAAGTGAAGGTTCATCAAGAGACAAGCGACGAGCCATTCCTGTTTTTCCTCCTCCCAAAAACCAACTACCACCCATATACTCTTTAGCCACTTCCTCAGGAAGATTTCTCCAATCACCTCCTTGTGGAACAAGTTTAAGCACAGCCTCTTTCTTAGGTGGATATTTTGCACCATTAGACATCGGCACATCAGTATCAAAAATAACGCTTTTATATAAAGCATCACGTAAATTCATAACTCTTGTATAAGGAGACGGCCATTTAAACTTAACCTTGGGTGCAATATCGTTTCTAATTGCAATTAATATCAATCGCTCCCTTTTTTGAGGAACTTGATACATAATTGCTTTCAACACTCTAGGTTCTACCAAAGTATAACCTAATTCAGATATGGCATTTTTTATTGTTTCAAAGGTACGGCCATCATCGTGAGAGGTTAATCCCTTGACATTCTCTCCCATAAATACTTTGGGTTGAATCTCTTTAACAGCCCTTGCCAACTCAAAAAACAAAGTCCCTCGTGTATCACTAAATCCACCCTGCTTTCCTGCATAAGAAAAGGCCTGACAAGGAAATCCTCCAGAAAGGAAATCTACCTTGCCTTTTAATGGACTGAAATCAACTTTTCTAACATCGCCCTCAACCACTGTCCAATGTTTACGATTCTGCCTCAAGGTTTTACAAGCCGAAGAATCAAACTCATTCAAAAGAATGTGTTCAAATCCAGCCTTTTCCATTCCCAAAGCCAATCCTCCAGCACCTGCAAATAATTCAATGGAAGTAAACCTTCTTGAAGGTACAACTTTCATTTCCTCATCCCATTTAGATTCTACCATCAAG
Organism: Bacteroidales bacterium; assembly: GCA_045597465.1. Taxonomy (GTDB): domain Bacteria; phylum Bacteroidota; class Bacteroidia; order Bacteroidales; family UBA3824; genus UBA3824. The sequence continues at coordinate 10,998 of JAZLKG010000090.1, read as the reverse complement.
CGTACTTCTTCTATATGAAGCAATTTATTCACATCAAAGACCTTCTCAACAGAATCACTTGGCTCTGGTACAAAGGTTCCGTTAGCAATCCATTTTTGCATAGTTGCTCTCGAAACCCCCATTATATCGGCAAAATTACTTTCGCTAAAAAATTGTGTCATTTTTGAGTAGTTGGAAATTAAAAATTATCAAAACCATCATAAGTTTTGAACGCAAGCATATATAGACTTTTAGAAATATTTGGAGAAATAGCCTTTAACTCTTCAAATACTGTATTTGAGTGTTGCTGTTCAGGCATTCTCTTCAAAACATCATCCAGTATCTCAGGTAAAACCTTGCACAATTTCATAAAAGCATTAGAATCTCCAAAAACAATCTCATAAAACTTATCCATAGAAACTCTTCTTATATGCTCATTGTCAAACTGTTCCTTGTCAACACTTACAATCCAAGTCTTATTTTGAGATTTAGAAGCAATTGCCTCAACAAGCATACAAGTTGCCTTACTATCCCTCAAAATCTTTTCCTGCATTTTCATATAAGTTTTCTGAGAGGCTGAGGAATTCATTGTATTATGTTTGTTTTTCATCTCTACAAAAATATGCTTATCCTTGTTTATGACATCAAATCCCTCCTTAGGAACTTCCCAGCCATTACCAGCATATTTGAAAATATTCTGATGAAAATATCCAACGTGATTATTGTTATGCTTGTCCATTTGACGAATACACTCATCAGCAACAACCTCCTCAAACGAACGTCCATAAACCTTCGAATCAAAAGTCAATTTAATAGGATCAACAATATTCTTGTTGAACTCCTTCAAATCAATTTGAGTACTATATTTCAACACAGTCTCTTGAACGTGATTGAAAATATCTTTATCAGATATAAATCCTAAATTGTATTTCTTCATTTGATAGAAATTTTAAACTATGCAAAAGTAAAAAAAAAAATGATACAAATGAGAAAACTAATAAAAAAGTCAATTCTTTTAATTATTCTACTTTTCAGTTGAAAAAAATCGCTATAATACCAACGAATTGGGACACTCTGTTAGAAAACGACTATCCATATTTGTCTTATCACGACACTCCCTCACCCCACCTTAACCGCCACCAGCGTAATCTCCTCATTACTCTCCGAGGTAATGTCTATCTCGAAGCACGAGCAATAGAAATAGTTTTTCAGAGTCGCCTCCTTCAGTTGTGACAAGGTTTCGATATTCTCGAAATGCATTTTGTCTAAGAAAAAATTGACTTTAATATCGGTAACTTGTGATTTGGTCTTGAACAAATCGACAATTTTCTTATCTGATTTTATCTCGTGACCATTATGGAATAATCTAAGTTTGTTCATAGTCTTTGGGTGTTGATTGATTAGGCAAAGATATTAAAACCGAGTTAGGGAACTACCGATTTACTTCCCAATGTCCGCCCTTGTCAGGACCTATGCGAACGATTTTGCCCTTCGCCTTGAGAGACTTGATTTGCTCCTCCACTCCACGGCGTGACATATTGATTCTTTCAGCAATTTCGCGCACTGTAATCTGTGGGTATTCCGACAATAATGCAATGATTTTCTCCATACTTTTCTCCACAGTTTTCTCCACAGTTTCCTCCACAGTTTTCTCCACAGTATCCCCATTTTCTACCGAACTTTCTGATACTGCATTAGAGAATAATAATCATTATTTCCGTTCCCTAAGTACCCTAAAAAAACGAGTTAGGGAACAAAAATCGCGATTCCCGTTCCCTAAGTGGTAAAAAAAACGAGTTAGGGAACAAGAATCCGAATATTTTCATCAAATTATGCTCTCGCCATCGTCATCGTGTTTGGCCTCGTTCTTGGAGACAATATCACGGCTGGTGTTGGCGTAGCAATACACGCAGAAATGCCGACAGGTGTTGTACATTCCGATATCCTTGCTCACCATACAGCCACAGATTTTGCGCTGACCTTTGTCCTTGAGTTGCCCGGCGGTTTTGGATTTGGCCTTGGGATCGGGCAATGCGTCACCGAAAAGATTTTTCTCTGGCATTTTGCCATAATTCAGGTAGTGGACAAAAACCTTGTCGTCGGCAAAAACGCGTTTCATCAGTTCGCCGTCGATACAGCGGTTGTGCTCAATCTGAAATTTCTCAAGGTCGATATCCTCGGCGCAGGTTGCGAGGGTGAGTTTCCAGCCCTTCTCTCGCCAAGCCTCACGGAGTTTCACGAGACCCTCCACAATCTCGATTTTCTGTCTGGTATCTGATTCCGCCTTCTCAATGTTATCTCGGTTGAAAAGTGTGGTCTCCTTGATGAAATTGTTCTGAACTTTTTTGTAGCCGACAATGTCGATAAAACTGAAAACCAACTTGTCGGTAAAGCCCTGAAGCCTGTTTCCTATTGTCCAAACTTTCTTGAGCAAGTCCCTGACAGTCTGACCAGGAGGCACAATCAGCGGATCGAATCTCCAGATTACGCGCTCCCTGCCAATCATCCCCGACAAGGTCTTGAAAGTCTCAATCCTCTCCTCCAGACTCGGAACATTCGGCTCGAAACCCTCTGAGACATAATCATTCAGCGTAAACTGGAAATAATAATGAATCCCCTTCTCGTCCAACTCCTTGAGATAAGGCAGAATAGGCTTAGGATTCTTGGTCCAGAAAACAATGACCTTGCATTTCTCAAACGAGACCTTTGTCTTCTTCTGATTAAACGGATTGGTCCACACGCAATACCCCGCCTCAAGACGGTTGATAAACCACTTGGAGTAAAAGGCAGGGATATCGGTGGAGCGGGAGGCAGAGAGGATTATGGGCTCCATTAACGTAGCTTCCTCGCCCGAAGGGAGGAGGAAGGTTTTATTGCTGGGTGTTGACATTGTATAATTTCTTTTCTAATTCAATGAAATAATCATCGATTACATTTACCACCAATTCATTGTTATATAATTTGTTGCAGATTGTTTTTGGCAAATCTGCATAACCGACGCACGCTCCCCACAACATTAAAGCGTAGCACTTTTCGGTATATTTATGATTAAGCATATATCGTTCTATCTGCTCAAAGTCTTGAGGTTTAATAAAGAACGACATAATTGATTGGAATATTGGCATATTATCAGGTATCGCAAACATAGGAGTTTTGCCATTTTTGTAAAGCCAATAACCTCTCAACGTGTTCAATATCTTTTGACCATCTTCAGAATTAGAAATATCGTATTCCTTAAATTTGTTACAACTATCCTCAATTAATTGCAAAACAAATGCTTCTGAAAGAATTACTTTTTCCGTATTCATCAAAATGCAATTCAATACAACATTAAAAAATTGCATTTCAATGGAATCGTCTAACACAGTCAGCTGTGTATTAGAGTATTGAACAGGAGACAAATTTAATACAATATCACCTGAATTAGAAGACACCTTCTTCAATAAATCATTAAGAATATCACTAACTCTTGTAAATATCGCATTCAATAGTGAGTCATACTTACTTTTATTATTCAGCAAAGAAGACAATTTTTCCTCTATATCATCTTTTTCTTTCAACAAATGTTTGTACTCATTATTGTCATCTTTGAAATGCTCAATAATATCTTTTATATATTGTTTGCGTTCATATTCAGGAGTTCCCTTTTTGAAATATTCTCTTGTTTTACCTTTTTTCTCTCCGTTTATACGCTCCAACTCTTTTATGCTATCTAACTCAGATTTATACTTGTATATATCATTCTGAATTTCGATATTGTTTATTTCTCGCTCAATAACTTCTTTGTTTTTCTCTAATTCCTTTATTTTTCGTTCATTATCTTTTTGTTTATCTGGACCAAATTCTTGGACCCTTAGTTCAGAGTACTTCACTCCCTCGAGATACTGCTGTTTTAGCACATCAAAAGACTGAATAGAAGGATTCCCTTGCTGTATATACAACAATTTAACATCCTCAATTTCCTTATCCAGCCAACCATTTCTAATGCTGGCACAATTTAAGAAAATATTAGTATATGCGCCCGCAAAGTTATTTTTCAAATTGCGTAACTTCAATATCAAATCTTGTTGACCTCCATTCATTGAAGTGCAAGCCCCTTTTGAATATCCGACAACAGCCCCTTTTAGATAATTGTACTTATTATCTATTGATATAAACATCGACTTCTTGGGATTCATGTTGTTATATCTAACTTCGATTTCTGAAGATTGTTTACAATCAACAAAAAAGTCAGCAATATACTTTTCGATACATTTAATTTCAAAAATAATTTGAGACTCGGCTATTAACGAGTTTTTCAAATCATCTGAATTAAACCTAAACCTCACCAAACCCTTTTTGAAGAAAATGGTTTTGGGGTATGAGAAAAGTTGTTTACCATCTTCGATTGTTTTCAATTCATTCGTATCCAACAATGACTCATCAACACAAATAGAGTAGTCGCCACCAAAATCTATTGTCGATAGAATCAGGTGGTTAAAATGGCCATTGTCATCACTTACATATCGGCAGAGATTGTTGCCAAAATTTCTGTCTAAGTAAAAGGCCCAAGGAGAAATGCTTTCCGTTGCAAACGTTTCCAGCAAATTCCACGAACTGATCTTTATGTAATAATTCATACTAATTTATTTCTGATTTTACAACATCATTCTCATCAACTCTACTTAAATGTTGAGTCAATTTCCCTGTATAAGTTATGTACAAACTATGGGAAGAACGAGTACAAGCAACAAAAAATGCCTTGGCAGAGCAACTAAGAGACTGATCTGCAAATGGAATAAACACATTGTCGAATTCAGAACCCTTGCAAGCCATAAATTCAAGAATACAAGGGAGATCATTATTCGAGAAATCCAAAGTATTTATTGTATTAAATGGAACGGTCTTTTTAGTTCGATAATGCACCTGAGTCTGTATGCCTCTTTGATTCAAGAAATTGTTTATTTCAGCAACTTGAGAATCACTATTCACGAAAATTGCAACATCGTCCAAATCCTCCATCTGAATTTTGGAAACTATCAACTCCAACTCTTTCTCCTTAGATGAACATTTGATAATCTGAGGCTTAGGGAAATGAGGATAATCACTATTCCCACCATTTTTCAAATTATGGGACAAGAGATCAATTTGAGTTGACTGAATAGTTTGAGCCACCTTACCTATTGATTTGGGTAGTCTATAATTGTAAACCAAATTAAACAACTTGAAACCAGAGAAAGCCTCTTTTATTGCCTGGATAGAACTTCCTGTTGGAGTCATTTGTTGATTGGAATCTCCCAACAAAGATAAACTTTTTCCCATTAAGGGAACAATTTTCTCTCTATATTGCTGAACATTGAAATCCTGCGCTTCATCAACAATAAGATAGTCCACTTTTTTGTCTCTGTCAGATTTTCTAGAGATAACGGCGGACGGAATCAATTGGGAATCTCTACTATTTATATCAAAATAGCAAGTTCCCGCGTCATAGAATCTGCTAGTTCTCCTTCCCCACGCACGATAATAACGGTCTTCTACCCAATCTCCAAAATCGACAGTATATCTTTCTGGAATATCTTGATTGGTCTTTACGAATTTTCTGACTTGACTGGCTGTTACCAAATACAAGGTGTCGCTAATTATTCTTCCTTCTGCATTCAATTTGTAATATACGTCACCTTCCAAATCGAAACCTCTATGAGTCCACGCCCATTCATAAGCAATGCGCTCTTTGTCAAGTCCCAATTGTTCCATACCGTATGCAATCATTCTACGTAATGCTACTGTCATAACAATAATTGCATACGAACCTTTGCCTTTGGCTTGCAATGCCCTGTGAATTGCAAGGTTTGTTTTTCCGCTACCTGCAACACCTTGTACAATTACACTTTTATCAATGCTTTCGATAATTACCTGTCTTTGGTAATCATCAAGATTTCTAATAAACCAATTCTGTAATCTCATTTCATTTTAATTGTTAAGTTTGTTTTTAATCAATCTCCAAGAAATTTTTTCATAGTCATCCTGTTGTATAAAATGAGAAACATAGAAAAACTCACTATATTCTATATTTCTTGCAACAACATTATAATTCTTCAATCCACTATCCATCATCTTGGGCAACCACTCTTGAGATTGAGTATCTTTTGTTGTTATGTCAACAAAAAGGAGCACACCATTTCCAATTACTTTCTTTATCAATGATTTTGCTATATGAGAATATGGATTTTTTTCTTCAAATCGCCTTATCGAAACAAATTCGTTTATTGCCTTAAATGTCATAACAATATCAAATTTGTCTTTTATTGCAGAATCTAAAGTTTCAAGATCATACAAATCATCGAGACAGATTGGAATAATCTTATAGTCTATTTCAACATTTGTTTTACTTGAAAATACTTTTTGAATCTCCTCATATTTTCCCAATGCGATTGGGTTCCCATCAAAGGCTTTTATTACTACCTTTTTAATATTGGGAAACATAGGAATAAGTACACTTAAAAGACCAATGATCTCTCCTCCTGTACCACAACAGAAATCAAAGATAGAGATTTCTGTCTTTGAAGAATAATCTAATACCTTCTTGGCAATAAGTCTTTTAAATATACAAAATGACTCAGTAAAACTCCGAGGAAAGTACGTTCCTAAATAGTTTAGTGTTTCTTTCTCTCCATCGTTAATATTGGTCATATTTCTATTTAGACGCTTGTAAGAAGCGCCCAACTTTTTAAATATTAAAGTATCAAGCCATTCAGGCAAGACCACTCTATTATGACCATTTATGTTTGGATATAATACTTGCTCCATAGCCACAAAGGGATATAGTTATAGTATTGGCTATGAGAGTGTTCATTGAAAGGTTTTGCGGTTGTGGTAGGACTTTAAAATCTGACAACGAAAAATCTTATAGCGTTCATTTATGGGCATAAAAAGAGCGTACCCTTCTTAGCGAAATAGCAAGGCGTCCTACCACAGATTACCTTCATATACCCACGCAAAAGAAAGGATACGCCTATAACGACGGCGTATCCCGATTGCCAAGGCTGGGTATATGTAAAATTTTTTGGTAGGACTTTTTACTATATTAGCCTTTTCAATAAGATACTATATTCTTTCTATGTCTTTTTTCTATCTGCAAAAATGCAAAACATTTTTTGTAACTCCAAACAAAAACCGTGAATATTTTTCACAAAAAACACCTCCTGGAAATCAATCCAAGAGGTGTTTATGTGTATCAATCTTGTTTTGGTTCCTCGATTTCAAACAATCGTTTTTGAGCGAGATTACGAAGGCGGTTTCTTATCTGAAGCAACAGGCTGTCTTGTGTAAAACCCTGTGGAACATCCTCGATATTCTTGCCTCCAATCAGGACCTTGGCATTAATTGTAACATAGATACCGCTATGAGATAAAAGTTTTTTGGAAGGGCAATGTTTAACCTCAAAAAGCACATCGCTGAATTTCAAATCAATTACCTCCCCAACATTCATCAACGCATAGCCATATCTTTTCCTCACTTCATTTTCAGGAATGAGATATACCTCAGTGTTCCAGGTCTCTTGCGAAGTCCATAATACGGAAAGATATTTTTCTCTGTTTTCGGGTGTCAAGGTAAACGCCTGAAGCAAAAGCACTCCGTTTCTGACCATCTTGGGAGAAAAAATCACTCTCGCCACATCGTCGTTATTTGGAATTGTCGCCATATTCGTTAGCCTTTTTAATTACCTCCAAAACCTTTTCAACAGAAAATTTTATGGAACTCTCGCCCTCGCTCTCATTGTTGGAATGCTCGACAAAATATGAAATTGTAGAGTCTCCTATCTGGATATTGGAATTTGCGCTATTCGAAATCATAACCAAAGTTCCATTAGATTCTGGAGAAATCCACCATTTCCCTGATATCAAATCATAGCCAGCCTCAAGCACAGCCTTGTAATTGTCAGAAACAGACTTTGTAATAGCAATGGCACCCTCATAATCCCAATTGTCGGGATATTCCTTCTTAATATTCTCGAAGTCCACCAACAATTTATCAAGAACGGGATTATCTTTCTTCTCAACAATAGGTTTCCTTTTTTGGGAAGGCTTATTACGAATCTTGAATATGCCCAACCGCTCCATTTCCAAAGTAATCCTCTGGATGAAGTCCGTTGCAACCGTATCGGTACTGTCGTATTCCACATATAATGTATTATCCATATCAACCTCCTTTTATGTACAATGCAAAGATAGAAAAGATTTTTGACATCTGCCAATTTATTTTGTATTTCTCCCTATTCCACCTTCACGCCCTTCTTGTAAACATCCGTCCCATCACCGCCCCAGTCTTGGAGTTCACGTATTCCACTCTTTGGATTAAGGATTTCTTGATGACGATGACTGCGGTGTCGGGGGTGGAATCGTCGTCGCTGGCCTCGCGGTCGTATTCCTGATACTTGCCGTAGTAAGGAAATCCTTGAACGGCTTGCGGCCCTCGCTCTTATCCGATCCGTCGTAAAGACGGAAAAATGATACAGCATCAGAGGTACTGCCAACTACCTTCCAATCTTCGTCGAAATAGATAGTGTCTTTCAGGTTCTGAGCCTGCAGTCCACCTGCGCACATAAGCGCCATTGCTGAGATAAATAGTAACTTTTTCATAGTAGTAATGTTTTTAATGTTTTTTAGGTTAATAGCTGAGGCTTCAAAAAGGTAACCCGAAAAAAATGCAGATTTTCCAATATTTTTCCTACCTTTGCGCCCAAACAAATCAATCACCAATTATGAGAAAATCATTTTATTTAATTCCCGCTTTGGCAGTTGTTCTTGCCAGTTGTGGCGGACAGAAGGCTGGTCAGAATCAGGAATCTGAGGCCAGCAATGTAGAGAAGCAAGAAGTAGAGATAGTGTCAGCTGACCCTATAACTAAGAAAGTGAACTGGGACAAGCCTATTTTTGCTCTTGATGAGAATGGCGACACTGTCCGCAAATGGATCTACAACGACAAGGGCCAACTCATTGAGAGTGTGGACAAATTGATGGATGAGACTATTCATTACACCTACGACGACAAGGGCAACAGGGTTTCGTCGGATATGATTGATGGAGAGGAGTTTACCTATGACGAGCAGGGACGCCTAAAAACTTATTCCGATGGATTCCGGGACGCGTCGTACAGGGAGTTTGAATATGAGGGTAATTTAAGAAAAACCATTGAATCAACAGCTTACGGCAACAATCTTTTCTATTTGACTTATTTCTTGGACGAAGAGATGAAATACGATACTCTTGACCTTATGATGAGGAATAGTTTCGAAAACGATTGGGAAAGCAAGGTGGAGAGTAAATATGTAGAGATTCTCGGCAAAAAATACCTCAGCGTCAGGAACGAGTACCACAAAAGAGACGGCGTTGTTACGCTCGACTACAAAACTGAGTATGAGTATAATAACATTGGCGCCAATACCAAAATTACTTTCACCAACAAGGCTGGTGAGGTTGATATCACCGAAATAGAAACTCAGGACAACTGGAAGAAACAGGGCGTAACCAAGACTTATTACTCCTGGGAATAATACAACTCCATCAGGTCCTGACGATTCAGCGCGGCGGCCATCACCTCCGGGAATTTGTCGGGGGTGCAGGCAAAGCAGGGGATCCTAAGCGACGCCAGGAAATCGGCGTTGGGATGATTGTAGCGGGGAGCGCCCTCGTCGTTGAGCGCCAGAAGCACGATTATCTCAACGCCGGTTTGTTTTATCTCCATAAACCTGCGACGCATCTGCATTACGTTTCCGCCTTCCTCGAGGTCGGTGATGATTATGAGGTAAGTGTCGTTTGGGCGCGAGATGAGTTTCTGGGAGTACTGAAGCGCGCGGTTTATGTCGGTGCCTCCGCCGAGTTGGAGTCCGAAAAGCACCTCGACGGGATCGTCAATCCTGTCGGTGAGGTCGATTACGGCGGTATCGAAGGCCACGAGTTGGGTTTTTATCGATGATATCGTGGAGAGCACCGACGCGTAGATTCCTGAGAACACCAACGAGGTTGCCATACTTCCGCTCTGGTCCAGACATATTATTACGTCCTTCAGCTCACGGCGCTTGTGGGTGAAGCCAATTCGGGTTTCGGGGATAATGGTCTTGTAGTCAGGCTGATAATGCTTAAGGTTCTTGATTATTGTGGCGTTCCAGTCAATGTCCTTGAATTTTGGATTACGGCGCTTAACGGCACGGTTGATGGCGCCGTTTACAGCTTGAGTGAGTGGCACATAGAGTTTCATCGAGAGTTGCTCGGCCACCTTGCTGACAATGGCGCGCGCGGCCTCACGGTTTTTCTCTGGGATTGCCTTTGAGATTGTCAGGAGCGTGGCCACAAGGTTTACATCAGGCACGATATTCTCAATCATCTCTGGCTCGCCGAGGAGCTGAAGCAGGTTCATCCGCTTGATGGCGTCGCGCTGGATAATCTGGACCATCGAGTTCGGGAAATAGTTGCGCACCTCGCCGAGCCATTGCGCAATCCTCGGGCTCGATTTCGAGAGGTCGCCACGGCTGTCCTCATCGGCGTAAATGGCATTGAGTGCCTGATCGATATTCTGCTCGGTTTCAGAGAGTTCGGGACCTTCTCCGTCACCCTCACCCTCGCCGGGACCTTCACCCTCACCGGCACAGTCCTCCACGCTCTCGCCAAAGCCGTGGCCCTTGCCCCGTCCCTCGCGAAAGCCCTCGTTGTCCCCGAGGATCATTCTCCAACGCTTCAACTCACTGTCTTTCATTGTATTTTCCGTATTTCGCCAATCCCGAGCACGCCAGACCTGCGGTCTTCGGCGTACCCGGTTACTCATAGTAGTGCCCTCCAGGCACCAAGGCGTCCATATTATACAAGAAACAAATTTATAGAAATATCTGCAATTGAGAAAGTGTTTTTATAAAAAAACAAACCGCATCAACAACTTTCATTATCGATGCGGTTTATTTTCAATTGTTAATGTATGGAACCACAATGCTGTAATACCATCGAATCATACTAGGAAATTCCTTATGAGGAATATACAGATGCGATA
>JAZLKG010000089.1:0-11291 GCA_045597465.1 Bacteroidales bacterium | reverse complement strand
AAGGTTTATCAATAATTCACGCCAATTGAAGGAAATTGAAGTTTTTGTACTTTTTGAAACAGACGATAGGAGGTGGTAAGTGGTTAGGTTTTAAGAGGTTGCGGGTTTTGGGGTTTGTATGTTTTGTTTTTACCCTAGTATTTGGACAAAAATAGGTTCGATTTTTTGGAGTTTTCGCACCCGTTTCGTATATCCGCGTAGGGTTAAAACCCTACGCTGTGCAAGTTACGCCCCGTTGGGGCTGGTTGTGCCGTGCCGATTTGTACGGAAACACGGAACCCCAACGGGGTGACATTTGCACAGCACAGGGTTTTAACCCTGTGAAAATAAATGTGGAAAATGGAAAATGTGGAAAAATATCATTCCATCTAATCCCACAAATATTTTTCATCGTATTTCATTTGATATTTATCCAAAAATTCCAGAACCTCTTCCTTGAATGTTTGTTCTTTGTGGTGGGCTTCTTGGTTCTTTATGTAGTTGACAACGGTGGTGAGTTTAGATTGGCTTACAGAAAATCCCGCATAACCATCTTGCCAGTCAAAATCGGTGTATCCCATATCGTGATTCAGCCAGCGGGAAGTGTTGCCTTTCATAAATTGGAGAATCTGTTTCAAACTGTAATTCTTAGAAAGATTTATGAGGGCGTGAATATGGTTCTGTGTGCCTCCAATGCATATTGTCTCGCATTCGTATTTGTTAACAATACCTGCCATATATTTGAAAACACGTTCCTTGTCTTCCTTTTTTATAGTATCCTCACGGTTCTTGGTAGAGAATATTATATGGATATAGTTTTTTACCAGAGATTGTGGCATTTTGATGATGGATTATAATGGTTGTTGAATGTGGTTATTTTGTTGTTGGCGTTTTTAGCCCCCGTTCGCATTTCGTTTCGCCCCCGTTTCGTTTCATAGTTTCGTAGGGTTAAAACCGTTTCGATTTGCAAATTCCGCCCCCGTCACGTAGGGTTAAAACCCTACGCTGTGCAAGTTACGCCCCGTTGGGGCTGGTCGTGGCGTCCCGATTTGTACGAAAACACGGAACCCCAACGGGGTGACATTTGCACAGCACAGGGTTTCAACCCTGTGAAACTGTGAAACGATGGGGTGTGTAATAAATTGTGAAAAAGGTTTCACCCCTCCTTCTCCAGCACGCATCCCTTGAAATGGAATTCCTCCTCGGCCTTTTCTCTTGTCATACAGTAATATACGGCGGTGCCTTTGGAGCAGACGGTGCCGGAGTTGTTGATGATCTCGCCCTCGATGTAGACGAAGTTGCGGACCTGCTTGGCGATGCGTCCGCGGATGGTGAGTTGGCCATCGATGGTGGTTACGGGTTTCAGGAATTGCATCTCAAGTTTGGAGGTAACGCCCGTGGTCTGAAGTTTGCGACTTACCACCCAGCCGGCCACCTCGTCGATTAGGAGGCTCTGAACACCACCGTGTAATGTGTTTACCCAACCCTGATGATTCTGAGTTGGGTTCCAGTAAGTTACGATATCGTCGCCGTCCTCATAAAAATCCAGGTGAAGACCTATTGGATTGTTGGGACTGCACGCAATGCAGTTGTACTTGTCCTTGTCGAGCCAAGGGTTCTTGATCTTATCCATTTTTGATTTTTAATTTTTGATTTTTAATTTTTAATTTTCTCTATACTCTGAAGCCCACCACGGTAACATCATCCACCTGTTCCTCGGAGTCTTTCCATTCCTGAAACTCGCGCATCAGGATATCCTTCTGCTCGCTCATTGGCAGGCTGTGGATATCCAGAAGAAGCTTGCGGAACAGCTTATGGGGGTACTTGGATTTGCTGGGGCCGCCAAACTGCGATGTGAAACCATCTGTTAGGAGGTAATAGACATCACCCGGTATCATATCGATATACTGGGATTCGAATGGCAGCTCGTTTACATAATAGCCTATGGGCACGCGGGTAGCCTTCATGCTATGATACTCGCCATTGCGGATGTATATTAGTGAATTGAAGGCTCCGGCAAAATCCAGCACGCGGGTCTCCCGGTCCACTATTATCAGCGTTATGTCCATGCCGTCCTTCATGGCGGAAAAATCATTGAGCCTCAGCATGTACTTCACTTTCTGGCGCAAAAGGCCGAGTACTTTGCCGGCGTTCCTTATTCCCTGACGCGCTATATCCTGCAATGCCGACACTCCCAGCATGGTGAGCATGGCGCCGGGCACACCATGGCCAGTACAGTCGGCCACGGCAAGCATCTCGTAGCGGGCATCGCTATAGCGCCAATAGAAATCGCCGCTTACGATATCTCTGGGCACATACATCACAAACCTGTCGGCAAACGATGTACCGAAACTCCCGGCATCAGGCAGCGCCGCCCCCTGTATGGCGTGGGCATACTCCAGACTGTTGATGATATCGGTGCGGGCCTGTTCCATGTCAACATTCAGCTTGCGGGCCTGGCGTCCGGTGTCCAGAATGCTCATTATGCCATACACCAGTATCACCAGCACCGCCAGCGCAAACAGCACCGCATACAGGCGGTTTATCCTGCCAAGTCGGGTTTTGTCGAGGGTGCTCTTGTTCTGTATATACTCGCTGGAATACCTTATCTTTCTCAGTTGCTCGTCCAGCGCCACATTGAACACCGTGTCGCTGATATCTATGTACTCCTTGCAGCAGAGTGCGGCCCTCATATAGTCGCGGCGGGCCATGTATATGGAATCCAGCAGCTTGTAGTTGTTTTCTATGAAATGTACATTGCCAAGGCGCTGGGCATATTGCAGCGACTGACGGGCAATGTTGGCTGCCGTGTCCAGGATCCTCATCTTGTAATAGACCTGCGCCATGCGGTACCACGCCTTGGCCATCTCAGGCAGCCCGGGTGTGTACAGCTCGTCGTTTATATACAGGTTTATGATGGCCCTGGCCGACACGTAGTCGCGCTCCTCCATGTAGATGTTGGCCATCTCGCCTATGGGGGGCAGGCACTCGGCAAAATCGCGCAGGCTGTCATGCCTTATGAAGTAAGATTTCTCCAGATACTCTATGGCCTTGGCAGTATTGCGCTGATGCCTGCATATCATGCCCATGTTCATGTACACGCGCGCCCAGATGAGGTTGCTGCCTATGGAATCGGCCATGCGCCAGGCTTCCATCTCGTAGCAATAGGCGCTGTCCAGCAGGCCCTGATATATGTACAGATTGCCTATGTTGCTGTATTCCAGAGCCTCCAGCTCTGTCATGCCATGCTTGCGGGCTATGGACAGGGCCTTGTGGTAATTGCCGAGCGCATCGCCAAACTGGTTTATGTTGCGCTCGTTCATGGCCAGCGAGTTGTATGCCAGCACCTCGTGGTAATGGTCGTCATTGTCGGTGGCGCTCTCCAGGGCCATAAGGCCGTACTGTATGCCCAGCATGGGGTCTATCTCGCGCGATTCCCACGATATCTCGTGATACAGGCGTGGCAATACAGTGTCGTCCACACTTACCGACAGGGCTATGAGGCTGTCGAGGCCTCTGTAGTCCTGTGCGGGTGCGGCACATACATGCACCACGGCCATCCACAATATCAGCAACAATCGTTTTGCCATCCGCTAATCATTAAAGATATTCGAAACCCGCTATGGAGACATCCTCCACGCGCTTGCATTCCGCCACCCACTCCATGTGGCTGAGCCTCAGGATCTCCATCTGCTCGGCCATTGGTTTGTGGCTGATGCTGCCCAATAAGTCGTAAAGCCTCTGCCGCGAGAATGGGTTGCCGCCGGGGCCGCCGTTCTGGGCGCAGAATCCGGGTGTCATCATGTAGACCCTGTCGCCACGCTCCAGCATCAGCTCGCTTGTGGTGAACACCTTGTCCTTGGGCGACTCGTCGGTCCTGTTGTCCTGGAGCAGGTTTATCCGGCCTCCGCGCACATATACCAGGGGCGTCTTGATGCCCGAGAAATACAGCCTGTGGTCCTGCCTGTCTATGGCAAGCAGGCTCATGTCCATGCCTTGCGGATCCACCACCATGCCTACCCTGGAATCCGACAGCACCGATATCAGCCTCTGCCTGAAACGGTCGAGCATCAGGGCGGGGATATGCTCGGTTTCGGCTATCTCGTGCAGTATGGCCGATCCCAGCATGCTCATGCAGCCTCCGGGCACTCCCTGGGCGCCGCTGTCGGCCACTGCGAATACCTCGTACCTGTCGCCGCAGTGATACCAGTAGAAGTCGCCGCTTACAAGCTCGCAGGGCATGAACAGCATGAATCTGTCGGAGAATATCCGCCCCACCTTGTCGAAATTGGGGATTACGGCCTCCTGGATTTTCTGCGCATAGGCTATGCTGTCCTTCAGCTGGGTGTTCTGGTAATCGAGCTCCTTGTTTATGGACTTCACATTCTCGCGCCTCAGATACAGGATTACTGCAAAACCCACACCAAAAGCCGCCGTCAGCAGCATCACCACCGACAATGTGCGCATGTTGGTGCGCATGGTGTCCTCCTGGGCTATCTCGCCCTCCATGATATAGCGCTCGTTCATGGTCTGTATCTCGAAAATCTTGCGCGATATGTCGGAGGTCCTTATGGAGTCGTTGTACAGAATCTGCAGGCCGTAATACTTCTCGGCCATGCGGTAGTTGCGTATGGCAAGGTATATGTCGCCCAATATGGTGCAGGCGTCGCGTATGTAGCTCTTGTTCTTGAATTTGGATGCGCACCTCATGCCTATGGTGGCGCAGTGGAGGGCCGAGTCTATCTTGTTTTCCTCCAGGTATATGTGCGCCAGGTTTATGTTTATGGATGCGGGTATGTCGCTCTCCGGCAGTGTGTCTATCATGTTCTGGCACAGGCGGTAATAGTGCTTGGTTTCGCTGTGCCAGCCGCGGGCGAAATACACATTGCCTATGTCGCGGTAGGTGACGGCAATGTTTACGGTCTCCTGATGCTGCTTCCTTATCTCGAGGGCCTTGTTGTGCCATACCAGGGCGCTGTCGTAGTTGCTGGAGAGCAGGGCCGACCGTCCAAGGTTCACGTATATGTACGGTATGGCGTTATGGTCGTTGGTTCTCTTGGCAAAAGCGAGCGCATCCATCAGGTACATGGTGGACAGGCTGTAGTTTTTCATGTACACCATTATGTTGCCCATGTTTATGTATGCCCATGTCACCTCGCTCTCCTCCTTGTGCCTTATGGCCACGGACAGCTGCTGGTTGAAGTGCACCAGGGCCTCGGTGTAGTTGCCAAGATGGCGGTGGGCCGTGCCCAGGAAACTGTGCGATACGCACTGCTGCTTGTAGTTGCCGTATTTGATGGCGTAGTGGAGTCCGCGTTCAAAATAGGGGATGGCCGCCACCGGGTTGGAATACACTATCGACTGCCCCAGGTTGTTGTATGCTATGGCGGCAGAGTCCTTCCTGGCCGTTTCCGCAGCCTTAGCCAGGCTGTCGAAGGCGGTCTGTGGATATGCCGCGGTGCAGCATATCAGCAGCAATAATATTCCAATGATGCGCGGCAATGTTGCTCAATGATTTTGTTGTATTGTGGAAAAAACTATATGGCGGCTGTGCGCTGCCTCAGGTATCCGGCCACGTCGGCTTCCAGCAGGGGCGACAGCTCGCGGTAGACCCTCTCGTTGTAGGCGTTCAGGAAGTCTATCTGGGCTCCGGTCATCATCTCCCTGATTACCGGGCGGGTGTCTATGTGGCATAGCGTCATGACCTCGAACTTCAGGAACCCCTCGTATCCGGCCCGGCACACCCTCAGCATGTTTTCGGTGCGTATGCCATACTGGCCCTCTATGTATATTCCGGGCTCGTCGGTTATTACCATGCCCTCCTTCAGCGATACGCAATTGCTGGCCGTTGATATGGACTGCGGACCCTCGTGGCAGTTGAGGCAGTAGCCCACGCCATGTCCGGTGCCGTGTCCGAACTTGCGTCCGTGTCTCCACATGTGCATCCTGGCCAGCGCGTCGAGCTGATGCCCCGTGGTGCCCTCTGGAAACACTGCCATCGCCAGCTCTATGTTGCCCATCAGCACCAGGGTGTAGTCCTTGGCGAACTGCGGGCTTATTTTCCCCGTGGCGATGGTGCGCGTTATGTCGGTGGTGCCCAGCAGGTATTGTCCGCCGCTGTCCACCAGGTATATGGCATCGGGTGTGTGGGCCAGGTCGGTATCCCTGGATGGCGCGTAGTGCGGCATTGCGGCGTGCTCGTTGAATGCCGATATGCACTCGAAGCTTTCCGATATGAATGTGTCGCCCTTGCGGCGCTCTGCCAGCAGCATGTCGGCAAGCATCAGCTCGGTGATGGGCCTGATGCCGCCTTCCACCATCTGCTCCATCCTGTACAGGAAGCGTTCCATGGCCAGTCCGTCTATCACCATGGCCCGCTCCATGTTGCGGGTCTCGGTCTCGTTCTTTATGGCCTTGGCGAAATATACGGGGCTCTTGCGGTCCTGTATGGTGCAGCTGGGGCTTATGCTGGATACAATGCGTGAGCTGGCCTCGTTGCAGTCCACCTGCACGGTGCTGCCCCCGCGCAGGGCGCCCAGGTATGCGTGTATGTGGGAATACGGCTCCATGGCCACTCCCGCGGCTCCCAGATAGGCCTCCAGGTCGAAACTGCCTGCGTGATTGTCCATGAAGAGCACTGGCTCGGCATGGCCGCCGCTGCGGCCTATCACCATGAAGGACCTTGCAAGCGGACAGTAGTCGATATCGGCGCCGCGTATGTTCAGCAGCCATGCTATGTCGTCCAGGCGTGTGAGCACCAGGTAGTCGCACTTGTCGGATGCCATGCGCTTGGTAAGGGACGCCAGCTTGGCGGCGGTGTCCTTGCCCGAATACCGGGTGTCCAGCTGGTATATTTGGGAGAGTGTCTGATGCGGCCGGTTGTGCCAGAATCTGGGAGTCAGGTCTACGTCGTTGCGCACAGTGATGCCTGCGGGCTCCAGCTTTTTCTGCAGCGAGAGGTAGTTCTGCTGGGTAATCAGGTTGCCGTCCATGGCCACTGTGGCGCCCTTGGGCAGGTTGTCGCGCAGATAGTCCATGTATCCGGGATCGTTGTTGGATTCTTTCCTCATGAGGCAGAATCCCGACTGGCGCATCTCTATCTCGCCCGATATGAAGTATCTGGAATCGGTCCAAAGTCCTGCAAACGAGGGGGTTACTATGACTATCGCGTTGTCGCCCGTAAAACCGGTGAGCGCCCTTGCCACCATCTGGTCTCCGGGTATGTATTCGCTGTTGTTGGGGTCGGTGTTAAATATCACGTATGCGTATATGCCCTCGGCATCCATGGCGGAACGCAGGTCTTTTAGCATGCTGTTCATATTCGTATGGTGATGGCTGGATGGGTTAGAGTAATTTTTTGCCGTGCTGGCGGTCGTATTCTATGTATGTGTCAAGCACCTTGCGCCTGAAGTAGCTGTTCAGCCTTATGTTGGATATCAGGTAATTGGCAAAATACACCACCCATATCAGGAGCAGAGTGATGATTCTCCACTCGTTGGGGCCCCACAGGAAACACAGCGGTATCAGGCTGAAGACCATGCACAGGAAGAATATCTCCTGGAATTCGTATTGGGCGCTTACCTCTATCTCGCCCAGGTTTTTGCTTACATCCAGCTTGGCCCTCTTGATGCCGTTGAATCTGTTGAATCCGTTCCAGATGAAACGGAAGTTGGTGCCCGAAAACTCGTAGTGGCATCTGTGCTCGAAACGGTGGTGCATATACGACTCCTTGAGGTCCTCTCTTATGGAACTGAAGAGACGACGGGCAAACTCCTCGGGGCTGAGGGTGGAATATATATCGAACTTGGTCCTGTAATGGAGCAATGGAACAAACATAACTTTTACTAATTAATGAAATAATCTGTGCGCAAAGTTATGATATTTTCCGAAATAATCAATCGTTTTTGTAACTTTTTCCGAAACTGCCGCCCTTTGGCCTGTTGTCGTGCATCACATGGCGGCGGAATTCGTATTCGTAGTGGTAATAGCGGAGTATTGTGTTGGGCTTGAAATGGGCCGACAGCTCATTGTACAGGGCCTTGCGCGCATCCAGCTCGCGCTGGTCGAGCGAGAATGCGTTTTCCATCATTTTCTTGCAGACGTCGTCGGATATCTTGCAGACCGGCATGCTGCGCTTGGGATCGTAGTTGTTGCGGCGCTCCTCGCTTATCTGGTCGAATATGAGGTCGTATTTATTGTAGATGGGCCAGAATACCTGCGCCTCTTCCACGCTGAAGTTCATCTTGCATGTGAGGAATGCTATCTTGTCTGACTTGAACTGCTCTTTCATGGCAGCGAAATCCGGATTCTCGGTCTTCTCCTGAGCCGACAGCTGCATGGCGGATATCAGGATGGCAAATATCAGTAGAAATCTATGTATGTGTCTCATTAGTTGTTGAAATATGAAAAATTAACTGGTGATGCGGAATATTCTGAGTATACGAGTTCGGCATAGCTGCCGGCGTCCATGGCGCTCTGGCTGTAGTTGGCCTGGTCGTCGAGCATCTCCATGAGGCCGTAGTCGCTTATGGTGGTCTCTATGTTGTCGGTGTAGTATTGATAGTAGCTGCTGTAGGCCACGTCCTGCGATCCTGAGTGTTGGTTCATGAATCCAATAGTGGCCACAATGGCGAATACTGATGCTGCTGCCGAGCATATCGACAGCACTATGTTGCGGTTTCTGCGGCGGCGCTTTTCCTGGAACTTGATGTTGGCCATCACATTGTCGGCCAGCTTGTCGAAATAGCCGTCGGGCACATCGAAGTTCATTTTGAATTTTATGTTTTCGTTCTGTGTTTTCATGGTTTTGCAATGCTTTTGTTTGTTGGTCTTTTTTTATTTAAAACGCATTTCCGGAACAAAGGTTTAATTTACCGATAAAATTGTTTCTATTTTTTTTACAGCATGGTGGTATGATGCTTTCAGGGCCCCCACCGAAGTGTTCAGCATTACTGCCATGTCGTCGTATTTCATCTCCTTGTAGTATTTCATGCAGAACACGAGTTTCTGCTTGGCGGGCAGTGTGTCTACGGCCATGCGGAGCTTGTCGGCAATCTCGTCGCCGGTTTCGGAGCTCTCCATGTCGTTGCTCGGGGGCACCACCTCCACCTCGTCGTCGTCGAGCGAGATGGCGTACTCGCGCTTGTTTTTGCGGACAAAGGTGAGCGCCTCGTTGGTGGCTATGCGGAACATCCAGGTATAGAGGCTGCTTTCCAGCCTGAAACTCGGCAGCGCCCTCCACGCTTTTATAAATGTATTCTGAAGGATATCGTCGGTTTCGTCGTGTGACGACACTACTGTCCTGATGCGGCTATACAGCTGTGGACCAAACTGATTCACAATAATGCGGAAAGCCGCCTCGCGAGTGCTCTCGTCGGCAAACAACTCTAATATATCATTGTCGCTGTACCATTCGTGTGCCATAGGTGTGTCTTGTGTGGTTTTGAGCTGCTAAGGTAAGATTATTTTCCGTAATTCCATACATAATTAAACAAAAAAAACAGCCAGGGCGAAATTTTTTCCGCCTTGGCTGTTTCGATAAATATAATCCGGCAAAACCGCGTTAGTCGATTATCTTGATTTCCACGCGGCGGTTCTTCATCCTGTTTACATCGCTGGTGTTGGGCACCAGAGGCTCGGTAAACCACTTGGTGGAAGTCTGTATGCGGCTCTCGCTGATGCCGCGCTTCATGAGCTCGTCCTTGTAGGCCTGGGCGCGCTTAAGGCCCACTTCCTTGTTGGTCTCCTCGTCGCCGATATTGCAGGTGTGGCCCACAATCTCTATACGCATATCAGGATTCTTCTGCATCTTCTCCACCATGAGGTCGAGGTTGTCGCTGAAGTTGTCGTTGATAACGGAATCGCTCGGCCCGCGGAATCCGAAACTGCCCATAATGTCGCCGGGTTTATCGGCCTTGTGGTTGATTACGCTCTCGGGAGCGGGCTTGCCATTGGAGGCGCTTCCGGACGGTTCGCCCTTCTGACTGCTGGATTCCAGCTCCCTGCGCTGTCTGTCGATCTCCTGCTGGAGGGCGTCGATACGGTTTTCGAGGTTGCGCTTCTCGGTGTCGTTGGCGTTCTGTTTCTGCTCCTGCTCCTTCCTGAGCTTGTCGGCCACATTCTGGAGACTGTCAATCTGATGCTTCAGCTTGGCGTCCTCATACTGTGGGCGTAGGTCGTCGTCCTTGGGCAACTGCTTGCCGTTATTCTTGCCGAAACGGATCCTTAGCGATACCGCACCTCCCAGAGCCACAGTGCGTGATCCCTTGGCGGCCTCGGAATCCAGCATGCCGTTGTAGGCAGGGTTGGCATAGCTCTGCACGTCAGGAAAATAAAGCTGACTATTGGAGCCGTCGGTGAGCTTGGAGAGTCCGCAGCTTCCGTATCCGACAACGCCAATCTCGAAATCGGGCATGATGGCGTAATATGCACCGATATTCAGGAAGGCCGATGCCGAGGTGTTCATCTTGTAGCTGCCCGAGAAATCGGAGGCAGTGTAGTAATGATGGTTTGGAACATTTGGAAGCTCCAGCTTGCTGCGCACATACCATCCGCGGGTGTCGAGCTTGCCAGCGTCGGTAAGGTAGCTGTTGTCGGTGGCGAAATCCACGCGGACTCCGAGACCAGACACCAATGTCCACTTCCCGGCGAGGGCCTTCTGATAATACAATCCCACGGGGAACGATACCTGCATGGCCTTCTGACTCTCGCGGAGCTTGTTGTAATAGACGCGGTATTCGCATGACTCGCCATCGTCGTCGATGGCGTTGGGAGTGGCCTGCATGTAGTCGGCCACGGAAGATGCGTTGAAGTTGCGGACCGACAGGCCGATGCCTATTCCCCAGTTGGGAGTGAAATAGTACTGGTAGCCTATCTGACCGGTGAAGCCGGCCTTGCCGTCGCCACGGGTTACGCCATCCTGCATCTTATAGCTGAGGGTCTGGTATCCGCCGCCGAAATCCACGGTGAGGTTTCCGCCCTGCGCCATTGCCGCCGCCGACATTCCCGCCATTATTATTGATAAAAATGCTTTTCTCATAATTTTTTTAAGAAAAAAATTAATGGGCAATGGATAATGGACAATTGATAATTACGCTTTATCCTATTATCCATTGCTAATTATCCATTGGGCTCATTGTCCATTATCCATTATCCATTGTCCATTATAAATATTGTCTTATCCTGAAAAAAGTTGACTCCAAAACAGAGTACAACGATGAACAAACCACAAACACCCAAGCAACGGCAGTACCTGTCGACAGTTCTAGAACTGTACTGGCAGAAAGGAATGAGCAGCGAAAAAATATCACGAT
>JAZLKG010000088.1:0-44668 GCA_045597465.1 Bacteroidales bacterium | reverse complement strand
CCGTATGGGTCGGATTCAATATCCGACAGATACATAGCCTTGGGGATGTTGTACACCTTGTCGACGCTGTCGGCATCCAGGCTGTAGCGCACCACCCTGTTGATGTCGGCGACATACAGCTTGCCGTCCACCACCTTGCATCCCTTAGGCTGCCTTAGCTGGCCCGCGTTTATGGTGTCCACAATCTCGCCGTAGATATCGGTGCGGCACACCAGGCCGTGGTCCTGGGAATCGATATCGTCCAGGCACGATACATAGAGCATGTCGCTCCGCCTGTCGTGGGTCACCGATATAGGCCTGCTGAAATAGCTCTGGCAGGTCTTCATGTGGCTCAGGGCATCCACCATGCTGTTCTTGGCCTGGCCATAGTAGCTGGCCGGCATATCCTTGGAAGATCCGAAACACACCATCCACAATATCCACACCAGCAGGCCGGCTATCACAACATTGAAAACTGTCTTCATAATTATGTCGTAGTTATATTTTGTAATCGGGTAAAATTATTACCTTTGCAAGCAGCAAAGATAACAAATCAAATAGATTATGCGAAAAATATTTTCATATTTGTGTCTGATGCTTGCATTATCGGGCTCAGGGCTCAAGCTGCAGGCACAGGAGCATGTTCCGATAATAGTGGGCATAGTGGTTCAGCAGATGCGCTACGACGCCATCACGCGCTACGGTTCCACACTGGGGGACAACGGATTCAAGCGCATCATGAACCAGGGCGCCAGCTGCACCAACGCGTATTACGAGTATATGCTCACCGAGCCGGCCCCGGCCTATGCCACCATATACACCGGCGCCAATCCCTGCAACCACGGCATAATATCCAACCAGTGGTACGACAGGCTGCAGCGCAAGACCGTAACCGCGGTTGGCGATGTGAAATACCAGACCGTGGGCAGCTCGTCGACAAGCGGCATGTCGTCGCCCAAGCGGCTTCAGGGCACCACCCTTGGCGACGAGCTCAGGCTGTCGAACTTCAAGCAGAGCAAGGTAATATCCATATCGTGGGACAACACAAGCGCCATACTGCCTGCCGGACGCCTGGGCAACGGCGCATACTGGTTTTGCGAGAAAACCGGCTCCATGGTCTCGGGATCATACTACATGGCCAGCCTGCCGGAATGGATGGAGAGATTCAACGCCAAGCAGCTGTCCCGCCGCTACAGCGCACGCGTCTGGAACACCAGCAAGGACCCTGTAGAGTACCGCGCGTCGCTGCCCGACAACAGCATCTATGAAAACGGAATAGAGGGACGCAACACATTTCCCTACGATATCAGGAAACTGGGCAACGGGCAGGAGTATCAGCTGCTGAAATACACCCCCTGGGCCAACGACCTGATAACAGAGTGCGCGGTGGCGGCCATAGAGGGCGAGAAGATGGGCTCCGACGAATTCACCGACATGCTCATGATAAACTTTGCGCAGCCGGGCCATGTGTCCGATGTGTTCGGCATCAGGAGCATGGAGCTTCAGGACTCGTACATAAGGCTGGACCACAACATAGCCACCATACTATCCACCCTCGACATCAAGTTCGGCAGGGGAAACTATCTGGTGTTCCTGACAGCAGACCGGGGAGCATCAGACTCGCCCATATTCCTCTCGGACATGGGGATGCCCGGCATGCAGATAAACCTGCAGAGCACAATGATACTGCTGGAGGCATACCTGAGGGCTCTGTATGGCGACGACAAGTGGGTGGAGAAATACAGCAACCACCAGGTATACCTGAACCACCTGGCCATAGAGAGGTACAAGCTGAAACTGGACGAGGTGCAGGACCGCGCATCGCAGTTTCTGATAGAGATAGACGGCATAGACCACGCCATGCCTTCCAGCGTGCTCACCTCCAGCAAGGCAAACACCGGAATATGGAGGCAGGCAGCCAACTCCATGAACCGCGACAGATCGGGCGACATAATAATAAACCTGGCCCCGGGATGGCAGGAGGTGACCGGCAACGGCGCAGACTACTCGTGCTCGGCCCAGAAATCGGCCTACAGCCACGACACCCACGTGCCCCTGGCATTCTACGGCAAGTGCATACGGCAGGGAACAATAAACAGGAAGGTGTCCATAGCCGACATCACCCCCACCATAGCCACCCTGCTGAGGATACTGTGCCCCGACTACGCCTCGGGAGAGCCAATCCACGAGGTGTTCTGACCCCACTCTACAATCTATAAACAAATAATCAAGAAAAATGACTAAACGACTACTTATGCAGATAGCGCTGATGCTGGCCATATCGGCATCGGCAATGGCCCAATACTCATCGGGCAACAAGAAGGCCGTGGCCCTGTTCGACCAGGCACTGGGCAAATACGGCGCCGAGATGTACACAGAGGCCCTCGCATTATGCGACAAGAGCCTGAAACTGGACCCCGCCTTTGTGGAGGCATACTGGATGAAGGCCGAGATATACGAGAAAAAAGCACAATACGACAACGAGATAGCAAGCCTGGACAAGGCTCTGGCCCTGAGGCCCGACGACGCCACAACCATAACAGCCCTTGGCGACGCGTATTTCGCCAAATACGACAACCCCAAGGCCCTGGAATACTACAACAAACTGCTCCAGCTGGACCGCGCCACCGAGAAACTCACCAAGCACTGCATCAAATACAAGGAGATAGCCGAGTTCAGGATAAAGGCCATGGCCAATCCCGTGGACTACAATCCCCAGAACCTGGGCCCATACATCAACACCAGATACAACGACTATTTTCCATCGCTGTCGGCCGACGGCAACACCCTGGTATACACCATAGAGCTGCCCCAGACATCGCAGAATCCGCTGCTGCCCCAGACCCAGGAAGACATATACATATCACGCCGCAACGATGGCCAGCCATGGCAGCAGGCCAGGTCGATAGGCGCCATCATCAACACCCACAACAACGAGGGAGCGCCTTTCCTGTCGGCCGACGGCAGGATACTGTTTTTCACCAGCTGCACATGCCCCGACGGCATGATAAAATGCTGCGACATATATTTCTCGTACCTGAAGGACGGCGATTTCACGATGCCCAGAAGACTGCCTGCTCCCGTAAACACCGGAGCATGGGAGAGCCAGCCCAGCTTCTCGGCCGACGGCAAGACCCTGTATTTCGTGAGCAACCGTCAGGGCGGATACGGCGGCAAGGATATATGGTACTCAACCCTGACAGGAGCCGGACGGTGGAGCGAGCCCAGAAACTGCGGACCCAACGTGAACACCGACGGCGACGAGTCGAGCCCCTTCATCCATGCCGACAACAGGACTCTGTATTTCTCGTCGAACGGCCACATAGGCATGGGCGGCGACGACATTTTCGTATCGCGCCTGCAGGACGACGGCTCGTGGGGGCCGGCCACCAACCTTGGATACCCCATCAACACCGCAAGCAACGAGGGCAGGCTGGCCGTGTCGGTGTTTGGAAACACAGCCATCATAGCATCGGACCGCGACACATCGCGTCGTCTGGACCTGTTCGAGATCAACCTGCCCAAGCACATACAGCCAAGCAGGACTCTCCTGGTGGAGGCCCTCGTGAAGGATTCAGCATCCAACGCGCCCATAAGGGCCGACTACGAGGTGGTGGCGTTGCAGACCGCCAAGGCCCTGCAGACAGGCAACACCGACAATGCCAACATACCCAACCTGATGCTGTATCTGCCCGAGGGTCAGGACTATGCGCTGAATGTAAGAGCCGATGGATACCTGATGAACTCCATGAACTTCAGCCTGAGAAACATCCCCGATTCCATAAGCAAGAAACGCATAGAGATAGCCCTCAGCAAGCCTGAGATAGGCACCACGGTAACATTGGCCAACATTTTCTTCGAGACCGACAAGTACGACATAATGCCCGAATCACACTACGAGCTCGACAAGCTGGTGGACTACATGCGCAACAATCCATCCATACGCATAGAGATAGGCGGACATACCGACAACGCCGGCTCCGAGCCCCACAACATAGAGCTGTCCACCAACCGAGCCATGGCCATCGTAAACTACCTGATGGCCCACCAGATACCACCGAGCAGGCTCAGCTACAAGGGATACGGATCATCGATGCCATGCGCGCCCAACGACAGCCCCGAAAACATGGCCAAAAACCGAAGGACAGAGTTCAAGATCGTGAAATAAACATTTTTTACGCAGATATCAGTACAAAAACCAAAAAAATATATACCTTTGTAATTTGATAGAAAAAGGAAACGCAACCAAGACATGAGCTGCCCCAAAGCCATAGCAACAATACTGCTGATGCTGCAAAGCCTTGCGCTTGCGGCACAGGAGAGCACCCTGGCCATGCTGCACAGATGCATAGACAGCACGGCCATGGAGGGCAACGCCATACGCACAGAGATAAACTCCGCCAAGGAGAGCGCCGAGGCCTTTGCCCCAGACCTGGAGACCCTGATGCGCGCACCGGGCATGGACACACTGGCGGCCATGCTGCACAACGGACAGACCGCACAGGCCATGGAATGGACAGGCGCGCGCCCCGGCATGGAAGCATACGCCCGCTACACCATGATGGCGAGGCTGTCGGTACTCGGCATCAGCCCCTCCGACGCCGAATACTACTACGACAAGAGCCTGCAACACGACGAAGGCGCCAGCCACGGCCACCTGCTGGAATACTCCAGGATATGCTCGGCATGGGGACTCCACCACAAGGCCCTGGACCTGGCATCGCGCGCGCTACAGGCTTCAAGAGGGCATCTGGAGGAATACCACGGCCACATGCAGATGGCCAGAGTATTGCTGGACCTAAACGAGCCCGACAAAGCCCTGATACACATAAACGCCGTATCGGCGCTAAGGCCGCGCCCACGTCCCGAACACATGCAGGCCGCCGCCAGCCTGGCCCGGGGCAAGGCCTTCATGCTGAAAAACGAGCCCGACATGGCCATGATATACTACAGCGAGGCACTGAAGGGATACAGCAAAAACAAGAAAACATACCGCGAGCAGCTCCAGATACTATGCGAGCAGAGCAGCATACACACCATAAACGGACGCCACACCCAGGCCATGGAATGCCTGGAGCAGGCACTCGCGTATGCCGGGCGCTACCCCAACGAGGTGGACCGCCACATAGCCCAGGCATCGGTATACATGCAGTGGGGCATGGCACTTAAAACCACCGGCCGCCCCGACGAGGCCCGGGAGAAACTCCACGCCAGCCTCCAGACCATAGGCCTCATAGTAATGCGCAACCGCAACTACGTATCAGACCTGGCCGAGATAGAGGCATCGCTGGCATCCATAGAGATAGAGCTGAAAGACTACAGGCGCGCCGAAGCCCTCTGCGAGGACTCCTACAACATATACTCACAGGCCAGGTTTGCGCAATCGCCCCAGGCAATATCCGGCAAGGCCAGCCTGCTGCGCACCTACGGCGACCTATACACCGCCATGGGCATGTACATGGAGGCCGGACGCAAATACAGCGAGGCACTGGCCTCATACCAGAAACTGATACGCACCCACGACCGCCAATACGACGCCGAGATGGCCCTCGTATTCAACAACATGGGCACCATGTACGACCAGATGGGCAACCTAGGCGACGCCATCACCAACTACAAGACCGCGGCCAGGAAACTCAGCCAGGTCCTGATACGGCATCCAAGATACATGACCGACTACGCCAACACACTGTCCAACATAGGCAACATATACAGGAAATACGGCCAGAAAGACTCATCGCTCAAATACATGGAAGAGGCCCTGTCGATATTCAGACAGAAAAACAGCCTGAACGACAGCGAGAAATCGGAATACGCCAAGATATGCAACAACCTGGGCCTGCAATACCGCAGCATGGGCAGCTACGACATAGCAGAGCCGTTTTTCGAGACAGCATACCTCACCGGCAAATACCTGCAAGGCAAGTCTGACGCCTACAAGGCCCTGTGGGCCGACATACTGAACAACTACGGACTCTTCTTCGTGGACACCGGCGATTACGACCTGGGGCTCTATTACCTCGGCATGGCCCTGGAGATACGGCAGGAGACCACCCAGGCCAACGAGGCGTCGGTGCCCCTGGCCGACAGCTACGACAACCTTGGCGACCTCTACCGCAAGATGGGCCGCCTGGAGCCCGCAGAGCAGAGCTACGAGCAGGCCAAGAGCATCAGGCTGATGCTCCAGACATACTTCCCCATGACCCAGGCACCCGACTACGCCAACACCATGCAGAAACTGGCCAGCACCTACCGCGACGACCACAGCCTATTCCAGGCCATGGTGACCATAAGCGAGCTGGTGGAGACCCTCGGCTCCATAGACACATGGGAAGACGAATGGCTGGTGACCGAGAGGGCCAACGCATACCACAACAAGGCCCTTATTCTCGGAGAGCTGGGCAACCACAGAGAGGCCTGCGACCTGATGCTGCTGGCTGCCGAAAACTACAAATACGCAGCCCTCGAATACAACAGCGCACACATGGCCGAGGCCGCCGACGCATACTGCCAGGCAGGCAACTACTGCTGCGATATCGACGACTACGCCCAGGCCGAGAAGCATTTCAAGACAGCCCTGAAGCTGAGCAAGGACCTATACCAGTGCGGTGAAATGCCGGCAAGAACAATGGTGGGCGCGCTCAACAATCTGGGCACCATGTACTACTCGATGCAGAACATGGAAGAGGCAAAAAAATGCTACGAGCAGGGACGAAACATCATAGAAAACGACAACAGGGACGATGCCGACGTGGAAACCATACTTACATCGGCCATCATAAACCTGAACATCGTGGAATACTACATATACGAGAAAAACAGCGGAATAGACGACGAGGAGTACTCCAACTGCGTGAAATACCTGGAGGAGACCATCGCGACCCTGAAACCATTTGTGGACAACTCCAGCGTGGCCCACTACTACGGACAGGCACAGCTGCTGCTGAAAAACATACTTAACTGACACGGGCCTATGACCACCACCGACGACTACATAACAGAATACGGGAACACCATCAGCCAGCTGCAGGAAGAGAACAACGCGCTGAAACAGATGCTGCGCAGGTACATCACCTTCGGGAACGCGGACCTGCCGGGCAACCTCTACAACGCCGACCTCACCGAGAGCCTCCGCAAGGCAGAGAACATGTATCAGTCGCTCTTCAGCTCCATGCAGGTGCCCGCATTCGAAGGTATGCTGATGGACAGCGACTGCGGAGATCCAGACTTCGTGTTCTCCAACACAAACCAAAGATTCGCCCAGCACATGGGCATGGAGCCCAGGGACATAATAGGCAAAAGCTTCAGGGAGCTCAACCTCATGGAATCGCCATCATGGATAGAGGCTGTATTGGCCGCATGCAAGACCCTCGACACCACGGAGATGGAGATCCAGGAAGGCGACGACGCGCTCAAGCTGTCGGTAACCGGAATCAGCCACGGCAGTTTTGTGGCCCACTACGTATCGGACACCGGGGCATACGCCTGCAGGCGCAGCAACGACCAGACAAGAAACCTGAAAATAAAACAGATGCTGGCCGAGAGCGAAGACAGATACAAGACCCTGTTCAACAGTATATGCCAGCCCATAATCGTGGTGGACTGCGACGGCAACATAGTAATGCTGAACACCACGGCAGTGGAGCTGTTCGAGGAAGACGACTCCAGCCTGATGGACAACAGCGTGCAGATAATCCCAGCCCTGAGTCTCATAAACATGGACCACGTGCGCCAGGTGCACGACACAGGCACCCCGGTATCGTACCGCGCATCGATCAGGAAAAACGGACAGGAGCGCTGGTACTACTGCACCATGCAGCTGATACGCGACTTTTTCGGCGAGAAGGTGGTGCAGATAATATCCAACGACATTACCGACATAAAACACTACCAGGCCGAGATACTTATGCAGAAAAAACAGGCGGAGGAATCCAACCACCTGAAAACCATATTCCTGTCCAACATAGCCCACGAGACACGCACGCCGGCCAACATAATAAGCGGGCTGTCGCAGATGATAAAGAGCGGCATCAACCCCGGCAAACATGCGGAATACGTAACCGACATAGAGCGCAACTGCCAGAAACTGCTGGAGATAATAGACGACATATCGCAGCTGTCGCAGATAGAGAGCGGACAGATAAAAATAAGGCATGAAATATGCAGCATCAACAGCATTGTGGAGGAAGCGCATCAGTACCTGAACGGGAAAGTGGACGACAGCGGCAAGCAGATTGCCACAGCCTGCAGCCCCGGCATGGACGAGCACACATCGCTGATATACGCCGACAGCCTGTACATAAACCAGGTATTCAGGAAACTGATATCCAACGCCGTAACATTCACCGACAGCGGCAGCATAGAGGTTGGCGCAGTGATAGAGGCCCCCAACGTGACATTCTACGTAAGCGACACCGGCATAGGCATACCCCGTGACAAGCAAAGCCTGATATTCGAGAGGTTCAGGCAGGTGGACGAGGGAGCCAGCCGCCAGTACGGCGGCACGGGCCTGGGCCTGCCAATAGCCAACGAGCTCACCACACGCATGGGAGGCTCCATAAAGGTGGACAGCAACTTAAACGAGGGCTCACGCTTCAGCTTCAGCATACCATACCACAAAGCGGAACTACAACAATAGCAAGAACACAATCCCAAGACAAGATGACAAACAGAATATACCACATACTGGCCACGGCCGCCATACTGATAATTACGGCGGCATCAGCAATATCGCAGACCACAAGCAACGCCGAGGCCGCAGATGCCGACAGCGACGCGCTTTTCGCACAGCTGATAAACGAGAGCCGCGAGAGCATCAGCAACCAGCCATTCGGCGCGCTGGAATACGCCGCACAGGCCAAAATGATGGCAGAGCAGGAAAACGACTCGCTAAAGATGGCCCAGGCATACATGATGCTGGGCGAATGCTATTTCCACACCCGCATATACTACCTGGCCATGGAAATGTATTTCAAGGCCTACGAGATATTCTCAGCCACCATGCAGGAAGACATGGTGGCCGTATGCCTGGTGGGAGTGGCCAAGACATACTACGCCCAGGAGGTATTCGAGCTGGCCGAGGAATACTGCATAAAGGCCATCGACGTATGCAGGATGTACGGATGCGACGAGGCCATGGCCGACGCGCTGTCCACACTGGGACAGGTGTCGATAGTCACCAACGAGGACGTGGCCGTGGCCAACATGCGCAAGGCCAAACAGATATACGACTCGCTGGGGCTGGTGGACAAATCGATAGAGACCGACATAAGCCTGGCCAAAGCCTACACACACCTCGACATGCCCGACACCGCGCTCAACATACTGGACTGCATTCTGGAAAAATATGTGCTGAAAGGATCCAACAGCAACATAGGACGCACATACCTGGCACTGGGCGACACCTACTATTCCATCCACGACAACGGCAAAGCCAGCGTATACTACAAAAACGCGCTCAAGAAATTCTATGAGAGCAACCTGATACACGAGGCCCTGGTATGCCGCAACAAGATGGCCCGCATGCAGTACCGCAACTCCGACTACACCAACGCCCTCGACAACGCCCTCACAGTGCTGAAAGAGGCGCAGCTGGAGGAAGTGCAGCACGGCACCGAGGAAATCATGATAAAACACAGAGCCTGCTACATAATATACAACATATACAAGAACACGGGCAACAACGACCTGGCCCTCAAATACTGCGAGCAGTTTGCAGAAACCGGCGACAGCATATACCTGCTGAAAAAACAGGAACAGTTTTCGGAATTCCAGATAAGCATGGAAAGCCAGCAGAAGCAGAAGGAGATAGAGATGATCCAGAAAAACACCGAGAACGACATGCTGAAGCTGGAGAAAAAGGCCTACACCCGCAACACATTGTCGCTGATAGTGATAGTAGTCCTGGTAATAGTAGTAGTGATAATATACTACAGGCGCTACAAGGAAAAAGAGCGCAACAACACCACCCTGGCATTCACCAACCAGCGCATGGAGCAGGAAATACAGGAGCGCAAGATAGCCGAGAGCGAGCTTCGCAACTCCGAGGAGAAATACCGCCTGCTGTTCCGCAAGACGCCCATGGGCATCATACAGTTCAACGACAAGTTCATAATAACCGCCATCAACGAGCGCCTGAGCGACATAATGGGACTCAAAAACAAGAAAGTGGCAGGCCAGGACGTATTCTCCCTGATACCACAAAAGGCGCTTGAGGGCTACGACCTGAAGAACGACACCGACGACGACTCATCCAAGATGTTCAAGAAAGAGGTGAAACTGAACACCCCAAACGGCGAGGTTTACGTATCGATATCCATAAAGTCGTATCACCACAATACCGGCACCGACGTCGAGAAGGGCGGCATCATGATTGTGGAAGACATCACCGAGCGCAAGAAAGCGTCGGAGCACGAGCTGATATACAACGCCGCATCCAACAATATAATAAACATACTGCCTGAATCGGTGTTCCTACTCGACAACAAGGGCAACTATGTGTTCGCACGCATCCCCAACCTGCCTGTAAGCGACCAAAACGCCTACATAGGCAAAAACATGCGCCAGGTGCTGCGTCCTGACGTGCTGCTGCCATTCTTAGTGGCATTCAACACCGTGCGCAAGACCGGCGAGGAACAGTTTGCCGAGTATCAGGAGGAGGATACTCCGGACTGCAAGCAGATAAACGAGGCCCGTTTTGTGGCCACCGACGACGACAAGGTGCTCGTGATAGTACGCGACATATCCAGACAGAAAAACCAGGAGAACAAGCTGAAGACCGCCAAAAACACCGCCGAGTCGGGCAGCAAGGCCAAGAGCGAGTTTATCCTGGGCATTACCACCGAGATAAAACAGCCACTGGAGAGCATACTGAGAAACTGCGAGCAGCTGATGGCCGAAACTCCCGACAACGAGCAGTCCCAGAAGCTGAAAGAGATACTCAACACAGCCCTCTACGTAAACGAGACATTCACCGACGTGCTGAAACTCACCGAGGTGGAGGCCGGCAAAAAGACGCTGAGCACACGCATGGTGAATCCCGCAACCCTGGCCAGCGATGTGTTCGGCATATTCCGCAGCCGCGCCAGCGAGAAAAACCTCAGCTACGAGATAATCACAGCCGACAACATACCACAGAAACTGCAGCTCGACGAGGTGAGGGTGCGACAGATACTGTTCAACATTTTGTCCAACGGAATCAAATACACCGAGAAAGGCAGCGTAAAGCTCAACATATCCACAAGCCAGGCCGAAAACGGCACACAGAACCTGGTATTTACAGTAACAGACACAGGAGTTGGCCTCAGCGAGATGCAGATAGCCAACATATTCAGCGGCAACGACAAGTCGGGACTCACGCGGGCCAAAAAGATGGCCGACAACCTGAAAGGATCGCTGTCGGTAAAATCGGAGGTGGGCAGCGGCAGCGAGTTTGCCTTCACACTGCCCATAGCCAATGCTGACAAGGACGTCCACGTAAAGGAAACGCCGGCGGCCATGGAGCATGCCCACGCGAGCGAGAAATCGAGCCGCAAGAAGAGCACAGACTCCATGCGCGAGTACATTTCCGTGCTCAAGTATGCAGTAGTCCCCGAATTCAAGAACCTGAAAAACGACATGTCGTTTGCCACTCTTACAGAATTCATCAGCAAGTTCAAGGAGCAGTCGCAGCACTACAAGATCGACAAGGGCATAGAGATAGCCGACGAACTTCTGTCCGATATCCAGAACTACGACATATCCAGCATAACGATGAATATCCGCAAGCTGGAGACCTACATACACAACAGCATCAGGGAGCTCCAGGGCGAGTAGCTGATGCCCCGCCCTGGAAGCAGGCTACCGCTCGTTCTTCCTAAGATTCTTCATGGTGCCCAGACACGACAGCATCTTCATGTCCTCGTCGGATATCTGGAAATCCAGCTGGCCGCAGTCCATCATGTGGGCGCTGTCCGCTGCCTTCACCACAGGGCAGCATCCCTTCTGTATGGTGTACCTGAGGCACAGGCGGGCAGGCGACACTCCGTACCTGGCGGCCATATCCACCACATAGGGATTCACAAGAGCCTTGCCGTGGCCCAGAGGCGAATATGCCATTGGCCTGATACCCTTGTCGAGGGTGGCCTTCAGGGTAATGGCGGCGGAGCTTCCCGGATGCACCTTTATCTGGTTTACCGCGGGGTATTCACGGCAGTTCCTGACGATGTTGTCAAGGTCGTTGGGCTTGAAATTGGACACACCTATGGCCCTCACCTGCCCCTCCAGGCAGAATCTCTCCATTACGCCCCATACTTCCAGATTCTCCTTGAAATACCTCTTCACGCCACGTATCTCGTCCCATGGCATGGGCGCATGTATCAGCAGCAGGTCTATATAGCCTAAATTGAGATTGCGGAGCGACTCCTTGATGGACTCGATGGCTCCCTCCACCGATTTCACCTCCGCGGGCACCTTTGTGGTTACGAAAATATCCTCCCTGGGCACTCCAGATTTGCGTATGGCCTGTCCCACCGCAGCCTCGTTGCCGTATGCAAGGGCTGTATCTATATGGCGGTATCCCACCGATATGGCTTCCGACACGCATCTTTCAATGTCAGAATCAGGTATCTGCCAGGTGCCGAAGGCCAGCTTGGGCATTTCCACCTTGTTGTGCAGAATCTCCTTGTCAGAAAAAATCATTTGCAAGAATGTTTTTAATATTACAAAAAAGAAGGGTTTCTTGATAACAGAAACAAAATTAAATCAAAAATATTACAAGTACAAAATAAAATCAAAAAAAAATGTTAAGGCAGCGAATGTAACAAAAATTTGCAATTGAAAAAGAAAATTATTACCTTTGCAGCATTATTAAACATACGAATACAATATCGCAAAATGATAACAGTATCTAATCTGGCCATTCAGTTTGGCAAGCGCATCCTCTTCCAGGACGTAAACCTCACATTCAACGACGGCAACATCTACGGCGTCATAGGCGCCAACGGTGCTGGCAAGTCCACATTCCTCAAGATCATAAGCGGCGACCTGGACAGCACCCGCGGACAGGTAAGCCTGGGCCATGGCGAGCGCCTCTCTGTGCTCCGCCAGGACCACTTCGCATTCGAGGAGCACACAGTAATAAACGCCGTAATCATGGGCCACAAGGAGCTCTGGAACATAATGGAGGAGAAAGAGGCCATCTACAGCAAGGCCGAGATGACCGACGCCGATGGCGAGAGGGCTGCCGACCTGGAGGCGAGATTTGCCGAGCTGGACGGATGGAACGCCGAGAGCGATGCCGCCGCGCTGCTTAGCGGACTGGGCATCAAGGAAGACCTCCACTACAAGCTCATGAGCGAGCTCTCCGGTAAGGAGAAGGTACGCGTATTGCTGGCCCAGGCCCTGTTTGGACACCCTGACAACCTGCTGCTCGACGAGCCTACCAACGACCTGGACCTCGACACAGTAGTATGGCTGGAGAACTATCTGGCAGAATTCGACAAGACAGTGCTCATAGTATCGCACGACCGCCACTTCCTGGATTCGGTATGTACCCACACAGTGGATATCGATTATCAGAAAATCACAATGTTTGCCGGAAACTACAGCTTCTGGTATCAGAGCTCGCAGCTTGCACTCCGTCAGCAGGCTCAGCAGAACAAGCGCGCCGAGGAAAAGAAGAAGGAGCTCGAGGAATTCATCCGCAGGTTTGCCGCCAATGTGGCAAAGAGCAAGCAGACCACTTCCAGAAAGAAGATGCTCGAGAAACTCAATATCGAGGACATAAAGCCATCCACACGCCGATACCCAGGCATCATTTTCACTCCTGAGCGCGAGTGCGGAAACACTATATTGTCGGTAAAGGGCCTCACCGGAAAGGTGGGCGACGACGTGCTGTTCAAGGACGTGGACTTCACCATAGAGAAGGGCGACAAGGTGGTATTCCTCTCCCACGACCCCAGGGCCATGACAACACTGTTCGAGATAATAAACGGACACATGAAACCCGAAACCGGATCCTACGAATGGGGTGTCACCATATCCACAGCATACCTGCCGCTGGACAACAACGAATTCTTCCAGAAGGACATCTCGATAAAAGACTGGCTGGGTCAGTTCTCCAGCGACACCACAGAGGTGTTCCTGCGCGGATTCCTGGGCAAGATGCTTTTCTCTGGCGAGGAGATCTTCAAGAAGAGCAACGTACTGTCGGGAGGCGAGAAGATGCGATGCATGATAGCACGCATGATGCTGCAAAATGCAAACTGCATGATTCTGGATACACCTACCAACCACCTCGACATGGAGAGCATCCAGGCGTTCAACAATACCCTGATAAACTTCAAGGGCATTATCCTGATGTCGAGCCACGACCACGAGTTTATCCAGACAATCGCAAACCGCATTATCGAGCTTACTCCAAACGGCATCATCGACAAGCGCACCGAATACGACAACTACATTGTTGACGAGAAAATCCAGCAGCGCCGCGCCGAACTTTACGCAAAATAAAAGCTATTGAAATTATATTAATTGGATGTGCACAGACGGCCACCTGGCTGTCTGTGCCTTTTTTTGTGACAATGCCGAAATAATAGGGCGGCAATATCAGTTATATATATGTAACAACAAACAAAAGCAACTGACAGATGAAAACGAAGAATCTGATACTTATCATGATAATGATCCTGGCCATTGTGCCGGCATGGGCCCAGGACGAGGTTTTCGTGACCGGACACCTGAAATACATGGTAACGGGTCCCAAGTCTGTGTGCGTATCAGCCGAGGACAACAAGATATCCGGCAATGTGGCTATACCCCAGGCCGTAATGCACAACGACACAGCCTATACCGTAACAGCCGTGGCCGCCATGGGTTTTGCCGGATGCAAGGGCATAAGAAGCATCGTATTGCCTGCCAAGATAAGCCAGATAGGCAGGGGCGCATTCCAGTATTGCGACAACCTGAACACCATAAACATTCCCTACAGCGTAAAGGAGATAAAGGCTGAGACTTTCGAGGGATGCAGGTTCCTTACCGGAATCACCGTGCCCGACGGAGTGACAGCCATAGGCGACGGCGCATTCCGCGGCTGCGACAGGCTGATGCGTTTCATTGTGCCCGACGAGTGCCGTAGCCTTGGCAGCGAGGTATTCTCTGGATGCAGCAAACTACAGGTGGTGGCCATTGCGTCCAAGCTGGAGACTATAGGAAGCAATATATTCCAGGGCTGCAACGAGATTGTGAGGTTTCAGGTGGAAAAAGACAACCCTTATTTCGAATGCCACAACGAGGCGCTTATATGGAAATCAGGCAAGGGGAATACTGTATTCCTGAAGTATCCGCCCAAAAAGAAAGACGCCATGTACGAGATGCCGGCCCATGTCACAGAGATAGGCGGATATGCGTTCGAGAATGTGGAGGAGCTTGTGCTGGTAAAAGTGAACAGCGGATGCCACACCATACAAAACTACGCGTTTTTCACATGTATGAAGCTTGAGAAGATAACATACCCGCCGAGCCTCAGGCTCATGGGCGAGGCCGCCGTGTTTGGCTGCCCCATGATTACCGACGACGACATTCCCGGCGGTGTAATGTACATAGAGGAGCGCTGAGCCCTATTCGAGTTCCATTTTCTCTTCCTCCTCCTTGCGCTTGGCCTCCTCCTCGGCCATGAAGAGGGCTTCGGATATGCGTTCCTCGGATATCTCGCCCCATACAAATATGTCCTCCATCCTCATGGGGCGGTGCTTGTCGTACCATACAAAACCGTTCAGGTACGACTGGCGCCTTGTAAGGCCCTCCAGCGGATATATCGCACCCTTTGGGCTCTTGTAGAACCAAAGTGTCTTTATCTTGCCATTCTTGAAATATATGCTCATGTTGGAGGATTCGATGGTGTTCATACCCGTAACTAGGGTGTCCTGCTCGGTGGTGTAGTATATGGTCTTGCTGTCGCCCATCACCTCCACCTGCTGTATCTTGTTGCTGTCCAGATAGGCCACCATGTTTTTGCCGCATATCTGATTGTATCTGGGCACATTGTCGACCTTTTCGGCCACAAAAGCCTCGTTTATCATCTCCACCATGTCGATGCCGTCGTCCATTGTGTACAGCCTTATCTGTGTTGCGGTTATCTGGTCGTCGTTGTGCCATATTACCGGATTCTTGTACATCTCTATCACGCTGTCGTAGGTATTGTACACCAGGCTGTCGCTCATGGCCTGTATGTCGACGCGGTACATCTTCACATGGGGATAGGCTTTTATTATACGGTATATCGAGGTGTCTGATGCTGTGTACATTGTGTCGGCCACTGATGCTATAGAATCTGCATGCATATAGAGCGTATCGCTCTTGTCCACATATCTCATGATGGCGCTGTCGGTAATCAGGCTGCGCTCAGGCTCCTCGTAGTATCTGGCCTCGTTGCCGAACAGGCGCACGTTTTCCACGGTGTCCTGTATCTCCACCCTCGATTTCCCTATACCGTATTTCTGCTTGCGGAAATACATTATTGTATCTCCCTGCAGTTTGTGCTGCTTGCTTACAAGATACGAGTTCTGGGTGAGAGTGCCCTCGTCGGCCTGGTGATTGTACCATCCGCGTTCGGAGTATAGGTAGTTGTCGTCGCCCACAATCTCGGTAGGACCCTTGAATGTGGATATCTTGCTCTTTATGTTGTGGGTAAGCGTGTCGGAATATACCTTGTAGTTTGGATTCTTAATCACCACGTCGCGGTTGTAGACCAGGTCGTTCTTTTTGGGATAGAAGAATCCCAGCTCTGATATCAGCGTGTCTTCGCCGGAGTATGTTGTGCCTCCGTCAAAATAGTTGACCACATTCCTGTCGAGGTCGTAGTCGATGTTGTTGGTCAGCATCCTCATAGAGTCTTTCACCATCACGACGTTTTCCCTGACCCTTGCCAGGCGGTTGTTGCCATCGTAGTCGAGCGAGTCGCCCCAGAGATGCACGGTGTCGTCTTCCGGCATCAGCCTGTACATGTGCACACGGCCAAACGCGCGGAATGTGTTCTCCCTGGAATTGTAGAATGCCGAGTCGCAAAACATCGACGCGCTGTCGTGATAAAACTCCACATCGCCACGCAGCACTTTCACATTAGGGCCGTGATACTCGTCCACCTCAAGAGTACTCGAGTTTACGATCTCTATCTTGCGGCTGTTTGTATTGCCGTTGTCGCCTGTCTGGGCCATTGCCCCTATCGCGCACATCATGCACGCCAGTATCAGTACAATTCGGTTCATCTTTTTCTATTCAAAATGCAAAGAAATAGTCCATGAGTTAGACTTTAGGCTCTTGATGCTGTTGGCGAATTCCTTGCCGTTTGGGTCCAGCACTTCCATCAGCCCCAGTCCATACTTAATCTCTACAGCCAGCTTGAAATAAGGGAGATAGCAGTCGAATCCCGCACCCCACTCCAGGCATGGGTCTATCTTCTTCAGTGATATGGCATTGTCGTCGGCAGGCTTGCACTCGCCCGAAAGGTCGTATCTGAAATTGGCCCCAGCTATCACATAGGGAGCGAAGTTTGTCATGCGCTCGGCCTTGTATTTTATCTGCACAGGGAATTCCAGCATGGTGCTGTTGATGCTCATGGTATACTCGTTCATGACCTTGGACTCGCCCTTGGTATCCAGCCGGTGGAACACCAGATCGCGCTGATTGAACGAGAGGTTGAACATCATCCTGAGGTCCAGATGGTTAGACAGTCTCAGATTGGATAGCGGACCCAGATGGAAACCTGTATATTTGACAGCGTCCACACCATACACTCCTGCCATGCTGTAGAAATCGTCGGCATTTGCCACACGGAATCCCAGGTTGTTCATGCCTACCGTGAAGCCAAAGTGCCAGGTCTTCAGGTCGTAGTTTGGAAGATTCTTTATATGGGCCTTCTGTGCCAGACAGCATGCTGCCGACAGCATCAGGGCCAAGGCTATTGCAAATATGCGTCTCATGTTTTTGAAATATTGTTTTATAAATACACTATTTAAACAGCCACAAGGCGCATAATATTGTGCCTAACCCCAAAATCAAAAAGAATATTTAATTCAAGTCCTTGAGAGTATGGCCCATACGGTCGCGCTTTGTCTGCATGTACCTGTGGTTGTACTTGTTGGTGGGTATCTCGATAGGTACATTCTCGGTAATCTGGAGGCCGAAGGCTTCAAGGCCAACCCGTTTTACGGGATTGTTGGTAAGGAGCCTCATCTTCTGTACACCAAGCTGACGCAGGATTTCGGCGCCTACACCGTAATCGCGCTCATCGGGATCGAAGCCCAGATGCACATTTGCCTCCACGGTATCGAGGCCCTCCTCCTGAAGTTTATATGCCTTTATCTTGTTGAAGAGGCCTATCCCCCTGCCCTCCTGGTTCATGTACAGCAGGATTCCCTTGCCAGCCTTGTCGATCTCCTCCATTGCCTTGTGGAGCTGCTCGCCGCAGTCGCACCGGTAGCTGCCGAATATGTCGCCCGTAACGCAAGATGAGTGCACGCGCACGAGTATTGGCTCGTCGGGCTCCCATGATCCCTTTACCAGGGCTGAATGCTCCAGGCCGTTGCTCAGCTGGCGGAAAACCGTCATCCTGAATTCGCCGTATCTTGTAGGCATCATGACCTCGGGGCCGCGCTCCACAGTGGTCTCGCTCTTGAGCCGGTAGGCTATCAGGTCTTTTATGGAAACTATCTTCAGGTCGAATTTTCTGGCTACCTCCAACAGCTGCGGCATGCGCGCCATGGTGCCATCCTCGTTTAGGATCTCTATGAGCGCCGCCGACGGATGCAGGCCTGCAAGACGGGCGAAATCCACAGCCGCCTCGGTGTGTCCGGCGCGTTTAAGCACTCCGCGGTCCTGTGCGTAAAGCGGATTTATGTGGCCCGGACGCGCGAAAGTCTCAGGTATGGATTTCGAATCGGCAAGTGCCCTTATGGTGGCGGTTCGGTCGTGGACCGACACTCCTGTGGTGCAGCCCTCTATCTTGTCGACCGTAACGGTGAAAGGAGTGCCCAGTATCGAGGTGTTGTCGTCCACCTGATGAGGAAGCTTCAGCTCGTTGGCCCTCGAAATAGTGATGGGTGCGCAGAGCACACCACGTCCGTTCTGAAGCATGAAATTCACTTTCTCCTCGGTGATGGTCTCGGCGGCGGTCACAAAATCGCCCTCGTTCTCGCGGTCCTCGTCGTCCACCACTATTATTATATTGCCCTTGGCAAATTCTGCAATTGCCTCTTCTATTGTATTCATATTGTATTATTGGATATTACTGTTCATTTTTAACTCTGTCAGCCATTGCGTCCAAATCATCAGACTTCTTCTTGAATAATTTCACAAAAGGAGCGAATATTTTTTTCCAGAAGTCAGACTCGAACAGCGGAGCATCCACAGTGGCCTTGTAGGTGAGGAACACACCGAAAGGCAGGATGACGAAAGAGCTCAGCCACATGCCCTGCCAAGACTCCCACATTCCATCTCGAGCCAGCTTCATTCCGGCGGTGGATATCATGTAGTAAATGATGAACACTCCGATGCTCACCACAATAGGCAGTCCGAAACCGCCCTTGCGGATAATGGCTCCAAGAGGCGCGCCTATGAAGAAGAAAATCATGCACGCAAACGACAGGGTGAATTTCTGATGCCATGCGTTCCTGTATTTGGCTATGGTGCGGCGGCGCTCGGCGAAATCCTCGTATCTGGCCGATACTATAGACTGAGTCTCGTTAACATACTGCTTGGTGGTCTCCATAAGCTTGCGCCTCTCGTTCCTGCTCATGGAATTGTATACACTGTCGAGGTCCACCACAATTCTCACGCTGTCGGGATTGATATTGAAATACGTGTTCATTATCGAATCGGTATGCTGGGCTATCGTAGTCCTTATAATGGAATCCTCGCGCATGAAGGCTGTATCCTTCATCAGCATACGCTCGTCCATGTCCGACAGGTTTCTCAGATCCTGCGGAGCCATGGTTCCCTGTCCACGGTAGGCTCTGTTGGCCCTCACTGAATCGGCGAACCACTTCTCGGGATGATTGGAAACCTTCAGGTAGTTGTTGTAGACAAGGTCCTCGTAAAACTCCCCGGCCCTGCGGTTGAACACATACTGCAGCGAGTCGGTGCTGCGCTCAAGCTCCGTGACATTCTTTACCTGATAG
Source organism: Bacteroidales bacterium (assembly GCA_045597465.1). Classification (GTDB taxonomy): domain Bacteria; phylum Bacteroidota; class Bacteroidia; order Bacteroidales; family UBA3824; genus UBA3824. The sequence goes on along the minus strand of JAZLKG010000088.1, from coordinate 24,536 downwards.
TTGTTTTTGAACAGATTCTCGTCGGTACGGTTGAAATCGAAGTTCGACAGGTTGAACACATACACCTGCTTTTCGAACTCATCCCTGCGGCGGGGATAGTTGCTGGGCTTTTTCTCTATCTGCTCCTCATACATTATTCCGCTGTACAGGGTCACAATCATGTACCTGTTGTCCTCGGTCATCTTCATGCTGCCCGAATCGGCCACAATAACTGTACGGTTGTCGCCCACACCGCCGTTGCCCGATGGAGGAGTGTGGTTATAGACCACGAAATCGTACATCATGCTCGTAACGGGATCCTTGCTGGAGATCCTGATGCTGAAGTTCTCTATGTCGTTGTTGAACACATGCGGCTTGATGCTGAGCTCGGGTCTCTGCTGCTTGATGGACCACAGCAGCGCCGACATCTTCAGGTTGGCCAGCGGAATCAGGCTGTTGGCCACATAGAAAGCTCCAAGGCTTATGGCCAGGGTGGTGAAGAAAAGCGGACGCATGGTGCGCTGGAGCGATATTCCGGCGGCCTTGATTGCTGTAAGCTCGAATTTCTCGCCCAGGTTTCCAAAAGTCATGATGGAGGCAAGCAGTATTGCCAGCGGCAATGCCATGGGTATAAGGCTGATGGAGGCGTAGAGCATGAGCTCGGCCACCACGGAGGCCTCCAGGCCCTTGCCCACAAGATCGTCGATGTATTTCCACAGAAACTGCATCAGCAGCACAAACAGGGATATGAAGAATGTGGCCACCAATGGTCCTGTGTAGGATTTTAGCAGAAATATATCAAGTTTTTTCAGCATCGTATAATATGAAAATATAACCGGACGCAAAAGTAATCATTTTTTTTCACTTATGCATCTAAATAAAAGTTAAGAGACCTATATTTATAGATTATTTAATATTTTCCAGGGAAAAGCCTCAGCCTCAGCAGCTGAAACATCGACCTGAGGGTCTGGCGGATCTTGAAGACCTGGCGGTCCACCTCAGGCGCGCCTGTCATGGTGCTCTTGCCGCCGAGATGGAGCACACGTACCCGGGAGCATACACCTGTGGCATAGCCGCGGCGCTTGCAAAAATCGAAAAGTATCATCTCCTCGCCATACAGGAAAGTTACCGGCACAAAGGCATGCGGCACATTGCCCGTATACTGGCGAGAGAAAACCACACAAGCCCCGTGCAGTAAGCAGCCGCTGATATCAGAAACCCCAACAGTATTACGGTGATAGGCATCGCTGACTCTGTTGTAGGTAGCCAGTATGCGGTCCCTGAAAATACCAAGCCTCAGGCACATCAGCCTTACTGAATCTATCGCCATCTGTTTCATTATCCTGAAAGACCCGAATGGCTCCGCCATTAGTGGATTCTGATGGTGGCCGTCGGGCGTTAAGATGTCGGGACCGCAGACCTGTATTCCGTTGTTTTCCATGTACTGGCTGATGCTCTCTTCGAAATCGGGCTGAGATATCATCACATCGTTGTTCATCACCACGGCGAAATCGGGATTATAATTCCTTATGGCGAAATCATAGCCCAAGTTGTTGCCACGGGCAAATCCCAAATTGTCAGGACTTATCACCACATCCACCATATCGCACTGCTGATACCTGGCCACGAGGGCATCGCCGCTGCCATCGCCCGAGCCGTTGTCCACCACCACAATGTGGCTTCCCGGGTATATGGAGCGTATGCCGTCCACACAATCTATGGTAAGCTGCAATGTCTTGTAATGCAGCACTATATAGGCAAACATATTGACAAGTGTTATTTATTTGGGGGGGAGTATGTTGCAGAAGACGTGGGCATCAGTTCTGATACCTGAACCTGTGTTCTCCAGAGCCCACCACCTCGGGCACATAATCGTCGCGGCCAGGAATGTATACCTCGGCAGTCATGTTAGGCGGAATGGTGACAGCAAGCTCCATCTGATGCTTGCCGAGGTCCCTCACCTCCACCAATATGGGGCCGCGGGGTGTGGGCGACTTTATGGATGCGTGGCTGAGCGACGCCACCTGGGGGCGGATCTCCACGCGCTGGAATCCGGGCTCCTTGGGCACAATGCCCATGAGGTGGCGCGTAATGATGTTGGCCGGGGAGGCGCCCCAGGCGTGGTTCCAGTCCATATTGTCTTTCACGTCGTCGTTCCAGGCCTCGGTGGTGATGGTGGATCCCATGCGCACCATGTTGTACCAGGACCTTGCGCTGGTATCGGCGATAAGACTTAGTGCATAATCCTGAAGCTCGTAGGCATAGAGCGCGTCCAGCAGGAACTGCGCGCCGAACACCGAGCATGCCATGCCCTTCTGCTCCACATGGCGGCACACCTTGGGCATAATGGAATCGGGCATCACATTGAATGCCATCGGGAACATGTTGGCATGCAGCGACGAATGGCTGTCCACAAGGTTGTCGACATACAGGCGGTTCTCGATGAATGCCTCGTTGATGGAATCGCGGGTGGCCGCGGCCAGGCTTTCGAAATGGCGGGCGTCGCGGCTGTTGCCCACGGCCTGGGCTATCTTGGCAAATGTGGCCAGGGCCTGATAATAGAAGGCGTTGGTGGAGGCATTGCACTCGTCGGTGGAATATCCGTCGCGCTCCACCGATGGCCAGTCCACAATGTCACGCAGATAGGGGCTGTGGGTGTGGAGAGTGCGCAGCAGATGGGAGTCGTCGATGTCGTCGCCGGAATGCAGCAGCAGATCGTCGGGCGATGCGTACTGCCACAGGGTGCGCAGCTTCAGCTCCTCGTAATATTTCTCGAGAAACGACGCGTCGCCGGTATAGAGGTAGTCATTATATGCTATGCACGGGGTCAGAAGTATCCACTCGGTGGGCCATGTGGGATGGAACATGAGCCTCTCCAGGGAATTGCGCGCCAGCGAGTAGTTGTAGTCAACAGCGTAGTGCGATAGCTGCGCAATGTAGGTGTCGGCCTCGTAGGTGATGCGCTCGCGGTCGCCGTCCACAAAAGTTCCGGCAAAAGATGTTGCCTTCATGGTGTGCTTGCATAGCTCCCAGACCTTGTTGATGACGGTATCGCTGCACTCGAAATGCGACGCCTGGTCGTTGAAAGGATATATGACGGCATGGCGGGTAATGTTGCTGTAGAGCAGCGGTCCGTTGTAGCCATCCACCTCCACATACCTGAAAGGCATCACCTCGCCTATGGAAGGCGGCATCAGCACCGGCACGGCGCCTCCGTTCACATTAGGATCGGTGTTTTTGGGATTGTAGTGGTATTCCACCTGATACCTGTTATAGCCCTTCACGAGGTCCACCTCGTATTTGCTGTAGCGCCCGTAGCCCAAGGGCTGGTCGTCTATGAGGGAATTTCCCAGCAGCGACTCGCCAAGATGGATGAACACCTTGTCTTTCTCGCCTGTGAAAGAGTTGAACCTGAGGAACAGCTGGCTGAAGGCGTCGGTGCCAAAATCCGCCAGCAGACATTCACCGAGCTTGTGCATGGATACGGGCTGCTGCTTTATCTTCTCAAGCGGCATCACCGAAGTGTATCCATCCATCTCGATGGAAGTCATGAAGCCCCTGGGCTCGGCAAAATCGTATGTGTGTCCGCGGTTGTCCCTGATGCTTACAGTCCAATAGTAAACCGTGCCCGGAAGCAGCTGAGGTCCGGCGTATCTCACGCATACCGAGTTGCAGTCATCCACATCGCCCGAGTCCCACACCGAGCCATTGCCGCTCCTGATGCTTGCAAGCGATGTATCCACCAGTATATGGTACGATGTCTGGTAGATGTCCTTCTTGCCGCCGGCATATATCATCCACGACAGCAGGGGGAACTTGCTGTGGATCTCGGCCACGCTTACAGAAGCCTGCCCGTCGTCAGGGAGGTCCATCAGGTCCGAAAGCTTCAGCTCCGACCTGAATCCGTCAGAGAACACCACATCGGTCTCCATTATCATGTCTGTGGCAAGGTTGTAAAGATAATAGTCCTTGCCACAGCTGATATTGGAGAATGATATCAGTGACAATAATATGAAAAAAGAGCAGAACCTCACCTACTTACATTTTTTGAGGTCATGAGAGAGTTTTGCGGCGCAGAAGTTTGGACCGCACATTGTGCAGTACTCGCCATCGGTATGGCCGCCGCTCTTGAAATACTCCAGAGCCTTCTCGGGGTCGAGCGACAGGTTGAACTGGTCCTTCCACCTGAACTCGTATCTTGCCTTGCTGAGAGCGTTGTCGCGGATGGCGGCTCCGGGATGACCCTTGGCCAGGTCGGCGGCATGGGCGGCTATCTTGTAGGTGACCACGCCGGCTCGCACATCGTCCTTGTTGGGCAGGGCAAGATGCTCCTTTGGGGTCACATAGCAGAGCATAGCCGTGCCGAACCAGCCTATCTGGGCGGCGCCTATGGCCGATGTTATGTGGTCGTAGCCTGGCGCGATGTCGGTAACGAGGGGGCCCAGTGTATAGAACGGTGCATTGTGGCAGTTGATGATCTCGCGGTCCATATTCTCGCGGATGCGGTGCATGGGCACATGGCCGGGGCCCTCTATGAAAGCCTGCACATTCTTGTCCCAGGCCCTGAGCACCAGCTCGCCCATTGTGTCGAGCTCGGCATACTGGGCGGCGTCGCACGCGTCGGCGGTGCATCCGGGACGGAGGCCGTCGCCAAGAGATACAGCCACGTCGTATTGGGCCAGTATATCGCAGATCTCGTCGAAATGCTCGTAGAGGAAACTCTCCTGATTGTGCACCAGGCACCACTTGCTCATGATGGATCCTCCACGCGACACAATGCCGCACACACGGTTGTCGGCCAGATGTACATTCTTGAGCCTGATGCCGGCGTGGATAGTGAAATAATCCACACCCTGCTCACACTGCTCTATGAGAGTGTCGCGGTATATCTCCCATGTGAGGTCTTCCACCGAGCCGTTGGTTTTCTCGAGGGCCTGATATATCGGCACAGTGCCAACCGGCACAGGGCAGTTGCGGATGATCCATTCGCGAGTCTCGTGGATATTGGCTCCCGTAGAGAGGTCCATCAGAGTGTCGCCACCCCACTTGCAGCTCCATATAGCCTTCTCCACCTCCTCGTCGATGGAGGATGTAGTGGCCGAGTTGCCGATATTGGTGTTTATCTTTACGAGGAAGTTGGTGCCTATGATCATGGGCTCGGCCTCGGGGTGGTTAATGTTGGCGGGTATTATGGCGCGTCCGGCGGCTATCTCCTGACGCACAAACTCCGGGGTAATCCTGGTCTGGATACCCAGCTCCTTGCAATTCATGTTCTCCCTTATGGCCACATACTCCATCTCGCGGGTGATGATGCCCTGCTTGGCCAGATACATCTGCGATACCTGATGCCCCTCTTTGGCGCGCAGAGGCAGCTGTATGTGCTCGAATCTGAGAGAGTCGAGGCTCTTGTCGGCCAGGCGCATCTTGCCATATTCCGACGATATCGACTGAAGCCTCTCTACACCGCCGCGGTCCAGTATCCAGGATTCACGCATCCTTGGCAGGCCTTTCTTCAGGTCCACGCTGATATTGGAATCGCCGAAAGGACCAGAAGTGTCATATACCACAACAGGAGGGTTGTCGGTCATTACCTTGTCGCCATTGTCGTTTACCACAACAGTGGGAGTAAGGGATATCTTCCTCATGCCCACCTTGATGTCAGGGAAAAGCGAGCCTTGCATGTATATTTTCTCGCTGCCGGGATAGGTGATTTTTGTAGATTTTTCCATTTTGATGTCTTTAGTATTTTTCCGAAATCAAAGGTATAAAGATTTTTTGAAACTGGCAAAAATAAAAATTTCAAAAAAAAGTACCAACTTACGAATATTTTTATACTTTTGTAATTGGAAAAAAACGCAAATGCAAAACATCAACTTATCAATCAACTTATTTGAAAAGGATTGTCGCCATATTAGTGATGATTATGTTGAATCTGGGCGCCTGGGCGCAGGAATTCGACGAGAACAGTCTGTATGCGGAAATAACAGGCATGGACGACAGCGACTACAAGCTTGAGAAGATGCTCGCCTTCTGCCAGAGGGCCGACAACATTGCCCGGGTAAGGCAGGTCTCGCTTGACGCGCTGGGTCTGGCCACCAGGCTGAACGACTATCCGAGCCAGGCCAAGGCATACTCGCTGCTTGGATGGGTGTACTGCACCTACGACGCCAATTTCGCCAGGGCCAGGGAATACTGGCTAAAGGCGCTGGCTATAGACGACTCGCTGGATATCAGCAAGGACAAAGTGCTGAACCAGATAAACATAGCCTCGACTTTTTTCAATGAAAACCGGCTGGGCAACGGCATCAGGTATCTGGAATATGCCGAAAACGAGGTGGAAAGGTCGGGCAGTCAGAAACTGAAGAAGCACATACTGTCCCTGAAGGGATGGGCTTACTCAAGGCTGGAGTTTTTCGACGAGGCCAACAAGGCATACTACCAGATGGCCGACATTTGCCGCGACAGCGGCGACAGCGCCATGCTCTACCAGGCATACTACGGCATAGCCTCCAACTACCTGAGGAAATCGCAGAACGGCAAGCACGGCAACTGCATCGACTCGGCCCTGGCCATGGCATCCCAGGTGGAGGAATACTACAACGGAAGCGACCACGTATGGATGCAGGTGTATCAGATGTTTCCGCTGATATACCTGGAATCGGCCAGGCAAAGCAGCGACAGGGCATACAGGCAGAATCAGCTCCGGAAGGCAAAGCAACTGTGCGAGACAGGCCTGGCACTGTCACGGAACACCGGCATGAAAATGTACAAGGACTACATAAATGCCGCCAAAGCCGAGCTGCTGATATACGAGGGCAAGCTGCAGGAGGCCAAGATGCTGATAGACCTATCGCCCGACAATGTGATGCACAACGCCAAGATAAAGTACATGAGGGCTACAGGCGACTACGAAGGCCTGCTGAAGGAGCTGGAGAGACAACAGGTGGACATGTACCGCGACGCCGCCATGCAATCCGTGGAGACCATCATGCAGAGCGAGCATCAGCAGGAATACGAGCAGAAAGAGAAACTGATGGACGCCCAGGCCCAGGAAAGAAACAAGATAAACAGGAGGCAGGGGCTGATAATCGCAATACTGAAACATATACTGAAAGTGATGATAGTACTGGCGATGGTGATTGTGGCAGCCATGGTGACATTCTGGATAGCATCGTGGAGACACAACAAGTTAATGCAGAATCAGAACCAGATACTATACTCCAAAAACCACCAGCTGGAGCAGCTGGTGGAAGAGGAATACGCGCAAAACGGAGAGATAATGAGGCAGAGCCATACCCTGGCCTCCCAAAACAGGGACCTGAGGCATCAGCTGGACAAACTCATGAGCAGCATGGAATATGCCAAGCGCATACAGGACGCCGTAATACCGTCGCCCGACATGATGAGGAGCATTTTCGGCGAATGCCTTATATATTACAGGCCGCTGGAGATTGTAAGCGGCGATTTCTACTGGGCCGTAAGCAAGAACGGGCTGAAACTGCTGGCCGTATGCGACTGCACGGGACACAGCGTGCCAGGAGCGCTGCTCAGCATCCTGGGTGTATCGTTCCTGTACGACATAACATCGTCGCACAGCTACAAGACTCCCGACGCCGCCGCCATCCTCAACGAGCTGAGACGGATGATAATGACGGGCATAGGCGAGGAATGCGACGACGGCATGGACATGGCCCTTGTGATATACGACCAGGATGAACGCCAGATCCACTATGCCGGCGCCATGAGGCCGCTGTATCTGATGCGAGGAGGCCAGATAACAGTATACAAGCCAAACAGGATGCCGATAGGAAGGTATGTGATAAAGGGCAAGCCTTTTACAGACAATGTGATAGACACAATGCCAAACGACAGGCTCTATATGTTCAGCGACGGCATTACAGACGTTTTCAACGACGACAGGAGCAAAAAATATTCCGAAAGGGAGTTCCGCGAAATGCTTCAGGAATTTAATGGCATGGATTTCGCATCGCAGAAAAAACAGCTGGAGGCTTTTTACGAAGAATGGGGCAGTCAGGCAATAATAGACGACCAGCTGCTGGTGGGCATAGAGCTGCCACAATAATGAAAACGATTATAAATATTTTTTAATTAAATATATATAGAGAAAATGATTAGGAAACTTTTAACATTAGTGCTGCTGACTATTTCGGTATCAGCATTTGCTCAGGACAAGAATTTTCCTCAGTGGACCGCCGACGAGGTAAAGAAGGCCAACACTGCAGAAAAAGTGACATTCATGACCGACACAGAGAAAGAGGTTGTATATCTCTGCAATCTGGCCCGCCTGAATGGAGCCAAATTCTGGGACACCTACATGCAAAAGTACGTTAAGGGTAAAAACACAAGCTGCGTGACATCGCTGAAGCAGGAGCTTGCCGAGGCCAAGGACCTCCAGATGCTGAATATCGACGAGGGACTCATGAAACAGTCGGCCAGCCATGCCGAGGACATGGGCGAGAATGGCATGATAGGCCATACATCGAGCGAGGGCAACGACATCGAGAGCCGCCTCCTCAAATTCTACGGAAGCACTTTTGGTGGCGAAAACTGCGACTACGGCCACGACAAGGCCATGGACATTGTGGCATCGCTGCTCATAGACGAGGGTGTGAGCAACTACACTCACCGCAAGAACATCCTGAAGTCGAAGTATCTCGCAATAGGAGTGGCAATACGTCCCCACGAGAACTACCACTTCAACTGCGTTCAGGATTTTGGCGGCTGGGTAAAGAATCCAGTCAAGCAGTAACAGGCAATACCCCAGACAGCAGAATAATCTATATATAATAAGGTGCAGCCGCATTGCCTGTATGAGATAATACATACGGGCAATACGGCTACACCATGATATTACTGTGTCTGTAAAACTACAACCACCATACTATAAGGCCCGCCGCGAGGGCCGCAACAACCTTTATACATTTTACAGCCAGGAAACCGCGCTTGCTCTCGGCCAGCAGCGGTATGGCGCCATGGCCATCCTGGACTATGCAGTTGGCCAGCAGTGCGCCAAACGGCATCACCCCCCCAAAATACAGCAGGGCAAACACCCAGTGAGGCCCCGATATTGGAATCAGTCCCACCAGGATGGCCGCCATGAGACAGAGGAAATACACCTTGTCGGCGCCAAACTGCTCCACCCAAGCCCTGATATCCCATACATTGGTAATGGCGAAAAGCACAGAGAGAGCTATGAGAGTGCCAAGGAATATCTTGAGGAAATGCTTGCCTATCACATGGTGCCAGATGTGCTCTTCCAGAAAATGGTTGGAGACAAACACCATCACGGCCAGCGACAATGCCGCTATCAGGATAAACGTGACCGGTATGAGCATCTCGAAGAATTCGGAATCGCCGCCATGGTCCTCAATGCCGCCATGGTCGTGATGATCGGACAGGAAACCACAGGCCACCAGGACTATAAACAATGTCACAGAAGCTATCAGGATTATCCTGTGGGACGATATGTTTGCAAAATTGTCACTCAGTTTACCATGCAGGACGGAATGCCGCACAATATCATGGCTGGGATGCAATACAAAATGGGTCTCTTGTCCGCACTTGTTGCTATGATGAGAGAACAAATCCACAGCATAGCCTGCGGCCAGCGACAACACCAGCAATATGCCGAATATCAGGAACGCCTTGCCCGGCATAAGGCCTATCATCATCCATCCATCCTCGCCGGTAGTGGCTATGAGGTTTGCCACCAGGGCTCCCAGGCCTATCACATTATGAGTGTATAGCGACACAGCGGCATACGAGCCCACGCATCCGGGCACCAGGCCCATCATGGTGGCTATCACTACCTGCCACCTCGGATGCCTGCTTACGAAATCGTTGCTGCGGCCCGATGTGCGCACGTTCACATATTCCAGCAAAACGAGCATGGATAAAACAAAGAATGTGATGAGCACTGTCTGCACCACCACATCCATTACAAATTCGTATAGCATCTCGGAAAATTATCTTTGCCAAAACCACTTTTTCTTTTTTGGAGGCTCGGCCTGAGCATCACCATTGCCCAGAGACTTCCAGATGGCGCTCCATCCAGGGAAACCGCCGAAATTGCGGTCGTCTATAAACATGTCGGCATCTATCTTGCGCATGAAGTGGCTTCCGGATGTCTCCTCGTCGGGAAAATTCTTGTTTACGGCATATAGTTTCACGCCTCCGTCCTCCAGAAGTTTCACTGCCTCGTCGAGGTAATGGCCTACACGGCATGTCCAGAGTATTATCTGATGCTCCTTGGAGAGCTCCTTGAGGGTCTGCAATGCGAATGGCAGCGGCTTGCCCACTTCCGGATACGCATCTGTTACTATTGTTCCGTCGAAATCTACTGCAATTTTCATATAGCGACAATTATTGTTTGTATTTATTCATTTAAACCTCGGGATCTATGAGCTCCGCACGCATTGCCTTCAGTTTCATGCAGATATCGTTGTAGAGCTGTGTATCAATCTCCTTGCCGGGTACTTTGTCGTACACCTTCTTAATATTGTTGAGTTTCAGTATTATTGTCTTTATGTCGTAGTTGTAATAGAATGCCGAGCTCTCTATCATCACCTCGTAGAGGAAGCTGATGAGGTTCATAAGGCCCTCTTTCTGGTTCAGGATCTGCTCGCGGGTGGTCTTCTGGTCGTTGCTGGCTATTGTGAGGTACTGGCTCTCCACCCAGCCTCCGTATATCACGAAAGGCAGGATGTTGTTTTTCTCGTTTTCGTTGAGGAAGTTGCAGGCCTTCCAGTAGCTCTCGCCGGCTATGTTGCTGAGCGAGTCGGCAGAGTTTATGTTGTTTTCCATGCGCTCCACGTACCTGAAGTTGAATCCCTCCGATAAGTCGAGTCTGTCGGCCAGCTTGAACGAGCAGTTGAAGTAGTCGAGCACTTCCTGCTGCCTGCTGTACATGGAGCAGTATGCCATGTCGGCCGAATAGGCTCCCAGGGCCATTGCCTGCTTGGTCTCCTTGGTGTAGCGCTCGCGGTTGTCGAGAGGTATCAGCAGGTCCACATTATACTGTATGTCCTCGTTTATCAAATATCTGAACAGGTCGATAGGAAGAGGAATGCCATATTTGGTGTATACCACGTTGGTCATCTCCGTAGCGTCGACATTGCTGGTGTTTTTCCTGACTCTTCGGGTATTGCCGCCATCGGAGCATCCGGCAAGCAGCAATGTAATTGCCAAAGACAAAAGTAATGTAATCCTTCTCATATTACGTTTGATATTATTAAAATTCGTACTTTTTGCAGTTTGCAAATATAGCAAAAAAAGATGAATAAAAATCAAATTGTTTTTCTTTTTATTTGCAATATAAATTCTTTTTATACTACTTTTGCGCAAACATTTCTTAATCAACAACACTAATATAAAAATATGAGAAGTAAATTTCTTATTGCGCTGGCCCTGGGTGCTTCGCTGAGTGCCGGCGCACAGGTAAACAGCGTATCGAGCCCCGACGGCAAACTTACGGTAAATATGCTGTGCTCGGCGGGCAAGGCCTCGTATTCGGTATCCTACAACGGCAAGCCGATGCTCGAGAACTCGCAGCTGGGCCTCATCACTGATATCGGCGATTTCAGCGAGAACCTCCGCCAGGTGGATTTCGTGGTGGACACAGTGAGGTCCAGATATACTTCCAAGGTGCTGAAGAAGAGCTCCGTCGATGTAAAGGCCACACGCGCCATCTGGAAGTTCGTGAGCAACGGATGCCCCGTGTTCGATATCGAGTGCATGGTGGAAAACAACGACATAGCCTTCCGCTACCTCATGAAACGCCGCCCCGTGCGCAGCGACGGCGACTCGTCGTTCTGCGCCATCATCAAGAACGACCAGACCCACTTCAACATGCCAAGCGGCACCACCACATTCCTGAGCCCCCAGATGAAGGGCGGCGCGGGATGGCAGCGCACCGCGCCAAGCTACGAGCATCCCTACTACGCCGACGACCAGATGGGCAAGAACGCCGACGGAGCGGGTTTCATCTTCCCATGCCTCTTCAAGACTCCCAACGGCTGGGTGATGGTATCTGAGACCGGCGTGTCATCGGCCTACTGCGCCAGCAGGCTGATATGCGAGAACGGCGGCAAATACAAGATAGAGAACCCCATGGAGAGCGATTTCAACTTTGTGGGATCGTCGGCACCCGGCATTCCACTGCCCGGAGCCACTCCTTGGAGAACCATAACCGTGGGCGACAATCTGGCCCCGATAGCCGAAACCACCATTCCGTGGGATTTCGTGGAGCCCCTGTATCAGCCCTCCAAAGAATATGACTACGGCGCCGGCACATGGAGCTGGATCATCGGCATGGACGAGTCGGTAAACTACAAGGAACAGATAAAATACATCGACTTCACGGCCAAGATGGGCTACAAGTCGGTGCTGGTAGACAACTGGTGGGACAAGCAGATAGGCCGCGACAGCATAGAGATGCTCTCGAAATATGCGCTGGGCAAGGGTGTGAGCCTCTTCCTCTGGTACAACAGCAACGGCTACTGGAACGACGCGCCCCAGACTCCACGAAACATCATGAACAACCTGATAAACCGACGCAAGGAGATGGCATGGATGAAATCCATAGGCATCAGGGGTATAAAGGTAGACTTCATGGGCAGCGACAAGCAGCAGACCATGCAGCTCTACGAGGATATCCTGGCTGATGCCAACGAATACGGCCTGGAGGTGATCTTCCACGGAGCCACACTGCCACGCGGCTGGGAGAGGATGTATCCCAACTTCATAGCCAACGAGGCCGTTCTGGCCAGCGAGAATCTGCACTTCAGCGATGACTTCTGCCGACAGGAAAGCTACAACGCCACACTTCATCCGCTGATACGCAACTCCGTGGCTGCCATGGACTATGGCGGAACCACATTAAACGAATACTTCAACACCACCAACGACACCACAGTATTGGGCGGCCACCGTGTCACCTCTGATGTTTTCCAGATGGCGGTGGCAGTATTGTTCCAGTGTCCGCTAAACCACATGGCGCTCTATCCCGACATTACAAAGGACAACGAGCCCTGGAAACTCGACTTTCTGAAGACAGTGCCTACTCTTTGGGACGACATCAAGCTGATAGACGCCTATCCCGGCAAGTACCTGATACTGGCCCGCCGTCACGGCCACACATGGTATGTGGTTGCAATAAACGCACAGCAGGAGCCACTCAAACGTGAGATCTCGCTCCCGATGCTCGGCTGCGACATCACAATGTACAGCGACGACCTGAGGCTCAACGGCAGCATGAAAACCCTGAAGCCATCCAAAAACAAGACTTACAAAATCAACGTGCCCAAGGACGGCGCGGTGATTTTCGTTGGAAAGGAATAAAATTTTCTCTAAGAGAGTAAGAGAGTTAAGAGTATATAAATAATTTTTAGAGAAATTGTTCGCAAGCGAACGGAGTGTAAGAGTTCATCAATTGACGCTCTTAACCTCAGAACCGTTAGGTTCTATATCTCTTAAACGGAGAAAAACTCTTAACTCTCTTAACCTCTTAGAGAATAAAAAACAAAAAAAATGAGAGGCGCGGTCCATCACGGATAGCGCCTCTCGTTATTTCAGTGTTGATTAAAAAATGTTTCGGGGAAAAAAATCCAGAATACTGAAGGAAGTATCCTGGAATTGGGAAGCTCTCCAACCTGGACTTGAACCAGGGACCCTCTGATTAACAGTCAGATGCTCTAACCAACTGAGCTATTGGAGAAAATAAAAAAATGTTAAACAAATTTGCTCTCCAACCTGGACTTGAACCAGGGACCCTCTGATTAACAGTCAGATGCTCTAACCAACTGAGCTATTGGAGAAAATAAAAAAATATTAAACAAATATCGCTCTCCAACCTGGACTTGAACCAGGGACCCTCTGATTAACAGTCAGATGCTCTAACCAACTGAGCTATTGGAGAATTAATTTTCTTAATTTTTGCAGTGCAAAGATAAGGCGGATTTTCGGAATAAACAAATATTTTCAATAAAAAAAATCATATTAATGGAAAGTTTTTTTTAGAGTTTTAATAATTAGGAAGTTATAAGCCGGTGTTTTTTCCATCAGCCAGACAAAAGGCCAATATCCGTATTTTATACTATACATTTATTTGTTGCAAAGCAATTATTTTTATACATTTGCGAAACAAAAATCTACTACATTTAAACAACACGTACAATACTTAAAATGGAACAGACAGAAAAACAAGGCGTCAACACAAGCGGATACTACAGGCGCAAGCTGTTTACGTCGTACTTCTCGAGCACTCTATGCGTGGCGCTGGTGCTCTACATGGCTGGGCTATTCTTTATGCTTCTGCTGAATACCCAGCATATAAGCGACATGTTCAAATCGAGTCTCAAGATGACCGTATCGCTAAGCCAGAGAAGCTCTCAGGCCGACATAGACCAGTTCAGGAAGAAACTGGGCGGCTGTCCCTTCGCCCGCGAGACCGAATTCATCTCCAAGGACGACGCCGCCAAGGAGCTCACCAGGGAGCTTGGCGAGGATTTCATGGAGATACTGGGCGGCAATCCGCTGTTCTCGCAGATAGAGATAAAACTTACTGACGAGTACTCCAATACCGACAGCATAATCTCGATAGAGAAGCAATTGAAGGAATACGATGCCGTAGATGCCGTATACTATCCCAAAGACGTGATGAGAAACACCACAAAGGTGATATCCAAGATAGCCACAGTGGTGCTGATACTTACTGTGATATTGCTCATAATAACAATAATACTCATCAACAACACCATACGTCTGCAGATGAGCGGCGACAGATTCGACATCCGCACAGCCAAGCTGATAGGCGCGCCGGCTATCAGGATTGTAAGGCCATATATCAGCCACTCGCTGGTACAGGGCTTTGTGGCGGTAGTGGTATCGGCCATAGGCCTTACAGCAACCATAGATTTTCTGGAACAGATACTCAATGGCGTATTCAAGATAGAGGCTTTCTATCCATGCCTGATAGCCATGCTGGCTTTGGGAATGGGCGGCACCTTCATAGCATCATTGTTTAGCACAAGGAAGTATCTGAACGCCAAGGAAGAGGAATTGTATTATTAACGAAATAATTTAACACTTTTAGCGAAATGAAATATGCATTAGTAACAGGCGGAAGCCGTGGCATAGGCCGCGCCATCTGCGTAAAACTGGCCAGCCAGGGCTACTACGTACTCATCAACTACGTATCCAACGCCGCCAAGGCCGAGGAGACCCTTGCACTCTGCAAGGAGGCCGGACAGGAAGGCGAGATCATAAAATTCGACGTGGCCAACATAGAGGAGACTCAGGCCGCCATAGAGAACTGGCAGAACGCCCACAAGGACGCATACATAGACGTACTCGTAAACAACGCCGGCGTAACAGCCGACTCGCTGCTGCCCATGATGGAGCCTGAGGCCTGGCACAAGGTTCTGAGCACCAGCCTCGACGGCTTCTTCAACGTTACACGCACAGTGGTAAAGAAGATGATCCGCAAGAAACACGGCCGTATCATCAACATGGCATCGGTATCGGGCCTCATCGGCCTGCCCGGACAGTGCAACTACTCGGCAGCCAAGGGCGCCATAATAGCCGCCACCAAGGCTCTCAGCAAGGAAGTAGGCATGAAAAACATCACAGTAAACGCCATCGCGCCTGGTTTCATAAAGACCGACATGACTTCCGCCCTCGACGAGGAAGAGCTGAAGAAGGGCATAGCCCTGGGCCGTTTTGGCGAGGCTGAGGAAGTGGCAGCACTGGCTGCATTCCTGGCATCGGACGACGCAGCATACATCACCGGCGAGACCATCGCAATAACAGGCGGACTCAAGGGATAAATCCTCTGAAACCACGATTATCACGAATTACCCAAACTGCAGGCCATGGCAACGCGGTTTCGTCTAATTCGTGATAATTTTTATAATCTCAGCCATCAAATATTGGGGCTGATGCTATCGGGAAAACCAAACACAAGGAAAATGAAAATAAAAACATATATCTTCGCCATGCTGCTGATGCCCGCAGTATACTCATGCGGCAATTTATGGCCAAGCAACGGCGGCAACAACAATAATGGGGAAAGCCCGGAAGGAGAAGACAGCGTATCAGCCAGCATAAGCGACTCCGACTACCTGGAGAAAGTGGATGAGTACGTAAACTCGGTAAGAGAAAACATAGAACAGACCACGATAGTCAAGAAAGAGACTCCAGAAGAGAAAACTGTGCTTTTTGTAAAGGACAACGACACAATAAAAATATCTGTACTGGACGAAAGACAGACCAGCACAGATATCTATTTCAAAAAATCCGACCCAGTATTCATGACAAGGCACATAATACTGGACGTGGACTCCAACTATCTGGAAACAGCCTACCTGAAAGGCGGCAAGATTTTCAAATGCTTCCGCGACGGCATCGAGATCAAAGACCCCGGATACCTTCAGCAATTTGAGGAAACTCTCGGCAACAAATAGCCATGGCATTGTCCCGGTCGGCAACAAGCTGATTTCTAAGCGCATCGAGCGAGGGAAACTTACACTCGGGCCTCATCCTGCGCAGCAACTGCAGCGGAAGGACACTGTCGTAAAGGTTTCCATGATATCCAATCACATGAGCCTCGAGCAGCAGGCTGTCGGAATCACTATTCACTGTGGGATTGGTGCCGATATTGAGCATTGCGGGCCACAAACAGCCTTCTATGCTTGCCACGGCCGCATAGGCCCCAGCTGCGGGTATTATCTTGTTTACGCAACCGACCCTGATATTCGCAGTAGGGAAATCTATAGTACGGCCTATCATGCGCCCATGCACCACAGTGCCCGAGAGCGGAAACCAACGGCCAAGTATATCATGTGCCCTATGGACATCGCCATCGAGCAAGAGCTGACGGAGAACTGTGGAAGAGGCCTTTACGCCAGAGGCCACCTCGGCATCAACCTGGGTGACCCCGAATCCGGAAAGGGCGCCTATTGCGGAAATCTGGGCCTCCGACGACAGACGGTCGCATCCGAAATGATTATTGAAGCCCTTGACGAGATGTCTCATCCTCAACTTATTGCACAGAATATCCTGAAGGAACTCTTTAGCTGAGAGGCTGGCAAATTGAAGGCTGAAGGGATGCACCACAAGACAATCGACTCCGGCCATGCGGAAGGCTTCGATTTTCTCCTGCTGTGTAAGCACAAATCTAACAGCTGTATCAGGAGCAAGCACCTGACGGGGATGGGGATCGAAGGTGAGCACCACGCTGCGCAATCCATTAGCCGAGGATATATCAGCAAGCGTACGCAAAATCTTCCTATGCCCCACATGCAATCCATCGAAAGTGCCTACTGTAACACATGACGGCTGCAGGCTGCTGTAATTGCCTATGCCGTAAATCACTTCCATACAGGACAGGGGATTAACGGGTTGCAAAACTGAAATGCGGACAGGGAATGGTTCTGTAGCCATGCTTGTGGCACGACGACATACAAGCGCATATTGCAAGCGCTGCTATAATAACTACAAATCTCTTCATAATGACAAATCAATTATTTTAATACGGCAAAATTGCAAAAAAAAATCCAATATATTGGAAATACAATCAAAAAAATGTAAATTTGTTAATCAAAAAAAGGAAAATGGAAATAGCAATACTAATACTACTTATCCTGATAGCGGTTGCAATAGTTGCGCAAAGCATCAGCACCCGGAATACCATAAACGAGCTGAGGAGCGACATAGACCACCTGGAGACTGTAACACGGGAGGAGTTTGACCAATCGCGCCGCGACCACCTGAACTCCGACTCTCAAAACCGTCTGGAGAGCAGCGAGCAGTTCCGTCTGATGAGCGAGACCATAGGCCGCAACGTGGACGCATTGGCGCAGTCGCAGAAGATTCAGCTTCAGCTATTCTCAACAAGATTGAAGGAACTCTACGAACTCTCCGACTCCACCGGGAAGACCAACCGCGAGGAGATGCAGAAATCACTTAAAGAAATACGTGACGAGAACAAGGCCAAGCTCGATGAAATCAGGGTTTTGGTGGACGACAAACTAAAGGAAACGTTAGAGACAAGATTCAACCAATCGTTCAAGCTGATAAGCGAGCGTCTGGAGCAGGTATCGAAAGGTCTTGGCGAGATGCACGGCCTGGCCGAGGGCGTTGGCGACCTGAAACGCGTGCTCTCGAACGTGAAGACGCGCGGCAACATGGGCGAGGTGGAATTAGGGAACATCCTTGAGCAGATTCTGAGCCCCGAGCAATACCTGGTGAACGCCTGCGTGGAGGAAGACTCGCAAAAGCGTGTGGAGTTTGCCGTAAAGCTTCCGGGCAGCGATCCTGACGGCAAGCCCGTGCTTCTGCCCATCGACAGCAAATTCCCGATAGAGGATTATCAGCGCCTGCTCGACGCCTACGACAACGGCGGCGACATCGAGAAGGAGGGCGCAAGGTTTGAGGCATCGGTCCGAAAGTGCGCCGCCGAAATAAACAGCAAATACATAATACCGCCAGCTACAACGGATTTCGCCATAATGTTTGTGCCTACCGAAGGACTTTACGCAGAGATTCTTAGACGCACAGGATTGTTTGAATCCTTGAGGCGGGAATTCAAGATTACAGTTACAGGACCGGCCAACCTCGCAGCCTTCCTCAGCAGCCTTCAGATGGGATTCAGAACCCTCGCCATCGAGAAGCGCAGCAGCGAGGTCTGGAAACTCCTGTCGCAGGTGAAGACCGAGTTCACAAACTTCGGCGACATCCTCGACAAGACACGAAAGAAACTCAACGAGGCCGCCAACGTGATAGACAGCGCCGGAGTACGCAGCCGAGCGATAGAGCGCCGCTTGCGCGACGTGGAAAACTACAACGCGCTATCCGAATAATTGATATACGGGCAATGCCTGACGGCATTGCCTTTTTTTATCCGAAAATGGGAAGAATAAAAAAGAATTAAAAGAATGGTTTACTGATACAGTTGAGGTCCCGTAGGGACAAAAAGATTTTTGAAAGATTTTGAGCGAAGCGACTCCCTAAAACTCACATTAATTTACGGTAATTCGTGCCCCCCAAAAAAAAGCCATTCTTTTAATTCTTTTTCATTCTTTTAATTTTCGGATAAAAAGAAACGCCGTCAGGCGTTTCCCGGCAAAATACCTAAAATTAGGTATTGGCAATTAGAAAATAAAATTGCAATTTTGTATCTTGAAATCAATACATATTCAAGATGAATCTCAACGAGCTGGCCATCGAGCAGGATGGCATCATAACCAAGATAAAGGGCCGAGGCACATTCCGCAAAAGAATAATGGAAATGGGCTTCGTAAAGGGCAAGAAAGTGCATGTGGTAAAGCAGGCGCCCCTCTCCGACCCTATAGAATATGAGATAATGGGCTATCACGTGTCGCTAAGAAAGAGCGAGGCGCAGATGATAGAGGTGGTATCGATGGATCATATCAACGAGGCCGCGCTTGAAGTAAACAACGAGAACCTCACCATAGAGCAGGTGATTACCAACGAGGTAAAGGACCACGGAAATATCATCAACGTGGCCCTGGTGGGAAATCCAAACTGTGGCAAGACCACATTCTATAATTATGCCTCGGGCAGCAAGGAACGCGTGGGCAACTACTCGGGCGTTACCGTTGACGCCAAGACAGCGCAGTTCAAATACAAGGACTACACATTCAATATCACCGACCTTCCCGGCACATACTCGCTCACAGCATATTCAGCCGAGGAGATCTACGTGCGCAAGTTTATCACCGACCAGAATCCCGATATCGTGATAAACATGGTGGACGCCAGCAACCTGGAGAGGAACATGTACCTGACCACCCAGCTTATAGATATGGATATCAAAGTTGTGGTGGCGCTCAACATGTATGACGAGCTGGAGGCCCGCGGCGACAAACTCGACTATCTTTCGCTCGGCAAGCTGCTCGGCATTCCTATGATTCCCGTAGTCAGCTCCAAGGGCAAAGGCTTCGGAATGCTCTTCGACAGCATAATCAGGGATTTTGAGGACAAGTCGCCAACCCACCGACACATCCACATCAACTACGGCAACGACATCGAGAAATCCATCCGAAACATTCAGGACAAGATTTTCATCCACAACGACAACGCTATTCTATCGAGAATTCCTTCACGTTTCATGGCGCTGAAGCTCATAGAGAAGGACAGCGACATCGAGAAAATCGTGATGGAGAACACCATAGATGAATCGCACAGTCACCCCAAAGACAAGGTGGCCGAGCATCACGACGACCCAAGCTGCATCATAGACCAGGCCAAGGCCGAGATAGCGAAACTGGAGGCGCAGTATCAGAACGATACCGAGACTCTCATCACCGACACAAGATACGGTTTCATAGCCGGCGCGCTTAAGGAAACATTAACAATCGGTGTAATAAACTCACGTAAACAAACGGATAAGATAGACCGCGTTATCACCCACAAGATCTGGGGATTCCCTATCTTCCTGCTTACTATATTCCTAATGTTTCAGGCCACATTCACATTAGGTGAATATCCAATGGAATGGATAGAGATGCTGGTGGAATGGATAGGCGACGGAGTAAAGGCGCTGATGCCCGACGGCATTCTTAAAGACATGATTGTTGACGGCATAATAGGCGGCGTGGGCGGCGTGATAGTTTTCCTGCCAAACATCGTGATACTTTTCATGTTTATCTCGCTGATGGAGGATACCGGCTACATGGCGCGCGTGGCCTTCATCATGGATAAGATAATGCACAAGATAGGATTGCACGGCAAATCCTTTATCCCGCTCATCATGGGATTCGGATGCAACGTGCCGGCCATCATGGCAACCCGAACATTGGAGAACCGCTCCGACAGGCTGCTCACAATGATGATAAGCCCATACATGAGCTGTTCGGCAAGGCTTCCGCTCTACACAGTGATGGCCGCCGCATTCTTTACACAGTATCAAGCGGCGATAACGCTATCAGTCTATGTAATAGGCATAATAATAGCCGCACTTACAGCAATACTTCTACGGCAAACCACATTCAAGAGTCAGGACGCGCCATTCGTAATGGAGCTCCCACCCTACCGCATACCAACCATGCGCAGCGTTCTCAAACACATGTGGGAAAAGGCCGCTCAGTACCTCAAGAAGATGGGAGGCGTTATCTTGATAGCATCGATTATCATCTGGGCTCTCGGCTATTTCCCATTGCCAGACAAGGAGATGACCGACTCCGAACGTCAGGAATACAGCTACATCGGCCGCATCGGCAAGACCATAGAGCCAGTAATCGAGCCATTGGGATTCGACTGGAAATTGGGCATTTCGCTCTTTACAGGAGTTGCCGCCAAGGAGATCGTAGTCTCCACAATGGGAGTTCTGTACCATTCCGACAGCGAAAACACCGAATCACTGAGCGCCAAGATAGCCAACGACACATCGTCACGCACACCGCTCACCCCCTACTCGGCATTTGGATTTATGGTGTTTGTGCTCACCTACTTCCCCTGCATAGCCACGGCCACGGCAATGTTCAAGGAAGGCGGACAGAAACGCTGGGGCTGGCTGTCGATATTATATTCGCTGATACTGGCATGGTTGCTGGCCTTCGCGATAAACATGCTGGGATAGCTCTTGCCGAAATTTTGGTAATTACTCCAACGATTTTGGTATGCGGATTTATAGATAAATGTGCGTACTTTGCATCAGAAAAAGCAAAATACAATTATGAAACATTTATTCACCGTAGCACTCTCGGCGCTTTTGCTTAGCGCCTGCGTGCAGAGCAATACTAACAACATGAACGAGAAGACCATCACAATGACTCAGGTATGGGACAAGACTTTCCCTCTGAGCGAAAGCATCAGCCACGAGAAGGTGACATTCAAGACACAATACGGATTCACTCTTGCCGCCGACCTCTACATTCCCAAGAATGCTAATGGCAAGATGAAGGCGATTGCCGTATGCGGACCATTCGGGGCCATCAAGGAGCAGTGCTCGGGCCTCTATGCTATGACAATGGCCGAGCGTGGATTCATCACACTTGCCTTCGATCCCTCATTCACAGGCGAATCGTCGGGCGAGCCACGCCGCACCGCGTCTCCCGACATCAACACCGAGGATTTCCTTGCCGCAGTGGATTATCTCTCTATGCGTGAGGACGTTGATGCCGACAAGATTGGAATAATCGGTATCTGTGGCTGGGGCGGAATCGCTCTGAACGCAGCCGCAGCCGATCCCCGCATCAAAGCCACTGCATCAATGACAATGTACGACATGAGCCGTGTGAATGGCAATGGCTATTTCGACTCCGACAACAGCTCTGATGCCCGCACATCAGCACGAAAGGCCTGGGCTGATGCCCGCATGGCCGACCTCAAAAGCGGAAAGTTCTCTCAGGCTGGCGGTGTGGTTGACCCATTGCCGGAGGATGCGCCTCAGTTCGTGAAGGATTATTACGACTATTACAAGACTCCACGTGGATACCACGTGCGTTCGGGCAACTCCAACGACGGCTGGCGCACCACAGGCTGTCAGGCCTACTCCAACGCACGATTCCTCTATTACATCAACGAGATCCGCTCGGCAGTGCTGATAGTTCATGGCGAGAAAGCCCATTCACGCTATTTCGGCGAGGATGCCTTCGAGTACATGACAACAGGCAAGGCAAAGGGCTATGACGCTGTCCGTGAGCCAAATCCAGTTCCAGAAAACAAGGAGCTTCTCATTATCCCCAACGCCTCGCACTGCGACCTCTATGACGGCGGCAAGGACAAGGCAATTCCCTGGGACAAGCTTGAGAGTTTCTTTAATGAGAATTTGAAATAAATGGACATAATTCATATCGACACAATTCAGCAGTTCAACGATTATCAGGGGGTGGAGACTCTTCATCCCTTGGTAAGCGTTGTGCATATAGCTGATACTGAGCAGATAAAGGAATGTGTGATGCATTATGGCATCTACGCCATCTACCTGAAGGAAAACAAGGGATGCAAGCTATCGTATGGCCGCACCGAGTACGATTTCGACGAGATGACTGTTACGAGTTTTGCGCCCGGGCAGGTGGTGAATGTGGAGCCGAATCCTGAAGTGCCTTTCCCAAAGTTCACTGCTCTGGCCTTTCATCCCGACATTTTGAACCGCACATCACTTGGCAAGCAGATGAGCCGTTACGAGTTTTTCGACTACACCAGCAACGAGGCTCTGCATCTTTCGGCTCAGGAAGTTGAGATTTTCAAGGGTGTGCTCGCCATGATTGAGCAGGAATTGCATCACGCCATCGATAGGCATACACGTGAGCTCGTTGTCAGCAACATTGAGCTCCTTCTCAATTACTGCCTCCGTTTCTACGACCGTCAGTTTATCACCCGTGAGGAAATCAACAATTCGGTGGTTAAGAGGTTTCTGATGCTTCTTGACGAATACCTGGCCGACAAGGCAGAAAACGAGGGTCTCCCAACCGTTGCCTACTTCGCCGACAAGTGTTGCCTTTCAACCGGCTATTTCGGATCGCTCGTAAAGACCGAGACAGGCCGCACCGCCAAGGATTTAATCAACGACAGAATCCTCGCCAAGGCAAAGGAGCTGCTAAGCCTCTCCCCCCTGGGGGAGCCGGAGGGGGCTTTGTCCGTTTCTCAAGTGAGTCAGCGCCTCGGCTTCGAATATCCGCAACACTTTGTCCGCTTCTTCAAGGGCCTTACGGGAAAGACCCCAGCGCAATGGAGAGCGGCGTGATAAAAAATGATAACCTATGAAAAGAATCATTGCATTCCTCATAGCCTTGTTGCCCCTAACAAATATCCTGGCTTGCAACAACGACGAGGAACCTACAATCATTAAAAATGAGGATCAGAAACCGCCAGTTGAGATTCCCTCGGAAAATGAGACTCCAGACGAAGAGGTTTCTGACAACAACATTAATATCAGCACTATGAATCTTACAGTAAACAACACCACTCTGAAAGTGAATCTTGCAGACAACGCTGCGACAAAAGCCCTTGCAGAGCGATTGAAAAACGGCCCAATAACCTACAAGGCCGACGATTACGGCGGTTTTGAGAAAGTTGGCGGACTTGGATTCTCCTTGCCGTCTGCTGATACCCGCATCACCACTCAGCCCGGCGAGATAATGCTCTACACAGGCAACCAGCTCTGCATCTTCTTCGACAGCAATACGTGGAGCTACACGCCCATCGGCAAGATTGAGGGAATGAGCAAGAATCAGCTGAAGGAAGCATTTGGGACAGGAGAGGTAAGCATCAGTCTGGAGATGGAATAAAAAAAACAAAATAAATGAGCCGTCCATCTTTGCAAAAGGCATACGATATAAAAAAATGTTAAAAAAAGATAAATAATTGGGATATCCCTTTGTAAATCCAAATATTGTTCGTAGTTTTGCGACCAAGAACAAAACGACAACGTCGATGACAGAAAAGAAATACTGCATAAAGACCGAGACATTGGCGCAGTTGGCCAAAGCCCTTGGGCATCCGGCACGCATCGCCATTATGAAGTTTCTTGCAAGACAAGAGACCTGCTATTTTGGCGACATTCACGAGGAATT